>WQYC01000016.1 GCA_009781425.1 Oscillospiraceae bacterium
ATTTATCACTTGTCTATAAAAATCATCAGCAGAGGGAAAGGAAAATCCGCAGTAGCGGCGGCGGCATATCGAGCAGGCGAGAAAATCACAAACGAGCGTGAGGGAATAACGCATGACTATTCAAGAAAGCGTGGAATAGTGCATACAGAAATCATGTTACCCGAACACGCACCGCCCGAATATTCAGACCGTGCCGTCTTATGGAACGCAATAGAGAAAATCGAAAAAGCGAGTAATTCACAGCTTGCAAGAGAAATTGAACTTGCCCTGCCGAAAGAATTAACAGCAGAGCAAAACAAAAACCTTGTTGCCGAGTATTGCAAAAAGCATTTTGTTAATAACGGCATGGTTGCCGACATTGCAATCCATGACACAGGAAACGGAAACCCCCACGCTCATGTCATGCTCACCATGCGACCTTTTAACGAGGACAGGACATGGGGCGATAAGCAGAGGAAAGTATATTTACTTGACGAAAACGGCGAGAAGATTTACGACCCGAAGAAACGGCAGTATAAATGTACGAAACAAGAAACAACCGACTGGAACGACAGGGCGAACGCTAACTACTGGAGAGAACAATGGGCTGATGAAGTCAACGCAGTTTTAGAACGAGAGAACCGCACGGAACGCATAGACCACCGAAGCCATAAGGAAAGAGGTCTTGACGAACAGCCGACTGTTCATCTTGGTGTTGCAGCTTCACAAATGGAAAAGAAAGGAATCCGCACCGAACGAGGAAACTGCAATAGGAAAATCGCAGACTTCAACAGGGAATTACGGCAGTTAAAGGCACGACTTAAAAAGTTAGATGAATGGCTGAAAGAGGAAATGCAAAAGCCCGAAACCCCGACACCGCCGAGCCTGTTTGACGTTGTTTCTGACATCTTGAACCGAAAAGCACAGAAAGGCAAATCACAGCATTATCAGAGCATAAATAACTTAAAAGCTATTGCAAAATGCTCAATTTCTTGTCGGATAATAAAATTCAAGACTTCCCCGAACTGCAAGAAAAATTACACTCCATGATAGGAAAACAGCGTGATATAGCCCATGACCTCAAACCTATTGAACGCAGAATAAAAACCCTTGACGAGCATATAAGGCAGGGCGAGAATTACAAGGAAAGCAAACCAATCAAGCGAAAGTATAATGAACTTTATGCTGAATATGAAACGGCTCAAAATGCGACAGGATTATTCGCAAGGCGAAACGAAGAAAAGGCACGGAAAGCGTATATGGAATATTACGAAAATCACCGCCCCGAACTGCACCAATTCGATACAGCCGAAAAGTATTTGAAAGATGTTTTACAAGAACGGTTTAACCCGAAAAAGCTACCGCCTGTTTCAAAATGGATAGCAGAGCGAGAGGAAAAGACCACAGAGAAAGATAAGCTATATCAGCAATACAAAACCCTCAAAGATGAAGTTAAGGAAGTGGAGCAAATCAAGCGTAGTGTTTATGATATTCTACAAGAGGAAAATCGGGAACGGCAACAGAGGAAGCGTAGTTATGATATGGAATTATAAAGAGAAAGGCACGGTGAGGATTACTCGCCGTGCCTACTTATATATTCTGTCACCTGTACATCATAATCTGGATAATTATAATTTAATTTCTCGGCTACATATTTTGATGTTTGCCTAAATAATTGATGTGCAGATTTTAACGCCGTCCAACAACTATCTATACTGTCCATACGAAAAGTTTTCATTAGTAAATTCCACTCGTTTTCCGTGAGATGTTTTTTAATGTACTTGTTATGTTTACCGATACTGAAATTATATCCATGTTCAACACCTATTTTCCATGAGAGCATATTAAAAAGTTGAACACGAGCAATTTGTTCCATGTGAAAACAAGCATATAATAATTCATCACGGAAAAGCCCTTTTGCTATGTATGTTGAAACAAACCAAAATTCATTACAACAATCATCAAAAAATTCAACAGACGGCTTATAAATCCAATAATCTTTATCGGTGGGGGTAGGAGGATTAAGCACAAGTCCGTCTTTATCAAGAAGTATTTTCAACAGCTTATCGCTTTTCAAGTATTCATCAAGCATTTCAAGCGGAATAATCGAAAGGTCAATTTTAATACCGTCCTCAAAAATCATCAGATAAGAAAACCAATCTAATTCGGGCGGAAACAAATCCATTGCTTCGGGTTTTTGAATGATTATTCTTTTGCCGAATACGTCAAGCCAGTTATCGTTATTTGTGAACGATTCCATGTCAGTTACAATATATGACATATCATAATCTTGAAAATCATCTTTTGGAACATTTATATTTGTGCGTGAGCCTTCCATTCCGACAACTCGTATTCGTTCATCAACTTTGGCAATATTCAAAAATAAATCAAACATTTCTTTTTCAGTACGCATTATTTTATACTCCAGAGTAAGAATTTAAATTATGATTTGTTTGCAACTGCCGTCAGAAGAATTTAACCGCCATGTTTCGCCGTAGTAACCACGTTTAGCAGAAGCAATGGAAACTGCATTTATATTATACTCTTTTAGAATGAAATTTTAAGACTGTTTATATATTTGCTGTCACGGTTTATATTATTGTACATAATGTTTACTCGTTTTCGTCTTTTTTATCGTCCTCATTTACAATTATATCAGAAATAAGCCTTGAAAAGTCAACAGCGTTATTAGAAGTTATAACAGGCTTGCCGGTTGTAGCTTCAATTTCTTTTCGGGCATTCCCTGCGACCTTGCCGCCGCTTTTTGCGACACTTCTGTTCTCGTTAAAGGTTTTCGGTTGTACTGTCTTTGAAATTTCCGTTGTCGTAGCTTCCGCAAGCATATTCAAAACAAGTTCAAGGGTTGACATATTATCACGCAGATTACCCTTTTTCAAGCCCTTAAACTCTTTGTAATTGCGTGTTGACATTCCCGACCATGCACGGGTAATTTCGTCCGTGAGTATGGCATATTCTTTGCCCTCTTGAACACCACGGCTGTCCCATTCGTCTGTCAATTCTTTTCGGACTTGAATAGCTTGCAAGCGTTGGTTAATCCATTCACGAGTATAACCCTTTTTCAAATATGTAACCAAAGCTCGCTCAATCGTCAATTCGGGGTCAATCGTTTCGTTAATGCGTTCATTGCCGACTGCGGCAAGCCACAGTTTGAACGGTTCGGCTTTTGGCGAGGGGATTGACTGGATAAGACGTAAAATTTGCTCGGTATTAGCTACATCGGTATTGTACCGTTTGCCGTCAGCCGCTTTCAATTTCAGTTGGTTACAATTTGTAACCGACTCATTCCCCTCACTTTTCATGCGACTTTTAAGCACTTTCCAATAATTTCTTGCAGTTTGATAATCGCTTTCGGTCAGTACGGAGCATACATCTACAACAGAAAGCAACCATTCCTCGCTTTCCACGTCCCACGCCATGCGAATACGCTGATTCTCAAATAATTCAAATTTAATGTTCTCGTCCATAAAAACCTCGTTTCCTGCGTTTAATTATGTCGAAATCGGCACAATTAAAACCGTACTGTATAATTATAACATAAAAAGGCGAAAAAGTCAATCGGGAATTTTAACGGTTGACAACGCCTTTTTCTAATTTTTCCTAAATATTTGAAAAAGAGGGTTGACAACATACGACCGAATGTACCGCCTTGATTCCCGTTACAATCCGACTGTAACATTTCCCTGTACCACAGCGGATTTGCTTCGCGATATAGCGTGGCATTTTGATTTCAGAATCGGCTTTACACCTGCGGCTGATGTAATAGAATACGTTCCGCGTAATGCAACCTGCCGCGAAGTAATTGGCTACATTGCAGGGGTGAACGGCGGCTTTGCGAAGTTCGACAGAAGCGGGGTTTTACAACTAAAAAGGTTAGAATATTGCAATTTCGTTTTGTCGCGCAGTCAATACACAGAGCTGTCGGTAAAAGCTGATGTGAATGAAGTGCGGCAGATTGATTTTATAGTCGAGAACGATATTTTTACTGAGGGAAAAGGAACGAAGCTGACTACTTACCGGCAGTATAATCCTTTCGCGAGCCATGAAGCGGCGCGGCGCATTTTTAATCACTGGAACGGCTTCTCTTATCACGGGCTGACGGTAAAAATGCGGGGGCTTCCATACCTTGAATCGGGCGATGCGATTTTAGTGCAGGACGATTTTGAAAACACGCATTACTTTGCATTAATCAGCGATTATACTTTGATTTATGACGGCGGTTTAACAGCGCGGCTTGTGTCAAAATCGAAGAATCCTATTGACGATTATGACGAGCCGATGACACAGCAAAGAATGATTGAAAGCATGAGCGAAAACCTGCGCGTAAGATATACTAATTATGAAAACGAAAATCATATTATTCTGAACACAGAAACGCAGGGAATCGCAAGCATAAATTTCAATCTTGAATCAAGAACATTTGCAGTGTTTAATACACAATTCAACATTACCTCGCTCGAAGACTGCGTGTTAATCCTTGAGTATCGCATAAACAACATTAAAGTAGGGCAAACGCCGAGGATTCACTTGTTTGCACAGAGCCCTGACAGTATTTGTCTTTATAATTGCTTCCGCGTTATTCGTCCGGGGAGAAACACGTTATCGCTTTCAGCGAGAATAACAAGCGGCGACGCAGTTATTGCGGCGGGTGATTTACTCGCTTCTGTCAGCGGACAGTATATGCTCGGCGACAACGGGCCGCAAATACCTGAAATAAACATAGCGCAAAGTATTCAAAAATACGAGCTGAGCTCTATGAAGCTTCCGATTAAAAAGCTTTCGGTAAAACCTGAAAAACCGGAATTGCATGAGCCCGCGCGAGAAGGATATTCAGAGGAAATAAGCATGATGTCTGTCGCACCTTTAAAACCGGTGCTGCGCGGATTCACAGACAGTCTGCTGATGGATTCTATGTTTATAAAAGCAGAATGGCTTCCGGACGATAAGGTTGTTCTTGTCTTTTCAAACGTGATAGCGGTGAGGGAAAACGAAGCAGTTAACATGGACGCGTTTGCGGTTACATTCGGGGTTAACGAATTACAAATAAACTTGGTTGAGGTCATCGAAAACGAAATAATAATAAGCACAGAAAGCCTAAGCAATTTTAATGAAGTCGTTATAAAATATGACAGTCATTACGGCAATCTTCTCAGTGCGGCGACAGGGAATCCGCTGCAGCTGTTAAACTATATTTTAAATCTTGAAGAGGGGAAATAAAAATGTTAAAAGGGAAATCAACCATCGAGCTTTTTGACAGCGTAACAGGAAAGAAAAAAGAAGAATATAAAGATGAAAATATTGTTACTAATGCTATTAATAATCTGCTCGACTGGAATGGAGAAATGCTCGCGTCGGGAGTAGCGGTAAACGATATGCTGGCGCGGTTAACGCCGCTTTATCCGAATTATTTGCGGGGAGTATTGCTTTGGGACGATATAATTCAGGAGAACCAAAATAATATTTTGCCGCCCCCGGGAATAAATTGTCTCGGGCACGCAGGCGGACATTACGGCGCGGAAAATCCGCTTCGCGGAACATGGAATCAAAACGAAACTGTAGTAAAAGAAAACAGCGTAAAAATGGTGTGGGACTTTGCGACAGACAAAGCTAACGGCGTAATAAAATCAATTTCGCTGACCTCCTCCGCGGGCGGCGACAGAGGCTGGATGACGCCGGGGGAAGCGGGAACTTTTTTCAGACAGCGGATTAACAACGGAAGTTCGAGTCAGTCGCTTGTCCATTTCGCGCCGAGCGTTGTGAACTCAGTAACAAATACATCGACAACTTATGTAGGCGAATTACGCAAAGGAATACACACGCATATCTTAGACAGAAACGACAACAGCCTCACAATAGTTGAGCAATCCTATGCAAATCCCGAAGCATTGAGTATATTTGACAGTGCGGGGCTACTCACTTCAAGCCAGCCGCATTGCAAGGAAGAGCTGTTTACAGTTGCATCGGACGAACGCTTTTCTAATCTCGCTACGAATTTTATTATAGACAAGGATTATAATTTAGTTCATGTTTCACTCAGCGGAACAGGCAACAGAAATGTAAGAATCAGAACTGTCAATTTGATTACAAAGCAAGTCATTGATGACAGAAGAGTTACGCTGGATAGAAATGTTCAGGCTTCACCGGCTGCTTATTTCAAGAATAGAATCTATGCAACTGTTGCAAGTGCGGGTATTCATGCGTTTAATGAAGGCGGAGTGAGCAGCGGATTAGTAGCAGGAAACAATGTAACCAGCTCCACCATGCGATATTGGTGTTTTGCCGGAGATTATTTAGCAAGCCCTACGGTGTCAGCTACAAATAACTTATTTATAATTGACGGAATCAACGCTGTATTCACTCAAGCCGGTAATGATGTTGTAAACCAAATGAATTTATGCAACTCAAGCAGCATGAAGCTGCCGCTGATTACGCTTCTTCATGAATCAAGCGCGAATTCTTATCCGAAAAGTATATTTTATGTTACGCCTTATATGGCGACGATTAACAACCTCCAGATGCCGGTAACGAAAACCGAGCTGAACTCAATGAAAATAACCTACGAATTAATCCAGGAATAAAACTAAAAAACGTGTACGCTGCTTCAAAGTAACGTACACGTTTTTGCATTTTATTTTGATTTCTCGCCGACATACATGAGGTGCTCGGAGTAAGAAAGGAATTCGGGCTTCTCGCAGACGGCAAGGCTGATTTTGTACCATTCATCAATCGCTTCCTGCGAAAGCGGCATGATTTTGTGATAGAAGGGCGAGCTGATTCCCTCCTGTGCAAAGAGGTGCAGTTTTTTTAAGGGGAACTGCGACATGAACGGCACAACAGAATCGGGATAAGCGAAATAAGCTCTGGTAAACCCGTCGCCCCCAAAAGACTTCCCACTTGTAAGTGCGTAGATGAACGCCTGCTCGGCAGGAAGCGTAATCAGCTCGGGACATTCCCTAAGCATGAAAACCATTCCGCCCGTGAGCGAGATGAACGACGCAAAAAGCTTACCGCCGCGCTTCAAGCGCGAAATCGCACTGCGGACGACATCCTTTCTGTCGCTCTCGTCAACAAGGTGATAAAGCGGTCCCATAATCAGAATATGGTCGTATTTTTTCGCAAGCTTGGGGTTCGCGCTTATATAGCGCGCATCGCCCGCTAAGGTTTTCATGTTTACGCCGTAGTCTGCGGCTTTTTTACGAGCGAATTCTATGCTTTGCTCGGATAAGTCGAGAAGCGTCACATCGCAGCCCCTTTGCGCGAGCCAAATCGAATAACGCCCGGGACCTCCGCCGATGTCAAGAACGCTGTCGCCGGGCTTTATGTATTTTTCCATGTAATGCGAGGCGAGCCTGAACTCAAACTTTCCGCCTGCTAATCTGTCCCATTCCTTTTGCGGGTCGGCATCGTAATGCGCTTTTACGATTACAGCGTCGTCTACTCTCATGAGCCGCTCCTTTGATGCAGTTTATAATATATTATACATGACTTTGGAGTTTATGTCAACTTTTGAAAAATCGCTTGACAAATAAGCAATATAGTATTATAATTATATAGTTGACTATTTTGCGTACATATGCAAAAGGAAACCGAAGGAGAAAAACTATGAAAACCATTTTTGTGGTAGATGATAACAGGACAAATCTTGTAATGGCGGAGGACGCCTTATCCGACCAGTATGACGTGGTTACGCTTTTATCGGCTTCAATCATGTTTAATGTGTTGAATGATGTTAAACCGGATTTAATTTTATTGGATATAATGATGCCGGAGATGGACGGCTATGAAGCGTTAAAACGTCTCAAAGCCGAGCCGGAATACGCGAACATACCGGTGATTTTCTTAACAGGAAAAAGCTATGCACCTACGGAAGCCCGCCGCAGTCAGGAGCTTGGGGCGATAGACGTCATTTATAAACCTTTTTCCAAGGAGGCTCTTCTTGAGCGCATAGGCTCGCACTTACGGGAAAGGTAGAGAATAATGATTGAGGTTGTAGAGGTTGTAAAGGAACGGCTTGAATTATGTGTAGGCTGTAACCGCTGTACCCGCAGCTGCCCGATGGAAGTAGCGAATATTACATATCAGGACGAAAAGGGCGGCATAAAAGTTAAAATCGACCATGAAAAGTGCATAGTCTGCGGACTGTGCATTTCAGCGTGCAAGCATGATGCAAGATACTTCGGGGACGATACCAAGCGGTTCTTCGCCGACTTAGCTGAGGACAAACCGATTTCATTAATCGCCGCACCCGCAATCAAAACAAATATCCCCGAATACAAACGGCTTTTTACATACTTGAAAAAGCTCGGCGTTAATAAGATTTACGACGTTTCGCTCGGGGCAGACATCTGCGTCTGGGCGCATATTAAGTACTTGGAAAAAAACACCGCTCCAATCATAACCCAGCCCTGCCCGCCAATCGTTACATACTGCGAGCTCTACCGCCACGACCTGCTGAAAAGGCTCTCGCCTATTCACAGTCCGATGGCGTGTACTTCTATTTACATGAAGGAGCATGAGGGCGTAACCGACGCGATTGCCGCGCTTTCGCCCTGTATGGCGAAGACGACCGAGTTCGCAAGCACGAAGCTCGCCGACTATAACGTGACGTTTGAGCACCTGCTCGAATACCTCAAGGAACACGGAATTATGCTTCCGGAGGAGGAAACCGACTTCGACCATGCCGAGTGCGGCTTGGGCTCGCTGTTCCCCGTTCCCGGCGGCTTCAAGGAAAACATAGAGTATCTGCTCGGAAAGAAGCTTCATATAGCCAAAGCCGAAGGCATGGGCGTTTATGACAAGCTGAATAAATACGCGGCGGCATCTGAGGATTTCCTGCCCGATATTTACGATGTGCTTAGCTGTATTGACGGCTGTAATATAGGCACAGCTTCTCAGCATGACAAATGTATGTTTGAAATTGACAAAGCGATGAAGCTCGGAGAAAGAAGAGTAGAAGAGCGCAAGGAAGAGTATTATAAATCTATTTCTAAGATTTTCGACGAGTTTCTCGATATGTCGCATTTTATGCGGAAATATAAGCCTGTCACCGTGCCGCTTCCGCGAATCACTAACGCGGATATAGCGAAGGCGTTCAAGCTGCTCGGTAAAAAAGACTTTGAACAGCAGCACGTAGACTGCTACGCCTGCGGCTCAAAAACCTGTCACGATATGGCGCGCAAAATCGCGCTCGGCGTGAATATTCCCGAGAACTGCATAATTAAATCCAAAGAAGACGCCAAGGTAGAACACGTAAAAAATATGCTCGTAAATGCGCAGCTCATAGAAATGGAGCAGACGCATAAAATGGACGAGCGGGTTAAGCTTTTGTTCGATTCAACGCCCTTCGCGGCGCACTTCTGGGACGAGAACTTAATCATGACCGACTGCAACGCGGCGGCGGCAAAGATGTTCAACCTAACAAAGGATGAATATGTTAAAAGATACTTCGAGTTTATGCCCGAGTATCAGCCCGACGGAACGCGCTCGGACGAGATGGTTCGTCAGCTTATAAAGAAAACCTTTGAAACAGGCTATCAGCAGGCAGAATTCATCTGCATGACGATAGATAAAAAGGCTCTGCCTGTCGAAGATACATATGTTTGCATAGACTTAAAGGGCGAGCGAATCGTCGCAGGGTACAGCCGTGACCTGCGCGAGCATAAGAAAATGATGCAGAAGATTGAAGCTTCCGCAGAGCAGAACGAGCTTCAGCTTATGAAGCTGAATGTCGCCATGAAAGCCGAAAGCATCGGCATTTGGGACATGGAGTTCATAGGCGAAGACACGCTGAACCCCAACCACACAATCATGTGGTCTGACGAAATCAGATATTTATTAGGATTTGAGGACGTCAATGACTTCCCGAACTTAGTCAGCAGTCTTATTAATTGCATGGAGCCGGAGCAGTGGCAGGTTGTTTCCGATGCTTTAAGCGCGCATATTACTGACAAAACAGGCAAAACACCCTATAACATGGAGTATCGTTTAACTAAGAAAAACGGCGAGTATGCCTATTTTCATACCTCGGGGGAAACAATCCGCGATAAGGAAGGCAATCCTATACACGTTGTAGGCGCGTTGGCGGATATAACAGAGAGCAAGAGCCTCTTTGATGAAACCGAGCGTCAAAGGCAGGAAGCAGAGCTTCAGCTGATGAAGTTAGACCTTGCAATCAAGGACGGAAGCATAGGCTTATGGGATATGGATATAAAAGAGGGGAATCCCGTTCATCCCGAAAACGAGCTTACATGGTCAGACGAGGTTCGGCGTATGCTCGGCTTTGATGGTGTTGATGACTTCCCGAATACAAACGGAAGTATTCACGAATGTCTGCACCCGGACGACTCGGAAATGGTGCGGACAAAATTAGCGGCGCATATCACCGATAAAACAGGCAAGACGCCCTTCAACATTGAATATCGCTTGTATAAGAAGAACGGCGAATTAATTCATGTTCGCGGAAACGCGAGCACGATTCGCGATGAAGAGGGGAATCCTTTAAACACTGCGGGCGCGATATTTGAAACGACGGAAATGAAGAACCTCATTCTCGAAGCGGAAAAACAAAGCGAGGAAGCGCAAGCCGCCAACAGAGCCAAGAGCGAATTCCTTTCGCATATAAGCCATGAAATCCGCACGCCGATGAACGCTGTGCTCGGGACGGCAGAGTTTCAATTGCAAAAGGATACAAACACGCCCGAAACCGAAGAAGCGTTCAGCATGATATACAGCTCGGGGAATCTTCTGCTCAGCATAATCAACGACATTCTCGACTTGTCTAAGATTGAAGCGGGTAAGCTCACGCTTTCGCTCGCTCACTACGATATTCCAAGCTTGATTAACGACGCGATGCAGTTGAATTTACTGCGCTATGAAAGCAAGCCGATTGAATTTATGCTTAAATTAAACGAAGATACGCCGCTTGATATGTTCGGCGACGAGCTTCGTATTAAGCAGATTCTCAATAATATTTTATCCAACGCTTTTAAATACACCGACAAGGGCGAGGTTGAGCTGTCGGTATGGTCGGAAACTGCAATTTCAGACACGGACGATTACGTCAGCATGATTTTCCGCATAAGCGACACAGGGCAGGGAATGACCGAGGAGCAAATCGGAAAGTTATTCGAAGAATACACGCGCTTTGTCGGTGACTCTGACCGCACTACAGTCGGAACGGGTCTCGGAATGAGTATAACAAAACGCCTTGTTGACGTGATGAATGGCGATATTAAGGTGGAAAGCACGCCCGGCGTAGGCTCTGTGTTTACTGTGCGCCTGCCGCAAAAGCGGATAGGAACAAGCATTTGCGGTCGCGAAATCGCTGAAAGCTTACTCAAGAACCGCTTCCAAAATACATCAAAGCTGACAAGAACGCAGATTGTACACGATTATATGCCTTACGGAAATGTTTTGGTAGTGGACGACGTTGACTCGAATCTTTATGTCGCAAAGGGCATGATGCTGCCCTACGGCTTGAAAATAGAAACCGCTTCAAGCGGCTTTGAAGCAGTTGATAAAATCAGCGAGGGCAAGCAGTACGATATTATTTTCATGGACCATATGATGCCTAAGATGGACGGCGTTAAAACTATGGAGAAAATCCGCGAGCTCGGCTACAGAGAGCCTATTGTCGCGCTGACCGCCAACGCAATTACCGGCTCGTCTGATATGTTTTTAGCGAGAGGCTTCGACGGTTATATTTCTAAGCCGATTGATTTGCGTGAGCTTAATACAATGCTCAATCGTTTAATCCGCGATAAGCAGACGCCCGAAACGCTCGAAAAGGTTCGCCGCGAAGCAAAGGTCGCGCCGAAAAAATCTATAGACGGCGACTTGGCGGCGGCGGTTGCGCTTGACGTCAAGAACGCGGTGACGGTGCTTGAAAGCCTGCTTTATGAAGTGACGAACTCCGGCAATGTCGATATAGAGCTGTTCACCACCACCGCTCACGGCATGAAGAGCGCGCTCGCAAACATAGGCGAGAAGGAGCTTTCCGCGGTTGCCTATACCTTAGAGCAGGCAGGAAGCGCGGGCGAAATAGAAGTGATTCTCTTTAAAACGCCGAGCTTTATTAATCAGCTTCGTCAGCTGCTGAAACGATTAGCGCAAAGAGGTGCAGGTAATAATAACGGCACCGCGGCACTGTTACAGGAGAATCTGAATAAAATCAAAGCCGCCTGCGGGCAATACAAAAAGCGCGATGCAAAGACCGCGCTTAGTGAACTGAAAAAGAAAACATGGGCAATGGAAATTAATAATTTGTTAGATGAAATTGCCGATTTCCTGCTCTGCGGCGAGTTTGAAAAAGCCGCAATAATCACCGAGAAATATTTAAGTGCGGAGCAGCTTGAAATCAAGTAGATTTATGCCGGTGCCGAGCGCGAGAGAAAGGGTTTTGCAGCCTTTCAGCGGCTTGTTAAATTTAATTTTTTGTTTACCGAACCCCGTGGGCTTTGCGCCTGCGGGGATTGTTATTTCGCCGACCTGCTTGCCGCCCGCGAGAACCTTTATTTTCGCACCGCCAATGTCCATTGCCGCGCTGACTTCAATGCCCGTCGCGCCGCTCATGTCAGCGTCGTAAAAATCAAGCACGGAATCCCACGTCATCGGCGCAGACGCGCTGATGTAATGCGCGCAGATTTCCCTGTCCCACTGCATTTTTACGCTGCGCTTGTTGTCGTAGTTAATCGCGGGGGTTTTCTTGAATAAATTTCTCGGCGGGATTTTTTCTCCCGCGATTTTTACATCGCAGGTCTGTCTTATATCTTCACTCGTTGAAGCCGCGTAGAACCTGTACTTGCCTGCTTCTGTCGTGAATTTGTTTCGCGTAACGTCCCAGAAGCGAAGCCGCGATTTATCGAAAACGAAGGAAATATTCGCAGTTTGCCCGGGCTCAATTTCCTGTCTTATGAACTCGCAGAGCTGTTTTTTCGGGCGTTTCACGCGCGGCTCAAGCGCGGTGAAATACAACTGCACGACTTCTTCGCCTTTGACCGAGGAAGTGTTTTTAATTTTTACGCTCGTCTCGATTGTTTTTCCGCAGTCTTTAACGGTGAAATCGGAGTATTCAAAGGAAGAATAGCTCAGCCCGTGCCCGAACGGGAACAGCGTTTCGCCGCCGAAATAAAGATAGGTTGTGCCCCGCGTAATGTCATAATCGCCGATGTGCGGCAGGTCATGCTCGCTTTTATACCATGTTTGAGGCGTGCGCCCTGCGGGATTATATCTGCCGAAAAGCACGTCTGCGATTGCATCGCCTGTCTCGGAGCCACCGTGCGCGCTGTAGATTATCGCAGGGAAGCTTTCCTTTTCCTTGTTAATTGTATAAGGATAGCTTGCGGTTATAATCAGCACCGATTTTTTGTTAGCTTTTTGCACCGCGTCTATTAGCTTTTGCTGAGCCGCAGGCAGAGCCAACGACTTTCTGTCTAAGCATTCGCGGGCGATTACCATTGGGTCGTTCCCGGTGCACAGTATTGCATAATCGGCTTCACTTGCGAGCTTGGCAGATTCTGCGACTGCGTCAAAAACAACCTCTTCCTTGAATAATTTTGCACTTGTTACTGCGCGCGCTTCTGTTTCAATGAGGCGATTATTTTCGTCAATCGCTAAATCTTTTTTGCGCCAGCCTTTAATAATTATCGCGTTATCGTACTCGCAGGTCTTAAAAATCATTCTGCCCCACCACTCGAAAGTGCTGTTGCCGACTGCGTTTACAACGCCTGTCGTTATTGAATCTGCAACGGAAATTTCATCATCATAGCTTTCCTGCAGGAATAAATGCTTGCCGTTCGCCTCGGAAATATAATTAATTCCGCCGTCCCAGTCAAGCTTTTTGAACTTGCAAGCGGCTGTGATTTTCGCGGAATCCGCGGCGACTGAGCCGTCGTCTTTAACCGAGAGATATTTGTTGTTGTGGAGCGACTTAATCGCGACAATATCATGCCCGTCGCAGAAGCTTACGTTTTCTGCGGCGTTTCTCACGCCCTGCAGAATCGTCTTGTGATAGCTGCTTCTGCCCGTGTACCAGTCGGGGTAATTCGCGTCTGCGAGCGCGCCGAGGACGGCGACCTTGGTTTTCTTAGCGGCTTTAAGCGGCAGGATTCCCGTGTTTTTCATGAGCGTAATGCACTCACGTGCGGCGCGCGCGTTCGTCGCGCGATGCTCAGCGCAGTCTAATTTCTCGTCGGGAATATTAGCGAACGGCTTCTCGGCTTCAAACTCGCCGAGCAAGAACCGCGCTGTCAGCGTTTCGGCGACGATTATGTCAAGCTCTGCTTCGGTCATGAGCCCTTGTTTAATCGCGTCCTTCGCGGATTCTATAACAGTTTCAAAATTATCGAGCATGATATTATTGCCGGCTTTTACAGCCGCCGCAATCGTTTCAGCGTGGGAAAGCCCGTGCTTATGCGCTAAAACGTTCTGCGAGAAATCCGCACCGTCAGTCACAGAAAACAACATTCCCCACTCTTTTTTGCAGACGTTTTTGAGGTCGGGGTTATTCATAGCGGGTTGTCCCGAAAGCTCGTTGTAGGCGGTCATGACCGCTTGCGCGCCGCCGCTCTTGATAGCCGGCTCGAACGCCGCGTAGTAATACTCGCGGAGCGTCCGCGGCTCAACGTTGGCGGAGTCACTTATGCGGGCTTCCTCGTGGTTGTTTGAGCAGAAGTGCTTGAGAATCGGAATCGCGCGCAGGAATTTCTTATTTCCTCCGCTGATTCCTTTGCAATACGCGCTCGTCAGCTCGCCCGTCAAGAACGGGTCTTCGCCGTAGCTTTCCTCGTTTCTGCCCCAGCGCGGGTCACGGAGCAAGTCTACAGTCGGACCGAACATCATCAGCTTTGCAGTCGGGAAGCGGCGGTGATAAATCCGCGCTTCTGTCCCTGCGATTTCGCCGAGCTCGCGCAGTAATGCAGGATTAAAGGTAGACGCAAGCCCTACGGGTTGCGGGAAAACAGTGGAGATTTCGTCAGGCTCACGCCCGACATAGCCGCGCGCAACTTCAAGCCCGACCTGCCATTCGCCGATTCCGAGGCGCGGAACAGCCTGCTGACGGGCGGGAAGGAACCCGAATTTTTCAGTCAGCGTGAGGCGTTGCATTAAATCCTCAACGCGCGCTTTTATTGACAGCTTCGAGTTGCGGAAGGGATACGCTTTTACTTTTTTCATGATTTTGCACTCCATTATAATAAAATTTACAACGCGGTCATAAGAAGTCCGAGAATAATTCCGAACAGCGTAATCAGCGGTGCCATGCGGCTTTTCGTCATTACGACAGTTTGCGGGATAATTTCGCCGAAGACAACGTAAAGCATTGCGCCGCCCGCCGCCGAAAGGGACAGCGAAACAGCAAAGTCGGAAATATTCCCGATTAAAACGCCGAAAAGCGCACCGAAAACCGTGGTTAAGCCGCAGATTAGCGTCAGAAGAATTACCTTTGCTCTGCCGATTCCCCCCGCTAAAAGCGGCGCGGCAATCGCCATGCCCTCGGGGATATTGTGCAGAGCTATCATAATTGCAATCATTACGCCGAGCTGAAAATTATGGCTTCCGCCCGCGCCGATTGCAATCCCCTCGGGAATGTTGTGCAGTCCGATTGCAACGAGCATTATAATCCCCGAACGAAGCATTTTTTTCGGGTTCATAAGCACTGAGGTTTGGTGGTAAAGCTCTTCGGGGGTGTTGTGAATACTGAGCTTGTCACCTTTCACATCAGTGATTTTGTCAACAACGCTGTTGAGCAGCATTATAACTAAAACGCCGAGAATCAGCCCTAAAACCGCACCTGTCATGCCCGCGAGCTCAACCGCTTCGGGCATTAAGCCGAAGCAGACTACGCTCGTCATAATTCCTGCCGCGAACGATAAAAGCCAGCAGATAATTTTTTCGGAGGAACGCTTGAACAGGAGCGCGGAAATTAAGCCTCCAAGCCCCATCGACAATATTCCCGCACCAACGCTGAACCATAAAACCTGCATAAAAATGCTCCCGAATTAATTTAATATAGCTTAATATAAAGAACCGTAAGTCTCGCAGGCCTTGTAATCCGCGCTCTGCGCGCAGTCTGTTCCGAACGCCGACCAAGCGTGCGGACGGTAGATTTTATTGCAATCTACGTTGTGCATGGAAACAGGAATACGAAGCATTGAAGCAAGCGTAATCAAGTCCGCGCCGATGTGTCCGTAGGTGAACGAGCCGTGATTCGCGCCCCAGTTCGCCATGACCGAGTAAACGTCATTGAACGCGCCACTTTCAGTAAGATTCGGCACGAACCAAGTTGTGGGCCACGTTTTGTCGGTGCGCAGGTCAATAGTGTTGTGAATTTCATCGGGAAGCGTTACGGTGAAGCCCTCTGCAATCTGAAGCGCAGGCCCCAAGCCGTCGATTAAGTTAACACGAATCAGCGTTACAGGCATTTCCGCCTGCGTTTTGAAGTGCGAGGAGAAGCCGCCGCCTCTGAAATAACCCAAGTTCGCCTGACACCAGTCGGTAGCCTTCAGCATTGCGGAAATGTCGCTGTCAGTAACCTCCCACCAGCGTTTCATTATGCCGTTGCAGACACCTGTTGCATCAACTGCCGCCGCGCCCGAATTAATAAGATGAATGAAGCCTTTTGCGGCCTTGCCCGTGGGCTTTTTGCCTGTCACGCGCTCGACAGCCTCGGGGCTCCAGTAAGTTCTCACGTCTGCGAAAATAGACGCTCTGCCCGAAATATAATTCCCGAAAAGCATAGCAACGCCGTTCAGGCTGTCGTTCTCGGTGGCGAGCAGAACGGGCTGTTTTTTGCCGTTCCAGTCGAAGGTAGAATTCAAGATACTTTCAGTAAAGTCGCAGTTCGGGAGCCAGTCCGTCCACTGCCGCTGCCCTTGAAAGCCGCCGAAAGCCGCGTTGCGCCCTTTGGCTTCTTCGAGCCAGCCTATGTCGGCAAGCTTCGGGTTTCCGAGCATAATATCGCGGATAATCAGCGTCATTTTCACGCAGAATTCCCACTGCTCGTCTTTGGACATTACACCCTTGTTGCCATCGTTTGCGGCGGTGTTGAAGTCCGTGCCTTCGGGGCAATTCTCGCGCGTCCACTTGTACGCTTTTTCGTACTCGGCTTTGTCGTATATTTCAAGCTTGATTCTCCGCAGAACCTCAACCATATCCACCCATTCGGGGCGGATTCCAAGGTACTTCTGCATGAAATCTGCATCTGTGTACGAGCCTGCGATTCCCATTGAAACGCCGCCGATTCCTACATATGCCTTTTTACGCATCTGCCCTGCGGCTAAAGCGCATTGTGCAAAACGGAGCAGCTTTTCCGAAACGTCAGCAGGGATATTCATGTCGCCCGCATCTTGAACGTCGCGCCCGTAAATCGCAAACGCGGGCAATCCGCGCTGTGCGTGCGCCGACATGACCGCGGCTAAGTAAACCGCGCCGGGGCGTTCCGTGCCGTTGAAGCCCCAGACGGCTTTTATTGTAAGCGGGTTTAAGTCCATTGTTTCCGAGCCGTAGCACCAGCAGGGCGTAACCGAAAGCGTCGCGCAGACGTTTTCAGCTGTGAAAAGCTCCTCTGCTTTTGCCGATTCCGCGCCGCCGCCAATCGTGAACGGCGCAATTACACACTGCGCAGGCGAGCCGTCAGCGTAGAAGCAGTTGCTTTCGATGAGCGTTTTCGCCGCACGCGCCATGTTCATGGTCTGCTCCTCAAGCGACTCGCGGACACCGAACTGCCGCCCGTCAATTACAGGTCTGATTCCGATTTTTGGGTACATAATTTTACTGTTCCTTTCTTTATTTAAGAGTGCGGGGTATGCTTATTAGGCGAAGTTTATTTCATTGGATTTTTAAGTTCAAAGATTTCTTCATCAAATAATATTCCTCTGATAAATCCGTCAAAAGCAAACTCTAAACGCTCGATATATGGTGTGATTTCATCTGGAAGATTTGAAATAGAATACAAATCCTGTGGGCTGAAATGCCACATAAAACTTGTTAAAATATAATTATATGTGCGGCAGACAAAATGTAGTATTTCTCTGTCTAACGAACCTTTATTTTTAGTTGTCTGAGTTAATTCGACAAGAGAATTGTAATAATCCCAAAATGCAGTTTCGTTGAACTTTGACATTTCATGGAGATAATAAACAAAACTTCCATCAACACAATTATAATTATCAGATAATATTTTGCTGATTTTCAATTCGACACCTCTAACCTCACATTATATAAATTCCCTACCCCTCCGGCAAGTACGTCTTAACCTTGCACGACCTCGCAATTACTTTCCGCGCGGTTTTTAAGTCGGCGATTTCGCCGCTTGTGATTAATTGAATCGCGATATTCCCAAGCGCAGTCGCTTCAACGGGCCCTGCCTTGACCTCGCAATTGCAGGCGTTTGCAGTCAGTTGGCAGAGTAGCGCGCTTTGCGAGCCGCCGCCGACAATGTGAATAGTCTTGTAATTCTTGCCTGTGCAAGCTTTTATTTCCTTGAAAGCCTGCGCGTGTTCAGCCGCTAAGTTCTCGTAAATCCGCCGCGTTTCATCAAGCTTTTCAAGCTCGGCGTATTCGAGGTTGTTGTGCTTTTTCCGCAGTTCCTGAACATGATACAAGCCCGTTATATTTTTGAGCAGAGTTATTTTTCCGCCGAAGCCGATTTCATTTGAAAAGTTAAACTCGTTTAAAATCGGCGCAGAAGCTTCCGTCCCGAACAGCGACCAGGTTCCGCAGGAGATGTAAATAAAGTCGTCTTCATAAGACGGCACAGCTGCAATTGCACACTGCGTATCGTGTCCGCAAACAGCGATTACATCTGCGTTTTCGTGCTTTCCGATGACTGCTCCGCTTTGCACGATTGGGGTTAGCAGTCGCTTCGGAAGTCCGAGCGCGTTTAAAACCTCATCAGACCATGCGCCGCTTTTCGCGTCTAACATCTGCGTCGTGCTTGCAATCGACAGCTCGGTTTGCATATTTCCTGTCAGCATATAATTCAGCAAATCGGGCATCAGCAGAAGCTTTTCCGCGTTTTCGAGAAGCGTTGGACGTTGCCTTTTAAGTGCAAAAAGCTGAAAAACAGTGTTAATTTCCATGAAGCCGATTGCGGTGATTTCGAGAAGCTTTTCTTTGCTGATTAGCTTAAAAGCTTCCTCGGAAATGCCGTCAGTGCGCTTGTCTCGGTAATGCACGGGCGGTTCAAGCAGTTGCCCGTCCTTGCCAATCAGCCCGAAATCCACGCCCCACGTGTCGATTCCCAAGGAATCGAACGCGCCTGCTTTTGAAATTCCTGTTTTAATTTCATCAAGAAGATTATTAAAATCCCAGTGCAAAGTGCCGTTGATTTCAATCGGATTATTTGCAAATCTATGTATTTCTTCTAATTTAATAGTATTGCCGTCCCTATTAAAATATCCGCGGATTACCCGCCCGCTCGACGCGCCTAAATCTATTGCTAAAACTTTTTTCATTATGAACTCCCGTTCGGGTATTTTTTGTAGCCCGGGTGCTTGCCTGTAACGCCGTACTGCGTACGCATATTGCAAAGCCTGTCGATGTTCTCGCGGGATATTTCAACCGCGCCGCCGAGCAAATGCGCGTTGAGGCTTATTTTCGCCCAGAGCTCAAGCGTTTCCATGCGATAAAACGCGGTGATTAAATCCGCGCCGACAGTCAGCGCACCGTGATTTTGCAAAAGCAGAACGTCGTGCTCTTGAAGATACGGCGTAATCGCTTCGGGGACTTCATAAGTAGACGGCGTGCCGTAGGGCGTGACGGGGACCGAGCCGATTGCAATCACCGCTTCAATCATCGTGTAACCGTCAAGTGCCTTGTTCGCGACAGCGTAGCCCGTGGCTGTGGGCGGGTGCGCGTGAACAACTGCGCCGACGTCCTCGCGCTGCTCGTAACAGCGCAGGTGCATTTTTATTTCGGACGACGGCTTTAAGCCGCTGTTTTGACTTCCTTCAAGCACTTCACCCTTTGCATTAATTTTCACGATTTTGTCGGGAGTGATGAAGCTTTTGCTGATTCCCGTAGGTGTCGCTAAAAAAAGCCCGTTTCCGAGCTTTACAGTGATATTGCCGTCATTGGCGGCGACCCAGCCGAGCTGCCACATCTTGCCGCAAATATCGCAGATTTGGTTTTTGATGTCGATTTCGTTCATGGTTTCATTCCTTTTTTTATTTTAATGTAGGGAACTGCATTTCGGCGTTTTCAGCTGAAACCGCCATGCGTTCCGCTCCGCTCCGGAACGGATTAATCCGTTCCCTACGTTTAAAATATAAATATCGCCGCTAAAAATGCAAGCCCGAAGATAATTAATCCTTTTTGGCAGAAGCCGTATTTCTTGAATTTAACCGATGAAATCATCAGTCCGCCGAGCGCGAAAAAGCAGAGCGCAGGCGCGAAAGCAGGAACTGCGATTTCTGCCGCGTTCAGCCGCCAGTACAGCCAAATTGACACAATCCCGAACAGCATTGCACCCGGGACAGGCATACCTGTGAAGTACGGCTGTTTCTCGGTTGTAGTCACGTTGATAAAATACGCTAATCTCCATAAGCCGCAAACCGCATAAAACGAAGCCGCGGCGACCGTCAGAAGCGAAACCTCCACAAACGTGTAAATAAGAAGCACAGGAACAACACAGCAAACGAAGAAGTCCGTGAGCAAGTCCATGTACTCGCCGAAGCGGGTCTGCTGTTTTAATTTTTTTGCTAAGAAGCCGTCAATAACGTCCATGAAAGTCGCCAAAAGCAGACAAAAAATCGTGCTAATCATGTTCCCTTGAAGCATGAAAAAACACGCAACAATGCCCGAAACAAGCCCCGTCGTGGTAGCTATGTTCGGGATATTTACATATTCAAGAGGGGGGAAGAATTTCTTCATAAAAACTATTTCTCCATACTTGTGCCGATTGGCTCGCCCGCGCTTATTTTTGATTCAAAGCCTTTCGCAGTCTGCGCTAAGATTTCGCCGCAGGGCGTGAACATATCTTTCTTGAAAAACATCAGTACTAATGACCCGCCGGGTAGGAAATAACTCGCCTGCTGTCCGCGGCTGACCGCGTCGCCCGCTTCAAAGCAGTGCACGATACTGCCGACAAAGGTCGCGCCGACCTCCACTAAAATCACGTCGCCGAAGTTCTCGGACGAGAAGCCGATAATTGCGCGTTTATTGCGGCAGTAGAGCCGCGCGACGCGCCCGACTGCAAGCGGATTCACCGAGTACAAATGTCCTTTTATAAAGCTCGGCGCGCTGACCACGCCGTTGTCGAAAAAATGCATACGGTGGTAATTTGTCGGCGTCAGCCGAAGCCTTACCATAGTTCCGCCGCGGTATTTTTCCGCTAAGCTTTCGTCGCCGAATAATTCCGGCAGTGAAAAATAGGAGTCCTTCGCCGCGATTAGGTTTTCCGGCTCTATGTCTGTGCTGATTGAAACAAGCCCTTCGCAGGGTGAGCCTAAAACGCCCTGCGTTTCGGGGAAGCTGAGGTTGTTTTTTTCACGCGAGAAGAAGTCCGCGAAGTTCTTATATTCGCCCTCACAGCCGGTCATGTCGATTTGATATTTTTCTATGAATTTCGGGATATTCCGCGCTGAAGACTTAGTTCGGCAATAACGCCCGTAGAGACGGCTGACAAGCTTCCGCTTAACTAAAAACAACATCGGCGGCCCGCACACAGGGTTCCCGTAAATAAGGCGCATACCTTTTTCGGCGGGTATGAATTCCTTTTCATATTCGCCGTTGTTATATATTATGACGTCGTCTTGCTTTTTATTTTTAGCTCTGCGCTTGAATTTAATGCGCTTCATTTAGAACCTCCCACTTGGGGCAGTCGTAGAGGTCAACCTGACCCTGATTACTCGGGTATCTTCCGCAGAAATAATACCCGAAATAGATTGAACCGTAGCTCAGGCACCTGCCGTTTTCGCCGAGCATAGGGCAGGAAATCTGCGCACAGCAGGAGTTCTCGCACTTGTCGCAGTTGTCCGGTGCGCCCTGCCAGCTTGCTTTAAGTTGCATGATTTCAGAGCTGTTTTGAAATTGGGGTGCGTCGGTAATTTTCGACGGATACAAGTCGCGATACTTTTTATTAGAGAGCGAACGCCACATAACCTTATAAACGTGCTTCCAGAGCAGAAACGGCTTTAAGCTTTTCCACTGCGCCTTCGGCGCGAACGCAAGCTTATAAAGCGGCGCGAGGATAAACATGGCAAGCCCGCCTGTAATAAAAAATAAAATGAGCAGAAAATATAAATAAATTCTGATTATAACGTGTTTGAGAGTCAAAATCAATGTCCTTCCAAAAAATATGTAGCTTCCATATCCGCCACAGTCAGCGCGAAGGCGAGCGGGTATTTTTCGAGCGCACTGCCGATTGTGTTCTTGTCTTCGATTCCCGAAAAGCCCATGTGCCAGCGGATTGCCATAGCTTCCTCACGCGTCAGCCGCATGAAGCCGCTAATCATGTAAACCGATTTTTCGCCGTGCCCGTAGGGCAGATTATCCTCGTAATTATAGCAGGGGACTTTTTCCCACGCGCCTGTGACTTCGTTTTTGACGTTGCGGGTGCTTTTTTTGTAGACATCGACCTTGCAAACATCGTGCAACAGCGCGCAAATAGCTATGCTTTCCTCGGAATAATCGAACCTGTAAACCTCGCGCACTCGCTCGCGTTCCAAATAATCGGTCAGACAGCGGAAAACATTGACGCTGTGCGCGGCTAAGCCACCCTCGTGAGAGCCGTGATAGCGCGTGCTTGCGGGCGCGGTGAAGAAGTCGCTGTTGCTTAGAAACTCCAGCATTTGCGCCGCGCCGGGGCGGGTTATATTCGCGTTATAAATCTCGATGAATTCGGCTTTCATGGTTTATATTCCCTACTGTTTAATTGTGAAATCCGAAATAGTAATTTCGGTCAGCGGCTCGGAGAAATTCTTCTCGGTGTCGATTATGCTCGTGAGCCAGCGCATAGTGAAAATCTGTGCAATATAGAGTGAGCTTCCTCTTTCTACGCGGATTGCGCCTTCTCTGTCGCGGATTTCACCGCCGAAAACGAGCGAACGTTCGTCCATTATGATTGCGCGAAGCTCAGTTGCCAAGTCCCGCGTGCCGGGCTTCACTCTGCTGTCCTCAAAGCCAATCATCTCTACCATGCCGTGGAGCAGACCGCGCTGAACGAGCTCGCCGAAGGAGTTGGTATTACCGTACATATATTTGCGCACCTTGTCTATAAGATACGTGTTTAAGTTCAGATACATTCCTGTTAAATACTGCTCGGGTGCAATTTCGGGCAAATTATATGCGAAAGCGATTACATTTACGCCGAGCTCCTCGCAGAGCCGAATCCCGTATTCATCGGACTGATAGATGAAAATAATGTCACAGCCTTGATTAATAAGGTCAAGAATCGCCGCTCTCGTGTCGTCGTGGTGCGAGGATAAAGCCCAGTTCAGCGAAACGCCGATTTGCCCCGGCTGCTGCTGAAGCTCTCTTACGCCGAGCGCGAAGGCGTTAGCTACGCCGTAAGCGTTGTACAGATTATTGTCAACCACCATGCCGACTCTGTTGCTGTAGGTGTTGAACGCCGCTGTAAAGCCGCAGACGTTCGCCGCTTGATAGAGCTGAGGCTGTACCGAAGCGAGGTTCGGAGACTGGTCAGTTCCGCCGAAGCTGACAAAAAATACATCCGAGTACTTGCGCGATTCTAAGACGACAGCGGAGTTAAAGGTATTCGACGCCGCGACAATAACGTTCATGCCTGCGCCTACCATTTTTTCAACGGCTTCCTCAAACTGCATTACGCGGACGTTTTCCATGTAAAAGGTTTCTGCGCCGAGCGTCCGCTCAAGCTGATTTCTGCCGAGCTCGAATATGGCAATCATCGGGTCACTGCCAACCTGCCCGCTGTATATGAAGCCGACTTTTGTGTCAAGCGGATAAGGGTCGATTTCTTCCTCCGTGCCGAAAAGATTTCCGAAGCCTCTCGGAGCCGAGCCACCCTCGTCGTCGCCGCACGCCGCAAACAGCCCGACACTCATAACTGCACACAAAATTAATGCAAGAATTTTTTTGATTTTCATTTTTTCTCTACCTCCGTAATTTTTATTCTATCCACTCCGAAGCTTTTTAATAATTCTACAGCTTCTGTGTTTATAATTTCTCCCGGCATAACAAGCGGAACGCAGGGCGGGCAAGGCGCGCAGATTTCCGCGCAGACCTTTCCGATTGCTTTTTTTGTTTCAAGCACCGCGCATTTTCTTGCAAAAACAGCTTCGCGGATACTTGTGGCTTTTTGAAGCTTTAAGATGGGATAATTTATAATTTCAAGCGGCTTTTTGGGTTTTATTCTCTTTAACGCGGCTTCTGCCGCATTAGTCTGCGCCTTGTCGGTAATCGTCGAAAAAAGCAAAACCGTGCAGTTTTCGTCGGCGTATTCACATTCGAGGTTGTTTTTTCGCAGTTCTTCCGCGAAGTCCGCGCCTGAATAGCCGTATTCACGCGCGTTAATCGTGATTCTAAGCGGGTCACTTTCGCGCAGTGAAAAGCCTGCGTCCGTAAGGCTTTGCTTCAGCTCTGCGACAAGCTCGAACGCTTGGGTGTTTCCCTCGGCGAGGTGCTTGTTGCATAAGTCAAGGCTTTCGAGAATCAGATAAGACGGGCTTGACGTGCCGAATAATGCGATTGCGGCTTCGGCGTTATGCGTGAACCGCTCGTCGTTTATCTGCAAATACGCCGCTCCCGTCAGCGCGGGCAGGGTTTTATGCGCGCTGTCGGCGGTCATCGCCGCGCCGAGCGTAATAGGATGCTTACCTAAAAGCGTTAAATACGCGCCGTGAGCGTTATCAACAAGAAGCGGGATATTGTTGGAAGCTTTGCATATTTGTGCAGTTTTTTTAATGTCATACAGCTTGCCGTAATAGTCGATACTGTTCATGAAAACGGCGGCTGTGTCTGCGTTTATTGTGCTTATAAGTTCATCTTCGTTATAAAACCAGTCGACATCAAAGTCTAACAGTGCGCAAGCCGACACGAAGCTTCGGTGAACGCCGCGGTACGCGGCGATTCTGCTTCCTTGTGAAGCGGTTTTTACTAATGCAAGCATAGCTTGAATCGCGAGCGTGCTTCCCGAGCAGGAGTAGAGCGTCTTCTTCGCATTGAAGAGCTTTGCCGCAGTTCGTTCGCTTTCAGCGATTATGCTTACTGCGCCTGCGATTTCGGTTATGTCGTGAGGGACTTCACGCCCTTTATGTCCGGGCATATGACAGCGAATTGCACTTTGTTTATGATAATTTACAAGAAAATCGTGAATAGGAGTTTTAATCTCAACTTTACAAGATGCATCTTGATTTAAAGCTTTTGTCATTCGCTGCTCGTTTTGCTCGGCTTCGGCGTGAACGGCAGGTAGGCTAAATGCCCCTCTTCGTCCTTGCCAATCATGACCTTGGTTAAGTGCCTGTCCACAATCATAAGCTCCGAGCCGATACGCACGGTTACGCCGGGCCAAAGATTTTTATGTACAATGATGTATTGGTCGCCCGCGTTGTCTAATTCTTTCTCGATTTCCGCGATTCTTCCCGAAAGTATTTTCACCTCGCGCTGGAAGGTGAAGCGCGAGCGGATTGCAGTAGTAAGCATTGCTTCGCGGTCAGCAGGGAGTGGACCGGAGTTTTTCTTCTGCTCCTGAAGCACCTCTGCGACCTGTAAAAGCTTCTTCGTGCGCTCCTCAAGGTCTTTGATTTTAGTGGTGAGCTCAAGCTTTTCTTCGGCTAAAACCGCGCTGTTACCTAAGGTAATCTGCGTTTTTGTATAGCTTTCCGTGCCGATAATATTCGCGATAAATCCACCGATAGCAACGTGCTTACCGCCGTAAACAACGCCTCTGCCCTGCGTAAGGTTAATCGTGCCGCCGCAGAAAACCTCGCCGCCTATAATCGACTGACTGCTGAAGTTCCCCGAGCATTCTATTTTTGAGCTTTCGCAGAAGCCGAGCTTTACATCGCCTTTTGCGACTATATCGGAGTTAACGCTGCCGAGGTTTAAGAAGACGCTTCCCTCCGCAATAACCGTTGCGCCTGTTACAGTGCCATTAATTGTAACGTTTTTCTTGGATTTTACAGTGAAGTTCTCCGCGACGTTGCCTTTTACAAGGACATCGCCGATGAAATCTATGTTACCTGTCGAAACGTCAACGTTTTCGGGAATCACCAGCGTTTCCGAAATGGCGAAGCCGCCCTTCTGCCAGACAAGATTCCCGCTGACAGCCGCTTTGATTTCGGTTTCTTCCTCGTTAATAACCGTTCCCTGACCAACTATGTACTTAATCGGTTTACCCGCGACAGGAAGAATTTCCTGCCCTAAGACGTTAACGCCGGAAGCACCGTCGTCGGGGTGATGAATCACAGCGATAAGCTCACCGACAATGATATTCCGCACTAACCCTAAATCCTTGTAGTCAACCTCGCCGAGCTTTCCTTTTTTGGGGACAAGCTCGTTGGTAGTTTCAAAAAGGTAGTCAATGCGCCCGTCTCTGCCGTTGACAGGTCGCTTTCCTTTTGAAATCAGAACCTTTTTGCCGTAGCGTTTCTCTTCGAGAAGCATCTTCGCTTCGTCAAGCGTGACCTCATGCACTACGCCGTTGGCTTCGATTTCGTCAGTAATATCCCTGAGGGTGACGGGGTCGCCGCCGTCGCGTTCCTCGGTTATGCTGAGGTAGGCTTCCATTCTGGTATCGTTAAAGCTGATTACAGCAGCTCCGTTGATGGGTATACGCTCGTCGCCTTGTTCAGACTGTTCTGCATTTAAATTTACATTATCTTCACTCATGACGGCTCTCCCTTCCTGTATTTTTTCATTATTTTTTTATTTTTTAAGCCTTTCCATACAATCATAACACATTTTTGAGAAAATTTCTATAGTTTTTTCTTCTTTTTTTTGTAAAAAGTGAAAAATTTTTTACTCTATATTTATTACTTTTCACGAATTTTTCTTAAAACAGCCCTAAAAAACGTTAAAAACAGAGAAAACTATTGACTTTACCAAATTTTTATACTATAATGAGTGAAAGCGGGTGATTTATTTGCTGATTTACATAATCCTGCCTGCCGCCGCTATAATCTTCGGGGCTTTTCTCTGTCGGGAGAAGCTCGGGAACGCCGGGAAATCAATTTACTGCGTTCTTGCCGGCGGAGGGCTCTTCGCTGTCGCGGCGATGAGGTTCGAGGTGGGATACGACTATATTCTTTACGCCAACTGGTTTAACAGTCTGCGGCTGATGACCGACAGCGAAATAATGGCATGGTCACGGGAAAAGGGCTTCGCGCTTCCTGCCAAGATTATGGCGGACGTTTTTTCGGACTTTCAAGTCATGTTCGTGCTGATTGCCTTCGTGATTACTTTAGGTATATTTTTGTTGATTCACAGGCGTTCAGCCCTTCCTTGGGTCAGCGTTACGGCGTTTTTGGCTTTCGGATTGTTTTTTAATTCGCTCAACTTCATGCGGCAGTTCATCGCCGCGGTGTTTATAGCCTTCGCATTATTCTATGTCGCTAAGAATCGGTTTTTCCGCTTCGCGGGGCTCGTCCTCTTAGCGTCGGCTTTCCATTTTTCGGCTCTGCTGCTGATTCCATTCTTCTTTGTAATGAAAATCAAGCTGAATTATATTTCGCTTGCTGTTATTCTTGCGGGCTCGGCGGGTGCTTATATTTTCATAACTCCGCTCATGAAAATCGTTACTAATTACTTATATACTTCTTACGACCCGATTACTCACGCAGAAGCGGCAAGCGGCTTAACGCCTGTTTACACTATTCCGTTCGCGGTGCTTTTCGTTTTGGCGTTTCTGCTGCGGAAAATGCTCGCGGCGCGCAATCCGCACACGAATACGCTTTTAATGGCGATGTATTTCACGACATTTTTCAGTTTCCTCGGGACAGCGCACGGCATTATTTCGCGGCTCGCACTACTTTTCGCAGTCGCACCGGTATTGATTTTAAGCGCGGAAATATACGTGCTTGTGCGGGATTTAATCCGCCTTACCTTCAAGGACGCAAGAAAAAAAGCCTGGGCTTGCGGGATTATAATCAGCTTGGTTTTCCTCGGTCTCGGCGGAGCTTATTACAGCTTTTTGCTTGATGATAATTATAACGGCGTTCTGCCTTACCGTTCTCTTCATGAGCGCGAAAGGGCGGTGCTGTAATGAAAAGCATGGAAGCGTTGCGTTCAAAGACTTTACTGCGGATTTTCCGTTCGCGCTTCATTGAGGATTTCACGTTTGTGCTCGCGGTGACGCTCGCGGCGGCGTTCTATGCTTTTGAAAAAAGACTGCCTCTCGGCGAGGAAATCTCGCTTGTACTCACGGTTTCAACGTTTATCGCATGGATTTGGATTTCATTTACCTCGGGATTTATGCGGCGGCGCGCGTTTCTTGTATTCACGCTTGTTTACTGGCTTTTGCCGCAGTTTATAATTATAAGGTTTCAGGACATCGCACTACAGGATTACAGCACGAATCTGCATATTCTATCCCGTGTTTCGGGGCTTTTGGTGCGTGCTCCGCTGAACAGCGTTTCGGATTTGCTGAACGTCAGTTCTTTTATCACAGGTATGTTTCTGCTTCTGATGTGCGCGGTGGCGTTTCTTTCGGGCTACATCTGCCGCGATAAGTGCAAAACAAGGCATTGGTACCGTATTTTCCGCGAACGGTATAATATATAAAATAATAAGCTCATTAACGAAAGGAATCGTAAAAATGAAAAAACTCTGTGCTTTGCTGATTGCGGTTATGTTCTGCGCGCTGAGCGCGTTCTCCGCTTTAGCTATCAACTACGTGCAAAACCCGAACTACAAGTACAACCCTGAGGCGAACACGCCGCTCCCCGCCGATGTTATTAAAAACTTCATCACATCGGGGAATCCCACGCCGATATTTATCGACAACGCGGCAGTGCTGACCGGTTCGCACTTACAGGCGATACGTGACGCGAACATTCCGATTGAATTCAGAAACGCAACGGGAGGCTTCACGCTTGTAATTACCGATGTTACGCGGACAGACCCCATTTCGCTTGCTATTAAGCTTGACCCCGACGCTACGGCGTACAGGGATATTCCCGAGGGAGCGTTTCTGATTACTCCTGCGGCTAAAGGCGATTTCGGCATGGTTTTCGAGCTGACAGTTACGGATAATAAAAAGCTTGACAATCTTTCGGGTTTTGATGTTTTAAAACTGTATAAGGTTAATGAAAACGGCATAAAAACCTTCGTTAAGGATATAACGCTGAACGCGGACGGCTCGCTGACATTGTTAATCGACAGCGCATCGCAGTACTTCATTGAGGGCGCACAGCTTCCCCAAGGTCCGCAGGGTCCACAAGGCCCGCAGGGACCGGCAGGTCCCCAAGGTCCGCAGGGCCCCGCAGGCGGCAATAATTCCGGCGGCGGCGGTTCCGGTGGCGGTGGTTCCGGTGGTGGCGGCGGTTCAGGTGGAGGAGGCAGTACAGGTGGCGGAGGAGGAGCTTCGACCATTACACCCGCGGCAGACACAGCTAAAGAAGGAACTGAGAACGTTGGACGCGACGGCGTTGACGGAAGAGACGGACGCGACGGAGTTGACGGAAGAGACGGACGCGATGGTGTTGACGGCAGACCCGGCAGAGACACAGGAAGCGGCAGTAGCAGCAACAACAGCAACTCTTGGTGGGACTTCAGCAACGACCGTAACCCGCGGACAAACGCGGCGGCAGGCGTAACAGGCTTCTTGGCTATCGCAGGTGCGGCGGCAGTAATGGTTCTTCTGAAGAAGCGCAATTTTGAAGATGATGAAGACTTTATAGATTAGTTAATAATAAAAAACTTCCCGCTTCTTAAAGCGGGAAGTTTTTATGCTCTTTTTTTAGATAGTAGCCGATTCCGACTTATCTGACTTATCATAATCCAAGTCTTCGTCTCTTGTCATATCCCTGTTCCTGTGCAGAAGGTCGTACATTGCAGGCACAACAAACAGCGTCATCAGTGTAGCGTAGGTAAGTCCGCCCACTACTGTAACTGCCATAGGCTGAACCATCGCGACGCCTGTTCCCATGCCGATTGTCATTGTGCTCATGGCGGCGATTGTAGTCAGTGCAGTCATGAGAATCGGGCGAAGCCGCATTTTACCCGCTTCTACAATAGCTTCCTTCTTCACCATACCTTCGCGGCGAAGCCTGTTTATGCAGTCCACAAAGATTATACCGTTACTGACGATAATCCCCGCAAGCAGAATTAATCCAATCATTGAAACCACGGACAATCTCATATTACCGAGCAGAAGCCCGAGGAAGCCTCCTGTGAAGCCGAGCGGAATCGTGAACATTACGATGAACGGCGAGAGCAGCGACTGGAACTGCGCAACCATTATAAGATAGATGAAAATAAGTGCAAGAAGCATCATTAAATATAAGTCGGTGAAGGCTTCTGAAATTGCTTCGGATTCGCCGCTGATTGTTACTGTGCAACCGTCGCGCGGGGTATAATCTTCGAGTCTGCGCGCGATTTCATCGTTTACGAGAGTTACGTTGTAGCCCTCTTCGATTTCGCCGCCGACGGTCATGTAGCGCGCGTTATTATCTCTTGAAATCGTGGTGAAGCCTACGTCGTCGCGAATTTCCGCTATGTCTGTGATTTTTACGGCTTCGCCCGACGAGCCTGTCAGCTCAATCGCTTCAATCGCCGCGCGGTCGGGCTCTACGTAGGACGCGTCTTGAATTATCACCTGATAATCGCGGTTTGAAAGCGTCATGCTTACCGTGACATCGGGGTTGGAAATTTCGCTCATTGCCGCCATGAACACCTGCGCTGTGGTGAGTCCGCGCCGCATAGCTTCGTCGCGGTCAACGATTATACGCATTTCCGGGGCGGCTCTCTGCGAGCCGTCTCTGACGTTAATTGCACCCTCGACACCGCGGACTATTTCTGCGACCTCGAGTGCAGTGTCGCGCAAATCGTCAAGCTCTCTGCCTGTAATTCTGATTGAAATTGATGCGCCGGTGAGGAACTGCATTTCCTGCATACTTTCGGAAATTACGTTAATCACCGCGCCCTCGTAGCCGTCCTTTTGCATGATTATATCGGAAATTTCGCTGTTGCTCATAGTACGCCCTTTGTCCTTCAGCAGTAAATAAATGTCAACGCTTAGGTTTCCGCCGCTGTTGATTCCGCCGAAGCCGAAAGCATCGCCGAGCATACCGAGCATACCGCCGACACCGCCGCCTGTTACGTTCACGCCGACGTGCGCCACGTCTTCAATCGCGCGGATATGCTCGCAGAGCGCGTCCGCGATTAGAACGGCTTCTTCAAAGGTGATGCCTTCGGGAAGCCTTACGCCGACTTCGATTTCATCCATGTCCATAGCAGGGAAGAACTCCATGCCTTTTGAATATACAGCATAGCCCGAAGCAATAACGCCGCCGAGCGCGAGCACGAGAATTAACGCTTTGATTCTGAGCGAGCCCTTGAGAAGCTTGCCGTAGCCGTCGCGGAAGCGGTTGAACAGCTTGTTTTCCTTAGGCTTCATTTTGTAGAAGATTGCACTTGAGGAAGCGGGAACTACCGTCATCGCGACAAGCAGGCTTGCGAGAAGCGCGTAGCCGATTGTCAGCCCTAAGTCGGTGAAAAGCTGTCTTGTCAGCCCTTGTGTAAAGACGATTGGCAGGAAAACTGCGATTGTCGTCAGTGTGCAGGCGATAATCGCGCCGCTGATTTCACGCGCGCCTTGTACAGCCGCCCGCCGAATCGGCACGCCCTGCATACGTAAGCGGTAGATGTTGTCAATTACAACAATCGAGTTGTCTATTAATAGCCCCACGCTGAGCGCAAGCCCTGACATAGAAATAATGTTGAGTGAAATCCCTGTGAAGTACATTGCGGTGAACGCGAGCATAAGGCTTACGGGAATCGAAATTCCGACAACTAAAGTCGGGCGTAAGTCGCGCAGGAAAACAAAAAGAATAAAAAGTGCTAAAAGTCCGCCGTATATGAGATTGTCGAGGATTGAATTCACGATAATATCTATGTATTGCCCCTGGTCCATAAGCACCGCGAAGCTTAATCCGACGTCGGAAAAGCGTTCTTCAAGCTCGGTCATTTTCTCGCGGATTTCGCGGGTTAAGTCGGCAGTGGAGAACTCTGTCTGCTTTTGCATAGTCAGCATTACTGCGGGGTTGCCGTTTACGCGGGTGTACTGCGTATCGCTGTTGTCAGTGACGATAATCTGCGCAACGTCTGCAAGTCTAATCGGCTCAATTCCCGGAAGCATGAGGTCAAAGATTAATAAATCCGCGACCTCATCGGTGGTTCTGATTCTGTCGCCGACGCGGACGGTTAAGTCTTCGTCGTTGTCGCTAATCATACCTGCAGGCATTGAGAAATTCTGCGCTGTCAGTATCATGTTGACCATTTCAATCGTCAGCATTTCGTCTAAGCTCGGCATTTGACCAAGCATATCTGCGCCGCCTGCTGAAGCCTCATGCTCTGCCGCCATTGCTTCCATGACCTCTGCCATTGCGAGCCCCTGCGCATCTTCAAGCGGCAAGCCTTGCATCATAAGCTCCATTACGCGGGCTTCGATTTGCGGCTGAAGCTGCGCCATTTGCGCCATCATCGCGGCTTCCATCATGGCAGTAATCGCGGCTTCTAAGCTTTCATTAACCTGCGCGATTTTGTCTTGGTCTATAATTATAAAAAGCTGGTTTTGAATCAGCCCCGAAGCTGAAACCGAAGCTACCCCGGGAACACCCTCAAACGCTGGCGAAACCGTGTTCTTCGCGAATTCCGAAAGCTCGCTCATATCCATGTTGCTCGCGTAAACGCTCGCAACCATAACAGGCATCATGTCGGGATTCAGCCGCATGATTGTCGGCTTTGCGACGCCGTCGGGGAAAGCAAGCATATCTAAGGATTCGCGGATTTCGAGCGAGGCGGAGTCCATGTTTGTGTCGTCGGTGAACTCTAAAATTACAAGTGAAAAGTGCTCACTTGAATTGGACGAGATGTTTTTGATTCCGCTGATTGTACCCATACGGCTTTCAATCGGCGCAGAAACCTCCGTTTCTACCTGCTCGGGTGTCGCGCCTATGTAGGTGGTGATTATCATCGCGTAGGGCAGGTTTATGCTCGGAATGAGGTCGGTTGTGGTGTTCATAAACGAGACTACGCCGAGCGTAATAATCAGAATTACGCCGACTAAGACGGTAAAGGGCTTACGAACGCTGAATTTTGCAAACATAACAGGGGATTCCTTTCTTTTACGGATTATTTATTATTTTTTCGATTTCTGCTGCGTCCTCGTGGCAGATTAAATATGCAATATTGTGAACAGCTCCGACAACGGAGGCTTCCGCTGAAAGAATCTGCGCGGGGTAAAAGGCTAATTGTTCTTTTAGTTCTCTCTGCCGTTCTTGCAGAAAGTTAATAGCTTCTTCCGTTGCGGGTGTAATTAAAACTACTTCGATTAAATGCACGGACAAAGCTTGCTGTATGGTTATGATTTCTTGTGTTTCGTTTTGTTCTGCGGAGGTAATCATCGCGGGGAATTCCGCGCTTTCAAGGATTAAATCTGCGAGTTCGTTTATCGTCAGTGATGGCGTATCGGAGGGATTCGGCGCGCCGGGGGCGTCGCGCCCTACGGAACACGCGGTAAACAGAAAAACAATAATTAAAACAGCGAAAGTTTTTTTCATAAGCTCCAGCTTCTCCATAATTCGGGCATTATATTTTTTAGTCTGCCCGTAATCCGCACGTATTCCTTTGCATCGTTTTCGCCGAGCAGTTCCAAAAATTTTACCGCGCCGCCGATTATGTTGTTTCGGTGCTTTTCGGCGTGGCTTCTGCCTTCTTCAGTAATCTCGACTATAACCTTGCGGCGGTCGTTTTTGTCAATGCGGCGGGTGACAAGCCCTTTGTTTTCAAGGCTGTTCAGCGCGGCGGCAACTCGCGCACTGCTGACGTTCATTTCGCCGCTGATGTCGCCGGGGACGACGCTTCCGCCGTTCATGGCTATGTATTGAAGCCCGAAGGCCTCGCCGCATAACGCTTCATTGATGTGCTGGTGCGACTTTGTTTTGAAGAGCGCCTTCATGTTTTCGAGCAGTTCTATTGCTAATTCGTCGTTTATCATGGTCTTTCCTTCCTTTAAAATTGCTAACACCGTTACATTGTATCATAGTTAGAAATAATTGTCAAGGCTTTTTTGTAAATCATTGACTTTTCTTTCCAATTAATATATACTTTATAATTATAGGCATAAATTTAAGGAGAACGTTTTTGAATTTTAATAATAAAGTCTGCTCTTTCACGGGTTATCGCCCGAAAAAGCTTTATGAAGCTTTTCAAAGCGAGAACGGCATGACAGAGTTGAAAAGCAAGCTGCGCACGGAAGTAAGCGAGCTGATTAACGACGATTTCACGACCTTTCAGTGCGGAATGGCTCTCGGCGCGGATATGCTTTTCGCTGACGTTGTAGCGGAGTTTCAACGGAAATATCCGCGCGTGAGGCTTGTTGCTGTTGTTCCCTGTCTCGGGCAGGAAAGCTCATGGAACTTCAAGCAGCAGCATAAATACAAGCAGCTTTTGGACAGCGCGAGTGAGGTTAAAGTCGTCAGTAATGCGCCGTATTTCGACGGCTGTATGCAAATCCGCAACAGGGCGCTCGTTGACACCTGCGATTTACTTTTAGCTGTTTACGACGGGAAGCGCGGCGGAACGATGCAAACTGTCGAATATGCTAAGAAAACGCACAAAAAAATCAGAATCATTGACCCATCATGCATGATGAGAATTACATTATATGAGCAAGGGAGAATTTAAAATGAAACAGCTTTTTAACGACAATTGGAAGTTCAGGCTTGGCGAGGAGCAGTGGCGCGAGGTTGCGATTCCGCACGACTGGTTAATTTCCGACACGGCGCGGCTTTATGCGGACGGCGTGGGCGTTTACAGGAAGCAGTTCAACGTGAACGAAGCGGACTTGAAGCTTGTTCATTCGCTCGTTTTCGACGGCGTTTACATGAACTGCGAGGTTATAGTAAATTCGCAGTCGGCAGGTGAGTGGAAGTACGGCTATACGGCGTTTTGCTTCGATATTTCGGAGTTTCTGCAAGCGGGTGCAAACGAGATTATTGTCAAAGTCAATCATGAAGCCCCGAATACTCGCTGGTACAGCGGCGCGGGGATTTTCCGCAATGTTTGGCTGAACGTGCAGGAGCAGACGCGGATTATAAACGACGGCGTTTACATCAGCACGAAAAAAGTCGGCGATTCGTGGGAGCTTAAAGTTGAAACCGAAACTGCGGGCGAGCCGGATTCTGTGCGGCATACGCTGCTTGACGCTGACGGAAAAACAGTGCAGGCTTTTGAGAATTCAACAGTTATAAATAACGTAAATTTATGGGATTTAAACAGCCCTTATGTTTATAAATTAAAAACAGAGCTGCTCAAAAATAACGAAGTCGTTGACACGGAAATTAATCCGCTCGGCTTCCGCACGACTGAATTCAATCCCGAAAAAGGCTTCTTCTTAAACGGGCAGTACATGAAAATGCACGGCGTTTGCCTGCATCACGATTTAGGTGCGCTGGGCGCGGCTTTTAACATAAACGCAGCGCGCCGTCAGGTTGAAATCATGAAAGAAATGGGCGTGAACGCGATTCGCTTCGCGCACAATCCGCCTGCCCGCGAGTACTTGGATTTATGCGATGAAATGGGTGTTCTTGCGATTGACGAGTTGTTAGATATGTGGGAGCTGCCGAAGAATAAAAACGATTACGCGCGCTTTTTCCCCGAGTGGCACGCGCGAGATGTCGCGTCGTGGATTCGCCGTGACAGGAATCACCCCTGCGTGATTATGTGGAGCATTGGTAATGAAATTTACGATACACACAAGGACGAGCGCGGCTTGGAGGTCGCGAAAATCCTTCGTGATTTGGTGCTTTTGCACGACCCGAATAAGAACGCAGAGGTTACAATCGGCTCGAACTTTATGCCGTATCCAAACGCGCAAAAAGTCGCGGACGAGCTGAAATTAGCGGGCTATAATTACGCCGAGGGCTTGTATGACGAACACCACGAAAAATATCCCGACTGGTTTATTTACGGCGCAGAAACCGCGTCAACAGTGCGTTCGCGCGGGGTTTTCCGTTTCCCTGTAAATATGCCTGTGCTTAGCTTTGAGGACTTGCAGTGCTCGGATTTGGGAAATTCTGTAGTAGGTTGGGGTAAGAGCGCGGAAAACGCCTGGATTGACGACCGCGACAGGGATTACTGCGGCGGACAGTTCATCTGGACGGGCATGGATTATATCGGCGAGCCTACGCCTTATTCAACTAAAAATTCCTACTTCGGGGCGGTTGATACTGCGGGCTTCCCCAAGGCGGCGTTTTGGTTTTATCGCGCAGTCTGGCACAAAACTGCAGAGCCTTTCATCAAGCTTTTCCCGCACTGGGACTGGAACGACGGGCAAGTGATTGACGTAATCGCTTATTCAAACGTTGAAGAAGCGGAGCTGTTTTTAAACGGCAAATCGCTTGGAAAGCAAACGATAGACCTCGCAAAAGGTAAGAATTTGCGCTATACCTGGAGCGTGCCTTTCGAGCGCGGAACGCTCGAAATCAAGGCTTATAAAAACGGTTCAGTTGTTGCAAGCGATTGCAAAAAAAGCTTCGGCGAGGCTGTTGAAATTAAAACCGAAAGTAAGGAATACGGCGACTTGACCTTCACGAAAATCTTCGCTGTTGACGAGAATAATATTCCTGTTGAAAACGCGCGTAACCGCGTAAATGTTTCGGGTGCTTTGCTCGGGCTTGACAGTGGCGACAGCACCGATTATGACAGCTATAACGGCGATTCTAAGCGGCTTTTCAGCGGTCAGCTGCTTGCGATTTCGCGCGGAAAAGTTGACGTCGGTTTTTCTGAAAAGGAAATTCCGCTGCGTAAAATTGAGCTTTCTGCCGACAGTTTAATTTTCAGCAAAGACAAAAAGCAGATTAAAATTAATGCGAAATTATTCCCCGAAAATGCAAGCTGCACCGATATAAAATGGCGGTGCGTGCTTGAAACGGGAACGAGCGCGGACATGGCTGAAATTAAGGAAAGCGACGGCTCGGGCGCGCTCGTGGAAGCAGTCAGCGACGGCGTTTTCAAGCTTCGTGCAACCTGTAACAACGGCAAGAATCACACGGAAATAATCAGCGAACTCAACATGAAAATCGAGGGTGTCGCGGACGCTACGAAGAATCCGTTCGTGTTTATTCACTCGGGGCGGTACGATATTAGCTACGCGCCGCTGAAGATTATCGAGCATGGCGCGGTGTCGGGCGTGAATGATGTAAAGACGCTCGTAGGCTTCAAAAACGTGGACTTCGGGAAGAATAAAACGAGCTCGCTCCGCCTTCATCTTGGTACAACTTCGTACTATGACGAGGTGCCTGTTGAAATTTATTCGGGTGATGTAAAAGAAGGCACAGCGCGGCTTTTGCAGACATTGAGCTTCCCGCGTAATAACCTGCATTATGACTTTGCGCCATATGATTTCGAGCTTTCCGAAGAGCTTTCGGGCAGGCACGACATTTGTTTTGTTCTCGACAGACGCTGTGTTTTCGGCGGCTTTGAGTTTATTAACAAGCGGATTTTCGAGCCGATTTATGCAGGCGAAAACGATGAAATTTACGGCGATAATTATATTGCAAATGAGCGCAAAATCGAGAACATCGGTAACAATGTAATCATTAAATTTACCGAGCTTGACTTCGGGACGAGCGGCGTAAGCAAGCTGACTATCAGCGGCTTTGCGCCTAAGGGCAACTCGATTTCGATGAAGTTCAACGAGCAGACGCACATGATTGAATTTGCGAAGTGCGAGGAGTATCAAACGCAGGAATTTTGGGTTGCGAATCCGAAGGGAATCAACGACGTGAGCTTCGTTTTCTTGCCGGGCAGTGACTTTAATTTTGAGTGGTTTAAGTTTGGGTATGAATGATAGGCAGGTGAATTAATTATGGAAAAATTAAAAATGGCGGCTTGCGGCATTGATTGCAGTGAATGTAATCAATTCAAAGTCACAATGGAACAAGATATAAACGCGGCTGAAGCATTGGTTGGGTGGTTTCGTGGTCAGGGCTGGATAGGGGAAAACGAAGGCGCGGAAGCGGTTATGAATAAAGCTCCGCTTTGCAAAGGTTGCTGGAATATAACCGATGATTGCTTTTGGAAATGCGGCTGCGGCAGTGTTGATTTCCGTATATGCTGTACGGAAAAGCAGATAAATCATTGCGGCGAATGTGGCGATTTTCCGTGCGAGCAATATAAGGAATGGGCATCTTGGCATGAATCCCACGAAAAAGCGATGGAGAATTTAATAAAACGAGGTAATATTTATGCTTGAATACGACGAAATCCGCGCAGAGCTTCTTGCTCTCGCGCCGGAAATAAAAGAGCTTTCGGAGGCTTTGGGGCTCGCTCGGCTTGAAAAGGAAATCGCCGAGCTTGACGAGCTTACAATGTCGCCCGACTTTTGGAGCGATGCCGAAAACGCGCGCGTTGTGCAGAAAAAGCTTGGAAACATGAAGAATACGCGCGAGGCTTTTTTGAAGCTTAAAGGCGACCATGAGGACGCGCTGACGATGATTGAGCTTGCGGAGGAGGGAAATGACGTTGAATTATTGCCCGAAATAAAAGAAGCCGCAGAAAAAGTGAAATCCACGTTGTTAGCGCAGAAGCTTGCGACGCTACTTTCGGGCGAGTATGACAGTAAAAACGCGATTCTTACGCTTCACGCGGGCGCGGGCGGCACGGAGGCGATGGACTGGGTGGAAATGCTGTACCGAATGTACCGCCAGTGGACGGAGCGGCACGGCTTTAAATATGAGCTTTTGGACTTCCTTGACGGCGATGAGGCGGGAATAAAAAGCGTGTCGTTTTTGATTTCCGGGCAGAACGCTTACGGACTTTTAAAGTCCGAGCACGGCGTTCACAGGCTCGTTCGAGTCTCGCCGTTCGACTCGTCGGGGCGGCGGCACACGAGCTTTGCAAGCCTTGAGGTCATGCCGGAAATTGACGAAGATGTTCATGTTGAAATCCGCGAGGAGGACATTGAATTTGAGGTTTACCGTGCAAGCGGCGCAGGCGGTCAGAAGGTGAACAAAACAAGCTCGGCTGTGCGGATTACGCACAAGCCAACGGGCATAGTCTGCGCTTGCCAGACACAGCGGAGCCAGCTGCAGAACCGCGAGTATGCCATGCGTATGCTTAAATCAAAGCTGATTGAAATAAAAGAGCGCGAGCATCTTGACAAAATTTCGGACATAAAAGGCGAGCAACTGCAAATCGCGTGGGGCGCGCAGATTCGCTCGTATGTTTTCATGCCGTATACAATGGCGAAGGACCACCGCACGGGCTTTGAGGTCGGGAATATAAATGCAGTTATGGACGGCGAGCTCGACGGTTTTATTAATGCTTTCTTGAAAGCGCGGAGCTTGGAGAAGAATTTCGGGGGGGAATCTTAATAAAAAAAGTATCTTTAATAGTTTTTATAATTATTGTAATTGCTTTATTATGGGGAATCATAAGCGAACTTCAATTAATTACAGATGGCGTGTGCGAATGTCATCTCCGCCACGCTTGCTGTCACGTCCGACCTGTTTGCAGAGTTTGCGAGCCGTCAAATCATAATTTAACGGTGTACATATTTTTCCTAATCAGTATTTGCTTGTTAGCTGTAATAATATATGTGTGCAAGAAATTTGATAATTATAAGAATAAAAACTCTGAATATCAAGCGGCTGTATGTATGAATTGCAATGAATTTCAAGATGTTAAGATTGGTGAACTGTACAAATGCGTTCATTGCGGTTATGATATTGTCGCAACAGTTGAACAAGGAATAGACTTTATTGCAGAATCAGATGTTTATTTTTCGGAATTGGATATTGACGGGGAATAAATTTAACACAAATTTGCAACTTTTTTGGCGTTCGGATTGTTTTAATATTAAGGAGGCTTGATATTATGAAAAAAGCTTTAGCATTAATTTGCATTATAAGTATTTTCTGCACGCTTGCAATTCCCGCGTATGCTTGCTGGGCGTGGGGCTTTGAGAGTGTCGATGAGTTGATTAACGGAAAAGAAAGCGAAAACGCCCCGGGCGCGGATATTATAATCACAGGAATTGTTATTGCCGCGGAGCATACAGAGCTTGCGCGGACTCCGAGCCTTGAATTTATGTCACCTGTTACTGTGGCTTCTGTGAGGGTAACGGAGGTTATAAAAGGCGATGTCAGCGTGGGTGATATAATCAAGACAGTATCGACAGGCTATGACTGGAGCTTGGTTGAATTAAATGAGGGCGATATTATAACAGAATCGTCGGTTGACGGTCCGTTTTTAAGCTTAGAGCAGGATTTTCTGCTGTTCCTGTGGGAGAGCGCCTATGGTGAAAATAATCATGGTAATTACGGCTTCTCAGGTGCAAATCAAGGTGCGTTTATTCTCAGCGGCGAGCGCGTTGAATATGGCGAGTATATGGGAATCAATTCGCTTGATTCGGTAAGAAGCGCGGCTCGGAGAAGCAACGATTCTAACCCGACGACAGGTGTTATGCTTAGTAGAAAGCAAGAAAAAGCCGCTTTAAAAGCGGCTTTTTTTATTACAAATCAAAATACATTTCGTATTCAACAGGGTGCGGCATTGAGCTGTAGCGCGCCGCGTCCTGTCTGCGTTTTTTAATCCAGATGTCAATCAGTCTTTGCGGGAAAACATTCCCTGCGAGCAGGAATTCATGGTCGCTTTCGAGCGCGTCAAGTGCCTCGTCAAGGCTCTGCGGAAGTGACTGAATCTTCGCTTTTTCCTCGGGGCTGAGGTTGTAGAGTAAAAAGTCGTAAGGTCCAAAGCCCTCTTTAACGGGGTCAATTTTGTTTTTGATTCCGTCGATTCCTGCCATGAGGATTGCGGAATAGGCGTAGTAGGGATTGCAGGTGCCGTCGGGGTTACGCAGCTCGAAACGCTTCTGCTCGGGGGCTTTTGCGTAGGCGGGGATTCGGATTACCGAGCTTCTGTTGGAGGTTGCGTAGCCGATTGTAACAGGGGCTTCGTAGCCGGGAATTAATCGTTTATATGAGTTCGTTGAGGGGTTGGTAAACGCGCATAGAGCCTTTGCGTGCTTGAGCAGTCCGCCGATGAAATAATGTGCAGTTTCGCTTAGCTGTGAGTAGCCGTTTTCGTCGTAGAAGAGCGGCTTTCCCTCCTTGAAAAGGTGCATATGAACGTGCAAGCCGTTGCCCGCCTCGCCGAAAATCGGCTTAGGCATGAAGGTTGCGGTTTTATTTTCGCGGATTGCGTTATTTTTAATGATGTACTTTCCGAGCATGGTTTTGTCTGCCATTTCGCGCAGACCGCCGAACTCGACTTCAATTTCAATCTGCCCCGAGCCGCTAACCTCGTGGTGGTGATATTTTACAGCGATTCCCGCCTGTTCAAAAAGCAAGCAGAGGCGGCTTCTGAAATCGTGCAGCTTGTCAAGCGGCGGAGCGGCGTGATAGCCGTTGTTTTTGCCGAGCTTGTAGCCTAAGTTCATTTCCTCGTTGCCCGTGTTCCATTCGCCCGGCTCGGTGTCAACCTTGAAGCGGGTGCTGTAGGACATTGTGGAATAGCTGACGTGATTGAAAACGTGAAACTCAAACTCGGGGCCAATGCGGAATTCATCGGCGATTCCCGTGCTTTTCAGATACTCCTCCGCGAAAGAGGCGACACTGCGCGGGTCTTGGTCAAAGCGTTTATTTTCGGGGAGCGCGATTACGTAAACGTCGCCAATCATCGTCAGCGTCGGCACTTCCGAAAACGGGTCAACATACGCTGTTGAGAGGTCGGGAATGAACACCATGTCGCTGTTTTCAACAGGCGCGTAGCCGTAGTTAGAGCCGTCGAAGCCGATACCGTATTTCATGGTGTCGGGGGTGAAACGCTGAACGGGAATAGTCAGGTGCTTCCAGCGACCGTCAAGGTCGAGCATCATAAAGTCAACCATTTTTATTTCTTTTTCTTTGCAATAGCGCAGGGTTTCATCAAGCGTTTTAAACATTGTTTTTCTCCTTAGTTTTATTGTTTTTGTTTTATGTTAATGTGTGGATAATGCTTATTTGGTGAAGTTGATTTTATAGCTTTTTGAGTAATACAATAACAATTGTTCAACATTACCTATTAACGGAAGTATCTCCGATTTTTCTGACATAGCCGCATTTAGTGCAAAGAAATTCATAGTAAATGTCTTTTACACGCATACCTGTTGAACGATGAGTTCTCCTTTTTGTCCATACGTTCACCACAGACTTTTTTTCTTTAATTAGCTTATTTCCGCAATGAAGGCATTTTTTCTTGCCCAAAAAAAGATAAATTCCATCTGAGGGAGAACACGAAAAGGAAAACTTGTCAGGTTCACTCTTTCTCATTATAATACTCCTAAACAATACTACGCATTATATAAATACCATGAACCCTGTATTCACAGCATTTCCGCCGCTGTCCTCTGAACCTCCAAGCCTTTTTTATAAGCCTCAAGGTAGGCGTTGAAATCATTAACGCCTGCTTCGCTCGGCTCGCAGACTGCTTCGGGCTCGGTGAAAATAAGTTTCAAGTACTCTTGTAGGGGCGGACGACTCTGTCCGCCCGTTAATTCGCAGTACAGCATATAATCCGCCAACAGCGCAATCCCCCACGCGCCGCCCTCGCCCGCCGATTCAAGCACGGAAACAGGCACGCCGAGCGAATTTGCAGCTGCTTGTATTCCTGTTTTGTTCTTAAAAAAGCCGCCGTGCCCGCGAAGAACATCGAGCCTTACGTTTTCTGCGAATAAAATATCCATGCCGATTCGGAGCGTTGCAATTGCAGAATAGAGCAGGCTCTTGCACAGGCTTGCAAGATTAAACTCCGCATCAGGCGCGCGAATAAGCATAGGTCTGCCGTCTGTAAGCCCCGCTACAGGCTCGCCTGAATAGAAGTTATAGGTCAGCACGCCGCCTGTATTTCCGCCGCTTTGCGCGGCTTTCTCGTAAAACAAGTCGTAAAGCTGTGAAGCCGTAAGCCCGCTCACTTCCCCGAAAAGCTTAATCCACGCGTCAATATCGGAGGTACAGCTGTTGCAGTGAATCATCGCGACGTCCGCGCCTGTCGGCGTTGTTACGATGTCGATTTCGGTGTGCAGGTTTTCGAGGGGCTTTTCAAGCACTGCCATCGCGAAAATCGACGTGCCTGCGGAGATGTTTCCGGTGCGCGGCGCGATTGCGTTAGTAGCGACCATGCCTGTTCCTGCATCGCCCTCAGGCGGGCAGAGCGGAACGCCAATGAATTTTTCGGATAAGCCGAGAAGCTCCGCGCCGCTTGCAGTTAAAGCTCCTGCGGGTTCTCCCGCGCTTTTAATCTTTGGTGCAATACTTGTCCAGTTTATACCTGTTAATTCTTGAAATTGTTTTATGAATTTTTCGTTGTAACTGCCGTTTTTAAGAGGGAACATTCCGCTTGCATCGCCCACACCTAAAACCTTCGCGCCTGTTAATTGAAAGTGAACATAACCTGCGAGCGTAGTGATAAATGCGATGTCCTTAACGTGCGCTTCGCCGTTCAAAATAGCTTGTTCCAAATGCGCAACGCTCCACCTTTGCGGTATGTTGAACCCGAAAAGCTCGGTCAGCTTCGCGGCGGCTTGCTCGGTTGTGGTGTTGCGCCAGGTGCGGAAGGGCGTGAGTAAATTATTATTTTTATCGAACGCAAGATAGCCGTGCATCATGGCAGAAACGCCGAGCGCGGTGATGCTTGCCGTGTTTAAGTCTAACTGCGAAATTACGTCGCGCAGACCCGCCCTAACGTCGTCAAGGCTGTACGTCCAGAAGCCGTTTTCAAGGCGGTTTTCCCAGTTGTGGAAGCCGCTCTGCACAACCTTGCGCGAGCTGTCTATAACCACGCCTTTTATGCGTGTTGAGCCGAGCTCAATCCCTAAAACCATAATAAAATTACCTCGTTCTTCCAATAATAACACAAATTTGACGAAAAGTCAAATTTGTGTTAAAATAAGTATTATGATTATTTCAGTTGAAAATATAAGCAAGTTTTATGGCGGTAATCAAGTGCTTAAAAACGTCGCGCTGACTGTTGAAGACAGCGACCGTATCGGGCTGATTGGGATTAACGGCTGTGGTAAATCCACGCTTCTGCGGATTATTACCGGGCAGGAAATCCCCGACAAGCAGCCCGAGCCGCAAGAAGCACGTATTTCTAAGAGCAAAAACGCCGCAATCGGCTTCCTTGCGCAGAATTCCGGCTTAGACGGCGGAAATACCATCACCGCCGAAATGACGAGCGTTTTTCGGGATTTGCTCGAAATCGTACAGCGGCTTGAAGAGCTGCGAGCGAGTAACATTCCAGAAGAATTCGCGGAGGAATATTCGCGCAAAACTGCGTTTTTTGAGGCGAATGACGGCTACTTAATTGACGTGAAAATTAATAAAATTCTCAGCGGCATGGGCTTTCCGCCCGAAACGCGTGAGCGTGTAATCAGAACGCTCAGCGGCGGCGAGCGAACCCGCCTTGCGCTCGCGAAGCTTCTGCTTGAGAATCCGAGCTTGTTAATTCTTGACGAGCCGACGAATCATCTTGATTTTGACACGATTTTGTGGCTTGAGGAGTATCTGCGGGACTATAAAGGCGCGCTGTTAATCGTTTCGCATGACCGCTATTTTCTCGATAAATTAATTACGTCAACCTGCGAAATTGAACGCGGGATTCTTCGGCGTTTCAAGGGGAATTATACTGCGTTTGCGGCGCAGAAAGAAGAATTCGTCACACGGCAACTCAAAGAATACGAGGCACAGCAGGAGGAAATCGCGAAATTACAAGACTACATTGACCGCAATTTAGTGCGCGCGTCAACCTCGAACATGGCGAAAAGCCGCAGAAAACAGCTTGAAGCAATGGAACTGATTGAAAAGCCCGTGATGTTTGAAAAGAGCGCGAAAATCAAGTTTGCATATGACCGCACACCTGTTAAGGAGCTGCTCACTGTCGAGGATTTAAAGCTTGTTGTGGGTGAGAATAACGTGCTCGTAGACTCAGTTTCGTTTGGCTTGCGCAGAGGTGAGAAGCTTGCAGTTGTCGGCGCGAACGGAAGCGGAAAGTCTACCTTACTTAGAGTAATTCAAGGGATTCTGCCCTATTCGCGCGGGTTTTTAAGGTGGGGCGATTATGTAAAAACTGCGTATTTTGAGCAGGCGAACGATTATTTCAACATGGACGATACCTGCATGAACGCCGTTCACAGGCTGTATCCGCGCATGACCGAGCTTGAAGTTCGCTCGCTTCTCGGAAGCGTCAGAATTGTCGGTGAAAATGTTTATAAGAAGGTCGGCGTGATTTCCGGCGGCGAGCGCGCGAAGCTGCGCTTTGCGATTATGATGCTGGAGCGCGGCAACGTGCTGATTTTAGACGAGCCGACGAATCATCTTGATATAGACACGCGCGAGGTGCTTGAAAGCGCGCTTTTCGAGTTTGACGGCACTATAATTTTTGTTTCGCATGACCGATATTTATTGCACAGGCTCGGCACGCGTGTGCTTGAAATTGCAGATAATTGCGTTAATTTTCACGATGATTTTAATAATTACATTGAGGCAAGGCGTCAGCGAAAAAATATCGAAACGCCCGTAGGGCGCGACGCCCCCGGCGCGCCGAAAAACGACGAAACAAAAAACACGAACTACAGAACAAAAGAACAACGCGCCGCCGAAACAAAAAAGCGCGTGCGGATTTCAGAGCTTGAAGCTGAAATACGCCGCGCTGAAGCGACAATTGCCGAGCTTGAAGCGGCTTTAGCAGACCCCGAAGTCTGCGCCGATTATCAGCTTTTAGGCGAAAAAGTTGAACTTTTTGAACAAGAGAAAAAGCGGCTTTCGGAGTTGTCTGACGAATGGTTATTGTTATCAGAATAGGGACGCATTAAAATGCGTCCCTTACAATTTTATTTCAATTCCGCGAGTAGCTCGCCCGCCTTTACAAACTGCCCTTCCTTGACAAGCACATCGTCAACAGTGCCGGAAATCTGCGCTACGACGCTTGTTTCCATCTTCATGGCTTCAATTATGAACAGCGGCTGATTCACTTAACAGCGTCGCCTTTCTTCACGTAAACCTTTGAAATCGCGCCGGGTATGCTTGAGCCTACGTGCTTGCGGTTTTCAAAATCGGCGTATTTTACTAAGTCAGCCGAAACCTTAATTGTCTTATCCTGCACTGTAATATCGCGGCGGATTCCGTTCACTTCAAACTGCATAATCCGCGTGCCGTCCTCGTTTTCCGCGCCCTCGCCTATGAACTTTACTATAACGGTTTTGCCGTCTTCAATCGCGATTTCAGTAGATTCGCCGCTTGCCATGCCTTTGAAGAAAACGTGCGAGTTCATGCGGCTGATGTCGCTGAATTCCTTGCGGTTTTTGATGAACGCTTCAAAGACTTTTGGATATAAGCACCAGCTGATTGCATCGCGGTCAGTCGGCTCGGGAGTTAATTCTTTCAAGTCATTTTTTACTTTTTCAAGGTCAACGGGAGCGAGGCTTTCGCCGGGTTTTCCTGTAATCGGAGTTGCACCTTTCAGCACTACTTTTTGCAGCTCTTCGGGGAATCCGAACGACGGCTGACCCATTAAGCCCTTGAAGTAGCTCACGACAGAATCAGGGAAAGAAAGAGTCTCGCCGCGCGCTGTTAAATTATCAGCATCAAGCTCATTCTGCACCATGAAAATCGCCATATCGCCGACCATCTTTGAAGACGGCGTGACCTTAACTATGTCGCCGAGAATTTGATTGACCTCGACGTACTTTTTCTTGACCTCGTCGAACCTGTCGGCAAGCCCTAAATCCTTCACCTGCGACTTGAAGTTCGTGTACTGTCCGCCGGGGATTTCGAGCTGATAAATCTCGGTTTCCGGTGTTTTAATATCACCCTCAAACTGACTGTAATACGGGCGAATATCCGCCCAGTAATCGGTCAGCTTTTGCAACTCAGACTGGCAGAAGCCGGGGTCGCGCTCGGTGTTTTCTAAAGCGGCGCAGAGCGAGTTCATGGACGGCTGGCTGGTTAAGCTGCTCATGGAGGAAATCGCGGTATCAACGATGTCTACGCCTTCTTCAGCCGCCATCATGAGCGTTGCGATTCCGTTGCCGCTTGTATCATGAGTGTGCAGGTGAATCGGGATATTTACGGTGTCCTTGAGCGCGCGGATTAGCTTTTTCGCTGCATACGGACGCATAAGCCCCGACATATCCTTGAGCGTAAGAATATGCGCGCCGCGCTTTTCAATTTCTTTTGCGTAGTCAACGTAATATTTTAAGTCATATTTATCGCGGTCAGTTTCGAGGACGTTGCCTGTGTAGCACATAGTCACGTTTGCAACCTTGCCTGTTTTGAGGACTTCTGCGATTGCATATTCCATGTTCGGGAGCCAGTTGAGCGAGTCGAAAATGCGGAAAATATCAATGCCGCTGTTCGCCGCTTCCTGTATAAACGCTTTGATTAAATTATCGGGATAACTGCTGTAGCCGACGGCGTTTGCGCCGCGGAACAACATCTGAAAAGGAATATTCGGGATTCTGCGGCGGAGCTCGTCAAGGCGCACCCACGGCGATTCGTGCAAAAACCTGTAGGTCGTATCGAAGGTCGCGCCTCCCCACATTTCGAGCGAGAGTAGGTCACTCATGATGTGCGAGGTTGCGGTTGCGATTGTAGTCATGTCGCGGGTTCTCATACGAGTCGCAAGAAGCGACTGCTGTGCATCGCGCATGGTTGTGTCAGTGATTAAGAGCTTCTTTTGGTTTAAAATCCACTTGGAAAGCCCTTCCGCGCCCTCTCTGTCTAAAACCTGCTTAATGCCTTCGGGGATTTTGTTTGCGTCGTATTCAGGCACGCGCGGATTATCGAAGGCGGGCTTGCTCTCGCTGTTCGGGTTCGCAAGAGTCTGATTGCTGATATAAGTCATGACCTTTGCGGCGCGGTCGTTGGAGGCTTTGAGCTCGAACAGCTCGGGGGTTTCGTCAATGAATTTAGTATAGCATTTCCCCGAAGTAAACGTCGGGTGAGTCAGCACGTTATTTAGGAAAGGTATATTCGTTTTTACGCCGCGGATTTTGATTTCACGCAGAGCGCGGAGCATTTTGCGGGTTGCACCCTCAAAAGTTCTGTCAACTGTAGTAACTTTAACAAGTAAGCTGTCATAGAACGGCGTGATTACTGCGCCCGTGAACGCGTTACCCGCGTCAAGGCGGACGCCGAAGCCGCCGCCCGAGCGGTAAGCTGTGATTTTTCCCGTGTCGGGAGCAAAGTTATTCGCGGGGTCTTCTGTAGTCACGCGGCTTTGAATCGCGACGCCGTAAACGCGGACATCTTCCTGTGAAGCGATGCCGATTTCGGGGTCGGAGAGCTTTGCGCCGCTCGCGATTGCGATTTGCGACTGGATAATATCTACGCCTGTTACCATTTCTGTGACAGTATGTTCAACCTGCACGCGCGGGTTCATTTCGATGAAGAAGTGCTTGCCGTGCTTGTCTACAAGGAATTCAACTGTTCCTGCGTTGACGTAGCCTACTGCCTCGGCGATTTTGACTGCGTCGGCGTTAATCGCCGCGCGGATTTCATCAGACATAGTAAATGCGGGTGCAATTTCAACGACTTTTTGATAGCGTCTTTGAACTGAGCAGTCGCGCTCGTATAAGTGCAAGGTAGTGCCGTGGCTGTCGGCTAAAATCTGCACTTCTATGTGCTTGGGCTCTTCAAGATATTTTTCAAGGAAAACATCTGCGCTTCCGAAGGCTTTCTTGGCTTCGCCCTGCACTAATTCAAACGCGCTGTCCATTTCCTCGGGCTTTGCAATCAGGCGCATACCGCGCCCGCCGCCGCCCGCCGCGGCTTTAAGTATAACAGGATAGCCGAATTTTGCGGCGTATTGCTTCGCTTCTTCTAAGGAAGCAAGCGGGTTTTCCGTACCTTGTATAATCGGCACGCCTGCTTCAATCGCGACTTTTTTAGCGTTAAGCTTATCGCCCATTTTCGCGAGCACGTCAGACGGGGGCCCGATGAAGATGATTCCTGCGTCCTCACAGGCTTTTGCCAGCCCTGCGTTCTCGGAAAGGAAGCCGTAGCCGGGGTGAATCGCGTCTGCGCCCTTGCGCTTCGCAAGGCTGACGATGTTGTGAATATCTAAATATGCGCCGAGGGGGCTTGCGTTTTCGCCGACGCAGTACGCTTCGTCCGCGAGCGTGCGGAAAAGCGAAAGCTTATCTTCCTTTGAGTAAATCGCAATAGTTTTCAGGTTCATGTCGTTGCAGGCGCGGATAATGCGAATCGCGATTTCACCCCTGTTTGCGATTAATACCTTTTTGATTTGCTTCATGCTCATGAAAATTCCTCCGTTATCTTATAAAATAATTTATTACCACAAAATTTATAATGCCCATTACAAGTGCGATTAACAGCACGAGCGGGATTAATTTCTTTAGAATTAGCGGGACTTTATCGGTTTGCTTTGTAGCAAGCGCGCCCATGAAAATAAGCGTAGAGCCGATTGCACAGCCGAGCGCACCCGAAATTGACTGCGCGGCGGACATAACTGCCTGCGACAGCCCTAAGTTCTCCGCGACAGCCCGCTGAAACTCAGCGAACATGACGTTTGAGTTAGTGTTATTGCCTGTTAAGAAGCTTGCCAAAACGCCTAAGAACGGCGAAATGAAAGGGAAGAGCTGCCCCGTGAAGCCTGCGACGGCGTTCGCGAAACGGAGCATCATGCCCGAATCAGTCATAATCAGCGACATATGCCCGAACGAGAGCAGAGCCAATGTCGCGGGGATTCCTTTTTTGACGGTTTGTTTAATAGCGTTTTTGAAGATTTTAGCGTCCCAAATGCCTGCTTTTTTGTAGATTATGCAAGCGGCTGCAGCGGCGATAAGCAACACCATTGCAGGGTGCACGAAGATTCGCAGCGGGTTGAAATTAGGCTCTGCGGCGACCTCGTGCGGGATTTCCGCCGTGGTTGCTGTAGCCGGAAAGCTGAACGAAATTGCGATTTTGTTGCGGATTTCAACAGGTATGAACTGAAACGACAACAACAAAAGCATGATTAAAGCGTACGGAAACACCGATTGCAGGAGGTTCAGCTTGTCTTTGTATAAGCCGGTTTTTGTTTCGTCGGCGGGTTTTTTGCGGCGCAGTTTGTAGAGCAGAAACATGACTACAAGTCCGCTGAGCGCGGTTATAAGCGTTCCGAGCGAATACATTCCCGAGGTAATTAAAAAATACTGCACGATTGACATTACTGCGGCAACGGGAAGCACGTAGCTGAGCCCTTTTGCGATGCCTTTTAAGCCGCCGAAAACGAAGCAAACGCCGAGCCCTGTCATGAGAATTGTCGATGTATTAAATATCCACATAGGGAAGCCGAGTTCCTCGGGCGGAAGCTTGGTTATGCCCTGAATTACGAAGAACGCCGCGCCCATTGAGCCAAAAGTAATCGCCCACGAATGCCCGAGAAGCGCGGCTACTAATGACTTCACAGGATTGAAGCCTAATGAAATCAGAATGGGCGCAACGATTACCGAGGGTATGCCGAAGCCTGCAATCCCCTGCAGCATTCCCGTGAAAAGCCACGCTAAAAGCACAAAAGATACAAACTCGTCTTTAACTAAAATTTTTATGTTTTCGTTGATAATTTTTATTGCGCCGAAGTCGTTGACTAAGTGATACAAAAACAAGGCGCACCAGACAATCAGCGAAACAAAAAGCGCGAGCCACAAGGCTTTCCCGGAGGCTGTCATAAGCCCGAAGCCTGTGAGCCCGAAGAACGCGACAGCGATTACAAGCGCGACAGCTAATGAAATCGCACCCGCTTTTGTTACGGGGAGCTTGAGTATAATCAGGCAGATTAGCAAGCAGATAATCGGCAGTACAGATAAAATTGTCAGCATTAATTCTTAACTTCCTCAAAAAATATTATATAATTATACCATATTTGGGAAAATTTGTCAAGTTTTGAACAGCTTCTTTGAGATTTCACTGCCGAGAAGCGTGATAAACACAAAGCCCGCGCATATTGCAACTTGTGTAAAATTAAGCGGAACAGTCGAGAATAAGCCGTTTAAAACAGGGACGTACATTACAGCAATGAGAATCGCCATAGAAAGCGCGATGGATATATTCAAAAAGCGGTTTTTGAACAGGCTTTTCTTGAAGCAGAGCGCGGCTTCTGTTTTTGACGGATAAGCAAGCAGAAGCTCGCCTCCGACAAGCGTGAAAAAGCACATACTGACTGCAACTGCGTAGTTGTCGAACATGAACAACCCGAACAAAAACGCGCCGAGCGCACCCGCGCAAACGAACAGCGAGCGGAATGCAACCGAGCCTTTCATGGTTTTGTTGATTATAGGCTCCTTCGGGTCGCGCGGCGGACGCTTCATAATACCTGCCTCTTTGCCTTCCATGCCGAGCGCGAACGCGGGAAACGCGTCTGTAATCAAATTTAAAAATAACAGCTGTGTCGCGGTCAGCGGGACGGGAAGCCCGAAAATAATCGCCAAAAGTATAATTAAAATTTCGCCGATGTTGCAAGCTAAGAGATACCCTGTGACCTTTCTGATGTTGCCGTAAATCGTGCGTCCCTGCTCGACTGCGCCGACTATGCTGACAAAATTATCGTCGGTTAAAATCATGTCGGCGGCTTCTTTTGAGACGTCTGTGCCTGTAATCCCCATTGCTATGCCGATGTCGGCTTTTTTGAGTGAGGGCGCGTCGTTGACGCCGTCGCCTGTCATTGCGACGATATGCCCTTGGTTTTTAAGCTCGGTGACTATATTTACCTTGTCTTCGGGGGAAACCCGCGCGTAAACGTCTTCGGGTGAAATCCCGAGCTGTTTTGCAATAGCAAGTGCAGTGATTTTATGGTCGCCTGTAATCATCTTGACGTTGATTCCCGCTTCGTGGCACTGTGCAATCGCGCTTTTCGCTTCCTCGCGCGGCGGGTCGATAATGCCCATTAAACCGACGAATTTGCCGTCAACGGCAAACGCAAGCACCCGCAAGGCTCTGCTCGCCATTTCTTCGGAACGGATAAATCCGTTCCCTACATCGCCGCATTGCTTTGCTACTGCTTCAATCGAGCCTTTTAAATAATTCACACTGTTAACGGTTACTTGCATAAACTTGGTCGCGCTGTCGAATGGAATTTCGTCTGTTCGCACGTACTCACTGTAGGGAACGGATTTATCCGTTCCGGAACGCATTAATGCGTTCCCTACAGCATATTCGGCGAGTGCTTTTTCAGTAGGCTCGCCGAGATATGAACCGTCTGCTTGCCTAATCGCGTTATTACAAAGCGCGGCGCATTTCAATAAACTATCAATTGTACATTGTTCATTGTCAATTGTCCATTGTTCCGTCACGGTCATTTTATTCTGTGTCAGCGTGCCGGTTTTGTCCGAGCAGATGACGGTTGTACTGCCGAGAGTTTCAACCGCGCGGAGCTTCTTAATTATTGCATTTCTTTTCACCATTTTTTGAACGCCGATAGCAAGAATCACCGTTGCGACGATTGCAACACCCTCAGGAACTGCCGCGACTGCCAGCGATACAGACACCATCAGCATTTCCACGATGTCGCGCGGGTCGCCGATGCCGAGAAAATTATACAGAAAGCCGACAGCGAACACAAGCGCGCAGGTGAAAATGCAGATGATTCCGAGCAGCTTCGCCATTGCGTTGAGCTTGTCCTGAAGCGGCGTTGAGCCCTCATCGGTTTCGTTCAGCAATGCCGCGATTTTGCCCATTTCGGTGTTCATGCCTGTAGCACAGACAACGCCCGCGCCCCGCCCGTAAGTGACAACAGTTCCCATTGCCGCTGAGTTTACGCGGTCGCCGAGAGTTGTTTCGCTCGGCAAAACAGCTTCTGCGTTCTTCTCAACAGGAACTGACTCGCCCGTCAGTGCGGATTCGTCTACTTTGAGGTTCACGCATTCAATTAATCTTATGTCGGCGGGGATATAATCGCCCGCTTCAAGTATAATTATGTCGCCCGTGACTACGTTTTCGGAGTCGATTTTCAGCACGCCTCCGTCACGTCTCACCTTGGCTTTGGGTCCCGACATATTTTTGAGTTCTTTTAAGGCGTTATCGGCTTTGTTTTCCTGCGTAATGCTGATAACCATGTTGATTACGAGAATCCCCATGATTATGATTGCGTCCTTGAGTCCGTCGCCCGCGACGATTGAAATCACTGCCGCGGCGATTAATATAATTACAAGAAAGTCCTTAAACTGCGCTAAAATGCGCATTAATAGGCTTTTTTTCTTTGCGCTGTCTAATTTATTTGCGCCGTTTTGCGCGAGTCTTAACGCGGCTTCTTCGGAAGTCAAGCCGTTGTTAAAATCTACGTTTAATGTTTTTAAAGACTGCGAAATGCCTTTGCTGTAAAATTCTGTATTCATATTTAATTCCCCCACAACAAACATAACACAGACTTTGCAAATTGTCAACTTTCTTAACAGTAAACATACAATTTGTGCATTATACACATGACGAGCGCAATATATTGATAATGTTTAGGCATTATGCAAATTGCCGAAAATGCAAAAATATGTTAGAATTAATTTGTATAAAATGAGGAAATACAGAAAATCTGAAACTTTTTTCG
>WQYC01000017.1 GCA_009781425.1 Oscillospiraceae bacterium
AAAGAAGCTCGCGCTGTTCCACCACGACTTCAAGCTCAGCGACGCCGATATTGACGCGAGGGAGAAGCTGGCGCAGGAGGTGTTCCCGGAGACCTTTGCCGCGGCGGATTTTATGAGGGTGGAGCTGTAGCATGAAGAAGAAAACTAAAACCATGATTATAACCGCCGTTGTTTTAATATCAACGGCGGCGGTTTACTTTGTTTTTAATTTTGAAAAATACTTTAATAATATTCCCGAGCAGATTACAATTACTGTTGCATGGAATCCGGGCAGTACGGCAAACGATATTGTGCGCGTTATGAGCGGGAATATAAAAACACAGACAGTCCTGCAGAATATCCCAGGTGCAAATGGCGCAAATGGCTTAAACGCAGTGTTTAACGCTGAGCATGACGGAACAAATCTGCTTTCAACGAGCCTGTCTGCTTTCGTGACGTCGGAAGCGATGGGCTTTGCACAGAGCAGTCCGAGCGACTGGACGGCGTGGTTAGTTGCGTTTTCGCCCGCTGTTTTGGTTGTTGCGGCGGATTCGCCGTATATCGCTGTAAATGAGCTTGCAGGACTCACCTGCGCGGATTCGGGCTTCGGAACTGTGAGCTTTGCCGCAGCGCGGCTGCTTTCCGGCGAGTACGAGCATATTTCTTTTTCGGGGGTTAACGCGGCTGTCAACGCACTTTTCGACGGAGAGGCAGACTTCGCAGTGCTTTTAAAAACGGAAATATCCGCCAGATTAGACTCGGGTGAGCTGCGTATATTAGAAACAATGGATTTCGGAGAGTATTACGGTTTATTTGTTCCCGCAGATGTTCAGAAGAGCAGATTGAAAAGCTTGGACAGACTGCTTGAAAACGCCGTAGCTTCGGAAGCGTTTGCGGCATTTATAGACGAAAACGGGCTTCAGAAAATGGATTATGATAGAGGGCAGAGCGTTAAAATTATAAACGAATACGGTCATCTGCTTAGAGATGTTCTTAATAAAGCGGGATTTTTGCCTGCCTAATATTTAGTGTGTTGATTTATCGCCGTATTTGTAGTATAATTAATTCAATAGATTGAGAAGGAAGTGAACATCTTGAAGGTAGTAATTCTTGCGGGCGGCTTCGGGACGAGAATATCGGAGGAATCCCACCTGCGTCCAAAACCGATGATTGAAATCGGCGGTTATCCGATTCTTTGGCATATCATGAAGTATTACGGCTCATTCGGATTTAATGAGTTTATTATTTGCTGCGGTTATAAGGGATATATTATTAAAGAATATTTTGCTGACTATTATCTTCACCGTTCTGATGTTACTTTTGATTTTGCGGACGGCGGAGGAATGACAATTCACAACAATGTGTCTGAGCCGTGGAAGGTCACGCTGATTCACACCGGCACCAATACACAAACAGGCGGGCGGATTAAAAGAGTTCAGCCGTATATTGGGGAAGAGCGTTTTATGCTGACTTACGGAGACGGTGTCAGTGATGTCGATTTACACGCACTCTTAAAACAACATGAACAGTCCGACTCGGTAGTGACGCTCACAGCGATTCAGCCGGGCGGGCGCTTTGGGATGCTTGATATTGAGGGGCAGTCAGTAACTGCCTTCAAGGAGAAATCTAAGGAGGACGGCGGCTGGATTAACGGCGGGTTCATGGTTGCCGAGCCGGGGTTGTTTGGTTATATTGAAGGCAAGGATACGATTTTAGAGCGTTCGCCGCTGGAGCAATTGAGTGCAGAGCGTAAGCTGGGCGTATATAAGCATGACGGCTATTGGCGGTGTATGGATACTCAGCGGGACAAGCATTCGCTTGAAGAAGAATGGGCAAACGGCAAGGCTAAGTGGAAGGTTTGGGAGAATTAGTATGACGGTAAAGTTGATTACAAGCCATCTTATGGCAATGCATGAATGTATAGTTTATTTGAATCTTAAAGGTGTTTCTGAAAATTTGGTGTTAATAGATGGTATAATTCAAGCGATTTCCGATTTAGAAAATCTTTTGTCAAAATCGACCGTAAATTTTGCAAGAATGAAGGCAGTTTTTTCGCAAGCCAAAACCGATAAATGTTTACCAAGTGACATAATGGGAATGTTTCATTCTTGGGCAGGGGAGATAACTGAAGATTTTATTGCCGGTTCGCAAATGAGCTTCACTGCTGTTAAAACGCAAAAGAAATGTGACGCAGATTTTAAAGAAATTCTTCAAAGCATTGACAGCATGACTACGACCCAATTGCTTGAACAAGCGATTGAAAATATCGAAAAACACAGAGTTAATAAAGAAAACTATGATTCGTTATGCCATTGGCATAAGATTTACTTTAGCATAGATTCTTTTTCAATGAACGACAGCAATTTCGTACGTTATTTTACTAATGTTTACGCATACTTAAAGGAAAACTTAGCCGCTTTGAATACATTTTACGGAAAACTATGCGATTATCGTTCAAAATATTCACTGATGCTTGTTATTAAATATCTGCTTTCGTTTACACCTGATTTTAGAATGAATGGTGTTGAACATACTTATAAACATTATTTTGATTTAGATTTAATATCATGTGATTCAGATGAAGTTTTTGTAGATTGCGGAGCTTATGTCGGTGACACTGTTATTGACTTCATTGACGCTTACGGCAGTGAATATAAGCGTATATACGCTTATGAATTAACGCAAAAAACATTTAAGGATTTGGAACAAAACACGAAGGATTATAAAAATATTGTATTGCGAAATGTCGGTGTTTCAGATAAAGAGGGAATTATATCTATGCTTGAAATTCCCGGAAGCGAATTCGCAAACAGATTATATCGCGGAGGAGCAATAAAAACGCCTGTGGTCTCTTTGGATAACGATATAAAAGAAAAAATAACATTTATTAAGATGGATATTGAAGGAGGCGAGTTAGACGCGTTACGGGGTGCACAAAATCATATAAGAACCAATCGTCCTAAGCTTGCTGTTTCGCTATATCATTCACTGCCTGAATTATTGGATATACCTGCTTTAATTCATGAAATTAATCCCAATTATAAGTTTTATTTCAGGCATTGCGGCGGAATGGTAAACTATGCTCCATTTCCAACGGAATATATATTAATCGCTATTTAATACGGAAAAATCTTTAAATAATTATAATGCCCGGGTTAAATAAAGAATTTGGGAGAATTGATTCTAAAGGAGAAATTTTAAAATGATTATAGCTGTATTCGGGCTTGGCTTTGTCGGGTTAACCACCGCACTCGGATTCGCAGATAAAGGCTTCACAGTCCGCGGATTCGATATAAACAAAGAACGCCGTGCAGAAATTTCAAGCGGAAAAATACCTTTTCATGAACCGGGGCTTGACACTGCCTTGACTCGTAATCTTGAAAAAACATTTAATGTTACAAATAATGCCGAGGACGCTGCGCGAGCCGCAGACGCTTGCTTTTTCTGTGTCGGTACGCCCGCGGGCGAAGACGGTAACGCAGACTTAACCCACCTGTTTTCAGCGATTGACAGCGTATCAGGCGTTGTTTCGGAAGGTTGTATATTTGTTGTGAAATCAACTGTGCCGCCGGGTACACTTGCGAAAAGAGTTGAGCCGTATGTTCGTGAAAAGGGCGGTAAAAATCCTATTGCTGCGAACCCTGAATTCTTGCGTGAGGGTTATTGCTGGGAGGATTTTATTAATCCCGACAGAATAGTCTGCGGTGTAAGCGACGATGCGGCGCGGAATGTGCTTTCGGAGCTTTACGCTCCTTTTAATGCACCGGTGAAATTTGTTTCGCCGAGTACAGCGGAGTGCATTAAATATTTGTCTAATACTTTTTTAGCGACCTGCATAAGCTACGCAAACGAGATGGCGTTGATAGCAGGTGCAATCGGCGGTATTGATATTGCCGGTGCGTTTCGTATACTGCATGAGGACAAGCGGCTTGCGGGCTCGGGGATAAACGCTTACATCTACCCCGGCTGCGGTTACGGCGGATATTGTTTACCAAAGGATACCGCCGCACTCGAAGCAACTGCCAAAAATAACGGTGTTACGCCGAATATTCTAAGCTCGGTCATATCGCTCAACAATGAAATGCCGAAAATTACCGCAAAAAGAATTATGAATACGGCAGAAAATAAAAAAGAAAAAATCGGTATCCTCGGCTTGTCGTTCAAGCCCGGCTCAGATGATGTTCGGGACAGCTCGGCGGCAAAAATTATCAGGATTTTACTCAATGAAGGGTATACTGATATTTGCGCCTTTGACCCGCTCGCAAATGAAGAATTCAAAAATGTATACGGACTCAATATTTCTTATTGTACATCTGCAAAGGAAATTTGTGAAGCTTGCAAAACAGTCGCACTTATAACAGCCTGGAAAGATTTTGCGGGGATTAATGAGACTTTTCCAAATGTGAAGTGGGTGGACTGCAGGTATTTTTTATGAATAAAATATTGCAACAGGACTTACAAAAAATTCATGACGGACTGACCGCACAGGAACGTGTCGGTCTTTCTGGGAAAACGGTATTTGTGACCGGCTTTGCGGGCTCGCTCGGCTTCATGCTTATGCATTTTTTTGCGGAATATGGGCGTGAACTCGGTTTAAAACACGTTTTCGCGCTTGACAACTATGTTTTCGGTAAACCTGATTGGATTAAAGAGCTCGCCGATAATACTTTATTTACTATTTGTGAAGGCGATGTGGTTACACAAGATTTTTCATTCGCGGAAAGCGCGGATTTAATTTTTCATATGGCTTCGCTGGCTTCGCCTGTGTATTACAGATTGCACCCGATTGAAACGATGGACGCTGATGTAGTCGGATTGCGGAGGTTGCTTGATTTTTACAGAGGAAAGGATATTTTTAATCTGCTGTTTTATTCAACAAGTGAGGTTTACGGCGACCCTGACCACAGACAAATCCCTACTCCTGAAAGCTATTGGGGAAACGTTAATACCTCGGGGCCGCGGGCTTGCTATGATGAATCCAAGCGGTATGCGGAAACGCTTTGCTATAATTTCTACCATCAATATAATTTTCCGGTGACTGTTTTACGACCCTTCAACAGCTTCGGACCCGGGCTTCGCACGAATGACAAGCGCGCGCCTGCTGACTTCGCCCTGAATGTTTTGAATAACGAGCCGCTTACTCTCTACAGCGACGGAAAAGCAACGCGAACATTTTGTTATGCTTCAGATACGACGCTCGCCTCGATAAAATGCGCGCTCTACGCAAAATATGACATTTTCAATATCGGAAACGATACAGAGGAAATCACAATAAGGCAATTGGCTGAAATTTATCGTGACGCCGGGAAAGACTTACTCGGATATGAAGGAGAAATTGTCTTCCGCGAGCATGAGGATAAGCATTATAATACCGACAACCCGCAAAGACGATGCCCGGATTTAAACAAGATTAAAACCGTTTTAGGGTATCAGCCGAGCGTAGACACGCGAACGGGAATTGAAAGATATTTAAAGTTTTTGAAAGGAGAATAATATGCGGATAATATGCGGAATCGCAATAGAAAAAATTGCGATTTTCGGTGCGGGTAAATTGGGTTCGTATTGGTACAATGAATTAAAAAAAGATATAGAAGTAACCGCTTTTATAGACAATAATCCGCAAAAACAAAAAGACGGCTACATGGGGCTGCCCGTGTATTCTGTTGCGGAATTTTCCGAGCATAAAGAAGGCGTCGTTGTTTTAATTTCGATGTACAATCAAACGACAGCCGATACAGTTACAAAGCAATTGGAGGACGAATGCGGCTTGATTCGCGGCGTGAATCTGCTCTGCTGCCATGCTGCTTTGCAAGAAATCGAAGACGAAGATTTTATCAAGGTTTTTTACTACACCTGCTTCGGTAAAGAATTAAACTTGGATAATCCGACAACGCTCAACGAGAAAATGCAATGGCTCAAACTATACGACCGCCGCGCTGAATACTCTGTTTTAGCGGATAAGTATGAAGTCCGCGAATTTGTTGCAAGCAGAATCGGAGAGGAATATCTCATTCCGCTATATGGAAGCGGGGAGTGCTTTGAAGACATAGATTTCGGCGAATTACCCGAGGAATTTGTCTTAAAATGCACACATGACAGCGGGAGTGTTGTTATTTTCAGAGACGGGAAAGTATTTGAAAAATACGGCGTTGAATTGCTTGGAGAAAACGCGGCGAAAAATAAACTGAACGACGCTTTAATGCAAAACTGGTTTCATTTCGGCAGAGAGTGGGCTTACAAAAACGTCAAGCCGCGAATCATAGCTGAAAAATATCTCGGCAAAAACATTGAGGATTTTCGCTTTTATGCTTTCGACGGCAAAGTAAAGTTTATTCATGTGGACTTCGACACTGCGGTTTTCCGTAAAGCGAATATTTACACAGCGGACTGGGAATATCTTCCCTGTTCGTGGACGTATCTTACCGACCCAGAAAAAGTAATTGAAAAACCTGCGCAGCTCGACGAAATGATAAGAATTACAGAGCGATTGGCTGAGGGAATACCGCACTTACGGGTGGATTTATTTTTAGTTGACGGTAAGGTGTATTTCTTAGAAACAGGGTTTTATCACGGGAGCGGCTTTGACCCGTTTGTTCCGCACGAATACGACGAAATATTCGGTTCGTGGTTGAAATTACCCGCAAAAACAGAGGAGAATTAAAATGATAAGCTCGAACAAAAGTGTAACACAAATTAAGGACACACTTTCGCAAAATCCGGGTAAGGGATTAATTTTATATTGTGCGGGACTAATGACGCGGCGGCTTATCGCCGAGCTCGCAGAACAGGATATAACTCCGCTTTGTGTTTGTGATTCTAACCCTTCATTACACGGGACTTTGTGCGAGGGAATAGAGGTAATGTCGATTGATGCGGCGAACGAGAGATTCGGGGATTTTCTTGTGTTTATCGCGAATAATCGTTTTCTTTTTGAGATAATCAGGCAATTAAATGAACGCGGAAAAGTCGAAAGCGAAAAGATTATAAATTATGTGCCGTTAGTTAAGAAAAAAGGCTGTAAACATTTATTTGGCAGATGTATTGCTTCCAATAATAGATTGTATTTTTGTTGTGCAGAGTTCGGCAGAAAATGGGAAGAATTGCCGTCTGTTCCGTTTGAAGATGATTACGATAAATTAGCTGATGATTTTGTTGCGTTGCGCGAAAAAATATTGTATGAATTGGAGCAGGGTATTACAAACCAATGCACGAATTGTCCGCTGGTAGAAGATATTTGGATTTCTCAAAACCCTTTTAAAATTGAAAGCTTTGCCTACGGCGGGTTCGGTGTATGTAATTTTAAGTGCATTTATTGTATGGCGGACAAAACGGGGGAGCAAACTATTATTTTAAAGCCATGGTGTCAGAGCTTTTTTAAGAAAGGGTTAATGGATACTGATTCACTTTGTCAATTTGCTGACGGAGAAATTACAATAAACCCCGACAAAAAGGAAATATACGAGTATTTGAATGAGTTTTCGCAAATTAATATATCTACCAATGGATTAATTTATTCACCGGAAATTGCAGAGCTTTTAAACTCGGGTAAATGCAATATAATTGTAAGCATGGACGCGGGAACAGCCGAAACATTTGCGAAAATCAAAAGCGTTGACGGCTGGGAACGGGTTTGCGATACTCTTCGCAAATATTCTGCTGAATCGGAAAAAGCAATTGTGTTGAAATACATATTATTACCCGATATAAACGAAACGAGAGAAGAAATCGATGGATTTTTTGAGCTTGTGAGAGAAATAAAGCCGCGCCATGTAATCATTTCCACAGATTTTATAAATCCGAATTTAACATTTTCAGAACATTCAATTGAAATGGCGAAATATTTTTGTAATCAAGCAGAAAAGCTTTTGATTCCATGCATGACAAGCTCTCACGCTTTATCAAAAGCGACAGGGATTTTCTGTTCACATAATTAATATTGTTAAAGGAAACAAAATTTATGAAACAAACATTTGCCGACACCTATCTTCCCGCGTACAGCGCGAAACAAATTCTTGAAAATATGCAGGACGATGAATCCCGTAGAATATTTCTTTGGCGATATGACTATTTCGTCTCCAGGAACGAAGAAAAAATGTCGGAAAAATCCAACATTTTCGAAATAGAAAACATTTCAGGAGCCGTGAATATTTTTGGAGCCGGTGCGTTAAGTGAAATATACACCATTCCTCTTTTAAAATCTAAGGGCATGAAAATTAACTCTGTTTATGATTCAAACAGAGCGGGTAAAAGTATTAACGGTTATGATATTATAGCATTAAACGAGATGTTGAGAAGCTGTGATTTACCGATTATAATTTCAACGTTTAGTGAGCGTGTTTGCGTTGAAATGAAGGAGGTGTTACTTTCGCATGGCGTTTCAGCCGATTTAATAATAGAACCGAAATCGTTTGTATATGACGGACAGTATTTTATTCCCGAGATAATAAAGCCTGTATCTGATGAAATATTTATTGACGCGGGATGCATGGACGGCGATTCGAGCTTAAAGTTCAGAGAATTTACAAAAGATTTCGGTTATAAGCGGATTTACGCGTTCGAGCCCGACATAGACTGTTATGAAAAAAGCTCTAATATTTTCAAGGACAACGCCTTGAAAAACGTAACACTGATTCAAAAAGGATTGTGGGATTCTGCGGATACGCTTTGTTTTAATTCTGCTGATATGGGTAGTAGTACTATTTCCGATGAAGGAGAAATGAAAATTGAAACTGTTCCGCTTGATGAAGTTGTTGACTCTTCCGACAAAGTCACCTTCATTAAAATGGACATTGAAGGTGCAGAGCTTAACGCTCTGTACGGTGCGCGCGAAATTATAAAACGCGACAAGCCGCGCCTCGCAATTTGTGTTTATCACAAGCCGGAGGATATAATATATCTTGCCTCTTTTATACTTGAGCTTAATCCGGAATACAAATTCTTTTTGCGCCATCATTCGCCGCTTCCTATGTTAGAAACAGTTTTGTATGCAGTGTGAGGTAAACATGAAAAGTCCGCTTGTAAGCTTAATCGTAACTGTGTATAATCTTGAAAAATATCTGCCTGCTTGTCTTGACAGTATATTGGCACAGTCCTTCGAGGATTACGAAATCGTGCTTGTTAATAATAATTCTTGCGACAACAGCGATGATGTTTGCCGCGATTTCGCGTCGCGTGACTGCCGAATCCGCTACTATTTACTTGAAGGTAAATCTGTTATGTGGAATGCACATCGCCACGGTTTGGAGCAGGCTCGCGGTGAATATGTGTGGTTTATAGACGGTGATGACCTGCTGCCGAACAGTGCATTAGAAATAGTTGCGGCAGAATTGCAAAGTCAAACGCCCGAAGTAGTATTCGGGCGATTCAACACTTTTGTTGACGGCGGCGGCGTAAACTTTGTAGACTCCCCGTATGAATCTGAGCATATCAATAATTGCACTAAAGACGAAGCATTGCAATACTTGATAAAAAAGCAGCAGCCTGTTTTAGCAACATGGCGGCTGATTTATTCCAGAAAGCTGTATAACGATGTTATCCGCCATGAAAAATTCACACAGCTTATGCGAAACGCTCATCAGGATACCGCGTTCAATGCGTTTATTTTAATTTCAGCTGATTCTATTCGTTATATCGACCAGCCTATTTACGATTACCGTGTACGTCAGGCTTCGATTTCACGAACAGATAATTCAGAGAAAATACTCGCTTACAGTAAGGCTGTATCGGTGTTTATGAGGTTGTTCGATTTAGTGAAAACCGATAGCGAGCGTGAGTTTGTGGAAGTGTATTATAAACAGTTCGTGTTTTTGCTTTCGGCAATTGTCTGTTCATTAAATGTGCAGTGGGATATTTCGATAGTTGAAGAAATCACAGCTTTCACAAAAGAAATCGGGGCGAAAAATACATTTTCGCTTGAAAGTCACGCAGGAAAATGCCGTGAGTATCTCGCAAAAATTGCCGAGTCGGTAAAAAACAGAAGCGTGTATCTCGCACCAACAGGCAACGTTGGAATTTTCTTGAAAAACGCCTTAGAACAGCACGAGATAAAAATCAGCGGATTCTTCGATAACGACAAAGCTAAAGAAGGCATAGTCATAGATGGTGCAGTCGTTCAAGCTCCGAAGCTTGTGCAGTCTGCGATTGTTATAATCGGAGCATCGTATGCAGGCGTTCCAAGGCAGCTGAAGGAGCAGTTTTTGTCGTTAGGAGTTTGCGAAAAGGATATAATCACAATTGAGTTTTAGGGGGTTGCCATGCCGTTTATCAGTGTTATATTAGTGACCTATAATCGTGATGAATATCTGTCTGTAATGTTAGAAAGCTTAAAAAAGCAGACCTTTGAAGATTACGAATTGATATTGGTTAACAATGGTTCTTCTAAGGCAAATAACACGGCAGAAATCTGTAAAGCCTACGCAGAAGCTGACAAACGCGTTAAGCTGTTGACGATTGAAAAAAACATAGGCGCTTCACACGGGAGAAACATCGGACTTTCAGCCGCTTCGGGCGAATATATAGCATTTGTAGATGATGATGACCACTGCGAACCTTTAATGTTAAATTTTCTCGCCAATCTCGCAAAAGAAGAAAATGCGGACATAGCAATGTGCGGAAGCTATAACGACTTCGGAGACCACTTAGAACCGTACTTCATCTGTGAGGAAAAATATGTTTTTGAACGGTTGCAAGGGCTTCGGGAGTTACTCAAAAGAAAACTATATAATGTCGCGCCTCCCGCAAAACTGTTTCGGAGAAGCTTGTGGGAAGGATTAACATTCCCGAATAACGTTCTTGTAGATGATATTCATGTAATTTATAAGGCTTTTGAGCGGGCACAGAGGATAGCTGTTTGGAATATAGCCATGTATTATTTCAGAAAGCACGATACTAACATGACGGGGTTTATTCACAACAAAAAAATGACTCGCGAATTACTTGATGAATATTTAGAAATGTATCAAACGCGAGCCGAATATCTGATAAAAAAAGTTCCGGAAATAAAAAAAGACGCGGAGCAGTCAATAATTGCATTTATGCAGAGTATGTGCCGGAATATTACCGAAAATAAGCTGACAGACTGCGAAGAACAGTTAAATTATATGCTAAAGTATTTGGAGGATAATAACATATGAGTAAGGTTATATTTTATACTTACGCCTGTAATGCCGAAAAAACAATAGCGCGAACGATTGAAAGCGTTATCGCTCAAACTTGTGAAAATTGGTTATATTATTGTGTTGATAACGCTTCAAATGATAAAACGGGAGATATTATACGTGAATATGCAAAAAAAGACTCCCGAATAATACCGCTTGCAAATAAGCAAAACAATGTTGTTGATGACGATACCCGGTGGTCAACAATTTGTGAAAAACTCAATGATGATGATTGTTTTTGTGTAATAGACGCTGATGATTGGTATGAACCGCGATTCATGGAAAAAACGCTCGATATGATAAACGAAACAAACGCAGATTATGTTGCCTGCGGAAGCAATATAGTAAACGAAGAAAACCGCATTGAACAAAAAAGAACTTCAGATGAAAGCTTTATTCTTGAAAAGGAAGAATTAGGAATTAGATTTTCAGAGACATGGGTTTTACTTTATGCAACAATATGGGCAAAGCTTTTTCGTGCTTCTGTGCTGAAATCAGCAAATCTTCTTTTTAAGGGTATAAATCATGGAACTGATGATACTCTGTTTATGCTTACTGTTGCAACGCAGAGTAAAAAAATAGCTTTTTGTAACGATACATTGCACAATTATTTTATTCATTCAAAATCCGCAACATCTACAGTAACCGCTAAAACAGTGCCGCCTAAACAGTTGGATTATGATATTCTGTATTACGAAAAAATAAAAGCTTTGCTTGATTATTCAGGCACTATCCCGAAAAATGTTGATGCTCATGCAAAATTAATATTTTTGAATTCAATTGATATAACAATAAATAAAATAATAAATATTATAGAAAACACAGATGAAAAAGCTGTGCGGTTGCTTGAAATATTTTCTAATGAAACCTTGTATGTAATATTAAACGAGCTTTCAAGCAGTAATTTATTTGATGAAGAAAAAAAGAAGATATATATCAAAGCTTCAGACGTTATATTATCAAAAAAAGAATTTCGCAGTACTGAAAATTTGGAAACAGTTTCAAATATTTTATCTGTTATTAAGATTATCCCTGAAAAATTTGAAGGCTGGAGCAATACAGAAATATTTGAATTAATGGCAAAAACACGAAAAAAATCGGAATCATATACACTAAATCAACAATTAGACGCTCAAATAATTTCGGCCGCTTCACAGCAGATTTTCCTCAACGGCTTAAAGGCGCAGTTTCTTGTGTTTTTTCAAGAAATTGCGGCTGCTGTTCTGAATGAAGAATTCGCGGCTGCGCTCGAATTAATCGTAACGATAATTGAGGAAGAAACAGAAATTCCAACAGGCTTGGGCGATGAACTGATTCTGCTTGGTTTGAATTTATCAGCAGAATTAGATAAAGCAGAATACTTCATTTTTCTGAAGAAAGTACAAATTTCGTTTTTGATTAATTCGGGGAAAAAAGCGCAAGCAGCATCAGAATTATCTGACATTCTCGCAGTAATACCGCAATTAGCCGACGACCCGGATTTCGCAGAAATGGGAAACCGATTATCATAGTATTATAATTTCCCATTCGCCGTCCGTCTGAACCCAGAAGTAATGAATATCATTTTCAACGCCGATATACACGGCGTTGTTGTATTCAATAGGGATTACAACCTCGCCCGTTTTATCAATAAAGCCGAATTTATAACCAACCGAATCCTCGCTTGCGCTAACGCCAACCCGTGCAAAGCCGTTTCGGAAGCTGTTAACAACGTCATACTGCAAAGGAACAACGATTTCGCCCTTCGCAGTCGCAAAGCCCCACTTGCCGTCTTTCGTTAAGAAGGTCATACCCTCAGAAAAAGTAGCGCGAGCCGTGCTGAAAAATGAACTCCAGCCGTATTCAAGTGGCAGGAGGATTTCACCGTCTAAGTTAATCAAGCCCCATTTATCATCGTTACCCGCCCAAAGAACGCCGTCGCCCATATACTTACCGTAGCCGCCGAAAGCTCCTGCGGGAAATACTACCTCGCCGTTTCTGTTGTAAACCTTGGTTGTCGGGTCGTCGTTACTGCCGACGGAAACGCCGATTAAATCTTCACCGAGAGTCCAGCCCCAACTGTATTCAAGCGGGATTATAACCTCGTCTGCTGTATTTATATATCCCCACTTCACATTTCCGGTGCTTGCATTACCGACACCTACCATCGCCAAGCCGTTTTCAAAGCTTCTTGAATCATCGTATTTAATCGGAATTACGATTTCGCCGCTCGTATCAGCGAAGCCCCATTTGCCGATTTGCGGGCCTCTGTTGCCTATAAGAACAGAGAATAAACCTTCGCCGTAATAATGAATTAAATCATATTCGGCAGGAAGCAGAACCTCACCCTCGCGGTTAATCAGCCCCGATTTCCATGTTGTCCATTCATCACCCGTAACCTGCGGCGCACCTTTTTGCACCACTGAAACGCCGTGTTCAAAGTCATTCACGCGTGCATATTCAAAATCAACGACAACTTCGCCGCTTTTGTTAACAAAGCCCCAATAGCCGTCCCGCTGAACTCCCGCCAAACCCTCGTAAAACTGCTGTGCGCCGTCGAATTCAAGCGGGATAATTACCTCGCCGCTTCTGTCAATGAAGCCCCATTTGCCGTCTATGCTGACCGCAGCTAAATCCTCATGGAACACCTCGCCCCAATCTAACCAGCCCTCAAAGTCGTATATAATCGGGATTATAACCTCGCCGCTTGTATTTACAAACCCGCTCTTGCCGTCTAATGCAACCTGCGCTACGCCGCCAAAGAAATCCCCCGCGTCGTCATAAATAAGAGGAACAACGATTTCACCGTTTTTGTTGATGTGACCGTACTTGCGCTCAGGCCAGTCGCCTGTAGAAATCACTGCGAAGTCATTATTAAGCCAAAAATTTATATCCTCGCTATGACTCGCACGGAAGAAGAAATACCCGGGCGTAATCAGCTCGCCTGTCCTGCCGTCGTATATGCCCGACAAGTCATCGTTTCCGCTGTTGCTTCTGACTAAAACCAACATCGAATTAAAAATATGGAACGCGCCGTTGTAATAATGTCTGAAATCCTCAATTTCCTCGAAATCCTCATGCGGCAGAGTGAAATCCTCCTGTGGCTCGTCAGGCGGCTCAATTTCAACTACTTGGAAATCGTCCGCAGTCGGGCGGTCGTCGGGGATTGGCTCGGCTTCGGGCTCGCTTCCGCACGCCGATAACAGCATAAGCCCTGCGATTATTAAAGCCATTAATTTTTTCATAGTTTTTCCCTCCGTAATTAAACTTGTGGTTTGTTTCCGCCTCTATAACAAGAAACGGAAATAAACCTTAAAAACTTAGCAGATTTTAGAAAATATTTATACTTTCGGCGATTTCGATAAATTCATCTAATTCAATTTGTGCAGATAATACAAATCCATATCCTCCAATATTCCAAACGAAGTAACTCGGACGGTCTTCTGTATTACTTTCGTAGAAAACTGCTTCCCTGCCATTGACTAATATCGAATGTGGTTCGGAGTGTTCATTGTCAACGCTGATGGCTATACTGTTAGCGAGACCGTATTGAAGTGAAATTAAATTAAAGTCTTCATCATTGAATTCTACGAGCATTGAGATTAAGCTATAGTAAGCAAATGTAATTCTATACCCTTCAGGTAAATAAGTGGGGCGCAGGTCATGATTGAAGTTCTCTATAGTTATTATAGTATCATCGTTAAATTCATGTTGATTGAAACCGCTGGTTATTTTAACGAAAATATCCTTAAAAAAAGCACTGACTGAGGGGTTTGTTGCGAGTGCTACGCAGACAATTACAGCAGCGGCGGCTGTTGCAGTTTTACTGAAGCGAAGCGCAAAGGCAACAGCAGTTTTTCTTTTGTCAGCCGCGAACAGCTTTTTCATTTTCCTGTTATGCTCGTCAGAAAAAGTGTAAAGCTCTGCAAGCTCGGCTTCGGACGGAATCGCCGCCATTTCTGCGGCGTGGTTTTCTATAACCGCCTGCTTTAAAACCGAATCAAATAAATCAGCCATTCGCGCTCACCTCGCTTTCAAGTTGCTTCTTTAACTGCGCTCTCGCTCTGTGGAGCCGTGTTTTTACGTTTTCCTGCGAAATACTTAGCCGCGCCGCTATGTCCTTGATAGAAAAATCTAAGATATACTTCATTTCAACAGCAGTTTTATATTTCTCGTCAAGCGCGTTTACAAGTGCCATTAAACGCTCGTGATTGATTTTGTTAATGACCTGCTCGTCAACAGCCTCTTCGCCCGATTCAAGGTTATAGTCAAGCTCATCAAACGCAGTGTCAGACAACTTTTCATACTTTCGCATTATATTTATTGCACGATGCTTCACTGTAATAACAAGATAAGAGCGCAAATGGTTACAATCAAGCGAGAAAATTTTATCCTTTCGCTTGATTATTTCAACAAAAGCGTCCTGAACAGCGTCCTCAGCTTTCTGCTTGTTATGCGTGATTCCCATAGCAATATGCAGAAAGGTGTGACGGTGCTGCTCGTAAAGAGCCGCAATATCGCGCCGTTCCTGCTCGTTTTCAATTGTTGACAATATTAAAAACATTCTGACCTCCATGCGTCATGTCAAGCATTGATTATACGATACATTATATCAAAAACCATTGAAAAAGTCAATGATTAAATTATTGACTTTTTTATTTTGTTGTGCTATAATTTGGAAATAAGATTTTTATAAAAGACGGGAACATTCGCTTCAATAATGAACGACAATAAAGGGAGATAATTTTATTGATGACCTACATACAATTTGAAGCGCCAAAGCATGAAAAACAAACAGAAAAAAAGCCTCTGACGACAAAAGTATTTGAAGGTGTTTTAGACGTTCTTACAAAATTTATCCCCAAAGGTATGCCTGACTTTGAAGATAAAATTGATGAAGTTAAATATTGGCTTGTTGAGTGCGATAATGAAGGATTTCCCGAGCGTGAGGTAGGATTAGACATAGAAAAGCAAGTAATACTTAAAATGCCGTTCAAAGACAACTACGGATATTGGACAGACAATAATTTATTGCTTGATGATTTCAAGGAACATTTTGTTGTTGCGGAAATTAGCAAGGAAGCCTTTGAACAAATGTGGGAGCTTTATCAATGAAAAAGAAAATATAAGCGAGGATTTATTATTTGATTTTAGTTATAATTATGTTTATTATCATAGTGCTGGTTGGCTTAGTCCTGACCTTCGGCTTTATAAAAGACCTTGCGATAATAATCGGGAAGCTGTTAAAAGGGAAAAAAGGTATGCAGGAGCAGCGCGCACTTTTTGTCCGTAAAATAATTGAAGCCGTAGCGGAAAAGCACGAACCCACAAAAGCCATGCTTTCGCTTGTGTCTGTAAACGGTTTTCAAAATAAAAAAGACAAGTGTATGTTTAAAATTTCTCCTTTACCCGGTAAGAAAAAAGAATTAGCAGAGCTAATGTCTTTAGGGAAAAATTTCTCGTTAAATAGCACGCTAAAATGGAAAAATATTTTTAACCTTACCTGCAGTGAATCAATGTCTATGCTGTTTACAGACGGACTGCTGTGGGGCTTTTACTGCGGACATATGGACGATGACGAGATAGATAATTTCGCTATGAGAATACGCAAAAAAAGCAAGCTTGAATGGGTCGGAGATTTCAGCGAAGCAAGCGCGGAAAAAGAAGAGCCTCCGCTCTGCGAAAGCCGCAAAGCGTTCCTTTCTGATTTTATTAAACGGCTTGAAAAAGCGGACGGTAAGCTCCCGTTACTGACGCTTAACGAGTTCTTTGACGGCAATCAGCAGGAGGATTCTATAGCTCCGAATCAATGGGACGACAATCGCCCGACGCTTGCGCAGATGCGGGAACGATTCCGAGAAATAGAAAAGCGGCCCGATGTAGCGTGGGTGCGGGTTCAGCTTCATGATGATACAGCGGCAGATGAATATTCCTGCGAGATACTTGGCGATTCTATAGTCATATGTACAACTGCGGATGCCGGCGATTTAGAGGACGCGGCTGACACGGAAGGTCTTGGTTCTGACGGTGTGATAAAAGTATATTCGCTCGATGAATATAATGATGTGCCGGCTATTCCGAAGGGTTATTGCGTTTGGGCGATTGTGTGGGATTGAAGCATGAAGCTTGCCTAATATTCAGCGGAGGATTTTATATGAAGAAGTGGTTATATTTATCAATTATATCGTTTTTTATTTCATCAATGACGATTTGGTTTATGCCGTATGAATCGCTCAGGATTATTCTCGGCGGTGTGTTTTGGTTTGGGCTTATTTTAGGGTTTGCGTTCCTGAGCCCAATTGGCAAAAAACGGAAAAACGACGGCAAATATACAAAACAAAGCGGAATTATTTTATTTCGGTTTTTTAAGAATAAACCTGCGAGTATATTCGATGTGACGCTGATTATAAGCGCAGCTGCCGCAGCTGTTTCGTTTGCCGCTCCGGCAATGCCGCAGGTCTTTTCGTTCGGTGCGATGTTCGGGCTTGTGTTTTCGCTTGAAATGCATGGGGTTTTCAACGGGAAAAATTATGAGTATTACCGAACGCAATAAAAAGAAATGTCTGCGAAAGCGGCACGGATTATCCGTGCCGCTTTATTTTTTTACGGTGATTGTAAATACGGTTAAAAAGCGAGAATTGCTCTTGCAATTTGTTAAAATCTATGTTATAATAAATTATGTATGCAAAAATATTTTTAAATCATATAAAGGAGCAGATGAAATGCAAAAATTCTCATGGATAAAAGACAGCATAATCCAAATAGTCTTCATCACCTTTGCAGTGGTATTCACCGTAATGCTCGCTCACACTTCAATTGATGAGCAGTACACGACATACCATGACGACAAAACTAACGAAAAGGCGGCTTCGCTCGCGCGGAACGCCGCGCTTGTCTTCAGCGATAACGAGGGCTTCCAAAACGTAGGCGGAATCGGTTTTATTCTTGATATGCTGTTCACGATGGACGGCGGCGGAATCGAAATAATCGGATATGCGCTGTTGAATCCGCAGGGCGAGCTTTTAGCGGGCAGTGAGCCCCCGAAAGAGGAAACCGCCGCCGGAGAAGCGGTAATTTACATGAACGGCGAGCCGCGCTTCACTCTCGTGGTACATATTGACGATACACCCTTTAAGGAGCACAGCCAAGCCTTGCTTGACAGCCTTTGGGGTTCGCTGTTCCGCGGCTGTCTTATGATGGCGGCGGGGACGGCGTTATTTGCGATTATAGCAAACGTTTTCAAAAAGAAAAAGGACGATGATGATGTAGGGGAGGACGACTCTGTCCTCCCGACTGACACCCCCAAGCCCAAATCAGAGCTCCCGGGAAAAGTAGCTGTTCAAGCTATTTCGCTGGTAATTTTCGCCGTACTCGCACTGCTGTTCTGGCGGGTTTACAGCAATAATCCGACAATTCCTGCCTTACTTGCAGGCGGACTGTCAGCGGCATTTGCTGCTGCACACGTAGTGCGGTTGCTCCTCTGGATGCTCGGCTATTTCTTCAACCGCAAGCTTTCAAGCTATGCTTCACAAACCATGCAGCTCTGTATGTTCCTTGCAGTGTTTTTGTCGCTGTACAGCTATTCAATGCAAAACAGCTACACCACGCAGATTGAGCTCAGCCGTCAAGATGAGCTGCGCTTATCCTCAATGTTCGCCGCGCTTGCTTTCATTGATTCGGAAAGTGTTGACGTGGTGTTAGCGGCGCAGGTAAATGCTCTCGACTTCGGCGAGGACAACGAGTCTATTGTAATCGTTCGCGATGATAATACCTTTGAGGTTTTCGGAACAGGTGAAGATGTAACATATTGCGCCGATTTATTCATGTCTGCATGGGAAATGCAGACGGCGGTAACAGGCGTCCGCGGAGAATACAAATACGGCGGAACGGCTCTCACAGACAACAACGGAAAAACAATGGCATTAGCGGTAATCAGACAGCTTGACGCGCTTCAGGCAGACGAGCTGCGCGACACGACGATTCAATTCATGCTCGAAATGTCGGCGATGGTTTTCGCGTTTCTGTTCCTGTTCGTTATGACTAACCGCCTGCTCGAAGCGATTAATATTCCGAACATGAAGCGCGAAAGATACCTGCGCTACGGCGGCGTAGTCCGCGAGCTGATGTTCTTTGTAACACTTGCCCGATATATTCCGATGTATTTCTTCGTGCTTATTGTCGGAAATATTTACAAGACGAACCCCATAAGCTGGCTTCCTGTTGACAGAGCAATCGTAACGCCGCTTTTCGTGGTGCTTTTAGTCATGGTTCTCGGTAACGCTATGGTCAGAAAATTTGTAAAGCTGCAGCCGCGTGCAATGATGATTCTCGGCTGTTTTATATCAGTAATTGGATTCATTGCGCTGAGCATAGCGAACACTCTGCCGCTCTTCTTACTGCTTCTGATGTTCACGTTCACGGGCGTTTCGATGACCTATTCGGGCTTGTGGAACTTCGCGTCTAACGTATCCGACACAGGCTTTGCCGAGTTCCGTATGCTGAAGGAGCAGACGTTCTCAACGGAATATCTCGGCGGCATGGCGGGCGCGGTAATAGGTGCGGTGGTTTATGATAATGTCGGATTATTCGCGGCGTTCGCGGTGTCGGCAGGGATTATGCTGATTCTTGCGATTTTGATTCGCGCAATGCTCCCGAAATACGACGTCGCCGATTACAGCGATAAACCGCAGGAAGAGGAAGTAGTCGATAACGGCAAGGGAATCAGTCTGTTCCGTTTCCTGTTCTCAAAACGGCTTATGCTTTTCATTTTCCTGCTCTTCATGCCGTTCGTCATGGGTGAGTATTTCATTGAGCAGTTCGCGCCGCTGTACGCAAAGTCCATTGACCTGTCACCCGGCGCGGCTTCCTGGAGTACACTGCTTATGACGCTGACGCTCGCGTATCTCGGCACACCGATTGCGGGTATGCTTAAAGGCAAGCTCAACAACACCACAATCTGCGTGATTTCAAGCTTGATTTCCGCTGTCGGAATGTTGATTTTCTCGTTCATGCCCGGTATGCTCACGATGTACGCGGCTTCGCTTTTCATCGGTATTTCAATCGGGGTCGGGGGAAACCTCATTTCCGACTGGTACAGCAACTTAGACGAATCGGAGCAGTACCGAAACAGCGGCTATGTCTACGAATTATTCGGCTCGATTTTCGGGCAGGTGGGCGCGGTGCTGTTCACTATTTCGCATATTTCCTCGCCTGACGGCGGCGCGATTATGTTCGTGGCATTAGCAATCGTTGCTACAACGATTCTCTACGTAATCATCTCCAATATTTCAAAACGACGCAAGAAAGGAACAACCTAACTGAGTGAACCTCCTAAGCCGAATCGCAAAGCTCTGGCTCTCCAGCTGGCGTCACAAGTCAGCAGAAAGCGAAAGCAAAGCCATAGCGGTGCACGAAGGACAGGACAGCAAGGGTCTGGGCAAGCTGTTCGCAGGACTGGAAAATGATATAGAAAGAAGACCGCAAGCAATGGCGGCGGCAGACGTAAATGGTGACGGGAAGATAGATACCGCCGATGCGGTTGAGGTGCTGAGGATAGTTGCGGGGTTGGCGTAGAGTACAGTTGTGAATGAACAGAAAAAAGCCGCTTTAAAAGCGGCTTTTTGCGTTAATTGAGGTTTATCTGAACCGGACATTTCTTCGCAAGCACCTACTCCGCAATCCTCAGCGCCAGCATAGTAATATCATCAGACTGCTCCGCGCCGTCGGCGAACGCTTCAATGCGCTCTCTTAAAAACGTCAGCAAGCCTTTAGCGTCGCTGTGTTCACATTCGTTAATTATTTTTTCAAGCTTTTCTTCCGTGAGTATTTCCTTTGCGGGGTTTTCCGCCTCGGTGACGCCATCGGTATACAGGAATAAAACATCGCCCTTTTTAAGCTCAATCTCGTCCTGCTCATACTTGGTTCCCTCCATGAATCCCGGCATCATTCCGGGTCTGGTCGGGAGCCATTTGAATTTTTCGCCGCCTTGTTTAATAAGCGGAACATCATGCCCGCCGTTTACGTAGGAAAACTTGCCGCTCGGAATATCCAAAACGCCGAAGAAAACCGTAACAAACATACACTCGTCGTTGCCCTCGCACAGCAGATTGTTAACAGCTTCAAGCACAGCCGGAAGCGCGGCTTTACCTTTAAGCAGCGCGTTTTTAAGCTGTGTTTTTGCGTTTACCATGAACAGTGCCGCAGGGATTCCCTTGCCGGAAACGTCAGCCATAACCACAGCAAGTCTATTCTCGTCAATGAAGAAGAAATCGTAGAAATCGCCGCCGACTTCCTTTGCGGGTTCCATCAGTGCAAAAATGTCGAATTCTGTGCGCTCGGGGAAGGGCGGGAATACGCTTGGCAGCATACTCGCTTGAATCTTCCGCGCAATCATAAGCTCGGATTGAATCCGCTCGTTTTCTGCCTTTTCGAGCAGAACAGATACAGTTATATCCTGAATAATTATAATGTACCTTAAAAGCTTTTCGCGGTCGTAAATTATGCTTACATCGGCTTTATAATAATGCTCGCCGAACTCAAAATGAATCGAATCCTTTACGCTGTTTTCATCGAAGCCGGTAAGTGCTGCGGGCCAGTTTTCAACGCCGCTCACGGGTGCATATTTTTTCACGTTTTTGATTGTCGGAAACATAGTATTCGCGGCTTCGTTCGCGCTCAAATAATTATGGTCAGCATCGATTAATATAATCGCTTCCTTGATAGAAGATAAGATTTTTTCCGAGGTTTTAGCGTCGGAATAGCGGTTTAATTTCAAAATTCTGAGCAGACGCAGAAGCCGCAGTAATCTCACAATCGTCATGTTAATCGGGAACGCCATCGGCAGATAAAACGGCAGAATCGCCGCAATGTCAACAATAGACATCGGCGAAAAAGCGTATCTGAAGCGCGCTCTCGCCGCTCTGACGCGCGGGTAAAGTAAATCAGCCGTCCACAGCCGAAGTATATACTCCACTGTAAACACAGCCACAGTAATCACTTCGATATAATGATACAGCCTTGTTTCCGCTGAAAAAACTTCTAAAAGGTCAAGGACAACAACAGCCACGTTTACAATAATCAGAATAGTTATTGCGTTACTGAAAATATGATTGGCGAGGCTTCTGTGTCCGTCGTCGCGGATAACGTTGCAAATGCCGCGTTTTACGCGTGTAATTATATTCATGATTTTGACACGCCTTTCGTTAAAGTAACTACGTTTTGGTTATTTATGTATTCGTATTCAACTTTGTCCATGAGGTTTTTAACAAAGTGAATACCCAGCCCGCCGATTTCTCGCTCCATCAAGTCCGCGCTCAAATCGGGTGCTTCTCTTTCAAACGGGTTAAAAGCTCTGCCCGAGTCTGAAAGCCGCACGACAACCTCACCCGCGTCTAAGTCAAAGGTCAGCGATAAGGTAATATCGCCCTCCTTAGGCAGGTAGGCATAATGCACTATATTGACGAAGATTTCCTCGATTGCGACAAGAACCTCGCCGTGCGTAGGCAAGCCGTGCCGCGCGAATTCCGCGTCCACGAAGTCAAGCAGAGCCGATTCGTTCTCCAAAACAGCTTTAACCGTAAATTCTACTCTATCCATCTATTTTACTAACATCAGCTCGAGATTGGATAATCCCAGAACGTTTCTTACCATTTCCGACGGGGTTTGAATCTGAAAAACTTTCTTTGCGCCGACAGCCGCTTTGTAGGTTTTGAGAATCGCTCTTATGCCCGTTGAAGTCAGCAGGCTCACCTTGAACATATCCACGACAACATGGTCGTATTCGTCAAGCGCGAGAATCAGCTCCTTTTCAAAGCTGTTCGCGCTCTCGGTGGTAATGCGCCCCTCTGCACTAAGGACCACCTTAGGGTACTGCGGGGTTTTTTTGATTGTTAAATCCATTTCGTTTTCTCCTTTTTTGCGTTTTTTTCGGGTTTTGATTCTTCTTATCATTAGAAAATCTCCCTTTAATTTATTATAACATAAATTGGCTTTATTGTCAATTTAATTATGTTTACGGCGGCGGCGGGTGTCTTAATCTCGGCATTTCATTGTCAACCCACACCCATGTACCGGTGTCTTCGGTGAAATCCCATCCAACTCCTACATTATTTCTCCATGAAACTTGCGTCGAAAATATAGAAGACATATCCGCGTTTCCGTGGATGCTTGTTGTTAAATCGGGAAGTACCCCTAACCCATCACCGTTAACCAATGTACTCCAGCGTGCAAAATTCCAGTCACGTGTACCTGTGCCGATTCCGACTATTCGCCCTGCATTTGCACCTGTGCTTGTTATATCGTCCATTCTTACGACGTTGTTCGTGACTGTAGCCGTACCTTGATTCCCGACTATACCGCCGACATTGTTTGCGCCTGTAACGTCCATGGTGCTGTAGGTTTGTATTACCGTAACAACTCCTGCTCCTGTTCTGACTTCACCGACAATACCTCCTACGCCGTTGCCTTGTGAAGTGACTGTGCCTGTGGTGAAGCAATCGCGTATTATAGTGTTTGCGCCGACTCCTCCTCCGTGTATCCAGCCTGCGATTCCTCCCGTGAAACCGTCTGCGACTTCTATTCCGCTTGTAACATCGCCTTCAAAGCTACAGCTTTCAATGCGTATTCCAAAGTCCCCGACAGTACCAACCAAGCCGCCGACTCTTGCTCTGGTACACGTTACATTACCCTCGAAGCTGACATGGCTGATTGTACCCATTGCGTTACCCACGAGTCCGCCTGTAGAGCCTGTAGCATTTCCGCTGAAGCTTACGTTAGTATTTTTAAAATGCACGTTCTTAATTACGCTGTCTTCTCCCGTGCTTACAAAAATTCCTGCGTCGAAGTTACCGCTTGCCACTGTTAAATCAATATCTATACCGCTGACAGTATACCCCTGCCCGTTGAGAACTCCTGTAAATTTGTTTGTAAAGCTTGCGATAGGTGTCCAGTTGTTTGTTGTGTTCGGGAACGTGATGTTGCTTTCGAGCCTGTAATGCGAGTTCAAAGCCCAGTTCATGCCGTTGTACGTACCGCCGCCTATTGCCTGCAGGTCAGCCGCGGTATAAATTCGGAACGGGTCGGTATCTGTGCCCGTGCCGTAAATATACGGAATCAAATTCGGCAGCCTGCTGCCCCACATAGCAGAGGTAAAGCCGAGGTCAGCCCATAAATTAACAGAGGTTATATTCGCGCCGTCAATTGTATTTAAGCCCGGTGAAAGGGATTTTGGTACGGTATTTTCCGTGACAATCATGCCGACGGATGCGTGATTGTTAGTTGAAGCACTGGCGAGTTCGTTCATACCTGTAATTCGTCCGACAGTGCCGGCGTTGCTTCCGTTAATTTCCGTAAGGAGCGAGAGACATTTTTCTATAGTTCCTCGATTACTTCCGGCTATGCCGCCCAAATAATTGCCGTTATTTCTGATAGTACCTGTGACAAAGCAGTTTTCTATGGTGCCTTCATTAATTCCGGCTATTCCGCCGACACAATCCAAGCCCACTATATTAACGTTTGACAATCCGAGGTTTTTTACCGTGCCGCTTCCGATAAAGGCGAACATACCTACATAAGTTCCCGGAAAAGAGATATTCATATCAGAAATTATATATCCGTCGCCGTCGAAGTCTCCTGCAAACGGCGTTGCCTCTGTACCGATTTGCACCCAGTTTGGATTAGCCGGATTGAGGGTGATGCTGTTCATCATTCTGTAGTGCGCTGAAAGCGACCACGCACCGTTGCCTTTATGGTTTTCTCCGCTACCGACTGCTTGGAGGTCTGCCGCGTTATAAATCCGGAACGGGTCGGTTGAAGTACCTGTGCCGGGTCGTAAAGCAAGCTGCCCTGTAGCGTTTATAACGTGTGTGTCGGTAATCGGGCGGTTTCCGTTATTACCATGGAAGTGCCCGTCACCAATCGAAATTTGCGCTAAGGTTGCAGGGTTAACAGTACCTGTCAGTATCTGCCGAATGACAGTGGTATAATTGTTTATTGCATCTTCTACTGTTTGAGCTACTCTCGCGCTTATATGCTCAATGCTTCCCGTCCAGCTACTGTCTATGTTAACACTTGCGGTCGAAACGCCAAACCTGATTTCTCCGATTTGTGCATTATTGTGTAAATTTACTCTGTTAGCGGCTGTAGCAGACGTAAACACATCGCCTCCGACATTTCCTGTGATACTGCCGCCCATCATATTAAGTGTTCCGTTTACCGCTATAATTACTGCGGCTCTGTCGTTGCCGCCGGCAGTGCTTCCCGTGATTCTTGAGCCGTCAAGCATTGTGAGCGTTCCGTTTGTCACGGTAATAACACCACCCGAATCTCGTCCCTGAAGTGTGATATTATTTCCGAGAGTTATGCTTGCTCCTGCGCCGTTTATGGTAAATAATCTGACATTAGCTCCTGCAAACCCGAAAGAAATGGTTCTGGTCTCTTCCGCGCCGACAAATGTTATATTCTGCCCATCGGCAATTGTTCGGGTAGCCGACGGGGCTTGATTTGTATTAAGCGTGATTGTGTATGTTCCCGCTACTGCTCCGATTGCATCGAAAGCGGCGTTGAGGGAGGTGTACTGCGTTGTTGTACTGCCCGTAGTAACAGATACAATAGAGGTAATAGTTGCATTCGCGAAAGCGGGCTGTGCGGACGGCGCAGAATAATTCCCTGCGTTTGTGCCCTCGATTTCCCAGTTGCTTGCGGTGATTGCGTGAGTTCCTGCATCTTCGCTTGCGAAAGCTACAGTGCCTGCCACGACGGTCACTATATCGGGGCTGATTACGCCGTTCAGCGTGGGTGCAGTTGCGACAGTTGCGGTGTTGTTACCGTCGAAGGTTTTATTGCTGACAGTGCCGTCAGCGTTCCAGGTAAGCTGAAGCGGCGAGATTACAAAATCCGCTATAGCCGTTTGAGAGTTATAGTTCGCTGTTTCTGCCGAAGTCCCGCGCACGGTGTAGCTTCCCGCGTTCGTAGGCACGGTCGCGCTGTACGTAGAATCAGACTCGCTTTGCAGTTTATATTCATAGGTTACTGCTCCGGTGCTTATATTTGTCGTTACGCTCGGCGCGGGAGTCTGACCGTAGGTTATATCAGCGCAGGCTATTATTAATGTATTTGCGGCTTTGTTGATAGTAAAATTCGCCGTAACAGTTGCCAAGTTATAGTTCGCCGTTTCTGCCGAAGTCCCACGCAGGGTGTAACTTCCCGCGTTCGTAGGCACTGTCGCACTGTATGCAGAATCGGGCTCGCTTTGCAATTTATATTCGTAGGTTACTGCTCCGGTGCTTATATTTGTCGTTACGCTCGGCGCGGGAGACTGACCGTAGGTTATATCGGCGCAGGTAATTACTAAGGTGTTTGCGGCTCTGTTGATAGTAAAATTCGCCGTAGCAGTTGCCAAGTTATAGTTCGCCGTTTCTGCCGAAGTCCCGCGCACGGTGTAGCTTCCCGCGTTCGTAGGCACTGTCGCGCTGTATGCAGAATCAAGCTCGCTTTGCAACTTATACTCGTAAGTCATTGTTCCGTTGCTTATATTTGTCGTTGCGCTCGGCGCGGGAGACTGACCGTAGGTTATATCGGCGCAGGCGATTACTAAAGTGTTGTCGGCTCTATTAATAACAAAATTAACAATTTCCGAACCCGTATAATTCCCCATACCGGTCACTGTGACAGGATAGCTGTCTGCGTTTGTGACTGCGCTGAACGTATAATCGTAATGCGTTCCGCGGGTAAGTGTTGTACCGTCCATCAACGTAATTGTCGGCAATTGTCCTGAGCCGTTATAAACCACAGAATTAATACTAATCATTCCTGCAGTTATAGTTTTACGTTCAACAGTCAGCGTTTCCTCTCTGTATGCGGCGCGGTAATCGCTGTCGCCCGCCTTATCAACTCTGATTGTCGCTGTTCCGGCCGCAAGAACGGATACTGCCCCTGTCGTTTCGTTAATCGAAACCGCCGCTCCGCTCGTCACAGTCCATGTGACCGCGCCTATGCCGTTTCCGCCCGATATATCAAGTGTGAAGCTTGAATCGCCGTAAGTTATCGGTGAGGGAATATTGATAATGCTAATAGCAGATTGTGCTGTTCGTCCTACCGACAGCGTGCCGTTGACAAAGGTTGTGAAATCATAATTCGGAGCAGATAAATTTCCGATTGCTACAGTAATTGTGTAATCATCAACAGCGAAGCCTTGCGTGTAATTTGAGGTAAGCGACGGCGCGCCCGTAACGTTCGCTGTCGTTTCGTTTTCGCCGTTCACGAAGCCTGTAATAGTATAGTTAAATTGCGGCGGCGGGCTGTTAAATTCTATATCGTCATCATGAGCTGTAACCGTCAGCGGTGCTTTTTCAATATCGAAATTCACGGTAACTGTGCCCTCGTAGTTGCCGTTCAGAGTCGCTTCAACCGTAATGCTTCCCGCGTTAATTCCCGTGCTGATGTTTGCACCATGATTATATGTATAATCGGTGTTTAAAATTAAATTAGGCGATGAGCCGTCTGTTACATTCGGAGAGGGGGTATGTGCAAACCCTGTGTATACATACGTTCCCGACGGAACAGCCACGGTAGCATTTGATAAATCGCGCTTACCGACTGTAATAGTAAGCTCGGCAGAAACATCGTTATAATTATTATCGCCCGCCATTGTCGCTCTGACGCGTGTTTCGCCTGCGCCGTCAATAGTCACAGCACCGATTGAAGAAACAGAGAGCGAAGCTCCCGATACGCGCTCGAAGGTAACAGTTCCATCGGTGCTTCCGCCACCGACAGACAGCAGGAAACCGCTGTCGCCAAAGGTTTTCGCGCCCGGGTCGTTTATTATCAAAGCTGTTTGATTTATTTTCGCGACGTTTACAGTTAAATCAATTGTAACCGTGTTAAAGTTTGCAGTGTTTTGCGGTGTAAATGTTGCAGAATGTTGCTGTTCACCCGCGTCACCGACAAGACTTGCGGGATAATCCCAAGTCCAGCGTGAGGGTAGGTCAACACTTGACAGCAAATCGCCGTAATCCGCAGATAAGCCTGTTGGCTCATCGTAAGCAGGCTCGGCTTTTTCAATCGTGAAAGTCTGCGTTTTTGTGCCGCTATAATTGTTTTTGCCCGTAAGAGTGATTGTTACAATGCCTGCGTTGATTCTGTCCGCAGAATACGAAACAGTATAATCCTCGTCTGTAATTAAATTAGGCGATAAGTTGTCTGTGACTGTGAAACTCGGCGTTTGTTCCGCGCCGTTGTAAATGTGCGTACTCGTAACATTTACAGTTGCGTTGTTGATGTTCCGCGCACTTATTGTAATTGTGAGCTCAGCAGAAACGCTATTATAATCATCATCGCCCGCTTTTGCGGCAGTAATTGTGACAGTTCCTGCGCTTTCAATTGTAATCATGCCTGTTGATTCGGCGATAGAAACTGCGTTTCCATTAGTCACAGCCCATGTAACCGCTCCTGTGCCTTGTCCGCCTGCCGTTGTGAGCATTGAAGGCGCATCTCCGAACACGAGCGGCTGGGTAGGCGCATTTATTGCAAAGCCTGTCTGCTCTGATTTCGGTGGGTTTACAATTGGCGGTGCAGTCGTAACGGACGGCGGACGGCGGTTTCCGCCGGAATTTGTATTCGCAGGTGTCGTAGTTACCGCAGGTGTTGTTGTAACTACGGGAGTGGTTGTAATCGGCGGAGTGGTCGTGACTATCGGTGTTGTTGTAATTTCCGGAGTAGTGGTAATGATTTCCGGCGTAGTCGTGATTTCGGGTGCAGTTGTTGTAACTTCAGGTGCAGTCGCAATTTCAGGCGGTGTATCTTCAGCCTGCGGAGTTGTTACCGGAGGCGGTGCTTCAGTGATTGTCGGAGTTGTAAAAGTCGGTATATGCCTATTAAAACCCGGTTCAAAATTATTATCAACAGGCAGTGCGTCAATTATTGTTTCATTTGATTCTATCGGAAGCTCAGACGGAATTATTAAAGCCGTCTGTTCTGTAATCATAACCTCAGGAACCCATGAAACTACGGTGAATTCGGGCTCGGGCAGGGCTACCGCCTGTAATAATTCCATAAAAGAATTCTGCGCGGCGAGTGCAGTATTTTGCGCGGCTTCAATTTCCATGAACTGCATAACATTGCCGTTTTCATCAGCAATAACTCCCGAATCGAACTCGTTAGTCTGAACTTGCACTTGTAAGGTTGACTCCTCGCTGACAAATACATCGTATGTAACAGAAACAGCGGCAAGCGTCGTCGTCACCACCATAGTCAGCATAGTGACACCCATCATGCCGCTTGACAGCGACGCGTTGAGGAAGGAGAACAGCCTGCTTCCCGTTGCCGCCGCTGTGCCTATATCAATGCCTGTTTTTACAGCCGCCGCGCTGTCTTCGGGATTGCGCTTCCAGCTTGAAAGCCACAGCTCGCCGAGCGTTCTGAAAAATAAAACAACAGGATTCATATTCGATTATTCCTCCTGTTCCCCGAAAATAAAACATACAATACTGTCGCGGCTACTACGATTACCGCGATGTAAACGACAGTGTTTCCGCTTGCAGATATTACGTGCGACAGCGTGAACAACGCCGCGCCGAGCAGCCCGAACAGCGAATCAAATAAATTATAAACATAGCCGCTATGCGCGTACATCTGCGATTCCTTGAACTCCGAATATTTCGCGGCGAGAATGTTTTTGCCGACACCGATTGAAACACCGATTAAAGCCGACGCGCCGTACATCGCCGCAATCCTGGGCATAAGTGCAAAAAGAACCAATCCGGCGGCGGCAAGCATATTCGCGAAAACGCAAATCGCAGTCTTGCCGATTCGCCCTGAAAACGCGCGGACAATTGACGGCGCAATATACGCCAAAGCCATCGTCATGAGCAGGGAAGTCCAGGAAGCCGCACCCGGCGAAAGCTCAATTGAGGCGGCATAAAGCGGCGAAAATTGTTCGATGAAATACTCGCCGAGCACGAATGGCATAAGAAGCAGAAACATAAGCGGGAAAATGCTTCTTGAAAAGAAGAAGCGGAAAAAGCCGTATTCGCGCCGTTCTACTTTAACAGGCTTTTGACCTGCGGGCAACAGCGCGCGGATTAAAACCGCTAAAATTAAAAGAATCGCAGAAGAAAGCGCGAACGCCGCGAACAGCCCGAACTTATCATAAACCATAGCGCCTATTACCGCGCCCGCCGTGCCGCCGAGATACTCGCCAGAAAGCGTGTGCTCTTTTATATCCGTGAACTCGTTATAGCCGGTGTTCGCCGCGTTTGCCGCAAAGTCCCACAAGCCGTTGTACACCATCGAAACACCTGTGTATGTCAGAATTAAAAGCAAGAGCAAAACAGGAAGCGTTGAAGCTAAGTTTAAAAGCAGAAAGCCGACGAGCCCGATTAAACAACCGCGAATCATCATTCTGCGGGCTTTCAAGCGTATAAATAAGCTCGTTATATCCTTACCTACAGCCATGACTATAAGCACCACCGCAATCGGAAGCACCGTCGCAAGCTCACCCGGAATCCAACTCACAGGGTTCGTTTCGTAAATATCGCGCACGATTAAAACAAAGAAATACAGCGGAATATAACGGCAAGCGTTCGCTAAGAACATAAGACTGCGCGTGCCCTTTGCGTAGCGTAAATCCCGCTCACGACGCAGGTTCGGCAGATTTATTACTTCAAGCATACGGTTCATTTCAACGAATAAAAAAACAAACGCCAATACTGTCGCTGACATAGCAAGCAGAAAGTCAATCGTTGCGCCGCGCATTTCGTCTGCCTGCACCGAAACAAGCTGACGCACTACTGCCAAAGCCGCGACATCTTCAAAAGAAGCGTCGGTTATAATCGTTACGCCGTATTTATAATCGCCGCGGATTCCGGTGACAGATGCCTTGCTAATCCAAGCCGAATGGAGCAGGTCGCTTGCCTCGGAAATGTTCTGCGCTTCATCGCCGAAAATAATGAAATTTTCGTTGCTTGGAATAACAATAACACATTCACTGTGCTCGCCGAAATTCAAGCTCTGCGCTTGCTCAAGCAAAACGTCGTCAACTTCATTTCCGCTGAGAAAAACCCCCGCAAACACGGAAGAAATCCGCAGTTCGTTCTGCTTGGTAAGTTCAATCTGCGTGCTGTAGCCGCTCTGCATTGTATAGACATATATGGTGAGAAAAACTACTAAAAACACAAAAAACTGCATTGTCTGCGCGGCGTAGGATGAAATCGGACGTTTTGAATACCACGCGAAAAACCATAGTAGAATTCGGCAAAAATGCACAGCCGCAACCGCTAAAAGTAATCCGCCAATGATTAGCATCGCGTTTATTCCGTCGCTTGAAATTGCGTAGCTTTGCAGAAAAGGCAGCGATAACAAGCTGAAAATAATCGTCGAAGCTAATTGAATCACAACCCTTGAAAACGCACCGCTGTTAATTTTGGGGGTTTCTTCATCAGCTTCTTCAACGTCATCATCTTCCTGCACTTTTTTCTTTCGCAGATTCGTTATTATTGAGAATAATGCGTACCCCGCCGCCATCATTAAACAGCCGCGAAACAGCGATGAGTAAAGGCTTTCGGATAACTGCTCGCTGTATTCTATGAACGGCGTATCGTCAATTTGAATCATCAGAATATAGCGCACCCGCCCGTCAATGAAAACAGGGCAGAACGAGCGTACAAGCGGGCTTTCCATATATGTATATGCCTCGGTAAACGCTTCTTCGGGCAGAACTAAACCGCTGTCAACTTCAACAGTAGAAGCGGCGATGCTTCCGTCAAAGTTGAACAGAGTATAACGGATTATTTCAGATTCGCTGTCATGAAGCGGGAAAATAATATCCAAAACATGACTCATGCCTGCGGCGTTGCGGATTTCGCTGTTGTCGGAAAATAAATGCACGGCGTTATATGCGAGCGTTTCGGCTTTGGCTTCTAACTTATTCTCGTAGTATTCCTTGTATTGCTCGCTAATTGAAATTTGCGCGATAAACACAGTAAACACCACCGCAAAGGTGATGAATACTATTTGGATTATGCTATCCTTAATCCATGCAAATCTACGCATTTAAAATACAACCTTTTTATTTATCTTTTAATGCAACAGTAATTGTAAAAGTATTTTCGTCATATGCAACATCTGTCATGCCGTCGTAAAAAGCCGCAATCCGCTCAATTATCTTCAGTCCGTAGCCGTGATTATTTCGGTTTTTACTTGTGTTTATTTTTTCGCCGTCTTTAACGATTCCACCAGGGTTGCTGTTCTCGCAGATGACCACCCAGTAAGGCTCGCGCCTTGTAATATTTAACGCAATTTGCCGCTCTTGTTCATCGGGGAGCTTGGCGCAGGCTTCGAGCGCGTTGTCAGTTATATTCGCCAACAAGCTGCATAAATCGGGCTCAGAAATATTAAACGGCGCGGCTTCTATTTTTAAATCTGCCTTTATACCCAAAGCCTTTGCTCTGCGTAAAAAATCATGCATTATAGCGTTAATCAGATAGTTTTCACAGTAGACTGTTCCGGTGACATCGCCGACATCAACTGTATATTTTTCAAGATATTTTTCCGCTTCTTCAAATTTTTTGTCTTTTAAATAAATATGAAGCGCGGCGAGGTGACTGTTCATGTCGTGCTTAACCCTGTCTACCTCCCTGTGATGCGCCTTCATCTGCTCATAACTCAGCATAAGACTTTCGGCTCTGAGGTTCATTGCGTATTCGCTTTTTTGGAGTGCTTTGATTCGTTTCGCATAAACAAATATTCCGTAAAATGTAAGCGTAATTAAAGTCGAAGCGTAAACTAAACGATACTCGACATTTACGTATAACCTCATGCTGAAAATCAAACGGACAACTGCGGAAAATCCCCACAAAGACCATAAAACCAAGTGTATGCGCGCTATAACCGAGAATTGATTCTCCGCTGTCGGCTGTAACGCCAGCATTACCGTGAGAACCGTAATAGTGAGCGATAAAATATAATTATAACCGCCGTAGGTAAGTCCTGCAGGGACTATGCGAGCGGCGTTTAATATAAAAACAACGACAGAATACAGCACGGTTGACATTACTAAAAAAACAGCGCATTTTCTAAACTTTCCTGTAAGCGTCATGCAGAAAAACGCAAGCATAGGCAGCATATAACCGAAATAAACGAAATGCCCTGCATTATAAGTTGAGCGCGGGTCAAACATTTCGTAGCCGTTGATTGTATCGCCTCTGATAATATTAACAGCGAGCGAAATATTTATAAGCGCGAAAAGGCATATACCGCCGCTCCCCGCGTTGCGTATGCCGAACGCAAAAGCAAGAACAAGAGCCGCGATTCCCGTAGCAATGCAAATCGCAGTAACAGAGTAATCAAGCACGGTAATCCCCGCGTTTATGCGCTCGAAGGAAAGCGCGTTTCTCATCAAAAAATTATCGCTTTCGTAGGGCGTTGAGAAGACGATTTGCATTTCCTTGCCGACGAACTCGGGCGTGACTCTAAGTCCGAATCTTGCGGCTTTCCGACCGCTGTAATCGTAATCCCGCGACGAGAGAACAAGCTCACCGCCGACAAACACATCCAAATGCTGTCTTGCTGTATTTATTACGACATACTGCCCGAGATAATCCTCGGTGATTACGCCTGTTTCAATTCGTATGTATTCGTTGTTTTGGGTTTCATGCGATATAATCCAGCCATCAGTATCGGGAATTACCCCGCGCGAAAAAAGCATAACAGTGCCGCAGACAAGAAGAACTGCCGTCAAAAAATATATCCACAGCCATGTTCGCTTTTTCAAATTATCTCAACTCCCTAATATTAAATTATAGTACTATCTGCATAAAAAGTCAACATAAAGTGCACAATTGGCAAAAGAAATGACATAATATGCAAAAATGACGCTTCAAAAAGAGCGTCATCAGTTCTTGCGAATATTCATGAGAAAAGCCTTTTGCACCTCCTTTGTAAAAGTGCGGCTGACAGGCGTTTCAACGCCGTTTACAGAAAGCGCAGATTGACGAGTTAGCTCGCGAACCTTCTGTATATTTATGGCGAAAGCCTGATGACAGCGGACGAATTGGTCGCGCGGAAGCTCTTCGAGAAGCTTTGTAAGCTTGCCCGGATAAGTAACAACGCTGTCTGTCAGCGTGATTTCTACCCGGCGCCCAACGGTTTCGGCGCGTATAATGTCATTAACAGGCAGACGCAAATTCTGCGCACCCGATTTGAAGCACAGAAATTCACTTTGGAATTTATTTTTATAATCCGATAGAATTAAACGCTCCAAAACAGCCACGTCAACAGGCTTCAGCAGGTAATGCAGAGCGTTTACGTTATAGCCGTCAAGCGCGTATTCACGGCTTGACGTAATAAAAATTATTGCGGCTTTTTCGTCGCGTTTGCGTATTTCTGCGGCAAGCTCCATGCCGTTCATTCCGCCCATGACTATATCGAGAAGAATCAAGTCGTAGTGCTTTTCGCCGCTTGTAAAAGCCGCTAAAAAATCCTCTGCGCTTTCAAACAAGTCGATTTTATTTGTGATTGAATTTCGTTTTAATATGTCGGTGCAGATTATTTCTTGTGTTTCGGAAAAGACCTTTTCGTCCTCGCAGATTGCGATACGGTACATACGTTTGTTCCGCCTTTACGTGATTAATTGTTGTGTTTATATTATCATGTTTTTGCGGAGATGTCAAGTTTAGTTGAGTTTTATAGTGAAGTGGTTTTTATTTTTGCGATATAACTTGAAAATGAGTGCGGGTTGTGGTATAATTGATTTACAGTGTATTTATGTAATGTGAGGTTATGAAATGGAAAGCAACGAGATAAACAAACCCCACGGTATAATCATATTTGGAGCAAACGGAAGCGGTAAAACTACACTTGGGCGTGAATTAGCTCGTGTGTTGAATTATAAGCACATGGATATTGAGGATTATTATTTTGAAAAATCAGAAATTCCATATGCCGTAGAACGTCCTTATGATGATTGCTTGCGTTTAATGCTTGCTGACATTAAAAAATATAATACGTTTATTATCTCTGCCGTTACGGGGGATTTTGGCGATATAATACCACAATTTTATAAACTCGCTGTATATGTTTCCGCTCCGCTTGAATTGCGATTGAAGCGAATAGAAAAACGAGGATATGAACAGCATGGAGAATGTATTCTCAAAGGCGGAGATATGCACAAACAACATATAGAATTTGTTGATTTTGTGGCTTCTCGTTCTTTGAAAAAAATTGATACATGGGCAAAAACACTTTTGTGTCCTTTAATTCATGTTGACGGTACGAAAGATTGCTGTACAAACGCAAAAAACATAGCTAAACATTATAAGCATAATTCCCTTAATTCCCACCCAACCGGAATAAATCCTCACTCCCCCTCATACTCATAACTAAATACAAAAACTGACAAGCATAGGGAGAGTCCGAGTTATGAGAGAAATTATGAGTGCGTGGAATTTAAAAGTACCGCTGACTTTAGCGTTTTTAGTCTGCTTTGTGATTGTGGCAATGACAGCGAATAATCGTGCGGTTTCTGTTCCTGCGGGGACGGAGGCGGCAGGGAAGGCGGTTGTTGTTATTGATGCGGGGCATGGGGGGATAAAATACTCCACGTACATGGTTAATTTAACCCCAAGCATGGAGCGTTAAAGTAAAGCGTGGTTTATAGATTAGATGATAAAACCGTTTCACGGCAAACGTGAAACGGTTTTGTGCTTTATATTTTTACGTTGACTTGAATTGCTATTTCGTATATAATAGTATTATTGAATCTTTATGAGAGGATAGATTATGAACCTTTACACAATCGGCTTTGCGCAGAAATCAGCGGAGCAGTTTTTCAATTTAATCAAATCAAACAACATAGAGCTCTTGCTTGACGTTCGCCTTTGGAATTCCACGCAGCTTGCGGGATTTTCTAAAGGCAATGACCTACGGTATTTCCTCAAAACAATCCGTGACTGCGACTATGTTCACGCTTTGGAGTATGCGCCGTCAAAGGAATTACTTGACGATTACAAGAATAGAAAGATTTCATGGACAGACTATGAAACGCAATATCGTGAGCTTATCAAGCAGCGAAATTCGCTTGAAACATTTGATTTCAAGTACAGCGTAGAAAATATCTGCCTGCTTTGCGCTGAGCCGACTTCGGAGCAGTGCCACAGGAGGCTACTTGCAGAAATGCTCGCAGAAAGGCTTGAAAACATAATTATTAAACATATTTAACCGGAGTATAAAAGAATACTCCGGTTTTTCTATTTATCACTTCCGGGCTTATGACGGTTACCGGATTGCTTCTTGTCATTGTTATTTCCGTTGTTAGCTTTATCGCTCGCGAAAGAGGTTTTATATTTCGCTTTTGCTTTTCGGACATCTTTCGAGTCGATTTGACTATCTTTTGCCATTAAATTCACCTCCGATAAGTAGTATTGTTGTTTTTAAAAGGATTTATGCTGATATTGACAAGAATTCGTTTTTATGATAGTATATAAGAGGTATTAAACGCATTTAATAACAAGGATAGGAAGACCGCTGAATGAAAATCGGAAAAGAAACCGAGATATTAGAATTCAAGAAAACAACCGCCGAGCTCAAAGAAGGCGTGATTTCCATGTCCGCTATTCTGAACAAGCACGGCGGCGGCGAGATGTATTTCGGCATCCATAATGACGGCACCGTTTTGGGACAGCAAATAGGTGATGCCACTCTGCGCGATATTAGTCAGGCGGTATCAAATCACATCGAACCCAAGCTGTTCCCTAAAATAGAATTAGTCTACCTTGATGATAAACCATGTATTCATGTGATATTCAACGGGGATAATACTCCGTATTTTGCATATGGACGAGCATATATCCGCGTTGCTGATGAGGATAAACAAATGTCGAAGGCTCAGCTTGAGGAATTTATCATCAAGAAGCACGAACAGACCTCAAACTGGGATTCGTCCTCATCTCGAATAGATGTATCCGGCATAGACACTGTCGAGCTTGAGAAATATGTGGGTAAAGCAAACGCTGCAGGGCGACTTGACTACGCATATACAAACGCAGAGGATGTACTTGTCCGATTAAAACTGTCAGAAAACGGCACGTTAAACAATACTGCGGAAGTCATGTTTGGTAAAGCTCCCGTGGCAGAAATCCAGATGGCTATTTTTGCAACAGAGGAAAAGCTGACGTTTCTTGATATTAACAGAACCGAGGGGCGCGTGCTCGACCTCATTGATGCCGCGGAGAAGTACATTCGCAGTAATATGCGGTACAGAGTAATAATTGACGGGTCACAGCTCGCTCGCAAGGAAATACCGGAAATCCCGCACGTTGCGATTCGCGAAGCCCTTAGCAATAGCTTTTGCCACAAGAACTTCCGAACACCGCAAAACAATGAGGTGGCTATTTTCAGCAACCGCATCGAAATATATAATCCGGGGACATTCCCTGCCGGAGTAACGCCGGAGGATTTTATTAACGGTACAGGTCGCTCTGTTCATCGGAATCCGCTTTTGGCGCAAATAATGTACTATTCGAAGGACATTGAAAGCTTTGGCACAGGATTGAAGCGCATCGCCGATGCTTGCAAAGATACAGGCGTGAAGTATGAATTTGCTACGGACAATTACGGATTTACCGTTATATTCTATCGTCCCGATGTTTCTGTCTACGATGATAACATTGCTGAAAAGTTCGGTGAAAAGTTCGGTGAAAAGTTCGGTGAAAACCAAACAAAAGATAAAATAAAAGCAATTATGCAGAAAAAACCGACGATAAGCGCAAAATCAATAGCCGAGGAGATAGGCATTACAACACGCGGCGTGGAAAAAAGTATAAACGAATTGAAAAAAGCCGGTATTATTGAACGAATCGGTCCGGCAAAAGGCGGTCGTTGGATTGTGAAGTAATAATTGTTATAAGAGCAAGAGGTATCAGCCTCATGTTGATACCTCTTACTTTTATTATAGCTTCTTGCTTTTTGCATTTAAGCGAAAAGTCGGAATCAGAAGTATTATTCGTAAAACGCTTGATTATGTCTGCAGTTTATGATATAATTAACTACATATGCAAAAATTTCAAAAAGGAGCAAACTAACCACGTGGGATTCATCGGTCGTTTAGGGCGGCTGTGGCTCTCGAGCTGGCGGCATAAACCTGCCGAAAGCGAAAACGAGAGTAAGTCCTCTGCCTATCACAAAGCTGATAACAGCAGAGGTCTCGGAAAGCTGTTCGCCCTGCTCAATTCGTCGCTGTCAAGCGGCGCAACGGGAATAATGCTGCTCGCTACAGTCCTCACGACTGCTATGGCGGGCGCAAGCGTTGTCTACGACACGATTCTTGATGAGGATTCGCCCTTGAAAATCGAAGCTGTTGACTTAGACCAAGGAGTTATTTTCGACGAGGAAGGGAACTTCATCGTCGAGGTTGAAATAGACGAGCATGGAAATATTACTGTAATTAATACAGGAGGCACAGAAAACGACGAAAATCCCGGTAATAACGTAAACACCTTCTCGTTCGCAGACGTAAAGGACGCAGTAATCGACCCGCCGGCGATTTTCTCGATTCCGCAGGAGGAATGGGACGAAATACAGGAAGAATGGCTCGCAATCAGTGAAGAGGAACGCGAGGAATGGCTGTCGGTAAGCGCGGATGAACGCGAGGAATGGCTTGACCGAGTCATCGTCGAAATTGAACAGACAAGAATTCGTGAACAAACGGACGAATCGTACATACCGACCATGACAAACCCCGATACGCCAGATGTAACGACTGCCCCGCCAGTCACGACTACTCCTCCAATTACGACACCGGCACCGGAAGTCACAACATCAGCACCGGAAGTTACAACAACAGCACCGGAACTTACAACTACGCCACCTGTAACGACGACTACACCGCCCGTTACGACGACGACTCCGCCCGTTACAACGACGACTCCACCCGTTACGACGACTACACCACCCATAACGACCACAACACCATCCGTAACAACTACCACACCGCAAATAACAACTACCACACCGCAGGTCACGACAACGACAGCTCCGCCTGTCACGACCACGACGCAACCGCCGGTAACGACTACAAGAACGCCTCCTGTTACAACTACAAGAACGCCTCCTGTTACGACCACCCCGCCGCCTGTGAAAGCTGACCAAACAGGCTTTGCGATTGTAAATCCGGGTGAGTTCACCTTTGGGGACGCGCCTGTAACGCTCACAACCGCAGGCGGACAGAGCACAGGCGCAGTAACATGGGCTGTAACTGTAGGAAACGCTGTTTCTGTTGCGCCCGGTACAGGCATGATGATTATCGAAAGCGCGGGCGAGGTTACGATTACTGCGACTAAAGCGGGAGATAATGATTATAATCCGACAGCCGATTCAATTACGCTTACAATAGGCAAGCGGGATTTATCGAATGTGTCAATAACCGCAATCACAAGCGTGATTTACACGGGCTTACAGCACACGCCGACACCGTCAGTTACGGACGGCGCGAATAATATAATTACCATACACGATTATACTGTTTCGTGGGGTGCGAATATCACTGTCGCAAGCGGCGGAACGGTTACGATTACAGCAACAGCAGGCGGAAACTACACAGGCTCGCGAACTGTGAGCTTCGACATTGGCAAAGCTACCCCGAGTTATATTGAACCTATAGGCTTGACCGCGACTTACGGTGATTTGCTTTCAAGCGTTTCGCTTCCGCCGCGCTGGGGATGGGATTCACCGGATGACTATGTCGGTAACGCAGGGGAACGGATACATTCGGCGACATTTACACCTGCAGATATTGCAAATTACAACACGGTGACAATTGACTTAATCATCGATGTCGCAAAAGCAGAGCAGGCAGAATTTAATATTAACGACCCCGGTTTAATTTTATTCGGCGGAAATGATTTTTGGCTGACTACTACAGGCGGCTCGACAGGTGGCCCAGTTGAATTTGAGATTCTTTCGGGAGCTTCGCTGTCGGTTTCACCGGTTGGCTTTGCTGCGATTGAAAGCGAGGGCGACACGCTTGTCATGGCAACCATGGCGGGTGACGAGAATTATAACGAAGTCACCGCAACACGTACAATATCTGTCGGTAAGCGGAATTTGTCATATGTTTCAGCAAGCGTTCCGTGGACATTTGTTTATAACGGATTGCCGTATACGCCGTCACCAGATGTCACTGATATTACCGGAACTGAAAACATGATTAAACCTACCGACTTCACCTACACACACAGTAATAATACCAATGCGGGAACAGCTACGATTACAATTACAGCAACTCCAAGCGGCAACTACACGGGCGAAATTACAATAGAATTCGACATAGACAAAGCACCGCTGACAGTTACAGCTGATAACCTCAGTAAGTCGTTCGGTGCGGCTACGCCGACATTTACATTTACAATCGCGGGCTATGTGAACGGCGAAAGCAGAGACACACCTGTGATTGGTAACATTACGGGCATACCCTCGCTCACAACCGATTACAACAACGGCTATCCTGTTAATAACTACACGATTTTTGCGGCTGTCGGCTCGCTTGAAGCCGACAACTATGAGTTCGTCGTGTTTAACGACGGCGTTCTTGCGGTCGAAATGGCTGAACAATCACCGCAAATTTCAATCACCGGCGCACCTTCGCAAATCATCTACGGCGACCCGGGCTTCACGCTCAGCGTGAGCGGCGGAAGCGGCACGGGGACTGCGATTCAATGGGCGGTAACAGGTGGTGACGGTGCTGTTTCAATTAACGCCAACGGTGACGTTACAATAAACCATGCAGGAACCTCCACAATCCGCGCAACTAAAGAGGGCGACAGTAACTTTAGCTTTGCGGAGGCAACCATCACGCTGACAGTAGCAGAACAATTAATTACGGATACTATGTTCAGCGTTAACTCCGTAACCTACAACGGTTCGCCGCAACAGCCGACCGTTACGGCGACAGGGCTTGTACGAGGTGTGCATTTTAATTATACATTCCCGCCGCAGACGGACGCAGATACATATGATTTTGATATTTTCGGAATAGGGAACTACTCAGGAACGATTCAAGAGTCATTTGAAATTAGACCTGCAAGCGTCACTGTCGCCGCAGATAATCATTCCGTAATTTTTGGAAGTGCGCTGCCGAGTTATACTTACAAGCTTGAGCATACTTTAGGCGCGAGCTATACACCCTCCGGAATCACAGGCTTGCCGCTCCTCACGAGTGATTATACAAGCACAAGCAATATAGGAACTCTCCCGATTACGATTAATGTCAGCGGAATGTCTGCACAGAATTACATTTTCACGCCGCAAAACGGTACAATTACTATAACAGCGCGCGACATTTCCGACGCAACTGTAACCATAGGCGGCACCTTCACCTACACAGGCTCGGCACAGACTCCTGTTCCGACAGTTGTCGTGAACGGCGTGACTTTAGAGCATAATACCGACTTCACTATTTTGCACAGTAATAATACAAACGCAGGAACGGCGACTGTTACCATTACAGGTATCGGGAACTACAGCGGCACGGCAAGCGAAAACTTCAACATTGGCAGAGCGAATTTAATTATAACCGCAAATAACCAATCAAAGACCTTCGGCGGCATTACTCCTGCCTTTACTGTAACCTACAATGCGTTTGTGGGCGGCGAAACCGCGAGCGTTCTTGGCAACTCGCTGTTGTTCAACACGGATTACACGCAAGGCAGTGCTGTAAATACCTACACAATCACACCTGGCGGCTTAACTTCTGATAACTACGATATTACTTTCGTACCCGGTACGCTTACGGTAAACCAGCGCAGTGTTAGCGACGCAACTGTAACCATAGGCGGCACATTTACCTACACAGGCTCGGCACATACTCCTATTCCGACTGTTGTTGTAAACGGCGTGCCCTTAGTGCATAACACCGATTTCATTATTTCGCACAGTAATAACACAGGCGCAGGTCAGGCGACAGTTACCGTTACGGGAATTGGGAATTATACGGGCACTGCGAGCGAGAATTTCAATATAGGCAGAGCACCTTTAACTATAACTGCAGATAACAAATCAAAGACCTTCGGCGACACAACAACTCCTGCTTTCACTGAAAGTTATAGTGCGTTCGTAGGCGGCGAAAGCGCGGCTGTTCTCGTAGGTACGCTGTTGCTCAACTCAAACTATATACAAGGCAATGCAGCCGGCACCTACACAATCACACCGAGCGGCTTGACCTCCGACAATTATAATATTACTTTCGTGAACGGCACGCTTACGGTAAATCGGCGCAGTATAAATGACGCAACTGTAACCATAGGCGGCACCTTCACCTACACAGGCGCGGCGCAGACTCCTGTTCCGACTGTCGAGGTGAATGGCGTAGCTTTAGTGCATAATACCGACTTCACTATTTCGTACAGCGCAAACACAGGCGCGGGAACAGCTACGGCTACGATTACAGGAATCGGGAATTATACAGGCACGGCAAGCGAAAACTTCCAAATAGGCAGAGCGAATTTAATTATAACCGCAAATAACCAATCAAAGACCTTCGGCGACGCAACAACTCCCGCCTTTACTGTAAGCTACAATGCGTTTGTGGGCGGCGAAACTGCGGCTTCTCTTACCGGTACGCTGTCGTTCAACACGGATTATACTTTAGGCAGTGCAGTAAACACCTACACAATCACGCCCGACGGCTTGACTTCTGATAACTACGATATTTCCTTCGTAAACGGCACGCTTACGGTAAATGAGCGCAGTGTTAGTGACGCGACTGTAACCATAGGCGGTACATTTACTTACACAGGCTCGGCGCATACTCCTGTTCCGACAGTCGAGGTAAACGGCGTGATTTTAGTGCTTGACACCGACTTCACTATTTCGCACAGTAATAACACAGGCGCGGGTCAGGCGACAGTTACCGTTACAGGAATCGGGAATTATACAGGTACAGCAAGCGGAAGCTTCCAAATCGGAAAAGCAACGCCGCCTACTGTAACATTCCCCTCGGCAAGTGCCATTACCTACGGGCAAACGCTCGCCGATTCAACGCTTTCGGGCGGTTCGGGCGACGGTACTTTTGCATGGAATGTTCCTACAACTGTTCCTATTGTGAGCAACGGCGGATTCAACGTGAGATTCACTCCGAATGATACCGATAACTACGACTATACAGACATTACGCTAACTCAAACTACAGCGATTACAGTCAACCCTGCAGAGCTTACAATCACGGCAAGCGGAACACTTTCGCCGATTGATACTGTAACGCTCACACTCAGCGGACGCGTCGGTACTGACACTATCGCGCTCACAGCAGAAAACTTGACTGTGACGAATACTACGCTCTCGCTCCCGAATACATCGACATTTGCGAATATCGCAAATAACATACAATTCTCAACAACCAACAACAATTATATAATCCCGAGCACCACCGCGATAAATATTCGCGACGGGCGCGAAGTAGGGCGTGAGATTCATGTTCAGCAGGCGAATATTACAAGGTTTAATGAGTTTGCAAGAACAGAAGGCGCAAACGGCGGACTTAACAGAAGCTACATTCTTGTTCAAAATATTAATCTAAACGGTATTTTTTGGACGCCAATCGGCACAGAGGCTAATCCTTTCACAGGCGTGTTCAATGGTGACGGTTGCACTGTTTCCGAAATCAGCTTGCATCGGGGCGCTATGAATTACGTAGGAATGTTCGGTAATACCGAAGCTCCCGCAGTGATAAAAAATCTCGGTATTATCGGCGTGGATACTATGGGCGGACGATATATCGGCGGTATAGCCGGACGGAATGGCGGTACAATAGAAAACTGCTTTGTCAGAGGAACCTTCGGTCCTATTGCAACCAGGCTTCCTTCTTATTTGCTCGGCACAGAATATGTCGGCGGTATTGCAGGGGATAACCAAGACGGTATAATTCGCAACTGCGTTTCATTGCTTGATTCTATTAATACTTCGGCAAATAATCCGCAAATCGGGCGGGTGAGCGGAAGCACCGCAGGTACTTTCGTTAATAACTACGCATGGGGCGATACGAGGCTGAACGGAAAACCGGTCATTACAGGCACGACCACTGCCAACGACCGCAACGGTCAGTGTATTCTCCGCTCGAACGCCCCCGGTATTCAAACCGATTTGAACACTGTTTTCGGTGCGCCGAGTACAGGTAACGCTCCTAATTTGAATGATTATTTCTTTAATACCGTTTGGGTTGACGCTCCCGTTTGGCAAGATTTTGAAACGCTTTCAATTGCGCTTGATTTCATCGGTACGACTGCAGGAACTTATGAGATGTTCCTTAAAAGAGACCAGGCACTCGCAAACCGCACAATTGGCGCAGGGCAGAATATTACTATACTTGAAAATGAAGATGAATTCTGGACTGTTATACACAACGGTACAGCCGAGCAGCATATGTTCACAATTGACGGCGGGGGCTCGCTGAGGCTCAATAACAGAATTACACTGCAGGGGCGTGCAACAAGCGGCTCGGGAACTGTTGTAACAGCTGCGAACGGAACGCTTACAATGCAATCGGGTTCAAGAATTACGGGGCATAATAACGACCAGACTACTAACGGCGCAGTGCATATAGGTGCAAACGGAACGCTCGTCATGAATGGCGGCGCAATTACGGACAATATCGGCGTAGACGTAAATATATCGGAAGGTCGTTCGATTACCTTATCGGGGAACGCAACGATTGATGAGCTGCGGCTTAACGCGACTAACGCAACTGACAACGCGAGAATCACTGTCAGCACATGGTCGGGCAAAATCGACACACTAAACCTGCGCGGCGCGCCTGCGAACTGGAACGACAGACAAATCCTGTTCGGCACAACGTTCAGCCCTGTCGCTTTCCCGCTTGGCATTTTTGTTGACACAGGTGTGCCAATCGCCGACACGCACTCCATCGACAACGGCGGATTCTTGCGGTTGCATCCGACTGTTATTATCACGAATACAGCAAACGGCGAATTTATAAGCAGTCACGCTACTCTTGCACTTGCGTTGGATTCCATAACAACTGCAGGGAACTACACTGTCACGATTAACGAATATCAAACGCTTGCAAATCACACAATCGGCGCAGGGCAAAACATCACGCTTGTCGGTGTCGGCGATGAACGCACAATCACGCACACAGGCACAGATTCAGAGGTTATGTTTACACTCGGAAATAGCGGTGCGGCTCTCACTCTCGGCAATAATATCACGCTACAAGGCAGAGATTCCGTCACCCATACCACTAACCTTATCAATATAACAAACGGAACGCTTACTATGGAAGCAGACTCAAAAATAACGGGACACAGAACAACAGTACTGAGCGGCGCGGTGCGTATAAGCGGAGAAAATGCCCACTTCATTATGAACGGCGGTATAATTACAGGAAATATATCAAGCAACACCACCACAGAGGCTACTGGCGGTATGCTTATAAATACTGGCGGCGGCACTACAGTAACATTAAACGGCGGAAGTATTACAGGTAATACTCCGACAGATATTTGCGCACCCTCTGCGGCAAGCAACAGTTTACGTCTTTCAAGCACAGCAAATATAGGTATTGTTATATTAGGTTCTATTAACAATGCAAGAGCGGATATAACTGTCAACGCAGGGTGGACGGGAAGCATAAACACGCTTCATCTACGCAGAGCGACTGCGGTTTTAGCAGAAGTTGTTGAATGGTGGGGCGATGAGCAAATCTTAACAGGCGGCGGAGTTGCAAACGCAATCACCGAAAACAGAATCACGCTTGGTAACTTCAGACCCACCGGAGCGGCAACTCAACCAATCACCGACACCCACTTCATCGACAGCAACGGCTTCCTTCGTCCGAATCCGACAGTGCTTGTTACAGGCAGTCTTACAGGGGGCTATGCCACGCTTGAAGCTGCATTAAATGCAATCGGAACGAATACGGGGACGTATACCGTTACGCTTCATGCCGACCAAACGCTTGCGCCTTATACATTCGACACTGCAAATCAAAATATCACACTTGTCGGTGACGGCGGAGTACGTACAGTAACCCTGTCCGCAATCGGCAGTATGTTCACATTGGACGGCGGCGCAACGCTGACCCTTGACGACAACATTACGCTTACGGGGCGCAGCGATAACAATCGTCCGGTCATGCAAATATACAGCGGCAGCAAAGTGACAATGAACGACGGCGCAGTGATTACGGGGAATACCACAAGCGAATACGGCGGAGCTATACTGATTCGCGGCGTCGGCAGTGAATTTATCATGAACGGCGGGACTATTACGGGGAACACAGCAAACGAATACGGTGGGGCTATACTGATTAGCGACCTTGGTAGTGAATTTATCATGAACGGCGGAACTATTACAGGGAACACAGCCGAGCTCGCCGGCGGCGGGCTGTTCATAAACGCAGGCAGTAAGTTCACGATGAACGGCGGCGCGATTACAAATAACACTTCTGCTGCCGGCGGCGGTATATATACTTTTGACCCTACCACTAACTTTAATACAATAATTATCATGAACGACGGCGAAATCTCAAACAATACAGCAACCGGCAGAGGTGACCCAAATGACCCAACAAACATCGCCGGCGTAGGCGGAGGCGTGGGCTTGCGGGGCGGTGTATTTGAAATGAACGGCGGCACGATTAAAGATAACACCGGCAGAGCCGGCGGAGGTGTAAGTATTTCGCTTGCCAGTACATTTAATATGACCGGCGGCAGTATTACAAACAATACGCATACGAGTTCGGCAGACGGCAACGGCGGCGGCGTGTCAGCCGCAGGTGTCAACGTAACCTTCAATATGAGCGGCGGTGAAATTTCGAGGAACTCGTCAAATACATTTGGCGGCGGTGTGTCTGTTGGCAGTGGTGCTGTGTTCAACATGAGCGGAGACGCGGCAATCTTCGGCAATGAAAGCAATGCCATCGGTCTCGGCGGCGGCGTGTCCGTAGTAAACAGTATATTTAATATGAGCGAAGATGCGGTAATATACGGCAACACGGCTATAATGGGCGCCGGATTATTTGTAAACGGGGCTGAGGCGGAAATAAATATAAGCGGCGGATTAATTACCGGAAATGACACAACAGGAGCAGACCCCGCAGCTAACATCGGTACTAACCAAACGCCTAATTCTTCAGCGTTAAGCGCAGTTTCAGGTGTCGTCGGCAATGTCCGGTTCGGAACACATTCAGGCGGAAGCTTCACGCCTGTCGGCGGTATTCATAATGAAAGCCGCACTATAGAAGTCAGAAACGGCGTTTTAGTGCGCCCGCACATCTCGGCGGTGTCTATAACCACAAACGGAAGTGTTCCGACATGGTTTCCGGACGCTACCACTGCACTTTTTACAGCCCGCTCTCTTCTTAGCGGCGAACATATCGTCACTCTTCATGCTCCGCCGGACGGAGCCGCATACCATTCTTTGACAGAGACGATAACCTTTGCATCACAGCGGCCTAATGTAAACACCACCATTCAAGGTGACGGTACAGAACGCGAATTAAGATATATCGGAAATTCTGCTCGTTTAGTGGTAAACAGCGCAAGCACAACGCTGACTCTTGGAAATAACCTCAAGATGGTCGGGGGTAGCGTCGGTGCTCCGATGGCGGGCGTAGGGCCCGGAAGACTGATAATGAACGACGGCGCGACTATCAGCGGTAATATGAACTCATCTCAGAGCGGCGGTGTAAACGTGAATTCAAACGGTACATTCGATATGTACGGCGGCACGATTACGGGTAATTCGGTGATGACCGATAACAGCAGCGGCGGTGTGTACGTGAATTCAAACGGTACATTCAATATGCGCGGCGGCGAGATTACTGGTAATATAACTACACCCAGCGGCGCAGGCGGCGGCGTAACTGTTGTAGGCAGCGGTGTATTCAACATAAGTGACGGTAGGATTGCAGGCGTTAACGCAGATAAAATCCTTGGAGCGGGCTACCCCGCAAATGTATCCCCCGCCCACGCCGCACTGTTCGGCACAGCTAATTACGGTACGTTCAGCGGAAACACATTCAACCCCGTCGGCAGTATCAGTAACGAAAATCGCACTATCGTAGTTGAAAACGGCGTATTAATTCATCCCAACACCGCCATTGTCACTGTGTCGGTAAACGGCGGTACTCACCTGCCTTATAACAGCTTGGCAGATGCCTTGGCTTCAATCACGACTATAGGTGAATATGAAGTTGAATTGTACGCCGACCAAAGCTTAGCGAACGTAAGATTAGAAGTTGCGGGAGCCAACATAAGGCTCATCGGTATGGACGGTGAACAGGAAATCCGATTATCAGCAGACAGCGCAATGTTCACAGTCAACGGCGGCAGTCTTACTCTCGGTGAGAATATTACGCTCGTCGGGCGTAATCCCGCCAACTCTAACGGCGCAGGTAACCATAGCCCTGTCGTGAGCGTGATAAACAATGGAACATTCACCATGCTCACAGGCTCGAAAATCACAGGACATTTAAACTTGTCCAACTCTGCGAGCGCAACAGCGGCGGTGAATGTTGCAGGCGGCACGTTTAATCTGAGGGGCGGTGAGATTTCCGGTAACGCGGCTTCTTCAAGCACAGTTGTCCTTGTTACAGGCGGTTTGTTCGTAAGCTTTGGCGGAAGAGCTAACTTGGAGAACGGGATAATAAGCGGAAACACAGCAACCGGCGGCGATGTCTTTTTACAAACCTTCATCAATCACAATATATCGGGTAACACCGAAATCGGCACGCTGACCTTAGAAGCAAGCCAAAACACGAACGAAAGCGCGGTGCTTGAAATTGCGCCCGGCTGGAGCGGAAGCATAGACACGCTTAATCTGTACGCACATTTAACATCAATTCAAGATGTTAGAAATAGGTGGAACGACCGAACAGCAATGACGGGAGCGTTTGACATAACAAAAATCATGAACATCGGTAGCTTTGTGTGCGCGTCGGCTTCAGCTCCGCCCCAGCCTATTTTAGATATGCACTTCCTTGACGAAAACGGAGTAATAAGACAAAGAGGTACAGCTGAACAACCCTTTATAATCACCACCGAAGCACAGCTTCGCCTAATCGGAACACAAATCTACCCGTTTGACGCGCATTACAGACTTGAAAACGACATCGAAATTCAAAGCGCATTGACTATCACAGCCCCGTTTGAAGGTGTTTTTGACGGCAACGGTCATACAATATCGAACGCGAATATATCAGCGGCAAACGGATTGTTTATGAATGTCGGCGGTACAGTTAAGAATTTAGGTGTTATAAATGTTAATATAAACAGCACAGCAGCTAACGTAGGCGGGATTGCCAATTCGCTCAGCGGCGGCGGCGTTATAACGAGCTGCTTCGTTACAGGCAATATAACGAATAATTTGAGTTTCGGAAGAGCCGGCGGTATAGTGGGAGTCAATGAAGGTATAGTTGAAAACAGCTATTCAACAGCCAACATAACCTCTAACAATATCGGCGGCGGGATTGCAGGCGCGAACTTCGGTAGCGCTACAATAAGATATTGTTACGCTACGGGAATAATTAGCGGCACACAAAATGTCGGCGGTATAGTCGGTTCTAATTCCACCGGAAGCACAATAAACTGCGCGGCACTTAACTCTGCAATCACACGTTCAAGCGGCGATTTAACCACTTTTGGACGTGTAACAGGGTGGAGCACAGGCACGCTTACGAATAATTATGCTAACAGTTCAATGACGTTGCCAAGCGATATTACGCCCAACAGTGCTTTTAATAGTATTCATGGTTTTGGTACGAATATAGCTAATTTCAACATTGCCACGGCATGGACTGGCGCCTCAAGCTGGAGCGGCGGTGCGTGGAGTAGCACTATATGGGACATCGCAGACGGCAGACTGCCGTTGTTGCGCGCGTTCCCCGCGCCGCCACCGCCTCCGCCGCCCTTAGGCTCAGCCGAAAACCCGTTCAAAGTAAACACCGAAGCGCAGTTACGCGCAATAGGCACAGCAGAGTTCCCGCTCACGGCGCACTACAAACTTGAAGAAGACATAACACTTACAAGCAACTGGACTGAAATCGCAGGTACGTTCACAGGCACATTCGACGGAAACGGTCATACGATTACAGGATTGACAGGCACAAGAGGAATTTTCCAAGCAGTCAGCGGAACTGTTAAGGATTTAGGGCTTGAGAATGTCAATATAAATGGCACTCTTATTAATGTAGGCGGAATTACAAGAAGACTCGAAAGCGGCGGTCTTATATCGGGCTGTTACGTTACAGGCAGTGTTTCAAACAGCACCGCAGTTGTCGGCGGAATTGCAGGGCAAAACAACGGTACAATCGAAAACAGTTTTTCAGCTGCGAATGTTTCAAATGTTTCAACCATGTCGGGAACTGCCGGCGGAATTGTAGGGGAGAATAACTCGAGCGGTATAATCAGATATTGTTACGCTACAGGAACAATCAGTGGTATAGAACGCGTTGGCGGTATTGTAGGCTATAATGCTGGAACTATAATTAACTGTGCGGCACTTAATACATCGCTTGTGCGAATAGGAACAGGAACGGCAACATCTTTCGGGCGTGTTGTGGGAACAACTGTAGTAAGCACAGGCACGCTTGCGAATAATTATGGGCTTACAGCCATGCCGATTCCTGTTTCAATTTCGGGTACTTTAACCAATAATCATGGTGCAAGTCAAACCTTCAATACGGCTACACGTTGGACTGATACAACACGTTGGGACGGTGCGCCGTGGGACGAAACTATTTGGGACATCGCAGACGGTAGATTGCCGTTGTTGCGGGTGTTTGGCGGGATTTCGGGGGCTTCTTTGGATTTAGTCTGCGAATGTGCTTATGACTTTGACTGCGATTTCTGCTTTGATTCTGCCGAGCCGAGCGCGTGGCTCTTGTTCGGTGAAGAAGCTGATGATGATTATGAAGCGAACGAGCATAGTGAGCCTGTTGCTTTGCCGCCCGAGGAACATAGACGCAAGGACGAAGAGGATGAGGAGGACGACGAGGAGGAAGAGCCGGACTTGGAGGAATACGAGGATTATCACGGGACGGTGTAGGCACAGAGAAAAATGCGAACTTTGTCGAAACATTCCATTCCAAACCCCATTGACAACCCCACATTTATAAGCTATAATAAAACCACTTGAAACTTCCGAATAAGTTCAAGTGGTTTTAATTCACCGCAGAAAATTTAATAATAAACCAAGTAGTGATTGTTAAAGTAATTAATTAAAAGCAATCATACGGCATAAATATTTGCCGCGTCACTATGTTTTATAGTGGCGCGGTTTTTTATATTTTCTGCAAGAAAAAATTGAAGGGAGAGATTTAATCATGAAGACGAAATCACGCGCACCGCCTGCCTCAAACAACGAAA
>WQYC01000018.1 GCA_009781425.1 Oscillospiraceae bacterium
CCAATTCGGCGACCGCCCGCTACTCCGCGCTTTTCACTTTTTCGAGGAGAACAACCGTGTTGATAAGCTGATTCACGCGCTTGAACACAGCGATTTCGAGAGCTTTTTGAAGTACATAAACGAATCGGGCGGCAGCTCGTTCAAGTTTTTGCAAAACATTTACACCTCGGGCGAGGTCAAGCACCAATCGCTCGCTGTCGCGCTCAACGCCGCGGAATACGCGCTCGGCGGAAAAGGTGCCTGCCGCGTTCACGGCGGGGGCTTCGCAGGGACGGTTCAGGCGTTCGTCCCGCACGAAATGCTGAAGGTTTTCAAGTTTAACCTTGAAAGAATCTTCGGAGTGGGCTCATGCTATGTGCTGAGCGTGAGAGAGCACGGGTGCACGGAGGTTACGTTAGATTGATGAAAAAGCTTGTTTTAATCGCTTTTACGCTGATATTATTTGCTTCGTGCGCGGCAGAGCCGCTGAGCGAAACTCTTGAAATCAACTATAGAGCTGTACAGCCTCGTGATTTTGAACTGCCGAGCAGAACCGCAGAAGAACTTGAGAGTATATCAGACGAAGAAATGATTGCGATTGCTCTTGAGCTTCACAGCGATTTTGTTCTTCCTGAGCATCATACGTTCGACGATTTCGGCGTGCCTTTAAAAGAAGGCAGAGGTTGGCCTTATGGTGAACAGGAAGAGTGGGGAATAATGCATTATTCTGCCGCTTCGCGGGAGGAAGTCGAACAAAGTATAATCGACCAACTCGTCAGACATGATGACGAAAACGTCAGCATTGAATACAGCTTTGAATATATCGGCGAGAACGATTATTACTACGCTTTTCGCTCGGAATCTATACAAGAAGTCACCGAGGAATATTCCGAGTTATTAGGCTGGAACGGCATAACGCGGTCAATTGATTTACAACGCATAATAGTGTTTAAATCAGACGTAGTGCGGCGCGGCGGGTTTAGAAGTATACAGTGTCCTGTGGGAGATTGTATTTGCGATTATTGCGAGCCGTATTATTCATATTTTCCGCAGGAATCGCTTAATTTTGAAACAGTTTTGCATATTTTAGACTTGGAAACATTCACCCCCGGTAGTTACGGAACGGTTATACACAGGGAGTTCGCAGAAACTGACAGCAAATTTGTTTATACTTATTATCGGGTCGCTGTAGTTTGGCACCCGGGCGTAGGTCCGGAGTATGCTTACATGGAGGTAGTTAATATTTATGTAGATAAAAACACCGGAAACTTCGGGCATTATACGGATAATTATGCTTACAGGCAGGTAAAAGGTGTCGGGATTCCGCCTTTTAATTAATTTTGAAATATTTTCAAAAAACACTTGCATTTTAGAAAAATTTGTGATAAAATATTAAGGTGCGCCTATGACTATTCACTGTGTGAATAGTCGGGAGCGCAATGTAGACGGTCCTCTGCCAAGCGCTAATCTTGTTTCTTTTTCTGAAAAGAAACAAGGCATGAACGTCTTTAAAACGAAAGGAATTACTAAAAATGGACGCATTAAAATTAATAGCGCAGGACAGCATTAAAGAGAGCCCGTCTGCTTTCAACATAGGCGACACGGTTCGGGTGCACGTCCGCATACAGGACGGAAACAAGTCCAGAATCCAAATGTTTGAGGGAATCTGCATCGCCAAGAAGCACGGCGGCGTAAGCGAGACCTTTACGGTTCGCAGAGTCGCGCACGGCGTAGGCGTAGAAAGAGTTTTCCCGGTTCACTCGCCGTCAGTAGACAAGGTTGAGGTTGTGCGCGCGGGTAAAGTCCGCAGAGCCAAGCTGTACTATCTGCGCGGAAAAGTCGGTAAAGCCGCTAAGGTTAAATCGAAATTTAATTAAAAGCCTTTGTAGGGCGGATTGCACACTTGTGCGAATTCGCCCGCTTTTAAATCAGGAGAGCATTATGAAGAAAAAAGTGCTGAATGAGTTTTATGAATGGACGGAAAGCATACTTTTCGCCCTTATTATGGTGATTGTTATTTTAACCTTCATCATAAGAGGGACGCGGGTTGACGGGGATTCCATGCTGCCAACGCTTGAGGACTCGCAGTTTCTGACGATTTCGCACCTTTACACCGAGCTTCGGCACGGTGATATTGTGGTGGTTTTCGCAAAAGATATAGACGGCACTAATTCAAACGGCAGAAACGTCATAAAACGCGTTATCGGCTTACCCGGAGACACGGTCAGAATCGACACTGCGGCAGGCTTGGTTTACCGCAACGGCGAAGCACTGCCTGTTGAGTTCCGAGACGGCTTGGTATATGAAAATAATTACACAATCAGCGACACGACAAGGACGCGCTTCGATATACCGGAGGGCGTGGATTGGCTTGTCCCCGAGAATCATGTGTTCGTAATGGGCGACAACCGCAATTATTCAAAGGACAGCCGAAGCGGCGATGTCGGCATGATTGACATGAATTACGTAATCGGCAGGGTTATTTTCAGAGTAACGCCGTTCAGCGAGCTCGGACGGGTGGTTTAAGCTGATGAATATTCAATGGTATCCCGGGCACATGACCAAAACCCGCCGAATGATAGAAGCGGACATAAAGCTCGTGGACGCGGTCGCGGAAATAGTAGACGCGCGCTGTCCCGAAGCGAGCAGGAATCCTATTCTTGACGAGCTGATTCGGGACAAGCCGCGGGTAATTATACTTAATAAAAGCGATTACGCCGATGAAAATGCAACAAAGGACTGGAAAAGCTTCTACGAAGGCAAGGGCGCGGCAGTATTAATCTGCGATTGCCGAAGCGGCAAGGGCGTAAATTATTTCGTGCCGCTGCTCAAAAAGAAGCTTTCGCATATAATCGAAAAACGCCGCGCACGCGGCATGACAGGCTTATCTCTGCGGGTTATGGTGGTGGGAATCCCGAACGTCGGGAAGTCTTCCTTCATTAATCGTATGGCGAATTCCCGCAAGGTCAAGGTCGCCGACAAGCCGGGCGTTACCCGCGGAAAGCAGTGGGTTACGATTGATAAGGAAATTGAGCTTTTGGACACGCCGGGGATTCTTTGGCATAAGTTCGACGACCCCGATGTAGCGAAGAAATTAGCCTTCACTGGCGCAGTTAAAGACGAAGTCATGGACAGCGTTGAGCTTGCGCTTGAGTTCATTTCATTGCACCCCGACGCACTAAAAGAAAGATTTAACGCGAAAACCTTGGAAGAGATTGCAATTAACAGAAAAATGCTCGCTTCGGGCGGCGTACCCGATATTGAAAGAGCGGCGATTGCTTTGATTGACGAGTTCCGCGCAGGAAAATTAGGGAGAATTACACTTGAACAGCCTTTATGATTTTGACAATGAAAAACGCGTTCAGCACGGGATTATCTGCGGTGTTGACGAAGCGGGACGAGGTCCCTTGGCGGGCGCAGTCTTCGCGGCGGCGGTGATTCTGCCTGCGGATATAATTATAGAAGGCTTAGACGATTCCAAGAAGCTGACCGAGAAAAAGCGCGAGAAATTATACAGCGAAATCATCGAAAAAGCTACTGCCTACGCGATTGCACAGGCAAGCGTGCAGGAAATAGAAGAGTTAAATATTTTACAAGCCGCAATGCTCGCGATGAAGCGTGCGGTGGAAGCTTTACATACCAAGCCCGACTACGCGCTGATTGACGGCGATAAAACGCCGCAAATCGCAGTTCCCTGCGAGGCGGTAATTAAAGGTGACGCGACCTCTGCGAGTATCGCGGCGGCTTCAATTTTAGCGAAGGTCTCCCGTGACCGCGAAATGCTAAAGCTTGCGGAATTATACCCGCAGTACAGCTTTGAGAAGCACAAGGGCTACGGCACAAAGTTGCACTATGAGGCGTTACAGGAACACGGAATTTCTGAAATCCACAGAAAGAGCTTTTTGAAGAAAATATTATGACAGAAAAAAGAATCAGAGGCGATTTCGGCGAGGAAAAAGCCTGTTTATACCTCGAAAATAAAGGCTATAATATAATCGCGCGGAATTTCAGCACGAAAACAGGCGAGATTGATATTATCGCTGAGAACAGCGAGCGGCTGACGTTCGTTGAGGTTAAAACCCGCAAGCTTCTCGGCATGGGGCGTCCGAGCGACGCGGTGAATAAAGCAAAGCAGAGCAGAATTATTAAAACCGCGCAGATTTATCTGCTTCGCAATCCCTGCGAAAAATTCATCGGCTTTGATATAATTGAGGTGACTGTCACGGACAGCATAAACCCCGATACAGTCGAAATCAATCACTTTGAAGACGCGTTTGACGCGAGCGGCGGGAGAGTTTTATTTGTTTGATAGTATTTATATAATGTGAACCTTCAAGGGGGAGAATAATTGAAAGCTATAGAGTATATTGAAATTAATAATACAAAACTCTGCGTATCTATCCGCACGAATAAACTTAAAAGCCCGATACTTTTATACTTGCACGGCGGACCCGGAGATGCCGCTTTGCCATTAGTTGCAAAATATAATAAAGACTTAGAAAATATTTTTACAGTTGTAACATTGGAACAACGTGGTGCGGGAAAGTCATATTATCCTTTTACCGAAAATGAAAATGTAGAGATTGACACTTTTGTAGAGGATGTATATGTTTTATCAACAGAATTATTAAAGCGTTATAATCAAGAAAAGTTGTATTTAATCGGTCATTCTTGGGGGAGCGTGCTGGGAATTAAGTTCATAAAACGCTATCCTAACATAGTTCATGCTTATGTTGGGTGCGGTCAAGTTGTGAACATGAAAAAATCATCACAGATAGCTTATGATTTTGTATTGCAAAAGAACACAGAAAGTAAAAACAATAAGATTATTGCAAAACTAAAAACTATTGATTGTTCATATAAACAAGAATCGTGGTTAAATGATTTACTGTTTGTGACGGGTCAGGTTGTTAAATATAAAGCCTCATTATATGGAAAAACTAATTATAATAGATTCATAATTGATTTTTTATTTTCTTCTGATTATAACTTGAAAGACTTGATTAACAGGCAAAAAGGGTCATTGCAATCAATAAAATACATATGGCAAGAATTAATGAATGTTAATTTTGAAAATATTACAGAGTTTGAAGTACCTGTAATTTTTGTTCAAGGCAGGGGTGATTATCACGTTTCGTCTGTTCTTGTTAATGATTATTTTCAAAATATAGAAAGCGAGAAACATTTTTATTGGTTTGAAAAATCTTGTCATTTCCCACAATGGAGCGAGCCAAAGCGATTTTATGAAGTCATGGAATCAATACTCACATTATAAGCAAATTATGAGGTAGCTATGAATTACAACAGCACGCGGAATTCCGCTATAAAAGTACGCTCTGCCGAGGCAATTATCAAGGGCTTATCGGACGAGGGCGGCTTGTTCGTGCCGGAAAGTATCCCAAAATTCTCGGCGAGCGACATGAAATATATCGGCAAAATGAACTACGCAGAGCGGGCGCAGTTAGTGCTTAAAAAGTTCTTGACAGACTTCACGGACGATGAGCTTAAAAGCGCGGCGCAAGCGGCTTATTCTGATAATTTCGCTGTCGAAAATGCCACGCAGTTGTCGCAGTTGTACCCCGATTGCTACGTGCTTGAGCTGTTCCACGGGCCTACCTGCGCGTTTAAAGACATGGCGTTGCAGTTATTGCCGCACTTAATGACGATTTCTGCGAAGAAAACCGAGCTTGCGGCAGGCAAGCAAATCGCGATTCTTACAGCAACCTCGGGCGATACGGGCAAAGCCGCGCTTGAGGGCTTTAAAGACATTGAAAACACAAGCGTGACGGTGTTTTATCCCGAGGACGGCGTAAGCGAAATGCAAAAACGGCAGATGACTACGCAGGAGGGTGCAAACGTGCGTGTTTGTGCGGTTCGCGGCAACTTCGACGACTGCCAAACGGGTGTGAAGGAAATTTTCACAGACGTGGAATTAATCGCGCAATTGTCTGCAAAAAACATGATTTTTTCGAGCGCGAATTCAATCAACTGGGGGCGGCTTGTCCCGCAGATTATCTATTACGTTTCTGCGTATGCCGACCTGCTTGAAGCGGGCGAAATCGAGCAGGGTGAAAGCGTGAATATCTGCGTGCCGACGGGTAATTTCGGGAATATTCTTGCGGCGTATTACGCGCGCGAAATGGGGCTTCCGATAGGCAGATTAATCTGCGCGTCGAACGCCAACAACGTCCTCACCGACTGCATAAACACGGGCGTTTACGATAGGAACAGAGAGCTTATTCTGACGGCTTCGCCGTCGATGGATATACTCATTTCAAGCAATTTCGAGCGACTGCTTTATCATCTTTCTGACCGCGACGACAGCGTTATAAACGCGCTGTTCACCGACTTAAAAGAGAAGGGCAAGTATACACTTCCGAGCGGAATTAAAGAAAAACTCAGCGAATTATTTTACGGTGGCTGGTGCGATGAAGCCGAGACCGAGCGTACTATAAAAAAAGTTTTCGACGAGTTCGGCTACCTCACAGACCCGCACACGGCGGTCGCTTACAAGATTTACGACGATTATAAAAATGCAACCGGCGATACTTCAAAGACGATTATAACCGCAACTGCGAGCCCTTATAAATTTTGCGCGGCTGTTCACAAGGCACTTGGCGGAACGCCAGAAACTGACGAATTCGCAACCGCACGAAAGCTTGAAGAACTGACAAAAACAGAAATGCCCGCGCCTTTATCGCGAACAGAAAGCCTGCCTGTCAGATTCACGGACTCGGTTGAAAAAAGCGAGATGAAGCGCGCAGTTTCCGACGTTGCAAGTTCGCTGTGAGCCTGTTCGCAATCGCAGATTTGCACCTGTCGCTTGGCGGCTCAAAGCCCATGAACATCTTCAAGGGCTGGGAAAATCATACTGAACGGCTTCGTGAAAACTGGAACAAGGCTGTCGGCGCGGAAGACACCGTCGTAATCGCGGGGGATATTTCGTGGGGGAAAAACCTTGAAAACGCGCTTCCCGACCTCGAATTCATAAACAGCGAGCTCAGTGGCAAAAAAATAATCCTCAAAGGCAACCATGATTACTGGTGGACGTCGCTGTCGAAGCTGAACGCCTTGAAGCTTGAAAACATCAGCTTTTTGCACAGAAATGCGTTTCTTGTTGATAACATCGCTGTCTGCGGGACTCGCGGGTGGTTTAACGAGGAAGATGAAAAACACTGCGAAAAATTGCAAAAGCGTGAAGAGCTGCGGCTTGAAGCCTCTGTGAAGCACGCGGCTGAAACAGGCGTAGAACCCGTTGCTTTCCTGCATTATCCACCGATTTACGGCGGGTTCGAGAATTATAATTTCATAGACGTGCTTCAAAGATACGGCGTAAAACGCTGTTACTACGGGCATTTGCACGGCTCTGCACATAAAAACGCGGCTTCGGGAATACGCTACGGCATAGATTTTACCTTAATTTCAGCGGATTTTGTCGGATTTACACCTGTTCGCATATAAAATTAATAAAAAACACTGGAAATTTTTGTTTCTTTGTGCTATAATTAAAAAAGATATTAAAAGAGAGGGTTTAAAGCAATGGAAATTACAAAAAACAACAAAACAAATAACGCAGTTGAGGTGGAATTCAAGGTCAGCCCTGACGAATTCGAGCAGGCGCTTGAAAAAACTTATCAAAAACAGAAAAACAGCATAAGTATTCCCGGCTTCAGAAAAGGGAAAGCCACTCGCAAAATGGTTGAAAAGCAGTACGGCGAGAATGTTTTTTATGAAGAAGCGATTAACAATCTGTACAAAAAAGTAATCACAGAGGTTATCGACGAGCTTGACTTAGACGTGGTTGACGTGCCTGAAACCGAGGTCGTTTCGGTTGAAAGAGACGCAGGCATTGAGTTTAAGGTTGTTTTCACCGTGAAACCCGCGGTTTCAATCAAGGACTACTTAGGCGTTGAGGTTGATTATAAGGTCGCGGAGGTTAGCGACGACGATATTGCAGGAAAACTCAAAGAAATGCAGCTTCGCGGTGCGCGGATTATCGACGTTGAAGACCGCAGTGCGGAAATGGGCGACACTGTTACGTTTGATTTCAAGGGCTTCTGCAACGGCGAAGCGTTCAAAGGCGGCGAAGCCGAGAACTTCAACCTTGAGCTCGGAAGCGGAAGATTCATTCCCGGGTTTGAAGAACAGATTTGCGGCAAGAATATAGGTGAAGACTTCGACGTGAATGTAACCTTCCCCGAAGAATATCAGGCGGCGGAGCTCGCAGGCAAGGACGCAATATTCAAGTGCAAAATTAACGGCATTAAAGGCAGAGAAACTGTTGAATTAGACGACGAATTCGCAAAGGACGTAAGCGAATTTGATACGCTTGACGAGCTTAAAGCAGACGTGAAAAGCAAGCTTGCGGAAGAAAACGTAAAAGCCGCTGACTTGGATTTTGAGAGCGCGCTTTCAGAAAAGCTGATTGAGCTTGTTGAAGCGGATATTCCGCCGGCAATGTACGAAAACCGCATTGACGACATGGTTCGCGACTGGGAATTCAAGAACCAGCAGCAGGGCATGAACGTGCAGATGTACCTGCAGTACTCAAACCAGAGCATGGAGCAGTTCAGAGATATGTTCCGTGAAATGGCAGAAAAGCAGGTTAAAATGCGGCTTGCGCTTGAAACGATTTCTGACCTCGAAAAGATTGAGGTTGAAGACGAGAGAGTCGAAGAGGAATTCCAAAAGCTTTCCGAGTTCTATAGAATGCCGATGGATAAGGTCAAGGAGCTGATTGAAACCAAGTCGCTGACCCGTGACCTCAAGGCTGAAAAAGCAATGGAACTCGTCAAAGAGAAAGCAAAGAAAATAACGTAATACAAAAACAAGGAGACGTAAAAATGAATTTTAATCCTATGATGAGCTTAGTTCCCACCGTAATCGAGCAAACCGGCAGAGGTGAGCGCGCGTATGACATCTATTCTCGCCTGTTAAACGACAGAATCGTAATGCTTCACGAGGACGTAAACCCAGTAACCGCGAGCCTTATCGTGGCACAGCTGCTGTTCCTTGAGGGGCAGGACCCCGAGAAGGACATCTTCCTTTATATCAACAGCCCGGGCGGCTCTGTCACCGACGGTATGTCGATTTTCGATACTATGCAGTATATAAAGTGCGATGTATCCACGATTTGTTTAGGTATGGCGGCATCAATGGGTGCGTTTCTGCTTGCCGCAGGCGCAAAAGGAAAGCGTTACGCACTTCCGAACAGCGAAATCATGATTCATCAGCCGTCCTCGGGAACAAGAGGACAGGTCACGGACATCGAAATTCACACTAAACGTCTGCTTTTCATGAAAGACAGATTGAACAAGATTTTATCGGACAGAACAGGTCAGCCGATTGATGTTGTGCGCCAGGACACCGAGCGCGACAACTTCATGACAGCAGAAGAAGCTTTAAAGTACGGCATTATCGACAAAATCATGGAACCTAAAAAATAACACGTAAAAACACGTAGGGAACGGATTTATCCGTTCCGTTGCGGTACGCATAAATGCGTACCCTACAAAAAGCGAAAGGTAAAAATATGTTAAGATGCAGTTTTTGCGGCAAAACAGAAAATCAAGTTATGCGTATGCTGTTCGGGGCGAGCGGCTGTATTTGTGACGATTGCGTAATCACATCGTATCAAATGCTGCTCGACGAGGGCGATATTGACTTAGAGCCGCAGGATTATCAGCCGCCTCACCAAAAAGCGAGAAGACAGCCGGGCTTTGACGATGATTCGTTTTCGCTGCTCGTTCCGACTGAAATCAAGAAGATTCTTGACCAGTATATAATCGGACAGGACAGCGCGAAAAAGACGCTCTGTGTCTCGGTTTATAACCATTATAAGCGTACTGTCGGAATGGCAGGCATGGCGGGCGGACTTAAAAAAGGCGGCGATGACGCAGGCGTTGAGCTTCAAAAGAGCAATGTGCTTCTCATGGGGCCTACGGGTGTCGGAAAAACAATGCTCGCGCAGAACTTAGCGCGGATTTTGCGCGTGCCCTTTGCAATTGCGGACGCAACCACGCTGACGCAGGCGGGTTATGTAGGCGAGGACGTTGAAAACGTGCTCCTGCGCTTGATTCAAGCCGCTGATTATGACATAGAAGCCGCCGAGCAGGGGATAATATACATCGACGAGATTGATAAGATTTCGCGGCGTTCTGAAAACACGTCTATCACCCGCGATGTAAGCGGTGAAGGCGTTCAGCAGGCGTTGCTCAAAATAATCGAAGGTACGGTTTCAAACGTGCCGCCGCAGGGCGGACGCAAGCACCCGCACCAGGAATTTATTCAAATCGACACGAAGAATATTTTGTTCATCTGCGGCGGCGCGTTCGACGGAATCGGAAAGACGATTGCCAAGCGGATTCACTCGTCCTCGCTCGGATTCGGTGCAGAAGTAAAATCGCAGAAGGAAAAAGAAAGCGCGGACATAATGCACAACGTCGTTCCCGAAGACTTGGTGAAATACGGGCTGATTCCCGAGCTTGTAGGCAGACTGCCGGTGATTGCTACGCTTGACGAGCTTGACGCAGATGCGCTGATGAAAATACTCACCGAGCCGAAAAACGCGCTGTTGAAGCAGTATAAGCACCTCTTCGAGCTTGATGGCATTGAGCTTGTCGTTGAGGAAGCGGCACTCAGTAAAATCGTTGACAAGACAATCGAACGCAAAACAGGCGCGCGCGGACTGCGCTCGGTTATGGAGCGTATTCTTTCGGAGGTGATGTTTACCTCGCCGAGCGACGAAACGGTGAACAAGGTCGTCGTTACCGAAGCAAGCGCGGACGGCGCGGAGCAGCCGCGCACAGAGCACGGCGCGCCGCGGACGCGGCTGATTCCGAAAAAGAAGCAAAAAAGAAAAATAGGTTGACAAGCTTTTGCTTTTGTGCTATAATAGTAAAGTTATGTTAAATACCCGATTCTTGGCTTTGTGGTTTGAGTATCCCTTTGCTATGAATTGAGGAAAAATTAAGGAGAAAAACTATGTTACTCAAAGACGAAAAAACCGCGGTAATCCAACAAAACCGCACCCACGAAAACGACACAGGCTCGCCCGAGGTTCAAATCGCGATTCTTACTAAGAGAATCAGTGAGCTGACCGAGCACCTCAAAGAGCACAAAAAAGACCACCACTCAAGACGCGGACTGCTCAAAATGGTAGGTCACAGACGTAACCTGCTTAACTACCTCATGAAAAAGGATATTGAGCGTTACAGAGCGATTATCGCGAAGCTCGGCATACGTAAGTAAAACGTTAATTAAAAAGGACGGTTCTACCGTCCTTTTCGTAGTTAAAAATTAAAAGAGGAAAAAAGAGGAACTAAAAAAATGACACAAAAAACTTTCACAACAAACTTCTGCGGGCGTGAGTTGAGCATTGAAACAGGCAAAACCTGCGAGCTTTCTAACGGCTCGTGCTGGGTTCGCTACGGCGAAACAGTAGTAATGGTAAACGTCGCGGCAAGCGAAAAACCCCGCGATGGTATTGACTTTTTCCCGCTGTCGGTGGACTTTGAGGAGCGTTTATACTCCGTTGGTAAAATCCCCGGCGGCTTCTTAAAACGCGAAGGCAGACCGAGCGAGAAGTCGGTTTTGACTTCCCGCGTGGTTGACAGACCTATTCGTCCGCTGTTCCCTAAGGACATGAGAAACGACGTAATCGTAGTCATGACTGTGCTCGCGGTTGACCCCGACTGCTCGCCCGAAATCGCGGGAATGATTGGCGCGTCAATTGCGCTGTCTATTTCCGATATTCCGTGGGCAGGGCCGCTCGGCGGAATTTCCGTAGGACTCGTTGACGGTGAAATCGTGCTTATGCCTACAGCAGAGCAAAAAGCGAAAACCGACTTGACTTTAACGCTCGCTTCAAGCGCGAAAAAGGTAGTCATGATTGAAGCGGCGGCGAATCAAGTTCCCGACGATATTATGCTTAAAGCAATCGACATGGGACACAAGGAAATCGTAAATACTCTCATACCTTTTATTAACGATATAACCGCGCAAATCGGCAAAAAGAAATTCGAGTTTCCTTCAATGGACGTGGACAAGCAGTTATTTGCAAACATTTGCGCTTTCGCTGAAGAAAAAGTTAAGCACGCGCTCGACACTGACGACAAAAATATCCGCGAAGAACGCTTGAATCCTATTAAAAACGAGATTCATGAAAAATTCGACGTTGTGACCGACGACACGAATAACAAATCAATGGTTGACGAGTGCATTTATAAGCTGCAAAAGAAAATCGTCCGCAACTGGCTGCTCGAAGGCAAGCGCGTAGACGGCAGAAAGCTTGACGAAATCCGCAAGCTTACATCAGAAGTCGGCGTGCTTCCGCGCGTTCACGGCTCGGGCTTGTTCTCAAGAGGACAGACGCAGGTACTGACAGTGACCACGCTCGGCCCTATGAGCGATGCACAGCGCATTGACGGGCTCGACGACGAAGCTACTAAGCGTTATATGCACCATTATAATTTCCCCGGCTATTCAGTGGGCGAAGCGAAAACCAGCAGAGGCGCAGGACGGCGCGAAATCGGACACGGCGCACTCGCTGAAAAGGCGTTAGAGCCTGTGATTCCGTCTGTTGAGGACTTCCCTTATGCGATTCGCCTTGTTTCCGAAATTCTTTCGTCGAACGGCTCGACCTCACAAGGCTCAATCTGCGGCTCTACGCTGTCGCTCATGGACGCGGGCGTGCCGATAAAAGCACCTGTAGCGGGCATTTCCTGCGGGCTTATTACCGAAGGCGACAAGTGGATGACCATGATTGACATTCAAGGTGTTGAAGACTTCTTCGGCGATATGGACTTTAAGGTCGCGGGAACCCATAACGGCATTACCGCGATTCAAATGGACTTAAAAATAGACGGGCTTACTCCCGAAATTATCACGGAAGCTATTGAAACCACGCACAAGGCGCGCCTTTATATCCTTGACGAGGTTATGCTCAAGGCGATTCCGACACACCGCCCGACAGTCGGCAAGTACGCTCCTAAGATGCTCAGCACGAAGGTTCCTGTTGATAAAATCCGCGAAGTCATCGGCACAGGCGGCAAGGTTATTCAGAAGCTCTGCGCTGACTTTGAGGTTAAAATTGACGTTGACGAGGACGGAAACGTATTCGTTTGCGGCGTGGATATGGAAAAATCGCAGGCGTGCGTTGATATGATTGATGCAATCGTCGCAGAGCCGGAAATCGGCGCGATTTACAAAGGCAAGGTCGTCCGCGTGACAGGCTTCGGTGCGTTCGTTGAATTCGCGCCCGGTAAGGAAGGCATGGTGCATATTTCCGAGCTTGAAAACCGCAGGGTTGAAAAAGTTGAGGACGTTTGCAACATGGGCGATATGATTATCGTGAAAATTATCAAAATCGATGGACAAGGCAAAATTGGGCTTTCACGCAAAGAAGCTCTTGCTGACATCGAAAAGAAAAAAGCAGAAAAAGAACAAGGCGCGACGCTTTAAATCAAAATAAAACTTAAACTCCCGCTCGTTTAACGAGCGGGAGTTATTGTTATAATGCTTTAATTTTTCTTGCAAATAATCTGTTAGCGGCGTGTTTGTGCGGGATTCCTGATGAATTGCAATCAAAGACATATTCTGAGCATTGCTCAATGTACCAGTCGTGGAAGTGAGTAAATAGTTCGCCCGACTGCCAAAAATGTTCGATTGGTTGTTTCTCCGGTGGGCGCGCGATGAACGGCTTTTTCACGAACGCTTGAAATGCAACGATTCCGTTTAAAGAAACATGACTTTTATAATTCTCCATGATTTCACTTCGTAATTGCGGCTTGATATAAGCTAAAACTCCGCTTGAATACAAAATATCAAAGCTTTCTTCCAATCGGTAGTCAAACAAGTTTGCCTTGAAAGCGTTAACATGAACTCTTGCACTGTCGGCAAGACGTTTTGTTTTTTCGATTCCTGCATCAGATATGTCGAACGCACTTACGTCATACCCGCAGCGAGCGAAAAAGACAGCGTCTTTTCCCTCACCGCACCCGATGTCTAACAGCTTTAGCGGCTTTCCGTCTGTCGGAAGCAACTCCATAACCTTCAAACACATATCAGAAGGTCTGACACCCCAAAAATATGATTCTTCCTTGTAGACCTCTTCATATCCGGAAACGTCGGCATTAAATGCCGTATATCCGAACAGCTTATCGATTCCGATATTAAGTATCTTCGCGAGTTCAGGGAGCAATGCAGTTTCGGGAACAGTTTGACCGGTTTCCCACTTGCTCACCGCTTGGAATGTTATTCCGAGCTTCTCTGCTAACTGCTCCTGTGTTAATTTACTTTCTTTTCTGTATCGAGCGATATTTCCCGATAAAATATTTTTCACAATCATCACCTCAATTACAATTATACTGCTTGTAGACAGGAAAATCAATAACCTGCTGTTTGAGGTTTGGTAAAAATCAAGCGTCAGTTGAATCGTCTGCTACCCCGCAACTTCAATCGACTGCGCCGTATAAAGCCTGTAATAGTCGCCCTTTTTCGCCATAAGCTCGTCGTGCGAGCCACTTTCTGTTATGCCCTGCTCCGACACATACATGATTCTGTCGCAGTTGCGTATAGTCGAGAGCCTGTGCGCGATTATGAATGAAGTTCTGCCGCCTTTCAAGAGGAAATTAATCCCCGCTTGCAGGTCGCGCTCGGTTTTCGCGTCAATCGAAGATGTCGCCTCGTCAAGCACTAAGATTTTCGGGTTTGCGAGTATCGTCCGTGCAAAGGAAATAAGCTGCTTCTGCCCACCCGAAAGCCCTTGTCCGCGCTCGGCGACCTCGGTGTCGTAGCCCTGTTTCAAGCTCATAATATAGTCGTGAATCCCGACGATTTTGCAAGCCTCGTGGACTTCTGCGTCCGTCGCGTCGAGCCGCCCGTATTTGAGGTTGAACATCAGCGTTCCGCTGAAAATAAAGCTGTCCTGAAGCATAATTCCCATCTGAGAGCGCAGAGAATGAAGCGTAGCCTTTGAAATATCCTTGCCGTCGATTAGGATTTCGCCGGAGTTGAGGTTATAGAAGCGTGAGATTAAATTTACGATTGTGGTTTTCCCCGCGCCTGTCGGACCTACGAGCGCGATACTTTCGCCGGCTTTTACAGAAAATGAAAGCTTGTCAAGGACATTGACGTTGTTCTCGTAAGCAAAGGTCACATTCTTGAATTCGACTGTGCCTTTGATTTCCGGCATTTCCTCGGCGTTCGGAGCATCGCTGATTCCGACGGGTTCGTCAAGCAGCTCGAAAATCCGCTCAAGATAAGCTACCGCGCTGATGAAAGCGTTCATCAAGCCCGAAAGGTTGATAATCGGCTGCCAGAAACGGAACGCGTAACCGCTCATCGCGATTAAAGTCCCGAGCGAAACGAATTCGGGGAAAACAATCAGCCCGAAGCCAATCACGCAGACGCTCGCGATTACCTCAATAAAGTTTGAAACGGGCCAGAGAAGATGAACGTATTTAATTGCATACATCCAGTCTTTTCGGTAGCCGCGCGATAATTTGTCGAAGACCTCGGAGTTGACATTTTCGCGGGTGAAAAGCTGCGTGATTTGCACACCGCGGATACTTTCGTGCAGGTAAGCGTTAAGGTTCGAGGTTTTGTTGGACACTGCCTGCCAGCCCTTGCGCTGTTTGTTTTTAATCAGAAAAATAAAAAGTGCAAAAAGAGGCAGTCCCGCAATTACCACTAATGCAAGCCTCCATGAAAGAATAAACATGAAAACTGAAATGAAAATAAGGTTGAAAATTTCAAGTATAAAGTTGATTAAGCCGTTGGTCATGAGGTCTGAAACGCTGTTAATATAATTAATTACGCGCACTAAAATCTTCCCGTGCGGGCGGTTGTCGTAGTACTCAAACGGCAGCTTCTGCAAGTGCTCAAATACATCGCGGCGAATCTCGTAAATCACGCTCTGACCGACCTTTGTCATGATGATTGTCCGCATACGAGCAAGCAGAACGCTGGTGACTATAGCCGTGAAGAGTCCGACCGCGAGCATAACAAGCAGTCTGTAATCGCTGTTCGGAATGGCCGCGTCAACAGCGTGTTTAATTATAATCGGTTCAAGAAGCGCAATCACGATTGAACACGCGCTGAAAATAAGCGCGGCGGCGATTTTGCTTTTATATTTTCCTGTGTAGACTAAAGCCCGTTTTAAATGCTTCGTATTAAACGGGGTTTCGAGCGTTTCGTCTATGTCGAATCTGTTTCGTGCCATGAGTTTCTCCTATATTTATTAATCGCGGATATTAATAATACGTACATCAATTTTGCATTTCATTTCTTGTAAAAGCTCATATTCCATTATCATTTTGCACTTATCAACACACAATAGCTCCAGTTCTTTTAATTCTCTTAAAGCTTCTATATCATTTAAAAGATTATTACTTGTTAAATGTAAATACCTTAACGGAAGGTTTTGAATTCCTTCTAATGATTGCATTTTTGAATGGTAGACGTGCAGTATTTCTAAATGTTTTAACTCGGATAAGTTCACGAGATTTACTTCGGGAAACCTTCGTAGAACCATGCTTTTTAAAGAATATGCTTTTTCAAAGGAAAGCTTTTTCCAGTAAGCTCCGCCGAAATGGCTGAGTCTATCAAATTTTGAAAGGTCTAATGCAAATTTCTGTTTTTCTGTGTGTATACGTTCAAGGTTTTTCAATGAATAAATTGATTCGGGATTAATTACATTTGCCAACGTATCTTGAATGAAAATGATTCGTAAATAAGGTGATAATAACTCTAATTTCTTAAAATCAACAGGCAGGTTTTTATCAACACCATTATTTATAATGTCATAAGTATATGTGTTTCCTAAATGAATACTTGGGATTTTATTTTGAAGAGCGAATTCAATTCCCTCGTCAAAATTAACGACGCGAATTTCAATATATTTCCCGTGTTGATTTTCTCGTATTGTTTTATCAAATTGCATATTCTTCACCTTTAAATTTGCTCAAAACCTCCGCTAAATTCGCCCATTCTCTTTTATGGTGTGCGTTTAAAGCTTCAAAAAACGATTTGTTATAAACGATTTTGATGAAAGGGTCAAGAATCTTACCGAAGCCGTTAAAGCCTATACGAAGCGTTTCCGTGAGCAGAAGACCGTCAGAGGTATCATTAAAATCCAATTCTAAATATCCGGGAATATTCAAGCCGAGCTTGCGCATTTGAAAGACAACGCGATTGGGTTTATTTGCAATTTTCGTAACTGCATAAAACTTTAACCTATGCTTCGGGCTGATATGCTGGTCAAAGTAAATCAAGTCGCCTACAGGAGTAGTCTTGCTGTGCTTTACAACATGAAATTCATGGTGCTCGTCGGGAAGCCAGTGTGCATAAACCTCCGGCGGCGGATTTATCATAAACCCGTAAAGCTGCTCGGCGTTTACGCCGGATAAATTGCTTTTCATGATACAAGTAATCATTATTATCACCTACATTTGCAAATCATATATTTCCCTGTAATAGCCGTTGTTTTTCACGAGCTCCTCGTGTGTTCCCGATTCTGCGATTCTGCCGTCCTTCAAAACTATGATATTATCCGCGTCCTTGACGGACGAAATCCTCTGCGCGATAATAATTTTTGTGCAGTTGAAGTCGAGCTTCGCTAAGCTTTCCTGTATATGCCGCTCGGTTTCGAGGTCAACGGCTGAGGTAGTATCATCTAAAATCAGAATCGACGGCTTGATTGCGAGTGCGCGCGCTAAAGCTACGCGCTGTTTTTGTCCGCCGGAAATTCCAACGCCGCGTTCGCCGATTATAGTATCGTAGCCTTCCTGCATTGCGCTTATGAAATTATGCGCATCGGCTTTTTCCGCGCAAGCGACAACATCGTCGAACGGCATTTCGGTGTTCCCGAAGGCGATACAGCCCTCGACTGCGTCCGAGTAAAGAAGCACCTCCTGCGTTGCCATACCGATTCCGCCGCGAAGCTCCTCAAGCTTCAGCATACGAATGTTTGTGCCGTCAACTTGAATTTCGCCCGCGCTGACATCGTGAATACGCGGAATTAAATTCACGAGCGTGGTTTTACCCGAGCCTGTTTCACCCATGACGGCAACTGTTTGCCCTGCTTCGATTTTGAAGCTGATGTCGGAAAGTGCATATTCTTTCCCGTATTTGAAGCTGACGTTTTTGAACTCAATTGCACCTTTTATTCTGCCGTTAATCGAAACCGCGTCAGTGCGGGTCGCGATTTTCGGGCGGTTGTAATAAACCTCGATGATTTTGTTCGCAGAAGCCGTGAAGCGTTGCAGGTCATTGATTAACATTCCGAGCTGTTGAATCGGGAACGACATCGCCCAAATGAGCGAGAGGAAAACCGACAGCTCGCCGAGCGTTAATCTGCCGCTAATCGTAAACGCGCCGCCGACTAAAATCTGCACCACCATTAGCACGCCGTATGAGGATTCAAGGAAAGGGAAGAACCTCATCCACATGAGTGCTGCGTTCTGGTTGGCTTCCTTGTACTCCGCGTTCTTTTCGCCGAAGCGTTTGATTTCATAATCCTCACGCGCAAAAGCTTTAATCACGCGGTTCCCCGAGATGTTTTCCTCTGCCGCCGTGTTAAGCTGAGAAAGCCGTTCGCGCAGGTTTATGTACATCGGCTTGATTTTCTTGCTGAACAGCAGGGAAATCCCGAAAATAACAGGCGTAAGCGCGAGCAGGCAGAGAGCCATGAGCGGGTCAAGAATTAAAAAGTAAATCGTCACGCTCGTGAAGATAATCGAGTTTTCAATCAGCCGCTTAATCACCCACGCGACAGAGTGGCGCACCATTTCTAAGTCCCCCGAAAGCCGCGTCATAATATCGCCGGTGCGGTAAAGATTATAAAAAGACGAGTCTTCGTTTTGCATATTGTCGTAAAGGTGCTTCCTCACGCGGTATAAAAGCCCCTGCGACGAGTGCTCGAACATCAGAGTTGAAACGTAAAATAAAGCAACGCGCACCAAAGAAAAGCCTAAAATGGCTACAAGAAGCCATAAAAGCAGGTCGCGTTGCTCTATAATGTTTTGCGCCGCGTTATCGTTGTCGATGAAGGTGTCGATAATCCGCTGTCTTAAAAAAGGATTTATAACGAACATGGACTGGTTGAGTAGTGCTAAAAAAATCGTCACGATGTACATTGCGCGGTAGCCTTCAAGGTTTTTCCATAACCATCTTATTAAAAACATAAGTTCTCCGGATTAGCGGGCAACCACACAGGGTCGCCCCTACTTTTTTATTGTGCAGGCACACAAGGCTCGTAGCGAATCCTGATGTCCGGCAGCTTTGTTATTGTTGTGTAGCTGTTGATGTGCCAATCTGCGCCGTCAGCGGGATTATTCTCGCCGTTTGCGGGTGGTGCGAATATTTTAAGTGTCAGCTCAGTTTTGCCGCTGAGTCTGTTGTTGTAAAACGCCGACATTAAATCTATAGTCTTAGCTTTCGGTGCTTTGTAGAACCATCTGCCGTTTATTTCGAGCATGAGATTCAATTCCTCTTCAAAAGTAACCTCGCAGAAGACAGGGTCGCTTTCAAAAGTGAGCGGAATTTCCAAGCCCTCGGCGTCCTCAAAGCCGCCCCAGCGCAGTTTAATCGGCAAATTCACTTCGCCTTTATTTTCAAAGGCGGGATAGAAATAATCCTCGGCGATGATTTCTTTGTAGGTTTGCATTACAGGCTGTGCGATTCCGATGTTAGAATCGGACGGGTCTTCGATTTCGAGACCTAATCTTCCGCGGTCACGGAACTGATAGAAAGTAAAGCCGGAAAACCAGTCCGCGCCACGACCGCCGTCGGGGCGAGGTTCACACCTTAACATATCAAGAAATTCACGAACCATGTCTGCTTGCTCATACGCGCCTGTAACGTCGCCGTCAGCGTTGAATTCGCTCATTACCATAGGCTTCGCGACTCCGCCGTTGATTTCGCGGTAGCGTTCAAAGCTGCGCTTTGTAAGGTTGTAAATATCTGCGACATTTCTGCGGTTGTGCGAGTTTCCGCCCGCCTCTGCAACGTCGTAGGGCCAACCCCAGTGCAGAGCCATGTATTTGTCAACTGACCAAATATCGGCAACGCGGACAGCTTCGGAAAATTCGGCTTCCTTTTCCATTTCTACAGCTTCAAGGTCTTCAATGCCGCCGATACAGAGAATCGTTTGAATATGCGGCGCGATTTGCTTTATAATTTTGTGGAAGCGCACGAAGAAGTCGGCGACCTCCTGATATGTACAGCGTTTGTTAAAGGAAAACCAGTTTCCTGTCGCTTCGTGGTTGATTCTAAGCATTAACCGCCCGAACGTGGATAATTCTGTCGCGATTTTAATTAAATGCTCGTCGGAAACATTCGGGTCGATGGTCAGCGTGAGAATTACGTCCTGCCCGTATTTTCTGATTTCACGCATACAGTCGAAGGTTTCGCTGCCTTCGGCAGAGCTTCCGCCGATTCCGCCTGTGTAAGGGAAATAATCGTCATAAGGATAATCCCACGCGAACTTTACGTCGGGGTGCGCGTGAACCACGCTCGCTCTCCCGGGCCAGCCGTCGTCGAGCGGATAGTAGCAGTACATAAGGTTAATGCCTCGGTGCGGTCTGCCGAGCGTGTTAAGAATATACCCCTGGCTTACATATTCGCCGCGCTCCGAGCCGTCGCCGAGGTCAACCGCGCACTTCGCGGGGAGCATATTAATTTTATTAATTTTGTACATAATTATTCTCCTCATACGTTTTAAATACATTGTATCATAAGGCGGGTGAATAAAGCAATTGACAAAAATTACAAAATACTTTATAATTAAAGCGTTAAGTAAGCGAATTAAACGAAAGGCAGAAGAAGCGCTATGAAATTTTGGTTTATAACAGGCTCGCAGTTTTTATATGGGGAGGAGACTCTCGCAAAGGTTGAACGCAACAGCCGCGAAATCGCAGAGCATTTGAACGAGAAGCTTCCGTTCGCGGTCGAATATACAGACACTGTCAAGACAGAGAGCGGCGCGTTTGAGCTTATAAAACAGGCGAACTTCGACAGCGACTGCGCGGGAATAATAATATACTGCCATACGTTTTCGCCGTCGAAGATGTGGATTGCCGCACTTAAAAGCCTGCAAAAGCCATACTTACATTTACATACACAATACAACCGCGCAATCGACAACAACGCGATTGACATGGATTACATGAACCTGCACCAGTCTGCACACGGCGACAGGGAGCACGGCTTCATCGCGGCGCGGCTGAACATTTCGCGGGAAATTATTTCAGGGCATTTTAAAGATGCTGAAGTTTTAACGCAGATTGAAAACTGGCAGAGAGCAAGCGTTGGCGCGGCGTTTTCGAAAGTCTTGAAAATTGCACGCTTCGGCGATAATATGCGCGAGGTTGCAGTTACCGAGGGCGATAAGGTCGAAGCACAGTTAAAATTAGGCTGGCAAGTGAATACCTATGGTGTCGGCGGCTTGGTTGAGGAAATCAGCGCGGTTACAAGCGCGGAGGTTGACAAGAAAATCGCTGAGTACCGCGAGAAATACGAATTTAATACCGATGATTCAGAAGCTGTCCGTGAACAGGCGCGCATGGAAATTGCTATGAAAAAAATTCTCGAGCGCGAAAATTGCCGCGCTTTCACGAATACCTTCGAGGATTTATACGGCATGAAGCAGCTTCCCGGGCTTGCAACACAGAATTTAATGGCGCAGGGCTACGGCTACGGCGGCGAGGGCGACTGGAAAACCTCCGCGCTCGTTGCGGTTGCGAAGGCTATGATGAAAGACACGGATAAACCGTCAAGCTTCATGGAGGATTATACTTATGATTACGAAGCGGGCTTGATTCTCGGCGCGCATATGCTGGAGGTCTGCCCGACTATTGCAGATAATGCGGATAATAAACCGAAAATCGAGGTTCACGCCTTGGGAATTGGCGGCAAGAACCCGCCCGCACGCCTTGTTTTTGAGGGGCTTGCAGGAGCGGCGACTGTTGCTTCTTTGGTAGACATGGGGGGGCGATTTAGATTAATCGTGCAGGACGTTGAGTGCGTGAAGCCGATTAACACTTATCCGAACCTGCCTGTTGCGCGGGTCATGTGGAAGCCTGCGCCGAATCTTGAAGCAGGCGCGGAAGCGTGGATTCGTGCAGGGGGCGCGCACCATACCGTGCTGTCTTACGGCGTAAGCGCAGAAATGTGGCGCGTTTGGGCGCGGATTATGGAAGTTGAATTCGTGCATTTGAGTGCAGAAACTAATCTGCATACTTTAGAGCGCGACTTGGAACTCGGAGGTTTACTGTGGAAATTAAAGCATTAACAGCATTAAAAGAACGCGTCTTAGCGGCGAATCTTGCACTTGTGAAGCATAATCTTGTAATTTTTACCTGGGGCAACGCTTCCGAAATTGACCGCGAGGCAGGGTTTGTAGCGATTAAACCGGGCGGCGTTGAATACGCCGAAATGACTGCTGAAGACATTGTAATCGTGGATTTAAACGGTAAGGTAATCGACGGAAAACTGAAGCCGTCCTCGGATACGCCGACACATTTGGAATTATACCGCCGTTTTCCCGACATTGGCGGTGTCGCGCATACGCATAGCCGCTTCGCAACTGTGTTCGCGCAGGAAAAGAAATCTCTGCCGACTTACGGAACCACGCACGCGGATTATTTCCACGGTGCAATTCCCTGCACGCGGGCTTTGACCGACGATGAAATTAACGGCGATTATGAGCTTAACACAGGGCGAGTTATCGCCGAATGTCACCCCGACCCCGTCGGAATCCCTGCGGTTTTCGTCGCAGGACACGCGCCTTTCACGTGGGGGAAAAGCGCGCAGGAAGCAGTGCATAATTCTGCAGTGCTTGAAGAAATTGCACTAATGGCACTTTTAATGCAACAAAAAGAGCCCGTATCACAGGCTCTTTCAGATAAGCATTATTTCCGTAAGCACGGCGCGAACGCCTATTATGGGCAAAAATAACTGTCAATTATCCACTGTCAACTGTTCGACACCCAACCGCGTAATTTAACCGCGTTTGCCACACGCTCAATCGCAATCATGTACGCCGCGTCGCGCATATAAACGCCTTTTTCCTGCGCCAAGTCATAAACCGCGCGGAATGCCGAGGTCATTTTATATTCGAGTTTTTCAAGGACTTCTTTTTTGTCCCAGAAATAGTTCATGTTGCACTGAACCTGCTCAAAATAACTGCAAGTCACGCCGCCCGCGTTGCAGAGAAAGTCGGGCAGTAAGATTATTCCGCGCTCTTTTATAAGCGGGTCGCAGTCGGGGGTTGTAGGGCCGTTTGCACCCTCGCAGATAATTTTCACGCTCTTAGAAATATTCCCGAAAACTGCGGGTGTAATCTGATTTTCAAGCGCGCAGGGAATCAAAATATCAACGTCCTGTTTAAGCCATTCGTCGCCTGCGAGCACCTCGTAGCCGAGCGCGAGGGCTTTTTCTTTGTCGATGCTTCCGAATTTGTCTTTGATTGAAACTAATTCGTCGATATTGCACCCGCTTGCTTTTTTGAAGGTATAAGCGACTTTATCAGCGTTGTTCCAGCAGGAAACAGCGATGATTTTACCGCCGAGCCCTGTGTACATCTGCGCCGCGTATTCTGCGACGTTGCCGAAGCCCTGAATACTCGCGGTGGTATCGGCAGGGGAGATGTTCATGCAACGAAGTAAATCCTTGAGCGTGTAAATTACGCCGTAGCCTGTAGCTTCCGTGCGTCCGAGCGAGCCGCCCATGCCCACGGGCTTGCCTGTAATCATGCCGGGGAAACGCCCGCCTGCGATTGTTTCATATTCGTCAAGCATCCAAAGCATATGCTGATTGTTGGTCATTACGTCGGGCGCGGGGACATCAACAAAAGGTCCTACGTTCTCGCCGAGCGCGCGGATATAGCCTCTGCAAAGCCGCTCCTGCTCACCTGCCGACATGGTGCGCGGGTCACAAATTATGCCACCCTTGCCGCCGCCGAGCGGAATGTCAGCAACTGCACATTTCCAGGTCATCCACATGGAAAGCGCGCGGACTGTGTCAGCGGTTTCCTCGGGGTGAAAGCGGATTCCGCCTTTGCCGGGGCCGCGTGCATCATTGTGAAGCATACGGAAGCCTTTGAATGTTCTTGTAGTTCCGTCGTCCATTTTCACGGGAATCGAAACGTGATATTCCCTCATAGGCTGTCTCAAAAATTCCTTCATCGAAGTGTCTAAGCCGATAGTGTCGGCGACACCGTCGAACTGCGCCTGCGCGTTCTCAAACGGGTTGTAGCCTGTGTTTGCCATTCTTTTGTTCCTCCTGTTTATGTTTTGTACTTTAAGAGTATAGCATAATTTTGGTAAAATGTCAATCGCGATAATTATAAATCGGATTACTTTTTTTCTCGCGCTCAATGCTTGTGCTCATGCCGTGTCCCGGGTAGACTTCAGTTTCGGGCGGCAGTGCAAAAAGCTTGTTTATAATTGAATCCGCGAGCTCTTTTTGGCTTCCGCCGGGGAAGTCGGTACGCCCGAAGCTGTCCGCAAAAAGCACATCGCCGCTAAATAAAACATTTTCGCTTTCAAAGTAGTAGCAAATCCCGCCCGCTGTATGTCCGGGGGTAGAAATTGCCTTGATTTTAAAGCCCGCAAGCTCTAATATTTCGCCGTCGTCGAGTAAAATATCGGCAGTCACGGAGAGCGGCGTGCGCCCCATTTTCGCCGAGCCGTTGTAGTTCGGGTCGGTCAGAAAATATTCCTCGGCTTTTCCTGCGTAGACAGGCAGTTTTAAGGCTTCCTTCAAGCCGTTAACCGCACCGATATGGTCGAAATGCCCATGCGTGAGAAGAATCGCAACGGGTTTAATTTGCAGTTCTTCGCATTTTTCGGCTAAGTTATACGGGACGCCGGGGGCGTCGTCCCCTACTTCGGGGTCGATGATTAAGGCTTCATCGCCGTTTGCGACGATGTAAGTATTTGTGCTGACCATGCCGAGAATTTCTGTGATGATTTTCATGTTTTGTTCCTTTCCGCGCGGAGCTGTCCGCAGGCGGCTTTCAGCTCACCGCCGAATTCCTTACGGACTACTGCTCTTATGCCGCTTTGAATTAAAATAGAGTAGAAGCTTTTTATTCTTTCCGCGCTTGAACGCGCGAAGCTCAGGCTCGTTTCGTTGTACGGAATTAAATTCACATAGCAGTTAATTCCGCGGACTAAATCTGCGAGCTCATGCGCGCAATCGTCGCTGTCGTTTACGCCGCTGAGCATGATATATTCGAGCGTTGTTTTCTTCTTTCGGGTTCTTGAAAAAGCTATTATTTTTTCGATACTATACGCGCTGTTCACGGGCATAATTCTGCTTCGGATTTCGTCGTTCGGCGCGTGCAGACTTATCGCAAGATTGCATGAAATTTCACTTAATTCATCGAGCTTCGGAAGTCCGCAGGTCGAAATTGTAATATGCCTCGGAGCGATGTCTAAGCCGTGCGGGTGCCCGATAATATTGATAAAATCCATGACGTTTTCAAGATTGTCAAGCGGCTCGCCGATACCCATAAGAGTTACGCGGCTGATTTTTTCGCCGAGGTTTTTTTCTGCTTCGAGCAACTGCAAAACCATTTCATATGCAAACAAATCCCGAATTTTATTTCCCGCGCCGCGCGCGGTTTTGGGTGCAGCGTCACGCTGCCCGGATTGGCAAAAAGCGCAGCTCATATTGCAGCCAACCTGCGTAGAAATGCAGAGCGCGTTGCCGTAGTCGTGCCGCATAAGTACAGCTTCAATTGCATTGTTATCATGAAGACCAAAAAGCAGTTTCACCGCGTTCGGGCAACTGCTTTTTTCTATGATTTTAATACTTTCAAAAGTAAAATCGTGCTGAAGCATTTCAGTAACTCTCGGACTCAATTCAAAGTCAGAGGTGCGTTTTTTATACAGCGCGTTGTAGATGATTTTCGCCTTGGCTTTATTCTCGCCGCGCTCGGAAAAATACGCTTCCAGAGCGGGAAAGGTCATGTTGTAAATGTTCATTATTCCTTATATATTTCCGCGACTTCTTCCGCGGAAATATCAGCGTTGTACATTCTTACGCAGTAGAGCTCGGGCGTGGTTGAAATGATTGTGCCGTCTTCAAGCTCCATCATGGGGTATTTCAGATTACGTTCGTTAACCATCGCGACCTTTGCTACAGAGCCGTCGGAAAGCACCATGAACTTGCCTTTCAGTTCGCCAATCATGCAGTCGATGAACAGCTTTACAAGCTTTATATCAAGCATGGAGTAGCCTTCCTCCGCGAAGTTTTCAAGAATCGTGAAGGGTGACTGCGCGTCCTTGTAAGCGCGCTTGGCTATCATGGCGTCGTAAATGTCCGAAATCGAGGTTATACGGGCGAAATCGGTTATGTCCTTCGCGGTGAGCCCGTGAGGATAGCCCGAGCCGTTGAGCTTTTCGTGGTGCTGAACTATGCCGAGGAGCAGAGCTTTTTCCCTTATGCCGGAATTCACTAACATTTCAAAGGATAAAACCGAGTGCTTTTTGATTGTTTCAAATTCTTCCTTGGTGAGTCTTGCGGGCTTGTTGAGAATACTGTCGGGTATGAGCAGCTTTCCAATATCATGCAGAAGCCCTGTTTTAACGAGCTCGTCATGACGTTTTTTGTCGTATCTGAGCCACTTCGCCATGAGTCCGTTAAGGAACGCCACGTTAAGGCTGTGCGTATGCAAATACTCATCAACACTGCGTATGTTGTTTATGCTGTCGATGATTAAAGAAATGTCGTTAGTTTCAAGCTTTTCGCCTATTTCCAAAACGAAATCATCAGTGCTGCCGCTGTCTACTTTTCCGCTTTCGGCGATTTTGGCAAACATACTCTCGGCTTTTACTTTAGTTTCGATATATTGCCGCTTGACTTCCTCAAATTCGGGCGAGGGCGGCGGCGGCTTAACCGACTTTTTCGGTTTCGGCGGCGGTGCTTCCGCAACCGGCTCCGGCTCCTTTTCGGGCTCGGGAACCCAACCCAAATCAACCCCGCGTTTTAAGAACGCTTCTAAGTAGTTAGAAGCTATGTAAACCACGGGATTGTCGGGGTTATCGGGGTCGTCTGCGGCTTTGCGGAAACGCTCTAAAAGCGCGTCCGTAATCGTTACGTTCTCGCAAAGATACGCAAATTCTTCGCCTTTTTTAACATAAGCCTTGCAGTCGAGCTCAAGCCCGACGGGTATGTTGTCAATACTTACTGCAATGTATTCAACTGCCATAAAAATTGTCCGCCTTTTTATATTTATTATTTTTTGTTCAAATGCTAATTACTCGAAAAAACTAACTCGCGGGTTAACGCAAGCCATTCTCTGACCGCATAAGTCGGGAGAACGTAGGGTTGTGTTTTCGCAGGAACAGAATTTACTTCGTCAAAAAATCTTTCTGCTATGATTTTTCCGCGCCACAGATGAAAACCGTCTGAAACTATTACAACATCACGCGGCAGATTAAACTCATCGATTATTTCGCTTGCGAACGCGATATTTTCGGCAGTTGAGGTTGAACGCTCCTCCAAGAAAATCCGCTCCTCCGAAATGCCGTTATTAATCAGCCAATCGCGCATAACACAAGCTTCACTACGGGCTTGACCTTGTCCGATTCCGCCTGTTACAACGCAGACAGAATTCTCGTCTGCAAGCAGGTAATTCCGCGCCGCGGCGAGCCTTCTCGCGAGCATGAACGAAGGATTATCGCCTCGGATTTGACAGCCAAGAACTATTAAAGTACGCTCTTTTTCGGGGGGAATTTCAGGCTCGTCGCGCGCCGCGATGAACATATTCATCGACAGAAAGCCTACATATAATAGTCCGACAGAAGCAAGAATTACAAGAATTTTGAAAGCAGTAAAAAGGATTTTTCTGCGCCTTATAAGCGGGAAAAACGCCCAAATCAGCATAACAGCTACGCAGAAAGCAACTCCCGATACGTTCCCAAAGTTGACGATTCCGACGGTCATGGGGAAGATGAAAACAGCGCATAAAAGCCCCGATAACGGCAGAATTAACAGCCCCGAAATCAATCTTCTTATGTTAATTTTTAAATTCATGTATAGCTCTCATTATTTCCCACAAAATGCCTTACGCGGAGCGGAATGTTCATGCTTTCGGCGAGCTCGCGGCACTTTTTAATTTGCTTTTCACCGATTACGTCAACTACCGTGAAGCAAACCTCCGCGAATTGCTTTGCTTCCTGTGCAAAGTCGAGCATTGCTGTGAAAGACACTGCACCGAATTTCGGCTTGGTTACCCGCAGGTATTCCGCTTCGTCAGCGGCGTTTAAGCTAACCGAAACCGAGTCAAAGCTTTTAAGCGCGCTTACTTCAAAATCGGGGTTAATCAGCTTCACGAGCCCGTTTGTGTTCAGGCGCACGGGTAGGTAGCACCGCGACTTGACATATTCGCAGACAGAAACCGCCAAAGCCGCTCGTTCTGTGGGTTCGCCGTAGCCGCAGAAGACAATTTCAGTCATGCCGTCAAGGCTCATCGCGTCGAATTCAGCCTTGATTTCTTCCAAATACGGCTCGCGGGGAAGCCAGAGCGATTCCGCACTGCCTACGCCCTTTCCGCTGTCGCGAAGGCAGAAAACGCAGGCACAGGGACAGCGGTTAGTGATGTTTACGTAGAGCTTATCCCCTAAAGTATAGAAAACAGTCATAAATATTATTATACAGCTTTTTGAATCGATTGTCAAGTTTTATGTAAATTCTTGCAATTTTTTATGTACTGTGCTATGATTAGATTAAAAACGGAGGAAAAAACTATGCTCTTATACATAATTCGTCACGGCGAGCCCAATTACGCGACCGACAGCTTGACCCCGAACGGAAAAAAGCAGGCGGACGCCCTTGCAGAAAGATTATGCGTTCACGGCTTTGATGAAATTTACTGCTCACCTTTAGGCAGGGCAATTCAAACGGCAGAGCCGACCTGCGAGCGGCTCGGTATTCCTTATAAAATCGAGCAGTGGATGAGCGAGGACGCGGCGTGGGACGATTTTTCCGCTATCGGCGGCGACGGGAACAGAAACTGGGCGTTCGGCTGTCAGAACACTAAATTAACAGACGGCGACTACAAAAACTGGCACGAGAATCCTGTCTTCGCGGGGTGCAAAGCCGCGCAAAGCGGTTACAAGCGGATTGCGGACTGCTCTGACGAATTTCTCGCGCGGCTCGGCTATGAGCGCGGAGAAAGGCATTATAAAATTAAAACAGCAAGCGAAAAACGCATCGCGGCGTTCTGCCACCACGGGCTCGGAACAGCGTGGCTGTCGCATTTGCTGTCGATTCCGCCGAATGTTTTCTGGGCAAGCTTCAATATCGCACATTCGAGCGTGACAATCGTTGAGCTTGCGAATAACGCTGACGGCATAACCGCCCCGCAATGCGTCTGCCTGTCAGACATTTCGCATATTTACAAAGCAGAACTGCCGCTGAGCTCGGTGCTTGGGGTTTATGGGGGTGGGGTGTGAAGAAAATCTTAATTATTTTAATAGTAATTTCCTTTTTCTCAGCAACCGAAATTAAGGCAACAGGAAGCGCAGTTATTCCATGGGCTGAATTTTCATCTTTGGAAGATTTTCTCAAAGCATATTTAACAACACAAGAGAATGGGGATATTCCAAATTATATAGAAGGTGGGTGGGATTTACAATACATAGACTTAACAGAACTCGATACAATTCATTTGCCAGTGAGTTTACCGAAAGATTTTATAATCCGTGATGTGACAGTTAATGAAGAATATATATCACTTATATATTTTCCTAAAGACGTTGAAGTTACAGCAGATACTTTTTGGGAAGCATTAACAGGCAATCCCAGTGTAAGTTTAATTATTTGGTTAAATCTTGAAAATAGAATAAATGATGTTTTGCAAAGACGCGGTCAAACTGTTGACGATTTAATTGACGGAAAATATTTGGCTCAGCATGATACACGAAATTCATATATTACATTTAATTGGCAACACGGAAAAATGTATATTGGTTTAGAAATTTATTTACACCAACAACACACCGAAGAATTTAAAGCCCTCTTTGGCGACGGCGACGTTTTAGATTTAGTCCGCTTCGCCGAAACGCGGACTGTCGATTTGACTGACGAAGAAGAGGTTAGAAATTTAATTAAGTTCGGCGAGCGGTTTCAAAGAGGCGATATAAGCGGAAGCGGGAAAGTAACGACTTCCGACGCGCTGGAGATATTGAGGTTTACTGCGGGTTTGCAGAATGTGATTGCGGGCGATGAGCGGGCTGAGGCGGCTGCTGATGTTAATGGCGACGGGAGGATAGATACTGCCGACGCGGTGATGGTGCTGAGGAGAGTTGCGGGGTTGTGACGGCTTTTTAAAATAATTGAAAAAACACTTGACAACAGGTGAACGGCGTGTTATACTTAATGTGAACGAATATTCACCCGAATTGCAAAGGAGGCAGCATGGCATTTTCTGTTAGATTAAAAGAACTTCGTCAGCGAGAAAACATGACGCAAGCTGAGCTTGCGTCTGCTTTGGGCGTAACGAGCCGCGCTATTATTTACTACGAAACAGGTCAGCGGATTCCTAAAGACATGGATTTTTATAAGAAAGCTTCGCAGATGTTTAAAGTGCCTCTGGAGTCGCTTTTAAGTGAACGCGAGGAGTTCGTTGTGAACGCTTACGCCGAGGGCGGCATAACCGAAAAACGCAAGGCTGAGGCGCTTGTAGCCGAGGCGGGCGCGCTTTTCGCGGGCGGCGCGCTTACTGACGAGGACAAGGACGCGGTGTTTTACGCGCTTCAGGAGGCTTATTGGTTCGCAAAAAAGGAAAACAAGAAAAAATATTCCAAGCGCGGTAAATCATAATGTCTACAGAATATATCCACGAAGCGGCGAAAAAGCTAATCGCCCGCTGTGATACCCGCGAGCCGTTTAAAATCGCGCGGGCTATCGGTATAAACGTCTGGTGGCGCAACGATTTCGTGAAGCTTAAGGGTATGTATAAGGTCATTGACAAAAACCGCTTCATCTTCGTCAATTCCAACCTTGACGAGTATGAGCGGCGCGTGATTATCGCGCACGAGCTCGGGCACGACGCGCTTCACCGCGAGCTCGCAGAAGCAGGCGCACTGCCGGAGTTCACGCTCTATGACATGAAAACCCGCCCCGAGTACGAAGCTAACGTATTCGCGGCGGAGATTTTGCTTGACGATGAAGAGGTTTTCGAGCTTGTGAAGGGCGGCTATGAGGAGCAGCAGATTGCGTTGTGGCTGGGAGTTAACATCAATCTGCTGTTAATTAAACTGCACGAAATGAATAAGCGCGGGTTTGAATTTAAGCTTTCAGGGACAGCGAGAGGTGACTTTTTGAGGGGGTAGCTTCGGCGTAATTATGAGGCTGCGCCTACACATTCTTCTTGTTTTTCGCCGCGAAATAAATCTCAGTCACGCAGTTGAAAAGTGCCTGCTTATCCTCCTCCGACAGCTTCTCTCCTGCGAAAAGCTCCCGCGACTTATCAAGATAAAACATCGCGTCTAAAATCCCGCGCCCTTCCGAGGTCGCGCCGAAATAAAACCGCTCCTCGCTCGTAAGAACGAGGCTTTTTGCGTCGTCCGTGAGGAAAACTATATCGGTGTCTAAGGCTTCCGCGATTTTGAGAAGCACCGACTTTTTAGGCTCGCGCGTGCCCGAAATATAATTGGCGAGCGCACGGTAGGTTATACCGATTTTGTCGGCGAACTCGGTTTTCTTCATGCCGCCCCGCCTAATCATGACCTCTAATTTTTCACTAAGCTTCATAATCGCAAACCTCCTTGTTCATAATACTATTATAACCATGAACAAACAAAAAGTCAAGATTCATAAAAAATATTTTTATTATGCAATTAATATACAATAATAACTGTATAAAATACGATTCAGGTCATATTATTCCTTGACATTGGCTGAAAATGCTGTATAATATACATATGTAGGGGAGCGCATTGTGCGTCCGTCCAAAAGAAAAGAGAAAACATTATGATTATACGTGAATTTAAACCTGCTGATATTGCGGCGGCGCACGCGCTTTGGCGGAGCACAGAGGGCGTTTGCAACTGCGAAAAATGTATGTTCCTTGATTCCGAAGCGAACCTGACAAAATATATGAAGCGGAATCCGACTTCTTGTTTTATTGCGGAGACTGACGGAAAGCTCGCAGGAACGATTTTAGCGGGGCATGACGGGAGAACAGGCTTGATTTACCGCCTTGCAGTTTCAAAGGAAAACCGTAAAAAAGGACTCGGCAGAGCGTTGGTTGATAAGGCTCTTGAAGCCTTGAAAAGCGAGGGAATCCGCTCGGTATTAGCTTTTGTTTTAGAGAGCAACGAAACAGGAAATATTTTCTGGGATAAAATCGGCTTCAAGGTCGGCAATGACGCTGTTACCCGCTCCATGAAGATTTAAAGGGAAATAAAGATGAATTATAAGTTTGAAAATCAAATTTCATATACCGATTATAAGGCTCTGCGCGACTCTGTCGGCTGGCGGGAGGTCAGCGAAAGGCAGTTTAATATTAGCGTCAAGCACACGCATTTCATGGTTGCCGTAAAGGCTGACGAAAAAATAATCGGCATGGGAAAGGTCATCGGCGACGGCGGTTATTACTGGAACATATCTGACTTAATAGTTCTGCCGGAATATCAAGGCAAGGGGCTCGGACGGGAAATAAACGAGCGTCTGCTCAAGTTTATTGACGATTCGGCGATGAACGGTGAGTATGTTGCGGTTCACTTAGCCTCGGCAAAAGGAAAAGAGCCTTTTTACGAGAAATTCGGCTTCAAAACCCGCCCTTTTGACAACTACGGCGCGGGAATGAGCTTGGTTTATATTAAAGAATAATGTAGGGGCGATTATTAATCGCCCGCCCGAAGGGAGAAAAATGAAACCTAAAGTATTTATCGACGGTGAATCGGGGACAGTGGGATTGAAAATCCGCGAACGCTTGGCGGGCAGAAGCGACATAGAATTGCTTGTAATTGCACCCGAGCTCTGCGAAAATGCAGAAGAGCGCAAGAAATTCCTGAACGCGGCGGACTTCGTATTTCTGTGCCTGCCCGACGAAGTCGCAATCGGCGCAGTCGCCATGACGGAAAACCCGAACACGCGTATTATAGACGCGTCAACCGCGCACAGAACCAACTCCGACTGGGACTACGGCTTCCCGGAGCTTAGCGCAGAGCAGTACGAGAAAATTCGCGTTTCAAAGCGCGTGGCGAATCCCGGGTGTTATGCGAGCGGATTCATCGCGCTTGTTCAGCCGCTTGTGAAAGCGGGAGTAATTCCTGCTGATTATCCTGTTAGCTGCTTCGGAATTTCGGGCTACAGCGGCGCGGGGAAGCTGTTCATTGACGAGTACGAGAGCGCAGGCAGAAACCCCGAATTATCCAGCGGCAGGCTGTACGCATTGGCGCAGGTGCATAAGCACCAGCCCGAAATGCAGAAGGTTTGCGGACTCTCAAAAACGCCGATGTTCAATCCGATTATCGACGATTATTTCAGCGGAATGGTTGTGAACGTGCCGCTGATGCTCCCCCCGCCGCTTTGCGGCTCCCCCCTCGAAGCGGGGGGCTATGCGGAAAACATCAAAAAAATATACGAGAATCATTATAACAAAAACGAAAAAAGCAAAATCAAGCTCATGAATTCCGACGGCATAAGCTTCCTTGCGGCGAATACTCTCGCAGATTCCGACGAGATGGAAATCTATGTTTTCGGCGACGGTGAGCGGATTTTGCTCAGCGCACGCTTTGACAACCTCGGCAAGGGCGCGAGCGGTGCGGCGGTTCAGTGTTTTGATATAATGTGCGGGAGAGCTTGACAATATAATGAATGAAATAATTGATTTCTATGAAAATAAATATTCGGAAGATGAACGCTTAAAGCGTCATCGTTTGGAACACATAAGAACTCAAGAAATTATCTCGCGTTATACCAAACATGGTGCGAAAATCATAGATATTGGCGGTGCTACGGGTGTCTATTCGTTATGGCTTGCCGAACAAGGGTTTGATGTAACACTTTATGATTTAGTGCCGAAGCATATTGAAATTGCAAAAGCTAAGGCAAAAGAAAAAAATATCGCACTCACTTGTTTATGCGGAGATGCGAGAAATATTCCACTCGATAACGAAAGCTTTGATGTCGTTTTAAATATGGGTGCGCTCTATCACTTACAAGAGAGAGAAGATAGACTTTCAGCACTTAATGAAACATATCGGATTACAAAAACAAACGGTGTTGCAATTTGCTCGTTTATTTCAAGATATGCCCCATTACTTGACGGATTTAAGGAATCGCTGATTGACGATAATAATTTTCTTGAGATTTTAGACGAGGTTTTACAAACGGGCAGACACGATAATAAGGAAACAAATTATTTTACAACCGCTTATATGCACACAATTGATGAAATCAAGAGCGAAATGGAACAAGCAGGTTTTAATGATTTAAAGTTGATTGGCGTACAAGGGTTTGCCGCTTGCTTTAGTGATGATGTAATTTTTAAAGATAATCGCAGACTTGAACTTGTTTTAAAGTATTTGCGTAAAACCGAGAGTATTTCCGAGCTTTCATTATCGCACCATATAATTGCTGTGGGAACAAAAACATAAGGAGAAAATCATGATTACATTCGATGGCTTGACCCCTGTCTACGGCGGCGTTTGCGCCGCGGCAGGCTTCACTGCCGGCTCAGTTCGGGCGGGAATAAAAGCAAGCTCGCAAAAAGACGACCTCGCGCTGATTTACTGCGCGCGGCAATGCTCGGCGGCGGCGGTTTACACGCAGAATATCGTGAAAGGCGCGCCGATAACCGTGACGCAGAAGCACCTAAAAAACGGCAAGGCGCAAGCCGTAATCGTCAACAGCGGAAATGCAAACACCTGCAACGCGAACGGCATTGAAATCGCGGAGCTTATGTGCGCGCTTACAGCCGATTGCATGAAAATAAAAAAAGAAGACGTGATTGTCGCTTCAACGGGCGTAATCGGACAACAACTCAAAGCAGAGCCGTTTGAGCAGTTCATACCTGTGCTTGCGGGTGAAATTAACGAAGTCGGCAGTACTGACGCCTGCAAGGCAATCATGACTACCGACACGAGAATCAAGGAATTCGCGTTTGAATTTATTTTGCCGCTTGAGAATAAAACCTGCAGAATCGGCGGAATTTCAAAGGGCTCGGGAATGATAAATCCCGACATGGCGACTCTGCTTGCTTTTATCACTACAGACGCGGCGATTTCGCCGTCTATGCTGCAAAAAGCGTTGTCGGACGCAAACGAAATTTCCTACAGCCGCGTCAATGTTGACGGCGATACTTCCACGAACGACATGGCGGCGATTATGGCTTCGGGCTATGCGGGAAACGAATTAATCACTGACGAAAACGAGGACTACGAAGCGTTTTTCAACGCGCTGTGTGCAATTATGCTCAACTTAGCCAAGGAAACTGCGCGCGACGGCGAGGGCGCGACAAAGCTTATCGAGTGTGCGGTTTTGAACGCACCGAGCGAGGAAGATGCAGCTCTTATTTCAAGGTCGGTAATTTCGTCAAGCCTTGTAAAAGCGGCGGTTTTCGCGGCGGATGCAAACTGGGGAAGAATCCTGTGTGCGGCGGGATATTCGGGAGCGGAGTTTGACCCCGAAAAAATCTCGGTGAAAATAGTTTCGGAAAACGGCAGTATCGTTGTTTGCGAGAACGGCGCAGGAGTTAATCACTCGGACGACGAAGCGCATAAAATACTGTTGGCAGACGAAATTACAATTATCATTGATTTGCATGAGGAAGACGCGGAGCTGAACCAGTCAATCGCGTGGGGCTGCGACTTAACATACGATTATGTGAAAATTAATGCGGAATATCGGACGTAAACCACCCCGTCAGGCTTCGCCTGCCACCCCTCCAAGGAGGGGAATTGGCGATAAGTTTATAAAGTATTATAATTCCCCTCCGTGGAGGGGTGCCGCCGTAGGCGGCGGGGTGGTTAAAATAAGGAGAAAACCATGATAGACAACAATATGCGGGCGAATATTTTAATCGAGGCACTGCCTTATATTCAGCAGTATACAGGCAAAATCGTCGTAATTAAATACGGCGGAAACGCCATGACGAGCGATGAATTAAAGCAAGCGGTAATGTCGGACATAGTTCTGCTGTCGCTTTGCGGGATTAAAATCGTGCTTGTTCACGGCGGCGGTCCGGAAATTAACGCAATGCTTGACAAAATCGGAAAAGAGCCGAAATTCATAGACGGCTTGCGCTATACCGACAAGGAAACTGCGGAAATAGTGCAGATGGTGCTGTGTGGGAAGGTCAACAAGGACTTGGTAAACCTGCTCTATTCGCACAGCGGCAAGGCAATCGGGCTCTGCGGACTTGACAACGGTTTGTTCAAGGCGAAGCAAAAAAGCGAGCAGCTTGGCTATGTCGGCGAGATTACAGCGACGAATCCCGAGGTAATCCAAAACGCGCTGAACAACGGCTATATTCCCGTGATTGCGACTGTCGCAGGCGGCGAAAATAACGAGGTTTATAACATTAACGCTGACACTGCGGCTTCTGCTGTTGCTTCTGCAATCGGCGCGGATAACCTGATTCTGATGACCGATGTTAAGGGGATTTTGGAAGATAAAAACGACGAAAGCACGCTGATTTATAACATTAATTTAAGCGAGGTTCCGCTACTGAAAGAACGCGGAATAATTTCCGGCGGCATGATTCCGAAAATCGAGTGCTGTGTTGAAGCGGTGCGGCGCGGCGTAAAGAAAGCGAATATTATTGACGGCAGAATTCCGCACTCGATTTTGATTGAGCTGCTGACCGATAAGGGCGCGGGGACGATGATAACTTGATAATTAACAATTGACAATGTACAATGTACAATTAAACTAAGGAGAAAGCAATGAGCATTATAGAGAAACACGACAAGCACATCATGAAAACCTATGGGCGGCTGCCGCTTGCTGTTGAGCGCGGCAACGGCGTGAACGCAACTGACGAGGACGGCAAAAAATACATCGACTTCGGTTCGGGAGTAGGCACGAACTCGCTCGGATTCTGCGACAGCGATTGGGTAGAAGCGGTGTGCAAGCAGGCGCAGACTTTACAACACAACTCGAATTATTACTACAACAAGCCGGGCGCGGACTTTGCTGAAAAATTATGCGGAATTACAGGTTATACAAACTTATTTTTCGGGAACAGCGGCGCAGAAGCCAACGAGTGCGCGATTAAAACCGCGCGGAAATACAGCTTTGATAAATACGGCAAAGGAAGACATACTATTATCACGCTTCTGAACTCGTTTCACGGCAGGACTTTAGCGGCTTTGTCGGCGACAGGACAGCCCGAAATGCATAATTATTTTTTCCCGTTTGTTGAGGGATTTGTGCACGTTCCTGCAAATAATATTGAAGAGCTGAAAGCGAAAATCGACGATTCGGTTTGCGCGGTTATGTTTGAATACGTGCAAGGTGAGGGCGGAGTTGTCGAGCTTGAAAAAAGCTTTGTTGACGAGCTTTTCGCGCTTTGCGCCGAGCGCGATATACTGACGATTGCGGACGAAGTGCAGACCGGTGCAGGGCGGACAGGGAAGCTTTTAGCGGGTGAGCATTTTAATAAAAAAGCCGACTTAACCACGCTTGCGAAGGGCATCGGCGGCGGTCTGCCGCTCGGGATTTGCCTTGCGGGGGAAAAATGCGCAAACGTGCTGACTGCAGGAACGCATGGTTCAACCTACGGCGGAAATCCTGTGGTTTTAGCGGGGGCGGCGGCTGTGCTTGACAAGGTTTCAAAGCCCGAATTCTTAGCCGAGGTTACGAAAAAAGGCGAGTATATCAGAACGAAATTGCAAGGCTTGGACGAAGTCGTTTCAATTAGCGGCAAGGGCTTAATGCTTGGGATTACGCTGAAAAATAAAAAGGCTGTTGACGTCATGAAAGCCGCGCTTGAAGCGGGCTTGCTGGTGCTGACAGCGAAAGAAAAGCTGCGGCTTCTGCCGCCGCTGACGGTGGATTATGAGAGCTTGGATAAAGGCTTAAATATTTTAAAGGAGATTTTACAATGAAACACCTACTTAAAATGCTCGACTTAAAACCCGAGGAAATCATCGAGATTTTGAACCTCGCCGACCAGTTAAAATACGAGCAGAAGCACGGAATCCCGCACAAGCATTTGCAAGGGAAAACGCTCGGCATGATTTTTGAAAAAGCCTCAACGCGGACGCGGGTTTCGTTCGAGGCGGGAATGTATCAGCTCGGCGGATACGCGCTGTTCCTGTCGTCGCAGGAACTGCAAATGGGGCGCGGCGAGCCGATTGAAGACACGGCGCGCGTATTGTCGCGGTATCTTGACGGCATAATGATTCGGACATTCAAGCAGGAGGACGTCGAGGCGCTCGCCGAGCACGGCTCAATCCCTGTAATCAACGGGCTTACGGACAGCTCGCACCCCTGTCAGGTGCTTGCGGACTTAATGACGATTCGTGAGTATAAAAACAAGCTTGAGGGACTCAAGCTCTGCTTCATCGGTGACGGGCATAACATGGCAAACTCGCTGATAGTCGGCTGTCTTAAAGTCGGCATGAACGTCAGCGTGGCAGTGCCCGAGGGCTACGAGCCGGCGCAGTTTGCACTTGATTTTGCGAAGGATTATGCAGGCTTCGAGCTCGTTCGTGAGCCGCTCAAAGCCGCGGCGAATGCAGATGTGTTAGTGACTGACGTGTGGTCGTCTATGGGGCAGGAGGAAGAAGCCGAGAAGCGCAAGCGCGACTTCGCGGGCTTCCAAATTAACTGCGAAACAATCAAAGCCGCGAACCCCGACGTTATGGTTCTGCACTGCCTACCCGCGCACAAGGGCGAGGAAATCACTCACAAGGTCTTCGAGGAGCACGCGAACGCGATTTTCGATGAGTCCGAGAACCGTCTGCACGCGCAAAAAGCAGTCATGGTAAAATTAATGGGTTAAATTTTACAAAAAGGCTTGCATAATTATGCAAATTATGTTATAATTTACACAAATCCATATATACAGAAGGAGAAAAAGACATGAACGTAAAAGTAACCGCGAAAAAAATGCAAGCCGACGGCTTGGCAGAATATGCAGAGAGCAAGCTCAAAAAGCTTGAAAGATTCTTCGGGGAAGACTTTGACGCGAAAATCACAGTGTCCGCACAGCGCGGCATGATTACGCTGGAGCTTACTGTTCAGCACGATAATCTTACATTCAGAGCGGAGCAGTCCGCGCAGAACAAAAACGACGCGCTTGACGCTTCTATCGACAGAATCGTTCGGCAAATACGCAAAAATAAAACCAAAATCGAGAAACGCCTGCACGTATCGGCGTTTAACGAGAGCTTCACGGACGATATTGAAGAGCAGGCGACTTATGAAATTATCAAGAAAAAGCCCATCATTCTGCACCCGATGAACGTTGACGAAGCGATTTTGCAAATGAACATGGTGGGTCACAGCTTCTTTATGTTCAAGAACGGCGACACAGGCGAAATTAACGTAGTTTATAAGCGTAAAGACGGACATTACGGCGTAATGGAGCCGCGTAAAGACTGATAAAAATTAACATAAAAAAAGAGAACAGCAGTGTTCTCTTTTTTTGTATTAATTTTCTTGCATTTTCTATAATTTTATGGTATAATTATTTGATTAGTCATTTTTGGAAAAAAGGGGGCGCGTTTATGGGTGACACTGCGAGGACGGACGGGCAGGAAAAGAAGTATAAAAGAAAGCTCGCCGCACAGTTCAGAAACATAAATATGCTTTTTATTGCGTTCATTTTAGCCGCGGTTATTTCGGTCTGCGCGGTTTTGATTTATAATTTGACTGACAGCGCGTCGAAGGACTACGCGCGCTTTTACACAAATGAATCAATCAATGTTTTGAACGCTTATTTAAGCAAGGAGATTTCAATCCTCCGCCATGCCGCCGAATCAGCGGAAATAACCGAGTGGTTCACAGACGAAGAAGACCCCGAAAAAAAAGCCGCGGCTTACCAAAGAATGATGTTTTACGCCGATATGTTTCAAATAGACAGCGTGTACTTCGCGATGACAGACTCGCTGAACGAATACTCGGTTAACAGCGGGATAAGCTTTGAAGAATTTGCGCCGTTTGACGCGCTTAATCCGGACGTGCTCTACGACCAATGGTTCTTTAGCGCAGTGGAGGCGGGTACAGACTTTTCGCTGAATTTAGACGTGGATAAAATTACAAACACCGGACGTCTGTGGATTAATTACAAGGTCATGGACGGCGGCAGGGCTGTCGGAATTATCTGCTCAGCATTGCAGTTTGACTATACCTTTCAGCAAATGTTCCGCCAGTATGAAACGGGCTATGTAATCAGTTATATCATCGACGGCGAAGGGCACCTTCAAGTAACAAGTGATAACCCTAACCCGCAGCTATTGCAGAGCGGCGACGCTTTTGAAGAGAAGATACATATATTAGACATGAACTCAGACCCTGCCTTTATTTCGGCGGTGACGAATCATTTGGAATACCCGCAGTACCTCCGCGACACGGAGGTAATTACGCTGTCTAAAGGAGACTATCAGTATTTATCAGTTGCGCAGATTCCAAGCACCGACTGGTCGATGGTTACTCTGTACAGCTCTAACGCGCTGTTCGATGTCAGAGCTATCCTGCTGACGGTGTTTGCTGTGCTTTTGCTGTTTGTCGCTTACATAGCGGCAAGCTATGTGCTTAATTTGCGCTTGGTTATAAGACCGCTCGAAAGGCTCACCGGCAGCGTTTCCGAGTATGAGAAAAAAGGCATTTACGGCATTATGCGCGATGATGAAATAGGCGAGCTGGCGCGGACAACGCAGAACGCCATAAAAGAAAGCGAACAACAGACGCAAATCCTTTTAACGACGCAAAAGTCGCTCAAAACAGCCAATACAATAGCCAACGAGTTGTTAAGCTCGCAGTTTGAGCATTTCACGCATGATTTGCAATATTGCATGGGCTTAATGGCGAGATGTATCGGCGTTACCCGCGTTCGCATTTGGAAAAACCATCTTGTCAAGGGCAAGCTGCACTGCTCGCAGCTGTACGAATGGTCGGAGGACGCCGCGCCGCAATATGATAATCAATATACAAACAGCATTTCCTACGACGACGCGATTCCCGGGTGGGAAGCGGTTCTCTCTGCAAATAAGTGCATAAACAGCCTTGTGCGCGATATGTCGGAGACGGAGCGGGCGCAGCTTTCGCCGCAGGGTATTCTGTCGCTCATGGTGGTGCCTGTTTTCCTCAAAACTAAGTTTTGGGGCTTTGTCGGCTTTGACTGCTGTACAGCTGAACGAGTTTTTACGGCGAGCGAAGAGGTGATTATACGTTCTGCGAGCTTGCTGTTTGTGAACTCGCTGACCCGCTATGAAATGAACCGTCACCTTCTCGAAACCACGGCAGAGTTAGAAGCGGCAGTAGACGAAGCGCACCGCGCGAACACCACGAAAAGCACATTCCTTGCTAACATGAGCCATGAAATCAGAACGCCTATGAACAGCATAGTCGGCTTCGCTGAGCTCGCCTTAGATAATGATTTACCTCCGAAAATAAAAGACTATTTCGCAAAAATACTCAGCAACTCGGAATGGCTTTTACAAATCATTAACGATATTCTCGATATTTCAAAGATTGAATCGGGCAAGATGGAGCTTGAAAACATACCCTTTGACATAGGCGATATGTTTAACGCCTGCCGTGCGCTGATTCTGCCTAAGGCTATTGAAAAAGGCTTAACTGTGCACTTTTATGCAGAGCCTATTGAAGGCAAGAGAATATACGGCGACCCGACGAGACTGCGGCAGGTTCTCGTGAACCTACTGTCAAATGCAGTGAAATTCACTAACTCCGGAATGGTAAGAATGAGAGCGTTAACAACAAGCACAAGTGCTATGAAAATGACTATGTGCTTTGAAATTAAAGACAGCGGGATTGGGATTCCGGAGGCTGAGCTCGGACGGATTTTCGACCCGTTTACGCAGGCGGAATCAGGCACAACGCGGAAGTTCGGCGGCTCGGGGCTTGGGCTCGCGATTACGAAAACGATTATAGAAATGATGGGCGGAAAGTTAATCGCCGAGAGCACGCCCGGCGTAGGGAGTAAGTTCAGTTTTGAGCTTAGCTTTGATGCAGTTGATATAAAGAGCGATGATACCGATTTAGAGCGGATTGTCTTTGACGACACGGAGAAGCCGAGGTTCGAGGGTGAGGTTCTGCTTTGCGAGGATAACACCATGAATCAGCAGGTGATTGCCGAGCATTTAGAGCGCGTCGGACTTAAAGCAGTCGTAGCCGAGAACGGCAAGGTCGGGGTGGATATAGTGCAAAGCCGTGCGGAAAACGGTGAAAAGCAGTTCGACTTGATTCTTATGGATATACATATGCCTGTTATGGACGGGCTCGAAGCCGCGGCGAAAATAAACGCGCTGAATACAGGTATTCCGATTGCCGCGATAACCGCAAACATCATGACGAGCGACAGAGAAATTTATACGTCGCTGGGCATGAAGGACTGCATAGGTAAGCCGTTCACGTCGCAGGAGCTGTGGCGGTGTCTGATGAAATATCTGAAGCCTGTATCATGGCAGAAGGAGCCCGACACGCTCTTAAAGCAAGCCGATATGGAGCTGCGGCAAAAGCTTATAAATAATTTTGTTATTAATAACAGCGATAAATACAGGGAAATCAGCGACGCATTAAACTCGGGCGAGTTAAAAACAGCGCACAGATTAGCACATTCTTTGAAAAGCAGTGCGGCTCAGCTCGATATGCTTGCCCTGCGGACAGCCGCCGCAGACGTCGAAAAGCAGCTTAAAGACGGAGAAAACTTAGTAACGCCCGAGCAGCTAACCGCGCTTGAAGCGGAATTCGACGCCGTGCTGACGGAGCTGAAGCCGTTAGTGCTTGAGTCGCTGAAGGACACAACGGCGGAACCGCCCGCCGAATCGAAAGAGGAGTTAAAAATATGAACAGAAGATTCAACCGTGTAATTTCGCTTGCGCTTGCCGCTGTGTTCTTGCTGTCGATGCTGTTGTTATCGGGCTGTGAGGTAGCTGAGCCGTATCAAAACGACAGGTTTACGGTTTACACCTCCTTCCGCGATGTTCCGGGGATAACCCCGCAGGAAATAGCGGCAATCGAAGCACTTCAAAGAGAATACGATTATTTTACTTACGCGATGCCGCTAAGCACCGAAGCGTTTGAAAACGAACGCGGTGAAATCAGAGGCTATTCTGCTTTGCTGTGCGAGTGGCTGTCGGAGCTTTTCGAGATTGAATTCCGCGTTGAGCTGTATGAATGGCTTGATTTATTGGACGGCTTAGAAACGGGCGAGGTTTCGTTTACAGGCGACTTAATCGCTACAGAGGAACGTCAGAAAACTCACCACATGACAAGCACAATCGCAACGCGCCATATCAAGAGCTATCGTTTGATTGACAGCGTTCCGCTTGCGGAAATCGCGCTTACCCGTCCGCTTCGCTATGGCTTCATGGAGGGGACTGCAACGATTAATTTAGTTACCTCTTCGCTTGATGAGGGCACATATGAAATCGTTACGCTTGAGGATTTTGAAAGCGTGCACGGCGCGCTCAAAAGCGGAGAAATTGACGTTTATTTCTACAGCGAGGTAGCAGGAATCAACTTTATTGAGCACAGCGATATAGTCGTATTAGATTATTTCCCGCTGATTTATGTTTCGCTTTCTATGGCGACTCGAAACGACGCGCTGGAGCCGATAATTTCTGTAGTGGAAAAAATACTGCACAGCGACGGCTCAAAATATTTTGTTCATTTATATAATATTGGTCATAAGGAATATCTCAAATATAAGCTGCACAGCCAATTAACAAACGAAGAACGCAGGCATATAGCGCAAAATCCCGTCATTCCTGTTGCGGCGATTTACAGCAACTATCCGATTTGTTTTTATAACAACCGCGAGAATGAGTGGCAGGGGATTTTCTTTGACTTGATTGACGAGATTGAATTAATCACAGGCTTGACATTTGACCTTAAAAACGACCAGCATACAGAATGGTCAGAAATGCAGGAAATGCTGAGAAACAGGGAAGTCGCTTTTGTTGCGGATTTGATTTGGACGAAGGCGCGCGAGGAGCATTTTATCTGGGCTGACGTTTCGATTCAAAACGACGCTTACGCGCTTATTTCGAGAGCAGACCACCGCGCTATTTCAACGAATGAAATTCTGCACGAGCGAGTCGGAGTCACCCGCGACACCGCTTATACCGCGATGTTTTTACAATGGTTCCCCGACCATGAGCATATCACTTTTTATGACGGGATAGAAGAGTCCTTCATAGCCTTGCGTAACGGCGAGGTTGACATGGTTATGACCACGGAAAGAAGAATCATGTTCTTGACGCATTATCAGGAGCTCACAGGCTATAAGGTCAATTATGTTTTCGACCAAGGAATCAGCACCCGCTTCGGTTTTAACAAGGAAGAAGAGGTTCTGCGCTCGATTATAAACAAAGCTCTCAACGCGATTGACACTAAAGGAATCTCAAACCAGTGGATGCGCAGAACCTTCGACTACCGCGCGAAGGTAGCAGAGGCACAGCGTCCGCTGTTTATCGGATTGTCCGTTATGCTGCTCGGCGTGCTTTTCATGATAGCTGTTTTGTTTTTGAGAAGCCGCCGCACAGGCAAGCGTTTAGAAGTGCTCGTAGGTGAGCGCACGTATGAGCTTGAGCTCGCTTCCCAAGCGAAGTCGGAGTTCTTAGCCAACATGAGCCATGAAATACGCACGCCGATGAACAGCGTCGTGGGCTTCTCGGAGCTCGCCTTAGACGAGGACGCGTCGCCTAAGGTAAAAGGCTATTTAGGCAATATATTGCAAAACTCGGAATGGTTATTGCAAATAATCAATGATATTCTCGATATTTCTAAGATTGAAGCGGGGAAGCTTGAAATCGAAAGCGTTCCTTTTGACCTGCATGAATTGTTCACCGCTTGCCGCACGATGATTACGCCTAAGGCAGACGCGAATGGGCTTTTACTGCATTTTTATGCAGAGCCGTCAATAGGAAAAATGCCGCTCGGCGACCCGACAAGGTTGCTGCAGGTGCTTATTAATCTTTTGTCGAACGCCGTGAAATTCACAAACACAGGCATAATCAAGCTTCAGTCGGCTATTGTTGAAAACAGCGAGGACACAGTCACCATGCTGTTTGAGGTCAAGGACACGGGTATAGGCATTACGGACGAGCAAATAAAAGGCATTTTCGACCCGTTTATGCAGGCGGAATCGGGCACGACGCGCAAGTACGGCGGTACGGGGCTCGGGCTCGCAATCACGAAAAACCTAATAGAAATGATGGGTGGAAAGCTCACGGTTTTAAGTACGCCCGGCGTCGGCAGCAGGTTCGGCTTTCAGCTTAAATTTAAAACGATTGATGTTGACGACGAGCTTGTAATCGAGCATAAAAAATCCTCTGCAAGTATAAGTAAGCCTACCTTTGAGGGTGAGATTCTGCTTTGTGAGGATAATCCTATGAACCAGCAGGTTATAACCGAGCACTTGGCGAGAGTCGGACTCAAAACCGTTGTCGCCGAGAACGGCAAGGTCGGCGTAAACATGGTTAAAAGCCGCATGAAGGGCGGCAAGGAAGAGCATAAGAAGCAGTTCGATTTAGTATTCATGGATATACATATGCCTGTTATGGACGGGCTTGAAGCGGCTGAAAAAATTCTCGCGCTTAACACAGGCGTTTCTGTCGTTGCTATGACGGCGAACATTATGTCAAACGACAAAGACCTTTACGCCGCGCTCGGCATGAAGGACTGCGTGGGCAAGCCGTTCACGTCGCAGGAGCTTTGGCGGTGTTTGGTAAAATATCTGAAGCCCGTGGAATGGAAGGAAGAAGACGCGGCTCAGCGCGAGCAGGCGGATAAAAAACTACACCAGAATCTAATTAATAACTTCGTAAAAAATAACAGCGGAATCTTCGCGGAAATAACAAACGCTTTAAATTCCGAAGATGTAAAGACGGCGCACAGATTAGTGCATACCTTGAAAGGTAACGCGGGACAGCTTGGGAAAACGCTGTTACAGCAAGCCGCAGAGGAGGTCGAGCTTCAGCTTAAAGGCGAAGAAAGCTTGGTGACTGCGGAGCAGATGAACGCGCTTGAAACGGAATTGAACGCCGTTCTTGCGGAGCTTACGCCGCTCGTTTCGGAGCCGGCGGTGCAGGCGTCGGGAGAGCTGTTAGACAGCAGAGCCGTGCGCGAATTGCTGAATGAATTAGAGCCGCTGCTCAAAGAAAGTGACCCCGAGAGCATTGCGTTTATTGAGCGGCTCGGAAAAATACAGGGAAGCGGCGAGCTGATTCAGCAAATCGGAAACTTTGAGTTTAAGGAAGCTTGGCAAACGCTTATTCGTTTAAAGAAGAATATTTCGGAGTAAAAACATGGAAAAAAGAAACAGCATACTCATTGTAGATGACGATACCTCGAACCTCATGGAGCTGACTCATATCTTGAAGTCTGATTATAAAATCCATGCGGTGAGGGACGGTATTTCTGCCTTGGAAAAAGCGGCAGAGTATCTGCCTGACTTAATTTTGTTAGACGTGATTATGCCTGATATGAACGGGTTCGAGGTTCTTTCCGAGTTGAAAAAGTCTGAAAAAACCATGTCGATTCCTGTAATCTTTATAACAGGAATCAGCGCGGAAAGCAACGAGAGCGAGGGGCTCGCCATCGGTGCGGTGGACTATATCCGTAAGCCCTTTGACGCTACGGTGATTAAGCTCAGAGTCGGTCAGCAAATCAAGATTGTTAATCTTCAGCGGGACTTGGAATCAGCAGTTGAGGTTGCAGAAGCCGCGAATAAATCAAAGTCGTCGTTCTTAGCGAACATGAGCCATGAAATCCGCACGCCCATGAACGCGATTATGGGAATCACCGATATAATGATGCAAAGCGAGAGGCTGTCTGACGAAACTGCGGACGGACTCGATAAAATCTACGCTTCAAGCGAAATGCTTCTCGGGATTATCAACGACATTTTAGACTTTTCTAAGATAGAAGCAGGTAAATTAGATATAATGCCGGCTGAATATAAGCTCGCGAGCTTAATCAGCGACGCCGTGCATTTGAATATGATGAGAATCGGGAACAGACCGATTAAGTTTGAGCTTCAGGTTGATGAAGATATTCCCGCAGTTTTAGTTGGCGATGAGCTGAGAATAAAACAGGTTTTAAACAACCTGCTGTCTAATGCGTTCAAGTACACGGACACAGGGACGGTTTCGTTAGCAGTTACATTTGAGCCGTTAGCGGAAATTTGCAACGATTTTATAACGCTCATGTTCAGTGTCCGCGATACAGGGCACGGCATGACGGAAACGCAGTTAGACAAGCTGTTTGATGAATATTCCCGCTTTAACGAAGAATCCGCGAAGGCAATCGAAGGAACAGGGCTCGGACTCGCGATTACACAGCGGCTGATTAACCTTACGGGCGGCACGATTTTGGTGGAAAGTGAGCTTGGCAAAGGCTCGTTGTTCACGGTCAGCCTGCCGCAGAAAAAAGAAGGCAGTGCAGTTTTAGGCAAGGAAATAGTTGAAAATTTGTGCAAATTCCGCACAAATTATATGACGCACAGAAAGAGAAATCAAATCACCCGCAGTCTCATGCCTTACGGAAGCGTGCTGATTGTCGATGATACGGAAACGAATCTGTTCGTTGCGGCGGGGCTCATGAAGCTGTATAAGCTGAGGATTGAAACCGCTTTGAGCGGGCAGGAGGTTATAGATAAAATTAAAAACGGCAGTGCTTATGACATTATTTTCATGGACCACATGATGCCTGAAATGGACGGGATTCAAGCGACTGTTAAGCTTCGCGAATTAGGCTATCACGCGCCTATAGTGGCTTTAACGGCGAACGCGGTAGCGGGGCAGTCTGAAATATTCCTCGCGAACGGCTTCGACGATTTTGTTTCTAAGCCGATAGATATTCACCGATTAGACTTGATTTTAAACAAGCATATCCGCGATAAACAGCCGCCCGAGGTCGTTGAAGCCGCGAATTTACAAGAAAATATTTCTGAGAAAGCAGGAAGCGCGCACGACTCTATGCTTTTTGAATCTGTAATCAGAGATACGCGCAAGGCGGTCGCTGTGCTTGAAGAGTTGCTCGGAAGAAACGCGTTTGAGGACGAGAACGACTTGCGGAGGTTCACCGTAACTGTTCACGGCATGAAGAGCTCGCTCGGCGCGATTAACGAAGCAGAGCTTTCAAAAACAGCGGCTATGCTTGAAGAAGCGGGGCGCGATAAGGATACAGAGCGCATAAAGCTGACCGCGCCTAAGTTTTTGAAGGAATTGCAAGCGTTACCGCAAAGACTCGAAGCAAAGCTGAACCAAAACGGCGCAAACGATAAAGAAGAAGACGAAAGCTCCGAGGAATTCCGCGATAAGCTGACGGCTGTAATGGAAATGTGCGCGGATTATAACAGGAAGGGCGTTTTGGACGCGCTCGCCGGCTTCGGAAAATGCTCGGATAAGACAAAAGCATTACTTGATAATATAAAAGAATTAGTGCTTTACAGCGACTTTGACGAAGCGGAGCGCATGATACAGGAATATTTGTAAAAATATTTGCAACCTTTTGCATATTTGTTTTGTGTTACAGGTAACAGCATAAATTTTACGGGAGGAAATAATATAATGAAAAAGCGTATTTTAGCGATGATTCTTGTAACCGCAATGCTTCTTACGTTCGCCGCCTGCGCAGGCAAGGAAGACGGCGAGCCCGACGGCGAAACCCGCAGACGCGGCGGTAATGACAGCGAGCTGATTCAAACCCAAACCTCGGCGCAAGGCGTGAGCGTGCTTGCTTCCGATTATGACGAAATTTACACCATGATTATGGAGCTTAACGAGCGTAATAACGCGCGTTACGCGACTTCAGCCCGCGACGGTGCAGTTGCGGTGGCGGAAGGGGCATCATTTGATGATTCCGCAGATATGGCTCCGATGGCGAATATGATGTTAGGGGAAGAGGCAGAAGTAGCATACGACGCGCCTGCGGGCGGCGGCGGCGACATGGCTATGGGCGGCGGAAACGGAAGCGACGACTTCTCCGATACTAACAACCAAGTCGAGGGCGTGCAGGAAAGCGACATTGTTAAAACCGACGGTAAAAATATTTACATCACTACCGGAGCAGACAACAGCGTAAATGTAATTGCTGTCAATAACGGCAATATGGAGCATATCGCGAAGATTCAAAACAGCAGAGAAAATGCAAACGTGCGCGAAATGCTACTTTATGACGGCAAATTAATTATAATTTGGAGCAGCTGGGAGCAGGTCGAGATTCAACCCTTGAACAGCGATGATGAAGCAGCGCAGAACAGAATGATGGATTATTACTGGGGCTGGGGAAAATATCACTGGGTTAACGAAACGATTGTAGATATTTATGCCACGAACGGCTCGTTTGACGGTCCTATTTACACCTACACGCAGAGCGGCTGGTACAATTCCACCCGCATGATAGGCAGTAACATCTACATTATAAGCAATTTTAACCCGCCGAATATGATGCAGTTCGCAAGAGAAGACCTGCAGTTTTATATTCCGTCGTACAGCGTAAACGGCAATGTGGATTATGTCCCCGCGAATGCAATCGTGCTCCCCGACAAGCTTGAATACGTTGAGTATACAGTAATCGGCGGGCTTGACATTAATAACAGCCAGAGCGAAACGCTTGTTTCAATTACCTCGAGCCTCGGCGGTTCGCATATGATTTATTCCTCGCTGAATAATATCTACCTCACGAGAACCGATTATGAATACGGCGACGACTGGTCATGGTGGCAGAATTATACTGTGATTAATAAGTTTTCTGTTTCTGCAGGCAAGGTAAGCTTCGTGGCTTCGGGCAGAGTAAAAGGTAACGTCGGGACGCAGTTCTACATGGACGAACACAACGGTATTTTCAGAATTGTTACAGAGGTTTGGGGAGAGGTTGAGCCCACGGACAATAACTGGTGGGGGAACTGGGGCCCGCACGGCGCGTCGCTTTACACCATGGACGCGAACCTAAACGTGCTTGACGAGGTTCATCAAATCGGCTTCGGCGAGAACGTCCAGTCCGTCCGCTTTGACGGCGACATTGGCTACATTGTAACCTTCTTTATGGTTGACCCGCTGTTCTCGTTTGACCTCAGCGACCCGCGCAATATAGTGCAGCTTGACGAGCTTAAAATCCCCGGCTTCTCGCGTTATATGCACAGGTGGGCAGACGGATTGTTGCTCGGTATCGGCGTTGACGCTGACGAGGAGGACGGCATGAGAACAGGCTTGAAGGTGTCTATGTTCGATACCTCCGATAACGAGAACCTGTCGGAAAAGCACGTTTATATAATCGAAATGGCTAATGAAAATAACAATCAGGACTGGTGGTCAGACGATTGGGCGTGGTCGTGGTTCTGGAGCCCTGCCGAGCATCAGCATAAATCAATTCTGATTTGCCCCGATAAAAATATTATCGGCTTCCCGTACACCTATTCCTTCAGCAGCAGGAATCACTGGACGCAGGAAATGATGTACGTAATCTTCTCTTACGACGCGGACAATGGCTTCACACTTTTAAATGAATTTGTTTATGATACCGGCGATGATGATAGCTGGTGGTACGGAAACGGCTTCCAGCGCGGGCTTTATATCGGTGATTATTTGTACGTAATTGCAGACGACAGAGTAATTTCTGCACATTTAAGCACTGCCGAAATAGTACAGGAGCTTCGCTTCTTCGACGTTGCAAAATGGTACGCAGATATGCAGGCGCAGTGGGAGCTTGAGTGGGCGCAGTGGGAAGAAGAATGGC
>WQYC01000019.1 GCA_009781425.1 Oscillospiraceae bacterium
GCTCCCGCAAAGGGCGGAAGAAGAAAAGCGGCTCCCACTCTTGACGCTGTAACAGCGGCAGTTTGGAAGAAAATCGGCAAAGCAAGCGTCCGCGCTTTAGAAGCTCCCACCGCGATTCAAGTAATCGTATATGACCTCGGAACCTTCTACGTTGCAATCAAAGATGAAGGCGGCAAGAGACTCGAGGTTATGCAGGCTACTTATGACGACCGCGCAGGAACACTCGAAGCTTCCTACGAAGAAATCATGAAGATTGCCGCAGGCAAATACAACTTCCTTGAAGGAATCACAAAAGGCAAAATCGTATACAAGGGCGACGTAAAAAAAGCACTTGCTATTGCAGGATTATTCAAATAAAAACACTTGCGCGGGTTGTAAAAATGCAACCCGCGCAAATTATTTTTAATTTTCTCTTGACATTCTTTGAATTATAATATATAATGATAAGGCTGTACTAAACATTATACATCTCACAACGGATTGGAGGAGATAATTATGAAAAGAACATACCAGCCTAAAAAGCGTCAAAGGCAGAAAGAACACGGCTTCAGAAAAAGAATGTCAACAAGAAGCGGAAGAAAAATTCTTTCTAACCGTCGCGCAAGAGGAAGACAGACACTGTCTTATTAATTAGTGTTATCATTTAAAAAGAACTACGTAAGTGTCAGGAAGAACAGGGAATTTCAACATCTGTTCAAAAAAGGGCAAAACTTAGTCACCTACGCCTTTGTCTGTTATTATAAGCCGAATAAAAGGCGGGTGAACCGTCTCGGTGTCATGGCATCGAAAAAAATCGGCAATGCGGTTAAGCGCAACCGCGCAAGGCGGATAATAAAAGAATCCTTCCGCCTTGCAAATCCTCTTTTTCTTGAAAAAACAGACAAGCGTCACGATTTTGTGTTCGTGGCGAGAGGCAAGACACCCGAACTTGATTCAAAACAGATTTACGGGCTGTTGCTTAAACAACTGTTGCCAAAACTATGAAATATATATTTATAGCTTTGATAAAGCTCTACAGAATTACTCTGTCAAAAATAATACCGTCTTCCTGCCGCTTTACACCAAGCTGCTCTGCTTACGCGTTAATTGCGTTTGAGCGTTTCGGTGCTGTAAAAGGCGGCTTTTTAACGTTGAAAAGAATCGCAAGGTGCAACCCGTTTTCAGCGGGCGGCGAGGATAATGTACCGCTCGTTTTCAAATGGCGTAAAATGTAGGGCGGTCGCCATGAATGGCGACCCTACAAAGAAACAAAAAATAAAAAAGCAGGTGATTTCTCATATTTGATTTAATATACTCGGTAATCGGCACTCCGCTCGGCTACGTAATGTGGCTGATGTATTTAATTGTGAAAGACTTCGGCTGGGCTGTAATTCTATTCACGCTGCTTGTAAAAGCGGCGAGCTTTCCGCTGACGCTGAAGCAACAGAAAAACATGGCTGTTTCACAGCTTTTCACCCCGCGAGTGCAGGAAATACAGCGCAAATACCGCGGCAATCAGCAGAAAATGCAGGAAGAAATGCAAAAATTGCAAAAAGAAGGCTACAGCCCTATGGGCGGCTGCGGACCTATGATTCTTACGATGATTATTCTTTTCGGCGTTCTTGACGTGGTTTATAAGCCTATGACACACATAGAACGCTTCGACAAGCTTATAATCGAGCAGACAGTAGATTTAAGCAAGCAGGTGGAATTCACTTCTATCGTTCTTGAAAACGAAGAAAGCCTGCAGGCTTTCCTTGAATACCGAGAAATTCGTGAGCCCGCAAAGCCCCGCGACCCCGAAGCCTCGGAAATTTCTAACGAGCAGCGCAGAGAAATCGGCGAATATATTTTCAATAATCTTTCAACTTTAAACCAAACAGGGCTCTCCGATACTGTTATAAGGTCAATCACGAACGCGAACAGAAGCTATGTCGGCTTGCGGCAGGAGTTAATCGCCGTTTCGCAGTTCTCGCGCTCGCCCGAAGCCTTTTCAATCATGGACAGCGCGGATTTTAACAAGCTCGATAAATTAAAAGACAACATGGTTTTCTTAGGCATTATGGACTTAGCGTCCGTTCCTCAGCTGAGAGTTTTCAACGGCTTATGGATTATCGCGTTCCTCTGCTTCGGCTTCTCGGTTGTGCAGGTGGTTGTTCAGCGGCGCATACAAAAGGAAACAATGCCGAATATGCCCAACGCCGGCATGATGCGCGGAATGATGTTCATAGGGCCTGTCTTCGCAATTATCATCGTGTTTCAGTTCCCGGCAGGTGCGGGGCTGTACTGGTCGATTTCCAACCTGCTGATGATAATACAAAGCCTGATTATCTTCAAGTTCTGGCCGCCCGAAAAAATGCGGCAGGAAGCTAAGGATAAGGTCCAAGCGTCGCTCGGAGAGGTCACAGCGACAGCAACGGTTGTAGACGTTGACGAGGAAGGAAACGAAACTGTCACCGAAACAAAGGTTTCCGATATGAGCAAGCGGGAGCAGGAAGAATATTTCAAGAAGAAGCTTGAAGCCGCGCGCAAGGCAGACGCGGAGAAATACGGCGACGAAACAAATTTAACACTTGACAGTGAATCAGAAAATAATAATGAGGGGAATAATTAACATGAAAATGCAGTTTAAAGGCAAATCTCTTGAAGAAGCAAAGGCTCAGGCTTATGAATTTTTCGCGGGGCACGGCGTTGACGAGCTTGACGTTAATTTCAATGTAATCGAACAGCCTAAGAAAGGGCTCTTCGGCGGCACAAAAGGCGATTATGTGATTAGCGCGGAAGCCGACGTTAAAGAAGAAACGGCTGTGCAATCCTCTGCACCGCAAAGCGCAGGTGCGGCAAGCACTGCTTCAACTCCGCTTATAGCCGGCGATTATACCCGCATTATCGCTTATCTTGAAAAAATTCTCGCAGGGCTCGGCGCAGAAGACTTTAAAATTAATATTATTGAAAAAGAAGAAAACGTAATTCTTGACATAGTAGGTGATAAGCTCGGCATAGTCATCGGGCGCAGAGGCGAAACGCTTGACAGCCTGCAGTATCTTGCAGTTTTATCCAACAACCGCAAGGGCGAGGACGGCGATTCGGCGAAGTATAAGCGCATTGCAGTAGATTGCAACGGCTACCGCGAAAAACGCCGCGAAACTCTCGAAACTCTCGCAACGCGCACAGCGAATAAAGTCCTTAAGCAAGGCAGACGCGTTACGCTTGAGCCCATGAACCCGTATGAAAGACGGATAATCCACAGCAAGGTCGCGGAAATCAGCGGCGTTTTCAGTAATTCAATCGGCGAAGAGCCCTTCCGCAAGGTGGTTATTTCTGCGAATGTTCCCAAACCGAGAGACGGCGGACGCGATAATCGTGACAACCGCGATAACAGGGACAACCGCCGCGACAATCGTGACAGCCGTGACAACAGAGGACGCGATAGTCGCGACAACAGGGACAATCGTGACAGCCGCGATAACAGAGACAGACCCGTAGGACCCGGACGCTCGTATAAGCAGTCCAGCGGCTTCTCAACCTCATTCGAGCGCGAATATAAGAGAGACAACGTAGAAATTTCGCAGGATACCGTTGACTTCGAGAAAAACGCATCTGTAGGAAAAATCGAACTGTAAAGAATAAGAAGGTGAAAATTATGAAAAAGCTTTTAACGCTCTTAGTTACCTTTGCATTTATCTGCGCACTTGCCTTGCCCGCATTTGCTTCGCTCCCGAACGTGGATTTGGGGAGAGAAATCAAGCTTGCCGAGGACGACAGCGGCACCGGCAACATTGTAAAAAAAGCAGGCTTAACGCTCACCCGTTCGCAATTTGAAACAATTGGGGAAGATTTAAGCGACGAAGGAATGGACATCGAGGATTTTACTCTTAATAATTTTACGCGTTTTGTTTTTCTCTATGTTGACCAGAGCGGAAAAACGATTCCCTTTACGGATTATGAAAAGGAAATCAGAGACACCGCTAATCAAGCTAACCGCGAGGATTACGAAAGATTCATTCAGGAGTTTAACGCCTGGGCGAATCCGCGCAAAGCATTGGTAGACTTTGAAAAAGTATCGGCATACAAGTTTGACATCATGGACTTATTAGTGGAAACCGAAGACGATAAGGTTTTCCTCAAAAATATGCACGGCGCGACTATGAACCTTCTGCTTGAAATCCCTGCCGATATGCGCGGAAGCTATGATTATTACGTTTTCGGCGCGACCTACAGCTATAACATGGAACGGTATATTTTCAACGCGGCGAACAACGGAAATGTTCTGACTGCCGCGAATAACTACATTACCGTTTCCTTACGCGGCTTTGGAGAATTTGTGTTAGTTGCAATCCCGAATAACGAATCACAGACGCCTGTTCAGCCCGAGCCCGAGCCCGAAGCTCCGAAAGCACAGCCGCAAACGTTCACCACCGCCGACGCGCTTAATGTTCTCAGGTACGTCGCAGGAACAGCAACGCTTACGAGCGAACAGCGCGCGCAGTACGACTTGAACGGCGACGGAAGCATTGACACCGCCGACGCACTCGCAATTCTGCGGCAAGTCGCGGGAATGGGGTAAGCTTATGAAAAAGAAGCTTATAGCGTCTTTGATTGCAGTGATTTTTGTTCTCGCGTCAACAATAACGACAGGAGCGGAAAGCACAGTGATTAACAGCAACACGATTAGAAACATTAACGGCTGGGACGTTGAATACTGGCGCGACAGCGGCACGGGAACCATGACGTTTAACAACGACGGGACATTTTCCTGCACCTGGGACGCCCGCCCGAGCAGTAATATTTTATTCCGCGCGGGTAAAAAATTCGGACAACCCGCGAATGTGAGCCAATCGCATACACAAATCGGCGAAATTTCTCTCACGTTTGACGCCACGCACAGCACGGACGTAAATTCTTTGCTTTGCGTTTACGGCTGGACTGCGCGAAATACTGTTGAGTACTACATATTTGAAAGCTGGGGCACATACGCAAAAGGAAGAAGCAGCCCGCAAGCGCAGTTAATCGGCACATATACGATAGAGGGCGAGGGAACATATGAATTTTATGTCTCGCACGAGCGGGTAAATCAGCCGTCGATTTTCAGTAATTCAGATACCTTTCCGCAGTATTTCAGTATCCGCACCGAAAGAAGAAACAGCGGAACAGTCTCGGTTTCCGAGCATTTCAGACAATGGGATAAGCTCGGCTACAGCCTGAACGGCGCGCTGTACGAGGTTGCACTTTGCGTTGAAGCGTGGGGAAGCTCAGGCAGTGCGCGGGTTAACAGCTTTTCGCTCACAGCCGGTAATACTGTTTTGGGCACACCTGTGGTAACGGCTCCGCCGGAAGCACCGCCCGAAGCACCGACAATTACAGCACAAGCACTAACAACGTCAGACGCGCTGAATGTTTTACGGCACGTTGCGGGGATTTCATCGCTGACAAACGAACAGCGGACAACTTACGGTCTCGGCGGCAGTGTAACGACTACGGACGCGCTGAATATTCTGCGTAAGGTTGCAGGGTTGGCGTGAAAATATATTTTTAAAATTCTTATTGACATAATATGGACAAGTATTGTATAATATATAAAAAGAGCGGGAAACATAATATGTGTACACCAAATTTTAAGTCTATACGTATTATGGAGTATGCGAAGATTTAAAAAGGAGGAAATTGATATGTGGATGAAGGACCTTAAGCATTAGTATGTTGAAAATATAACCGGCTGATTATTTAAAATCAGCCGATTTTTTATTTGTTTAATAAAGTTTTCTGAGATGTTTTAAAACTATTATTTTGGCGGCACTTGCGATTTTTCGTTCCTCGCTGTTTGCAAAGCGAGCAAGAGCGTCGTATTCATAAGAATTTAATGTAAATGAAACTTTCTTTTTTGCTGTTTTAAACTTAGACATTTTAAATCCTCCTAAAAAGTTATATTTCTATTATATGGGAATATCCCATATTTGTCAATATGTGAATACCCCATAAGTTATAATAGATTATGGGGGTGATTTTATGACGGAAAGAATTCGCGCGCTTCGTGAGGACAAAGATTTAAAGCAAAAAGAATTAGCGAATTATCTAAACGTAGACCAATCTACTTATTCCGATTATGAAACAGGCAAATTAAATATTCCTGTTGCTGTGCTTATAAAATTATCAGTATATTATAATACGAGCACGGATTATATTTTGAATTTGACCGATAATCAAAAACCATATGAACGCAAGAAGCGGGGTTAACCCCGCTTCAATATTTTCTATTCAACCTCTTTATAACTCATCTCAAAAACACTCTCACTGATTATATCAATATCGTTTAAATCCTCGCAGTCGATAATTAAATAATCCCCCGGCTCGCCGTGCAGGTAGCCGTTCGGGACGGAATCTACGAAAACCTTGGTATTGCGAGTCAGAGCAGAAGCGAAAATCGGTGCTTCTCCCTCGGAAAAATAGCATTTCAACAGAGGCTTGAGTTCCTTCACCTCGCCCGTATTCTCGTTTTTGACTACTGGCTCGTATTCATGCTCGCAGCCGTCCAATTCGCCGCAAGGGCGGTAATATGCGCGGAATTCCTCCGCGTTCATGAGGTCAACCTCTCCCTCCATATCTACCATAAGATAAACCTCGGGCGAAGCTAAAATGTTTGAATCGCCCTCAATCGTGCGAATCAGAAGCGGCGTACCTTCGGGGAAAACCTCGGACGAAAGCACAAACCCGCGCGGAACAGGCTTCTTCGTGTATTTTTTCATGCCGGAAGTATCAATGCTTTGTTCTGTAGTGTCAATCGTGTCATAGCTGTCGAAATACTCGGCAGTTTTTGTTTTTACGTACTCATCAATCGTCATGCCGAGCTCGTCAATTTCCTCCTTTTGAATCCAACCGCCTGCCTTCTCTCTGTGTCCGCCGCCCGAGCCTACGTCCTTAGTGATAAATTCAACGAAGTCCGAAGCCATAACCTCCCGCGAGCAGCTGCGAATCGAGAGCCGCGCGCCGCCCTCACGCAGGTTATAAACCACGCAAAGCTCGACAGTGTCTACCTGTAGCGCAATATCGCTGATAAAGCCTAAGATATTCGGGTCGCAGAACTCCGACTTGAAGAGCGCGTAGCGGTTATTAAAGCAGGTGAAATTCCGAAGCAGTGCAACGCCTGCAATTTCGAGCTCGTCAAGAGTAAGGTTACAAAGGCGAAGCCGCCGCACGATTCCGCGGTCGCAGTAGACCTGAAGCTCGTCCCGCATATCCTTGTCAAGCGGGTGATTTATTTCAGAAAAATCGTTCGTATCGGTCATCAGCCCATAGTACAGCGAGGCGGGAATGTCCTTATCCGCCGCGAAGTCGAAGTATTCCTCACGGAGCAAGTCCCAGACAAGCGTCGCACAGCTTCCGAGATGCGGCTGAATTACCCCCAAATCAAACTCGTCGTCCTCAAGCACTTGCAAGTGATGGTCAATGACGGCGACTGCTTTTGCCGCTATTTTTGTGACATTCCCCTGCCCGTACTGGCAGTCTACGCAAACGAGCACGTCGGGCGCAGGAAACTCGTCCGCGTGCTTGACGTATTCAAGCGGGATATTCAGCCATTCGAGCATGAGCAGAATGTTGCGCTTGCTTATTTTCGAGAAGCCCGAATAAACCATTCGCGCGGATTTCCCTTGCCGCTTTAAGTAGTGATAAACGCCGAAAGCCGAGCTGATAGTGTCGGCGTCGGGGTGGTCGTGGCACTGAATGACGATGTCGTCGTAGGTTAATAAATCGGATAACTTAAAAGTATACATGAAAAAATTCCTTTACTTTTTTACTTAGCTATATTATAATGTTAATAGCTGATAATGTCAATTAGTTTTATGAAAGCGGGAAAAAATTATGAGTAAAAAACTTTTTAAATTGCTGTTAATTGCATTAATATGCATAATTATAACTGCCTGCGGCAATGAGCAAGTGCCGTATACACAGGCTGAAAGCGATTCAAACGACATAGAGAATGACGTAAACATCGCTCTGTCTGAAGAACCCGAACCCGAAAACCTTGAAGCCACAGGTAAAATTATAACATGGGACGGCACAGGCTTCATTCAGCTACCGGAATACCCCGACAGATATTTCAGTATTTGGAATAATATACTGGTTTCAAGCTCTACTGATTATATCGGTGACGGAATTATGTTTCATGAGCTGATTCACGTAGGGAACGCGAGACCTTTTTATATCACGGACTTAGCGGGTGACGGCTTCCCCGACTTTGTTTTTATGCACAGCGAATTGCATGATATTGAAACAGCAGACGGCGAGAAAATGCAAATTCATTACGATTTCATATATGCTTACGGCTGGAGCCGCAGACCTGTGCTTCTCCTTGAAAACGAATATGTTTCGTTATCGGTAGAAAACGATAAAATTATCGTAGACGGCAAGGGCGAGCTTGTATTTATACAAGGCGAGACAGCATACGGTGAGTTTGTGATTTTAGACGGAAATTCGCCGCCGCCGATTGAATATGAAATACGCTTCACCCAGTACGAAGAACCTAACGGCAACATAACATCAGTAGAGTACAGCTCGTTTGGAGTCGATGAAGCTGACGCTTTAATGTTCACTGAAATGACGGTTAACGCTTTGATGTCGGCGGATTTGGATTACGAGCGGGAGCTTGCCCGCGTATTTCACATTATTAATGACGGCATGGTTACAAATCCCGACGGCGAACAGGTTTTTCGGGTTATAGCCTTCTGTACTTTTGATAATGATGAAATGGCAATGGAATTCCATCGCGAAGCCCAAAGACGTGATATTGTTGTAGAATATCGTTTGTTTGACTTAGGTGACGGAGGCGCAACCGGCAACCTTGAATGGCAAGTGTATGATATATATTTTAAGTAATAAATAATTTTTAAAAACCATTTACAACCTTTCCAAAATATGTTATAATATTTCTACGTGCATAAAAAAGTAATATAAATTCAAGGAGGCTCATTCAATGGCAAAAAGAAAAATCACGATGATGAAGGGTAACACCGCAGCGGCACACGTTTCCTACGCGTTCACGGAGGTAGCGGGAATCTATCCGATTACCCCTTCGTCAGATATGGCGGAAGAGACCGATGCTTGGTCAGCGAAAGGCAAGAAAAATATGTTCGGCGACACTGTTAAGGTTGTCGAAATGCAGTCAGAAGCAGGCGCGGCGGCAACCGTTCACGGTTCGCTCCAGGCAGGCGCACTGACCACTACTTACACGGCGTCACAGGGCTTACTGCTCATGATTCCGACAATGTACAAAATCGCGGGCGAATTATTGCCGAGCGTTATTCACGTTTCGGCACGCGCAGTTGCCGCTCACGCACTTTCTATTTTCGGCGACCACAGCGATATTAACGCTTGTCGCGCAACCGGCTACGCTATGCTCGCTTCCACAAATCCGCAGGAAGTCATGGACCTCGGCGCAGTTGCTCACCTTGCAACGCTTAAAGGTCGCGTTCCGTTCCTGCACTTCTTCGACGGCTTCCGCACCTCTCACGAAATGCAGAAAATCGAGGAATGGTCTGACGAGGACTTAAAAGACTTAGCAGACATGAATGATATTGAAGCCTTCCGCAGCCGCGCGCTCAACCCCGAAAAGCCCGTACTCCGCGGAACAGCGCAGAACCCCGACATCTTCTTCCAGGCGAAGGAAGCGGCGAACTCCTATTACGACAAAATGCCCGAAATCGTACAGGGCGTTATGGATAAAGTTAATGCAAAGCTCGGCAAAACCGGCAATGATGCTTATAAGCTTTTCAACTACTACGGCGCGCCCGATGCAGAACAGGTAATCGTTTCTATGGGCTCTTCCTGCGATACTATTGAAGAAACTATTGACTATTTAGTAGCTAAAGGTGAAAAAGTCGGCTTAGTTAAAGTCAGACTTTATATGCCCTTTGCTATGGACGCTTTTGTGAGCGCGATTCCTTCAACTGTTAAGAAAATCACCGTTCTTGACAGAACCAAAGAACCCGGCTCAATCGGCGAACCGCTGTATCTCAGCGTAATCGCGGCTCTCAAGCAGACAGGCAAGTTCCTTGACGTTCCTGTTTTAGCAGGAAGATACGGTCTCGGCTCGAAGGACTTCAACCCCGCTTGTGTTATCGCTGTTTACAGAAACGCTGATAAATGCCGATTCACAGTAGGAATTAACGATGACGTGACTAACCTGTCGCTCAAAATCGACGAAAACCCGAACACTATTCCCGAGGGAATCACAAGCTGTAAGTTCTGGGGAATCGGCGGCGACGGAACAGTTTCCGCTAACGAAAACTCCACAAAAATCATCGGCGAAAGCACTGAAAACAACGTTCAGGCGTACTTCGCTTATGACTCCAAGAAAGCGGGCGGCGTAACGATTTCGCACCTGCGCTTCGGTAAAGCTCCGATTAAATCAACATATTTCATCACCAAAGCTAATTTTGTTGCTTGTCACAAGCCCGACTACGTTCTGAAATATGACATGGTTAAAGACATTCTGCCCGGCGGTACCTTCCTGCTCAACTGCCCGTGGACTGCGGAGGAGCTTGAAAATCATCTCCCCAACAGAATTAAATCGCACATCGCGAAAAACAACATTAACTTCTATACAATCAACGGAATCCAAATCGCAAAAGAAGTAGGGCTCGGCAGATTCATCAGCACGATTCTGCAGTCGGCGTTCTTTGCTCTTGCTGACATTATCCCCACAGATGAAGCAATCAAGCACATGAAAGACGGAATCCACAAGCAGTTCATCTCCAAGGGACAGGAAATCGTTGACAAAAACTTCGCCGCAGTTGACAGAGGCGCGACAGCGTTTGTGAAAATCGACGTTCCTGCCGCATGGGCGAACGCAGGCGACGACTTCGAACTTCCTAAGGCTGATACCGGCGGCAAGCGTGCGGAAATCGCTGACTTCGTTAACAACATTATGATTCCTGTTAACGCATACCGCGGCGCGGATTTACCTGTATCGACCTTTAAAGACGCAGACGGTACATTCCCGCAGGGCTCGGCAGCTTATGAAAAGCGCGGCGTAGCGGTTGACGTTCCCGAGTGGATTTGCGATAACTGCATACAGTGTAACCAATGTGCATATGTTTGCCCGCACGCTATTCTTCGTCCGTATATCCTTACAGACGCTGAGGTTGCGGCAGCTCCCGCAGGCTTAAAGGTAAAAGACGCAACAGGACTCCCCGGCTTCAAGTACACAATGGGTAACTCCGTGCTTGACTGCTACGGCTGCGGCGTTTGTATCAACGTTTGCCCTGCAAAGGAAAACGCACTTGTTATGAAGCCCCTTGAAACTCAATTACAAGAGCAGAATATATTTGCATATCTTTATGACCTTCCCGAAAAGGCTGAAACCCTTGAAAAATTCAAGGAAACTACAGTTAAAGGCTCGCAGTTTAAACAGCCGTTACTCGAGTTCTCGGGTGCGTGCGCGGGCTGCGGCGAAACACCGTACGCAAAGCTTGTTACTCAGCTCTTCGGCGACAGAATGTACATCGGCAACGCGACAGGCTGTTCTTCTATCTGGGGCGGCTCTGCTCCCGCGACACCGTACACAGTCAACAAAGAAGGCAAGGGTCCGTCATGGGCGAACTCGCTCTTTGAAGATACTGCTGAATTCAGCTACGGTATGTTCTTAGGTCAGCAGGCAATCCGCGACAGACTCGCAAGAAAAGCAAAAGAGTGCATTGCTTCAGCTAATTGCACACCCGATTGCAAAGCGGCAGGTCAGAAATGGCTTGACACATACAAAAACGGCGCGGAAAATGCTCCCGCAACCAAAGCGTTTGTTAAGGCTCTCGAGGCTTGCGGCTGTGACTTAGCGAAAGAAATCCTCAAAGACAAAAACTTCTTAGCTAAAAAGTCCGTTTGGGCGTTCGGCGGCGACGGCTGGGCATATGACATAGGCTACGGCGGTCTTGACCACGTTCTTGCTGAAGGACAGGACGTTAATCTCTTAGTATTCGACACCGAGGTTTACTCGAACACAGGCGGTCAGGCTTCTAAGTCTACTCCGCTCGGCGCAATTGCGAAATTCGCGGCGAACGGCATGAACACAAAGAAGAAGGACTTAGCGCAAATCGCAATGCAGTACGACTACGTTTACGTTGCGCAGGTTTCAATGGGCGCAGACATGAACCAGTGCATTAAAGCACTCGTTGAAGCGGAAGCTCACCCCGGCCCGTCAATCGTGATTTGCTACGCTCCCTGCCGTGACCACGGAATCAAGGGCGGCTTGGCGAATATGATTCAGATTGAAAAAGCGGCAGTTGAATCCGGCTACTGGCACTTATTCAGATACAACCCCTGTCTCATCGCAGAAGGCAAATCGCCCTATTCGCTTGACAGCAAAGCTCCGACAGCAAGCTACAAGGACTTCCTCATGAACGAAGTCCGTTACAACTCGCTCATGCGCTCAAACCCCGACAGAGCTAATGCGCTGTTCGACAAGGCTGAAAAAGACGCGAAGAAAAAGTATGACGGCTTAGTTAATCTTATCGAGTATTATAAAGTATAGGCATTAAGGCAAAAGGGACGCTTAAAGGCGTCCCTTTTGATACTTAGAAAATGTAGAAACACGACGATAAATGTCGGTAATTTAAAAAGGAGGAGTAAAAATGAAAACAGTAATAGGATTTGATAATAAGGAGCACGAGGTTGTAACAGAGCCGAAAACAGAATGTGAAAGCTATGTTATTGACGAAATTTTTTACCACGCCGAGAATCATTTGGTAGTCGGGACGAGCGCGCACCTTTATCCCCTGCTGCGCATGGCGAAGGCTGTCGGCGCGCGCGCTTACGGTGAAAAGTACCGCAAAACAACGGGGCTCCCGTATGAAGACCACCTGACAGAGGTGTATCGCTTATGCTCGCATTATAAATTTTCTCACGGGAACGACGCGATGTATGCAGCGGCAGTTCTGCATGATTATTTAGAAGACGCCGTAAAAAGAGGAAACGACCAAAAAACCACAACGCAGTGGATGAAGACGACCTTCGGCTATCCAGTTACGACCTTGGTTGTGGAAATGACAAACGATAAAAAGAACGAAGAAGGCTTGTATCCGAAAAAAGACGGAGAATCAGAGGTTAAATGGATAAACAAGATTGATTATATCAACTGGAAGCTGTCAAACATGAGCAGTGAGGCTTTCTTTTTGAAGCTTTTGGATATGCTCAGCAACCTCGGCGACGCAGACACTCTACCCAAGCTCGTGCAGAGAATCCGCAGTCAAATGAATTATATTAACGACAACATGGAAACGCTTTTTTTAAGCAAATTATCGACTGACCATAAAATAATTATTGGGGAGATTAATCGGATACTTCGGGAGATTTATAAGGAGTAGTGGAATATATAACGATTTTTACTTGACAAACCGCAACGGTTATGTTACAATAAAAACAACAAAGGCTGTACCGGATAAGCGGTTAGCCTTGGATAGTGATTAAATAACCGCTACCTTTGACCGAGGGCGGTTATTTTTTTATGGAGTTATGTATTCTGCACAATTCTATATAAATTGCAAGCAGTAACAATTTCACTAAGAATATATCCATAAGCCTCACCCCCTTTCGAGGGATTAGCTAACCGCCTATTTTCCGCAATTTTTTGCGTGGTACAACCTTTGTTGAGATATATTATAGCATAAATTGAAAAGCCTGTCAAATATTACAATTTAATGTCAGTTTGCAAAAACCCATTGACATAAGGCAACGCCGCCTTTATAATAGTATAAAAGACATGGGGAGTGTGATTATAAAATGGCAAAAGGGTGCGGAATAGGCTGCGGTATTATTGCGCTTATAATTTTAGTATTAATTGTAGTAAGTAATATATCGAGCAATATAGAGCAAAGAAAAATCAACGAAATAAAGCAGGAAATGCTAACTCCCGGTGTTAATCAGCTGATAGATTTAAGAACATATGAACCATTCAAACAAGGTTCAAAAGCAGTGTGGTTAGAAGAAGAAAGCACGTTGAAGCTCACTGAAAACCTCCCGCGCCTTGACGGAGCAACCGCGCTTTATCCTGTTTATGCGGCGTTTGTGCAGGCGGTATATCCCGAGCGCGGATATTTTGGAAATAATGACTGCATTGTGCAAAACACTACAACCGGCAAAGCGTACGAAAGGCTTCTAAGCGGTGAAACTGATATAATATTTGTTGCAGGAGCTTCAGATGAACACATGAGTGAAAATCTTATATTTACACCAATTGGCAAAGAAGCGTTTGTCTTTTTTGTTAATTTTAATAACCCTGTAAATTCGCTCACAACCGCGCAAATCCGTGCAATATATTCAGGAGAAATTACAAATTGGCAGGAAATTGACGGTGAAGATGTTGAAATTATGCCTTATCAACGTGAAGTGAATTCGGGCAGTCAAACCGCTATGGAAGGTTTCATGGGAAATACACCTTTAATGAAACCGCCAAGGGAAGAAATGGTTGAATATCAAATGCGGGCAATGATTTTTCAAGTAGAGGCGAGAACTCATAAAAACTTCCCTAACGCAATCGGCTATTCTTTCCTCTTTTTCGCGACGGAAATGGCAGGGAGCGAGCAAATCAAGTTGCTTGAAATAGACGGCGTTGCGCCGACCCGCGAAAACGTCGCAAACGGCACATATCCGCACGCCGATTATTTCTACGCAGTGACGGTCGCGGGGAATGAAAATCCGAGCATTGAACCGTTCATTGAATGGATTCTTGGCGAGCAGGGGCAGTATTTAATAGAGAAGACGGGGTATACGAGGGTGAATTGATTCCGTCTCACCCAAACACCCTCAACCACCACTCATAAACCTTAAATCGAACTTCGATTTTCCCGTCTGTTTCGATGATTTCGCTCACCTCGGGCGAAAAGTAAACCTCGCTGCTTGAAACCGTTGTGACCGCCGGCAGACACAGCGGCGGGAAAACCACGCACCACCAGTTCCGCCCTGCGCCTTCGCCGATTGTAACGCGGAGCGCGGCGTAATTCCCTGCAGGCATCGTAATGTTTTCGTAAACGCGGGTCGTGAAGTGCATATTCACAAGCTCCGCGACTACTTCATAATCATAACCCTGCGCGCTGATGAAAGTCTGCGCCTTTTTTTCTATTTCCGCGAGATTAATTGCGGCGATTTGCATAGCTTCGTCGAGCGTCTGCGCGTCAGCGAAGCTGTTTTTTGTTCCCGCTATGATAAAATCGCGGAGTTGTTCTTTGAGGTTTTGGTCTTCGCTACTGTCGGAATGAGGCAGAATGTGCAGACGAAGCACTTCGCCCTGCGCCTTCTCCGAGTTCCTCGCGAAAGCCGTGAACGACGCTAAAAGCAACGTCAAGCAGGAGCCTATGAGCATCGAAATTGTCAAAAAATTACGCTTAGTCTTAAATGTCATGGTTTTTATGTCCTTTCCATTGGGTATAATATGTAATGCAAGTATTATTGACTGTTTTTAACTTCTTAAACCTTGACACGAGCTTAATTTTAGGGTATTATTAAAGGGACAACCGCAAAATATTGTAATTCTCAAAAAATATTTACTAAAAAATGAAACTTTTTCATCAAAACCCCGTACTACTTAATTAGAGCGGGGAGAGCCGGAACGAGAAACGAGGTGACGCCGCTTGGACAACCGGGACTTAAATGAATATTTCAACACTGTTTATGCGGACACCCTGCCGGCAGTGACCCGATATGTAATCAGCAAATGCGGGAATATCCTCGACAGTGAGGACATTCTTCAAAACATATACGCGCGGTTCTTCTCGCGCATAAAGAAAAAAGGCTACAGCGACATCGAAAGCGCGGAAGCGTTCCTTATAAATATAGCGAAGTTCGAGTGTAAGAACTACTTCGGGATTCTCAAAAAGAAGAATAAAACCTCGTCCTTCTCGGACTATTCCGAGGAGCAGATGGTTGAAATCGAAGCAGAAATGTCCCGCGGGGATAAAAATCTTGAAGACGTTTTGTGCAATGAGCTGCTTGCAAGGCAGATTTTCGATGATATTACAAGCGGCGACCCCGAAATAGGCAAAATATTCTATATGCATTTCGCGCTTGATATGAAGCTTGACCAAATAGCCGCCGAGCTTGAAATGAATCTTTCGTCAGTGAAGAACAAGCTTTACAGAACGATTGAACGCCAAAAAAGAAAGTTCAACATATAATAATTGATTATTACTCTATGTATTTTCATGGATTCCTCATATCCCCCGCACCATCATCTCGAAAGGAGGGCACGCTTTGATGAACAAGCATGATTTTTACAAGGAAATTATGTCGCAGTATACTTTCGACGAAAGTAAAATACGCAGGAACGCCAAACGCGCGTCCTCCGCTTCATTTTTCCTGTCGGTAACAAAATCGAAATGGCTCCCGCTTACCTCTGCCGCCGCGGTTTTCGCAGTCGTAGCAGCGGTAATCTTCGGTGCTGTGTTAAATGATAACGGTATAACTCCCCCCGCTCCGCATATTCCTTATTCAAACAGCGGAAATGCAAGCACCGTGAACGAAAGAGACCGTCTCATCATTATGGCAACGAATAACGACTTTATTGATGAAAACGGACTCGCTGACGAGCAAATAGAAATGTATATATCCTTCGCGAAGCCCATGACCTCTGATGAATTAGACAGCGTGCTCGCTTCCTACGGCGAAGATGTGCAGGTGGTCGTGCTTTGGCATAACGATTTAATGGTTGAATCTGCTGAGGAACATTCAGCCGCGTTCTTCAACGGCGCGAGAGTCCTCGCGAACGGCGGCTTATACTCAGAGCTCACGGCTCTCCCCGCGTTTACGGTGATTGAGCTTGGCGGCGGAGTAATCGACGACAGCAACTTTGTTCCGATAACAACAATCCCAACCCACGATAATCCTATCGACTTACCGTGGACATACAATAATCCTTCGTTTGACCCGCTGAATATTGACGGCACAGGCGAGCCAGAAGACCCGTTCGTCTTACCGCCCGACGGCGAGGTGGACATTGACGATAGCAACCCTGAGCCCGTCTTTATCGAACCGATAGTTATTCCCGGCGACGACGGACTGATTGAATTAGACATAGCAGGCGCGGCAGATGCCCGCTTCATAAACGGAAACAGATTCGTGCTGACAACAGCAAATCAAGTATTATTATACGAGATAATCACAGGCGCAGACGATGTTCACTCACTGACGGCATTAGCAGGCTTCATGGCGGTAAATCCGCAGGTCGTCTATGTTGACGCCAACACAGGCACTCTGCTGATTACAGGCGGCGACGCTTTCGGGCGAGTAACCAACCTCTTTATAGCGGAAGGCGAAAGCGGGGAGCTGCGACAGCTTGACACCACCGTGATTGCTCAGGCGCAGGCAGAAATCAGAACCGCATTATTCAAGGACGGCGAGGTAGTTCTGCGCACGAGAAGCGACAGCATAAACACAATCTACACAGCAGGAAGAAACGGCGGATTTATACTAAGCAAAGCCGAGGAAACCGAAGACATTCTCGTAATATTAGGCTTCACAACACAGGGCTTTAAGTACGCGCGCATTTCCGAAGGCGTGACAAGAACCTTTAAGTACAACACAGTCGGCTTTAACGGCGAGGAAATTGACTTAGGCTTCGCAGAGCTCAGTGCAATGCAGGGCGAATTAAGGTTCATGCGCAGTAACGACGGCAGTAACTTCGCAGTGATTACCGACAACGGAACGTTCATCTGGAACGCAAGCCTCGGCGCGCTGACCGACTACGCAATCGACACATTAGACGTAAGATTCCACCGTCATTCATCAAGCATCATCAGCGATGACAAGGGCAACTGGTACATTTTACAAGGCGCAGAGCTGATTCCCACAACCGAAGAAGAAGCAGACGCACTCGCGAAAAAGCCCGTCTTCTCGTCAGCCTACAGGTTCTATGAAATCGCGCCGACATCGGTTAAAATTTCAATAATATCATAGGTAGAATAGTAGCAACAAGAAGCCCGCAGGGAAATATCCCCGCGGGTTTTTCAATTTTAGTAAAACCACCCCGTCAACCAGTCTGCGGACTGGTTGCCACCCCTCCACGGAGGGGAATTGGGAACTGCGAAATGAAAAATAATTCCCCTCCTTGGAGGGGTGGCGGCGAAGCCGACGGGGTGGTTTAATCCCGCGTCAGCCAAATCTCAGCAATCCGCGCCCCCGCACTAATCAGCAAGCCGTATAAAACCGAATTCAACGCGTATGTCAATCTGTAACCTGTTTCCTCTGGAACTTCACCCGCTATATGAAAAGTTGCAATTATAGCGACCATGAAGCATATCCCACCCGCATACAACGCACCTATTCTAACTCCCCTTGATATTTTAAACAAACTAAATCCATCTTTGCAATTCACAAGTCCAAAAGCGAACGATATAATAAGAATCATACAAAAAATAAACGAATGTCTTGTAACCCACTGAAGTTCACCTATATGTAAAATACTAAATAAAATCCCTATGATAAACAAAACCAAGCCGATAATTAGCCATTTATGCGACTTCAAATTTTTCATAATTACGCCTCCTGTGAATGTTTTATTATAATAAAAGTTAAACATAATAAAATCAAAAAGTCAAGCCTTTTTAAAAATATTCTTTCAACTTTCGCAAATGAAAGTGAGGCTCATAATATCGCGGTTTCTAACACTTTCAACCGAGTTTTCAACTAAAATATTAGTTCGCAGTACTAACTATAGCAAAAAAGGCGAGTTTTCAACACTTTCAACGTTGAAAACTCGTTGAAAGTGTCTGAGCTCCAAATTTTACACACAGTAAAACGCGTAAAATCCAACCAGTATAAACTGCGTTTTATATACCGTGCGTTGAAAGGTTTGTTAATCGGGTTTTATGTCGAAAAGGCAGACAAGGTTAAAAAAATAACAATATCGCACTTGTGAATAATTGAGAATATAGTTAGTAGCGGAAACTAATTTAATTAGCCGCTAAAACTAACCGGAATTTACCTCGGCAAAATTTTGCGTAATAATGCGCTTTTAAACACTTTCAACGGTTATTTCAACAAAAATATTTGTCGAAAACTCTGAAAGGGGCAGTTTTCAACACTTTCAACAGAAAAATTGTTGAAAATCAGCATAAACCTCTTGAGGTTTTCCAATAATACCATATGTTTAAATAACCACCCCGGCGCTTCGCGCCACCCCTCCACGGAGGGGAATTGAGAGGATACTTATGTTAAAAGGCGTCAACAAGCTAATAATCGAGGTCAGTAATCCCGAGAGCGAGGTTTTCGAGCGGGCGATATTCTTCGTGAAGCCCGAAAAAAGCGATATGGTTACGCGGGATTTGAATAAAAACGTGCAGGACATTGTCGGCAAGGCGGAAGCCGCATCTAAATCGGGAAAGCTTCGCACTAAAAAAGGCGCGCGGAAATACGCGCTGTTGAAGTTCGCAGGTGCGGCAGGGTTTGGCGCGGCGGTTGCGGGGATTGTCATGCGGTTGATTTAGACGGATATAAGCCGATATATTCCTCAAGCGTCAAGCCTGTGTTCATAATCTGCTCGGCAATATCAATCCCGACGTAGCGGAAGTGCCACGGCTCGTAAATAAAGCCTGTTACATCTTCTTTACCCTTGGGGTAGCGCAGAATGAAGCCGTATTTCCATGAATTCTCGGCAAGCCAGCGGAACTCGGGCGTTTTCTCGAACTCGTCAGTTACGTCATTATTGTGCAAAAACCAATCTGTGCTGAGTATATCAACTGCGAGCCCTGCGTTATGCTCGCTCGCGCCGGGCTGTGCAATTTGCGCTGATGTAAACGTAATAGCCTCGCTCTCGTCCATGCCGTGCTCCTGCACAAGCCGCTCGACGTAGTTGTTGAAGTTTTCGAGCTGTCTTTGCCTTGAACGGTAGGCGGAAACTACCCGCAGAGCAACGCCGTCGCTTTCTGCGGCGTTGAGCAGCTTTATAGCAGAGGGCGCGGCGCGCGCGTCAAGGTAGAACTCGCGTGAACCCGAGAAGTCAATTACCTCAAGCTCGGGTGTGTAATCTGCGGGTAAGGGGTTGCTGTCGTTTATAAGGAAAAAAGCCCAGTAAGAGCGGATATTCTCGCTCGTGACGGGTGCTTCGGGAGCGTCAAAATCGGGGACATACGCAAACAAAGCCGCAAGCGAAACAGCAGCAGCGCAAATAAGCAAAACGCATATATTAACTAAAAGCAATCGCTTTTGACTCATCGGCATAATCCTTATAGCCCCCCATATTCTTATTATCGTCAATAATTGCTGATTATTAAGATTGATAAAAATTTATTTTTCTCTTTTTCTATTTACAAGGCGGCGGCTTCATGATATAATATATATGACTATATTAAATTTAGGCAGGCAATTTATGAAACAATACGAGCGTGTCAGAAACGCTATGCTGGCAATGCAAAGATATTCGTGGGAGCAGGGCTTCGCCGCGCAGGCACTTCTTGAAGCGGGCGAAACCGAGCTTTTCGTGGCTATGGCGCATGACGCTGTAGTACGGCAGAAATATGACGGGCGATTAGGTATGCTCAACGGCGAGAAAGCCATAACCGACCCCGGCGCAAACGGAGAAGCTGTCTGGCGGGCTTATCAGGTAACAGAAAACGAGTTCTATAAGCAAGCCGCTGATAAAATGCTTGAATATTTACTGATTTACGCCCCTCATACAGAGGACGGCGTGATTTATCACTGCGAGGGTACGTATTTCAACGGCTTCACGCCGAATCAGATTTGGGCGGATTCTACTTATATGACGCCGCCGTTTTTAGCGATTATGGGTGAGCTGAACGAGGCGACGAAGCAAATCTTCGGGATTATGAACTACCTCAGAGACGACGACAGCGGCTGTATGTTCCATATTTTCGACGTTGGAACGCAGAAGTTTGTGCGGCGTAAGCTTTGGGCGACTGCGAGCGGCTGGACTCTGCTCGGGATTGCAAAGGTTCTGCATGAAGCCAAGGTCTGCGGAGATATAACCGCGTATGAAACTCTTTTACAATCCGGCAAGGAAATCCTTGACAGTATGCTGAAGTTTCAACGTGACGACGGCATTTTCCATGACGTTTTGAACGAGCCCGAGACCTTCACGGACGGCTCTTCTGCGATGATGATGGCGGCGTTTGTCTACCGCGGTATATCGGAGGGGTGGCTTGACCGCAAATATAAGCAAAACGCCGACAAAGCACGCAAAACTGTCGCTAAGAACATCGACGAATTCGGGATTATGCGCGGGGTTTGCGGCGCGCCGAACTTTGAATCACAAGGAACCTCGGCAGAAGCGCAGGCGGCGTGGATAATGATGGAAACATGGGCTAAGAAATAATTTAAACAACAAAAAACCTCGGAATTAATTCCGAGGTTTAAATTTTGTTTGCTTGAAATTATCTCTTTTTACGGCTGATTACAACCGCGCCTGCCGCCATGAGAGCTATTGCGGAAGCAACAGCAACGTCAGCAACGCCTGTTTTAACGTCGCCGCCGTCAGCGCGAGCTACGGGTGCATCACCGGAAATAGCAACTGCGGAAACGCCTACAGTTACAGTAATTTCGAGTTCCTTGAACTGACGTCCTGCTAAGCCGAAGTGGTCATAGCTGCCGCCCCACTGACGAGCGAGGTCGATTGTGAGGAAGCCGGAGCTGTCTCTGTCAATTAAATCTAAACCGCTTTGAGAAAGGGTTGTGCCGTCAGCCTTAATGCTGATTTCAACGGGGATAGCCGCCGCTTCTTCATCGCCGTTTACCGGAACATTTGTCGAAATGCCTGTCCAGTTTCCGCTGAACGCTACGAAGTCAGCGAAAGAAATTTTGATTGTGAACGGTTTGCCGAATTCAAAGCTTGTGCTTGCGCCTGCCCAGTTTTCGAGGTCCCATTCGCCGATTTCATCGCTTACATCGGTGTCCATTTGACCCATGATTGTCGCGGTGTATGCGCTTGCAGAAACTGCCAATGCGCCGAACATAGCTACTGCTAAAAGAATACCTAATACTTTTTTAAGCTTCATTGTGAAAAACCTCCAAGTTTTTGTTTGCATAGTTAATTCTGCACGAGTTAACGTGCAGAATTAACAGCAATTTAAAGTTAAATTATTTCTTTTTGCGGCTGAATACAACTGCGCCTGCCGCTACGAGAGCGATTGCGGAAGCAACTGCTACGTCGCCAACGCCTGTTTTAACGTCGCCGCCATCAGCGCGAGCTGTGGGAGCTGCTGCGGGAGCTGTAGCTGTGCCGCCGTAGGTTACAACGCCGCCTTTAACGGTAGCTATGAGGTTGCCGCTTGCATCAAGGAATTCGTATCTGTCGATTCCGAAAGAACCAACTGTCCAAAGGTTCATATCAACCCAACCGCCAACAGAGTTTTTCGTGCCGCCGAGGTCAAGTCTGAGGGACGCTTGACCTTCGTCAAGGAATATGTCTTTGCCTTGCTCTGTGAAGCCTGCGCCTTCGTTAGCTACTTTCTTAGCTACGTCGCCCTGGTCGCCGAGACCGATATATACGTTCCCGTCGATTGCTCCGTTGCTGTCAGCAACTATGCTTGTGAAAAAGTAAATGATTGTAGCTACGCCATCAACCTGGTCTTCTTCTGCGAGTTGTAATGTTATCTGGTTTGCGCTTGCTGTAAGTGCTAAGCCGCCGACTAATGCGAGGGCTACTAAGGTTGCGAGAATTTTCTTGAGTTTCATTTGTTACTTTCCTCCAAAATTGATTTGATTTACGGTTTCCCGATAAATGTTTATTGTTCGATAACACATTTATATAGAAATAGTATACTAAATTTTCGCGCGCTTAACTAACCAATTATTGCTCTGCTGTCCCCACATATTGCCAATAATGCGAAAAACCACTGTGTTTATGCGATTTTCGGCAATTATAGATAAAAATATGCAAGGATTTGTAAATTTAGGTAGTATAAAATACAAAGAAATTAAAAATCCGGTATCGAATCATCAAGCAAAAAGCCGTAAAACGCGAGCTTCGGGTATAAATACTCGTTAAAGAGAAGCGGGTATCGCTTGCCGCCGCCGTCGCGGTTATTCAGCCATGTATCCCTGTCCGAAAGCCCCCAAACAGTTATGTTGCCTACGTTTGCGAGGTCGCTGTCGATTAAGAAATACGCCATGCTGACAATGCGCTTGTAGCGAATCGCGAGCTTCAATAAATCGTCAGCTGAGTTAGAATCTAAGTTAATATCAAGCTCGGTTAAATGTATTTCCAAGCCGAGCTCTGCGTATTTTGTAATCGCGGCTTGAAAATCCATAATCGACGGGTCAGTGAAGCCGATGTGCGATTGCAAGCCCATGCCGTCAACAAGACCTTTTTCCCGCAGGTCTTCTAAAAGCGCGAGAATCGGCAGCAGCTTATTCGGGTAAAAAGTATTGAAGTCGTTGTAAAACAGCGTGACTTCGGGGGCGGCGTACCTCCGCGCGAAAACAAACGACTGCTCGATATAATCCGCGCCGACTGTAACGTACCACGGGTTCGGTGCGCCGTCGTGCGTGTCGCGGACTTTGTTCTCGTCTGCACTTCCCGCGTCAATCGCCTCGTTCACCACGTCCCACGAATAAATCACGCCGGGGAAATTCTCCTGACAGTATTCGAGAACTGTCCTGATGTAATTCTCAAGCCGTTCAAGCATAACCTCGCGGCTGACGTATTCCGCGTCGGCGTCACGCGAATAATCCACCTTAAAAAACCAGTGCGGGGTCTGCTCATGCCAAACGAGAGTATGCCCGCGCATCGCGATATTATTATCCCGCGCAAAGGTTAAGCACTCGTCTAAAATGTCCGTCCGAATAGCCGCCGACAAATTATGCTTTTCGAGGTCGGCAATGCTCGCCGCGTGGTCAAGCAAGGAAGACGGCTTCATCTCGTTGCCCATAGTTATGCTGTTGAAGTGGCGGATAATCAACGCGCTTGTGTCGGGGTTCCGCAGGTCAGCGAGCGTAATACCCACGCCTGTCTTGAAATAGTCATCATGCGCTTCCCACAAGGACGGCAGAGCGTCGGGTGGGAGAAGCTCTTTAATCACGCGGTTTATAACAACCTCCTTCAAGAGTATATCGGGGTTTGAATCGTCGCCGCCCTCAAAGTAAAGCGCGAAGCTCTCGAACGCCTGCGGAGTCACGAAGGAACCCGCTATTTCAACCCACTCACCTGCGGGAACGCGGGCGCGGGCGGCGTTTTCGTAAGCAGTGCTTCTCGTTTTTATTTCGAGCGAGGCGGCGAGGTCTTGCGAAGTTTCGCTGTTGTGGCTTATTACCGCGCTGAACTCATAAAGCGTGCTCGCTTCAACTAAAGACGAGAGGTCGAGCTTCGCGCCGTTCCAGTTGGCAGTACGCCCGCTTACGGAAAGAAAGCCGTCGTCGATTGTTAATTTCTCGCTTGCCCGCCCCGAAAAGCCCGAGCGCGACTCCGAAAAGTCTGAAACGTAAATAAGCTCGAACTCGACTGCCGGAAAATCATATATGCCAAGCGGCTCACCGCCGACAGCGATAGGTTCATCGTCAATAACCGGCAATTGCACATCGTCAAGCGGTAACTGCTCAATAGCCGGCTCGCCGGTTGTAGAATTACAACCGGCGGCAAGCATTAATAATATAATTAATAAAGAAATTATCCTACGCATTTTAACTACCGAAAATCGACCTGTTCGCCGAGTCGATAAATGAGTTCCACTCTTGGCTCGCTTCCTCTAAAAGCTGTGCGCCTGTGCTTTCAAAGTTCCAGACCTCCCAAGCAACTCTGCCTGTGTCGAAGCTGGGCACTAACTGGTCAAGTCTGAGCTCACTGTGGTCACCCGAGCGAATCATAGCAACAGTTTCATCAACTGCGCGGTGGTCGAGGTATCTTTCATAAAGGTCATATTTCCATGACATTTCGTCGTCCTCATAGCCCGGAGGTTCGTTGGTGAAGAGGTCGAACGCGAACAGAATATCGTCAGCCGTTTCTGCGGTCATGCTTCTGTTGTTGGGGATTGTGTTGATATTTTCGTAGTAAATAGTCATGAGCTTATCCATTTGCGGGCCGCGGGGATAAAGCACCATGCCCCAGTCAAAGGACGCGTGAGTAAAGTCGTCTTTACCGTATTCTTCGTAAATGAGGAACGCCGCTCTGCCTTCGTTAAAGCCGTCTCTCCACCAGTCCCATGAAGAACCCTCGGGCTGAGGCTGCATAAGCTCTCTTGTAGCGAAGTCGCGTACATGGTCGAAGGCTTGCAGGAAAGCGTTTGAGCCGTTCGCTTCGTTTAAGAATCTGCCGGTTGAATCCTTACCGACAAAGCGCGCGCCGTTACTGAAAACAGCCGACAAAACAGTACGGTTGGAGAATGTGCAGAAGCCGAAGCGGTCGTTAATACCTGTGTTTCCGCCGACTTCTCGGGTGACAGCTACAGCAATGTCAATCATAGCGTCCCAAGTCCACTCGTTTGCCGCTTGCAAATCGTAGGGGAGCTCGGGGTCAAAGCCCGCTTCTCTCAGAACGTCCTTATTGAAGAAAACAACACCTGCGTTAAACTGGTTGTAGCCTTGAACAAAGCCGAAGATTCCGCCGTCAAAGTTCATCGCGTCATGAACGTGGCGATTCCATTTCGCAGCAGTTAAATCAACGCTCGGAAGCTCGCTCACGTCATAGAACATATTATTTCTAATCAGCGAAACAATGCGACCGGGGTCAACCTTGTTGATGTAAGCCACAGGATTATCAGCGAGTGTGGACGCCGCGATTGTATCAGCGTGGTCGCCGTGCGAGCCGATTTCTTTTTCCTGTATTGTGAAATTATGTCTTGTTTGGATATAGTCGCGGTATTCGAGCACCGCTCTGCCGTATTCGGTGGTCGGCTCGGTGGTGTCGGGCGACCAGAACACGCCTACATCAATGTTTATGCCGCCGAGGTCACGGATACTGCCGTCGGGCATTACGCCTGTTACAGGCATATTGTCCCAGTTAGAACCTCCGTTGCCTTCTCCGTCGCCGGGTTTTTCTGTTGATTCAGCACAGCCTGCAATCAGCGACAGCGAAATCGCAAAAATGATGAATAAGCCTAAGATTTTCTTGAGTTTCATGGTTTTCATATAATCCTCCTGAATTTATTTTTTATTTTCGACGGGACACAAGTCCCGAAATGTCTGAAATTGCATTACATCTTGATACCGGACTGGCTTATGCTTTCGACGAAGCCCTTTTGCGCTATGAGGTAAAGAATGATGAGCGGGGTTATAAACATCAGCATACCCGTAGCAAGAAGCTGTTCCTGCAGTGCCATTGAGGGGAACGCGTGCCGCCCGAAATGGTTCTGATAATACGACTGCAAGGTCTGCGGTATAGATTGCACAGAGGTAGACAGCAGGTTCATGTTGCGCAAAAAGAGATTGGTGAAGAGCGAGTCTGTCCACTGCCACACGAACGAAAACAGGAAGCAGGAGGTGATTATTGCCTTAGCGTCGGGGAGCATTATGCTGTAGAAGGTTTTGAATTTACCGCAGCCGTCAACGTAAGCGGCTTCCTCAAGCTCCTTCGGTACGCCGCGGAAAAACTGGCGAATCATGTAGATATACAAGCCGTTTTTCAGTCCCATGCAGGTCATGCTCATCATGAGATAAGGCACGGGGCTGTCAAGCAGGATAAGCGGTGCGCCTGTTGTAAGGGTGAAAATCCCGAATATATCGAACGTCGCGAAGTACAGATATAACGAGCTCAAAATCGTCTGCGGCGGAATTAAAATAAGCATCATTACGCATAAGAACCAAAACTTTTTGAGCGGGAACTGGAACCTTGCGAAGCCATAGCCCACGAAGGTACAGGAAGCGACCTGCAAAATCCCCACAGCCAAAGCCATAAGAAAGGTTTTGAGCAGTGACGGGAAGAAGTCTAAGAGCGTCGCGGTTAACTCATAATTGGAAAGCGTGAATTCACGCGGGATATTGATTACAGTCGAGTCAAAGAGGTCGCGCTCGCTCATAACGCTGAGCGAAAACTTATTAAGCAGCGGCTGTAAAATCAAGAAGCAGAGCCCGAATAAAAGCATACCGCGCAGAAAAACATAGAACCAGCTTCCAACGTTTTTACGGAAAAGATAGCCGCCGGATTCACGGTTTCTTTCAAGCAGTGACTTGAAGTCGCGCTTCGGGGGCTTATATTTTTTGCTGGTCATATAGGCGAGTTTTTCTTCATTATTCATAATAGTAAACCCTCCTTGATATAATTCCCGCTAAAATGCCGACTACGACAATAACAATGAGGAAGTACGCCCACGCCATAGCCGAGCTGAAGCCGTAATCCATCTTGCTGATTTCGTTCGTAACCTTAGTCATGACCGTGTTGTCGGAGCGCACGAAGTAGTCAATAACCGAGTAAACCACATTAACTAAAATAAGCGAGCTAATCATCGGGAAGGTAATCTTCCAGAAGCTTTCCCAAGCTGTCGCGCCCTCAATTTTAGAGGCTTCATACATACTTGGTGAAATCGTCTGCAAGCCCGACAGGAAGATAATAATCTGCATACCTGAGGTGAGCGCGATGTTGTAAATCTGATTTACAATTTGCAAGATATAATACAGGAAATCGTCCATCATGCCGCCGGACAGAAGCAGCTCTTCAAGCACGTCGGTGATTCCGCTTGTTAAAGCGTTGCTTTCCTGGATTAAATCGCGGTATTCGTTGAGCAGAGCGGAGCTTGTTTCAAGCCCGAGCATTACGCCCGCCGAGAGAATAACAGGCAGGAAGAAAACCGAACGCACAAAGCCTCTGCCCTTGAACTTCTGATTAATAATAAGTGCAACGAAGAACGAGAAAACGATAATCGCAGGCACAGTGAAGACCATTTTAAGCAGCTCTTCCGTGAGCAGGCGGTTGAATTCGGGGTCGGTGAAGAAGACGCGCCGTAGGTTTTCGAGCCCTACGAAATCCATGGCGTATTTGCTGTTCTCCATGTCCGGCACAACATCGCTGAAAACCATGCGAAGCGATTCTAAAATCGGCAGGAACATGAAGACTAAGAAGCCTAATATAAACGGCGAGATAAACAAATAACCCGCTATCGCGTTTTTAGTCGCAAAGGTAGCGTTATGGTATTTCTGCGCTAAGAAGCCGCGTTTTTTTGGTTGCTTTTGGTTTTTTTGGGGTGGCGGTGATTCCGCAGACGGGACGCTGAGGACAGCGTCCCCTACGTTTTTATTTTCCGACATTTAGCGTCCCCCCCTTATGACTAAGTAATCTTTTGCATCAATTGTATTTCCGTCATACCGGAAAGGTGCGTTTGATTTGTTTACAATGACTCTTACGCCGTTTTCGTATTCAGTCAGGCTGACGTTTTCGCTGAGTATAATATAATCCGTGATAAACTGATTGTATATATCGCCGACCTGCTCGCTGAATTCCTTGTAAACAGCTTCGGCAGTGTCAATCCAGGTTGAGTACTGATTTGCGTAAAAAGTAAGGTAGCGCGAGGTTTGGAGCTCTGCGGGGCTTTCGTGCATGAAGGTGAAGTAGAGTCCTGCGCCCGCTTCAAGGCTTCTGAGCTTATTCTGCTCGTAGTTTTCCGCAAGGTTCACAGGTCTGCCCGCGTAAGGGACTAAGCCGTGCAGAACGATTTGATAGAAAGGAATCTCTTCATCTAAAATCCCGAAGCCCTGCGAAGACAGCGGAATGTCTGTAATGAAATCGGCGTAAGGTGCGGCGTAGGAATATCCGCTCTGAAGCATTATGCCGCTGCCGCTTGCGTTAAGCTCACGCAGCTTTTCAACCTGCATATTCATGCTCGCCTCGCGACTGACGAAGCGCCGCTCGTGATAGTCGCCCGCTAAGTTGTTGCCGATTGTGCGGAAGGCGACATTGCTCGCGCCGAAGCTTGCAATTTTAGCCATGTATCCGTCGATTAAATCCATCATGAACTCGGGGCGCGCCATGTTTGCTTTCTTTCCCCACCAGTCCATTTCGCCGTACCAAACAAAGCTGAACGGATAGGTTTCGACGCGCTTACGGTTGATATACCGCGAGCCGTCACGGTTAAGGTTGAAGCCGTTAAAAGGCTTATTATCGCGCAAAAACAGAAAATCCGCTTCAAGGAAAATTTCGGAGTCATTCGCACTTGCTGTGCTGATTAGATTTTTAAACTCGCGGGTGCTTCCGAGGCGGGAAATAAGATTTACGCTTGTCGGTATTTCATGAAGTATGCTCTTGTTGAACCAGCCCACAAGCCTGTAATTAACCTCGCCGAAGCCGCGCGCCGTCATGTCGCTGACCATGTCTGCCGCCTGCTTGTAGGTAGTCATTGCGAAGGGCTGGTCAACGGGAACACCGAGAATATGCTGATTCTTGTTAACTGCGCCGAGGATTTCAACCGCTACAGGGACAGCGGATTCTGCGGACTTTTCAAGGTGCGGGTGCCGGTCGAGCAGATACTCGCGGTATCTTTCAGCCATGCCCATGTAGCCGTCTCTCTCAGCGAACATATATCTTTGGACAACCCGCTCGCCTTCTGGCAAGAACCGCTGAAACACCCAAACGTCGGTTGACGACTTGCCGGATATTTCAAGCTTTTCTCTGCTGATAAGCGAGAATTCCGCGTAAACATTATTATAAGTACCGCTGTCTGCCATGCCGGAAACGCCCGCTCTGACAGTCGCGTAGGACGCGCCCTCTTCGATTATGCAAAGCAGTGCATTATCGTTCTTTTGAATCCCGAACACGGGGAAGTGCGCCTTAGGGTCAAGGACGATTGCTTCACGGTAAATCGCCTCGTCCCAGCCGAAAACGCTGTTGTTGTAAGGGTTTTGATTGCTTTTGCCGTTGTTGAAGTTAATCAGCGCGCCGCTTCCGTCGGGGACGAGCATATAGCCCTCGTCCTCGCTGCTGCCTGCGCCGAAGAACGGCAGAACGCGCAGGTCAATCGGCGGAAACTCGCTTCTGTAGCCGATATTATCGAACGGAACAGTAACGTTAAAGCCGTAGTCGTCAAGCTCAACCACGATAGTAATGTTGAAAACAGGCTCGGTAACTATAACTTCTCTCTCATAAAACTGCAAATCGCTGTAATAATCCTGCGGCGTATAGCCGTATTCCGCGAATATTTCCTCCGCCTGCTCTTTAAGGAACGGGCGCAGCTCGGGGCTCATGACCCAAATATTAGTTTCATCAAGGTCGGGGTAAAGCTCTAAAAGCGCGGCTCTGTCGTCAGTTCCGCTGAGCCTGTTTATGTCATAAACTCTGTAGAAAATATTCCGTAGTCTGTTTACCTCAGAGTCGGGAATATCCGCTGTGATTTCCTTCATTCGCCAGTCGGGAACAGCCTTCGGGACATAGTAAACACGCTCAACGTTGCCGATTGTGAAATGAACCGCGAAGCCGTTAGCAAGTATTTCGTATTCGTAGAACTCCTTCATAACCGAGAAGTCGTGGCTGTCAAGCAGGGTTGTATTCCCGTCAATGGTGGAATAATTCACCACTAACAGCGACTGCATTATGCTCTGTGTCAGCCCCATTGCGGCGTCGGCGGCGTCAGCAGGACCCGAAGCCCACTCTGCGCCTGTAAGCTTATCGTCAATGACGAAGCGGGTCGTCCGCGGGTCAAACGACATCTTTAAAAAATTATTCTCAAAGACATACACCTCCGGCCCGTCGTAATCCATCGGGAAAGAGCGGACGCGGACTTCTTCAAAGCTGCTCCTTGAGGGTGCGCAGGCGGCAAAGGTCAGTAAAAGCATTACTAACGCTGTGACCGCGGACAGAATTCTTCTCATAAAATTCTACTCCTAATATAATCTGAAGACTATTTCGTTTATAAGGCTGATAAAATACATAACAGCGTCGCTGATTAAGCTGAAGAAAAGCATGAAGATAAACAGCATAAAGCCGATTCCGAGAATCGCGAGAAAGCTTGACGCGACGGCTTTAAGCAGGGTGTAATCGTGAATCTGCATCATCGCGACTAAAACAAGCATAATTGACCAAATCGTCGCAACTGTGAGCATTGTAAAATAAAGCTCGCGCTCGTCGTAGGTTATGAACTGGCTGATTACGATTCCGACGGCGTTGCAGATGATTACGGGGGTGAAGGCGTAGACTGTCGCAATGTAAACATCTGATAATTTGCCCTTGCCGTTCATCAGCGTGGTGAACGCCCAGTTGGCAACGCTCCACAGTGCAATAGGCAGAATAATTGAGCCTATTGCGAACAGCGCGTTGAAATATTCCATGTTTACTCTCACGAACTGAAAATTCGTAAGTGTTAAGCGCAATACCTCAATAATCGCGTAAAGCGCGAGCAGAACGTGCGCGGAGGCTACGCTTGCTTTCTTTTCGCGGGAAATGCACCAAAAGCCGTCAGCGGGGTGAAATATGCAGTACAGTGCATAACGAAGCTCGTTTAAAAGCTTTATGTAGGTTTCTTTTCGTTTCAGAGAGGCTAAAGCAGTCATTACGCGCCTCCTTTTCTGTTTTTACGGATTTTAAAGAAGATTCCGAGCCCTTTAGTTACAACAAAAAGTGAAATTATGATAACAAGAATGGTAGTAATATTCGCTTCTATCCATTCCTTGCGGTAAAGCTGGAACGCCTTTCCGTAGCTTTCGCGGTCGTACTTAGCTTCATAAAACTTCATAGCTTCATAGTACTGCTCGTTGCGGAGCGCGGCGCGCCCTTTTCCTATGAAAGCGAGGTCGTAGTTGCCGTTAAGCTTCAAGACTTCGTCCCACATTGCCGCTGATTCATCATAACGCCCTTCGTAATAATAATTCATTGCGCGGTCTATGAAGCTTCCGTATTCTGTATGATTGAAGCGGGTAATCGCCGAGGTGCGCGCGTCGAGAACAAAGAGCGAAGTCCCCATTCTGTCGAGTGCAATCGGGTCTACGAACCGACCGTCCATGTTTCCGCGGCCGCCGAAGACGTAGAGCAGGTTCCCTTGGAAATCGTAGGCGAAAAGCCGCCCTCTCTTGCGGTCTAAGCAGACGTAGCCGTCATTCTCAAAAGTAACGACATCGGCGAAGTGCGAGGGCCCGTCAACACCGCCCAAGCTGCTCCAGTACCAGTCGCCGGCAGGGCTCGAATCGCCGAACATACCGTTGCGGACTAATATATCCGTACCGACAGCGTTAAGACGGCGGACAGGGTCAGCGTCAAACGGGTTGCCGGAAAAAGTACTCAAGGTTGTATAAACGAAGCCTTCATGGTCGAGCGCGACGTTGTTATACTCGGTCGGCACGAAAAGCTCCATCTGCTCGCGCTGAGCAGCAGTGGAAATCATCTTCCAAAAGTAGTCGTAAAGGCTGACCTGTACCTGCGACGCGCCCATGAAGCCGTTAAAGCTTCCGTCGATGTTGTATTCCATGAGCCCCTTGTTGATATGGCGGGCTTGAATGAAAATGCGGTTGGAATGGTCAACGACGAGCTTCAGCGGGAGAAAATCCATGCCCTCGTCAAAGCTTCTGTCGTCGGGCTTGAAAATCGAATTAATGTAGTTAAAATCGCGGTCAAGACGGAGAACACGGTTGTTTTCGGTGTCCGCGATATAAATATCGCCGTTGCGGTTTTCAAAAATATCGTGAGGTCTGCTGAGCGCGCTCTGCTGCTGATTAATCATGACATATTCGACAACTCTGACTAAGCTGTAGCTGTCGCCTGCTTCATGATATTCAATCAGCACAATGCGGTTATTATCGGTGTCGCAGACATAAATGCGATTATCGCGGATATAAAGCCCCTGCGGATTGAGGAAGTTTCCGATTCCGAAATCGTTTCCGTTAATCGTCGCCGCAACGTAATAAGCGTCGGGCATGGCGATTTCTTCACCCCAAAAGCTGTAATTATATGTATAATTAGTCGGACCCGCGCCCGTCCCCGTCCCAATTGCGGCAACAGGAAGCGCAGTTATAAATGCAAATATAAGCAAAAGAACTAAAAATAATTTTATCTTCATATAAGTTCACTCCAAATTATGAATTATGCATTATGAATTTATTCCTTGATTCCCGAGTTTGCCATTGTTTCGATAATATTGCTCTGCGCGCTGATGAATACAACAAGCGGCACAATCATTATAAACATAGTTACCGCCGCGCCGACACCCGCTCTTTGTACGCCGCCGCCGATAATTTGTCCGAGCGCGTAAGGCAGAGTCTTGAGCTCCTCCGAGAAGATAAAGTTCGTGGCGCGGGCGTTCCACAGGTTCTGCACCGAGAACACCATAACGGTAAGCCAGGCGGGTTTTATCGTCGGCATGACTATTCGCCAGAAAATCGAGAGCTCTTTTGCGCCGTCTATTTTCGCCGCCTCTATCAGCGTCATAGGAACAGTGTCCATGAACTGCTTCAGCAGGAAAAAGCCAATTGGCATTGCGAACGCGGGGACAATTACAGCTAAATATGTATCAACCCAGCGAAGCTCGGTCATAATCAAAAAGTTCGGAATCGCCGTAACGTGCGGAGAGAACAGCAGCGTAATAATTACTATTTTGAAGAAGAGCTTACTGCCGGGGAAGTTATATTTTGAGACTACATATGCGCCCATTGAAGCTATTATAATATGCGCAAAAGTGCCTGCCGCGGTTATAAACACAGTGTTGAATATGTAGCGGGAGAAGGTGATTCTCGACCTGCTCATGATTGTGAAGAGGTCGTAGAAGTTATCCATTGTCGGCTGCTGAACGAAAAGCCGCGGAGGGAACAGGAAGATTTCATTCAAGGGCTTAAACGCATGGTTAATTGCAAATATAAGCGGGAACGCGAAGAACGCTCCGAATAAAATCAGCACTAAATATACAGCTATGTTTCCGCCGAGTGAGCGGGTTTGTCGAAGTCCGGTCTTCATATAAATCCCCCGTTAATAATTCATAATGCATAATTCATAATGCATAATTCATAATGCATAATTAATGACCAATGCGGTTGATGAATTTTTGTATGTATTTGTTGCAGATAATCATCATTAAGAATAGTATAGTTGCGATTGCGGACGCGTAGCCCATATCGAAGCGCAGTGAGCCGTAGTCTACAAGGTGGTTGACGATTGTGTGTACGGCGTAGTCGGTACTCGGGAAGCCGCAAAGCTCGCGCGTTACGTCCGCCACGCTGAACGACTGCGTAATCGCCATTACTGCACCGAATAACAGCATACCTTTCATGTTAGGCAGAGTGATGAACCACAGCTCCTGCCAGCGGTTGCGGATTCCGTCGATGTAGCCCGCTTCATACTGCGAGCGGTCAATGGTATGAAGCCCCGCCACGAACGACAGGAAGCCGTTCCCAAGGCTCATCCACAGGATTACTATTAAAATAACAGGCATCATGTAATCGGGGTTGGTGAGGAAGTAAATCGGCTGACCGCTGATTAGTCCCATGTTGCGTCCCATTGCGTTTATGTAGCCGTACTGGTCACCGCTGAATATAAGCGACCAAATCATGAAGACGTTCCCTGAAATCGTCGGCGCGTAGAAAATCAAAACTGCAAAAGCGCGCAAAAATCTCGGAAGCCCGTGAATAAACCAAGCAAAGATGAACGCCATTAAATAACCGACAGGCCCTGTGATTACCGCCATTAACAGCGTATTTGTCACGGCTTTGAGGAAAATGTCGTCGCCGAGCAGAAGGTTCGTATAGTTTTGCATACCGACAAATTTTGCAGGCTCGAATATATTATAATAAGTAAAGCTGTACCAAATGGAAATAATTACCGGCAAAACCAAGAAGGTTATGAACACCAAGGCGTAAGGAAGCAGGAACAGATAATAGGTTCTGCTCATCTTTACATCATAGCGGTACCATTCCCAGCGTTCCTTTATAGTCATGTTTTTACGGGCGTTTTCCATAGTTTACCACCTAATTCATAATTCATAATGCATAATTCATAATTATTGTGTGTTTAATCCGAATTCGCGGCGTTTACGTGTTAACTCGTCGTTGATTTGGCGTGTGTAGTCGAGAAGGGTTTCGCGCATATCTACCGAGTCGTTAATTACACGGCGCACAGCGTTGACTATATGTCGTCCTGCATAATATCCGCCGGGAACCTCGGGGATTCCGATAATCCAATCCCACTGCGCTTCAAGCACTGCGCTATCGCGAGCGTTCCAGCCGAGCTGTCTGAACGCTTCTTGGTTCGCCGTTTGATAACGTGCGGCAGTTCCCATAATCGCTTCAAGCTCACGCCCGAAGGTCAGCTGTGTATCCGAGCTTGCCCACCAGCGCATGAATTCCCAAGCCTTCTGCGGGTCTTTGGCGTTTTGCAAAATCATTGACGCCTGCCCCCAGCTTGCTGTCGAGCGGTCGATTTTACAGCAGCAAACCCACATTTCAGCAGTGTTTACGAAGCAGCTTTCGTCAGCACAGCAGCTCAAATTGCGGCAGGGTGTTTCGGGCTTCAGCGTACCGGGAAGTAAGTCAAACTCCCACAAGCCTCTGATTTCGGGTGCAAAAACCTGCAACACGTTGAACATATCGTAGTCCGCAAAGCCGAGCGGCATTTCGCCCGAGCGGAAGCGGTTCGCGAAGTCGTAGTGCAGAGGAGCTTTATAGTGTGTGAAGAATTTCGTGTAAGCATCGAAAGCGGCGACTGCCTGTTCGCTGTCGAATAATGACCGCGAGCCGTCTTCGGTGTAGAGCGCGCCGCCGCGCTGTAATAACTGCGAGAAGAAGTTAGAAAGGTCGGGAATGACCATGTTGCCTATTTTACGCTCAACCGACGGAATCCCGATACTGAGGTTTCTGTTCTGCAGCTGCGGGAAAGCGGCAATGACCTCTTCCCACGTTTGAGGAGGTGTCAGCCCGACTTCTTCAAGAATATCGGTGCGGTAGTACATTACGCCGAAGATTTGCGTCTGCGGCATACCGAAAATCCCGCCTCTGTAAGTGAAAGGCACAAACGCGCTTTCATGGAACTGAGCCGCAACGTCATGGAAGCCCGCGAAACGGGTTAAGTCGGCGGCGGCGTTACGGAACGCGTAGTTCACGGGGTCGGCGTTATTGACAGTAAGCGCGACATCAGGACCCGAGCCCGCAACAACAGCAGGCATAAGGGCTTCCATCGCGACTAATTTTAAGTTGACGAAGTTGCCGGAATTCGGCGTGTAGGTCTCGTCAATCATGGATTTTAAAACGATACTTTGGTCACGTCCGCTGAATATCCAGACCTCCGTTACGTCGCCGCCCTCATGAACGTCACCCATGCTGTTATAATCAATAAAGAAGGTGGCTAAGAAGGAGCGGATTTCATGCACTGCCGACTGTAAAAACGTTTCTTTTACTACGGGCGGTGCGGTGTTTTTATCAGTTACGGCGAACCAGTCAATGTCAAGCGGCGAGGAATTAAGGCTGACAAGCGACGTGCCTATTGCGGAAATATTATCCTTAAACACTTGAACGCCGCGCGGAATGTTATGCGGCTGTCTTACGAACAGCTCAAGCTGTGTCGCCATTGTTTGAATTGAAGCGATTTCGGGCCCCATCTGCCCCGAATAGGCGATGATTTCGTCCATGAGCTTGTATAAGAAGCGCGCTTCAAACGCGATTTTATCCATAATATCGGGGTAATACTCGTTTACGCGGTAGTCGCGGTAGGCGTCGGGCTCAGGACCTGTAAGCACTAAAATCTGCCGATAAATCGTGTTAAGACGGAAAATGCTTTCTTCTAACTGCGCTAATACCTCGGCAAGGTCGCCGAGCGTAACCTGCATTCTTATAATGTGTGCACCTGCTTCGAGCGGGAAGTAGAGGTCGTTGCCGTAGTTGTCGGTCGGCGTGACGAGCTGCCACGCGTTATTGAAGAAGAACGGGATAACCGCCGCTTCCTCGCAGGGAATCTGCCCGTTAATAAACAGAGCGCGGTTGGAAACTATTCCGCGGTTGTAATTCTGCCGCGTTTTGAATGAGAAAGCATAAAGCCCGCTTTCGGGTACTTCAACCTCCCACTCAATCCATTGACCGGGAACGCGCCAACGCTCGCCGCCGATTGCGTTAAGCACAATCGTAGTCACGCTGTACGGCTCGGTTGTAGCGGAGGAAGTATCAAAAAACGGGAAAAGCGACGGAGACGAACGGTGTGAAGAGTTCTCGCCTTGTATTTTTAAGTAATTATTATTGCCGCCTTGAAACTGCGATAAATCGTAGCTTGCAAGGTATTCTTGATATGTAGGAAGCTCGCGCACGGGGACAAGCGCAAGGCTTTTAATCGCCATCGGCTCATTTATTGCGCGCAGGGTGATTGTGTTCATGCCTGCTTCAAAGTAAAAGCGATACGGCTCGGTGTAGTAGCCTTGGCTGTCGGTGAAGAGCGTTGGCTCCCATCTCGGGTGTTCGATTTGGCTGGGGCGGATTTCATTCCCTTGATTATCTCTTCTGACGCCGCCGGGCGCATCGCCCCAAATTCTGTAGAAGGTGATTAAATCCGCGCCGATAAAGGGCGTTTCGCCGTTGATATAGACAGCGCGCTCAATGTCAATCCCGCGCGAAGCTATCGGGAAATAATCGAAGCCGAGGTTATACATTCCCGCTTCGGGGACGTTAAATTCGTATTCGACGAAGCTGTATTCGGTGGTTACGAGCGCGGTGCCTGCGCCTTCGTAGTTTTGGGCGAGAGTAACGCCTTCGGCAGTTTCTTCGTTGAACGCCGCTATGTCGATTTCAACGCCTGTGCTTGGGAGCGCAGTTTCGGCGTGCGAGCTTAAAAAGTGCAGATATGTATTCCCGCGGCTTGAGGCGGGCGCGGTCATGTCATAGCCGGCGTATTTGTGGTGATAGTTGCCTACGCCTCCTCTGGTTAATATAAAAACGAGCACCACGACAAATAAAGCCGAGATGACTCCTATGGTGACATATTTTTTCTTGGCGGGGTCGTTATACATAAAATAAACCTCTTCAGAATAAAAAATACAGTTAATTTATATTATACACTCTTATTTTGTATCTTACTAATCATATATTGCTAAATATTACAAAAGAATAAAAACTTGACAATTTTTGCTCAGTGAGGTATTATTGTAGTTAATAATGAATAAGGAATAATTAATAATGATAAAAAAGCTTGAAGGGACTCTTGAAACCGTTGATTATGACGGGCAGTCGCTTTTTGTTATGCACCACAACACCGAAGCCGAGAATTATCCAAAGCATTGGCACAGCGCGGCTGAAATCATTATGCCGCTTTCGGGCGGTTATGACGTGATTATTAACGAAGCTTCTTATCATCTTGAGGAAAGCGATATTTTAATAATCCCAACGGGTGAGCTGCATGAAATACACGCGCCTAAGGCAGGCGGCGAGCGGATTATTTTGCAGTTTGACCTGACGCTTTTAAAATCAATTAAGGGGCTCGCGGGCGCGTCGTTTATCTTCTTTAAGCCGTGGCTGATTAAACCCGCTGAATCAGCGGAGCTGCACGGCATTTTAAAGTCGCTGCTGCTCGAAGCCTTAGACGAATACAAGGAAAAGCAGGACTATTATGAAGCGGGAATCACCGCGAAAATCATCACTGCGGCTGTGTCTATGGCGCGCAGACAGCAGGAGGAATTCCCCGGAGTCTTTGACGACCGCCACATAAAAAGAAAGGTGCATATCGTCAACTTTAACCGCTGTGTCGAGTACATAAATCAGCATTACAGAGAGGATTTGCCTCTTGAATTCGTGGCGAAAATCGCGGGCTTCAGCAAGTTTCATTTCACCCGCTGGTTCAAGCAGTTCGCGGGAATATCATTCTATGAATATTTAACGCAGGTGAGGATTAGCGTTGCGGAGTCTATGCTTGCGAATTCGGAGGTGCCGATTACAGAAATCGCGCTTGAATCGGGCTTCCAAAGCATAGCGACATTCAACCGCGTGTTTAAACTAAACCATAATTTAACGCCGACTGAGTTCAGAAACAAAGAACAAAAAACAAATTGACAATTGTACATTGTCAATTGTCAATTGTTAATTGTCCCGCCGCAGCTGAGAATCGGACTCGAACCGACGACCTGCTGATTACGAATCAGCTGCTCTACCAACTGAGCTATCCCAGCAAAAATTACTATTGCAAAAAGCGGACAAAAATGCTATACTATATTTTACAGCAGATTTTATTTTTTGTCAAGATATAAATTTTAAATGCGAGGAGCGTGAAAGCAATCGAACTTAAAAGAAAACCCGCCGAATTGTTAATTCGCGCTGTCTGCGCTTTTTTAGCAGTTTTTACCTTATTTTTGCTTACAATGTCGCTCATTTTCTCGTTCGGCGGAGACGCGCCGAGCCTTTTCGGGCGGAATATTTATATAGTTAAAACCGACACAGTGGAGTTTTTGAAGGCGGGAACCGCGCTTTTTACCCGCGCTGTCCCTTTTAATGAAATCCACCCCGGCGATATTGTAGTGTTCAACGGCATAGACAGCAGTAAAGCAGGGCTTGCCGAAATCGAGTCGGTCACAGAGAGCGACAATGTTTATAAGTTTGAGGCAATCGGCGAGAGCGGCGCGGAAATAACGCTGACAGGAAGCCAAATTGTCGGCAGAGCAACGCACTTCAGCGACTTTCTCGGCGGACTGATTAACTTTGCGAAGTCGGCGGCGGGAGTTTTAGTAATCGCCGTTGTTCCTTGTATGATTATATTGATTTTCGAGGGTTCAAAAGCGGTTCTCGGAATTTTCAAGAAGAGCGATGAAATAAAGCCCGTGAAGAAGCAGGACGAGATTCCGACTTATGTTCCGCGGCAGAAAATATCGGGCAGAGCCGCGGTAAAAGAAGAACCCAAGGAAGACAGCATTGAAGACGACTACAGCAAAATGCTCGCGGAAATAGCCGAGAAGGACGCGGCTTTTGCGAAGGAGGACGATTTCCCGCTGTTCAAGCAGCCCGCTTCAAAGGCTATAAATATCAACAAGCCTGACGCTCCACGCCCTGCGCCTAAGACGCCTCCGCTTTCGCAGAAGCGTTTAAATCAGGCGATTGCAGAGGTTAACGCCCGCAAAGCACCCGAAAACACCGGGCGAATCACCGACCAGTTCCCTTTTGATAAAGAGGACGAGCCCGAAGTAGTGACGATTACGCCGACGGGAAGCGATAACAGCGCGACTTATGAAGTCGGCTCGCTCAGAGAAATCAAGGCGGCTCCCGCCCCTGCGAACGAAAACGTAAAAAAATATACCCCTAAGAAAAACACGCCCGCACAGCGCGCTGTGCAGGCTACGTCTACCCCGAGCCTTGACAGGCTGCTCCGCGAGGACGACCCCGAGGTCGAAAACGCGCGGTATAATATTGAGGATATTTTGTTTTCTATAGATAAAAAGAAGTAGGGAACGCATAAATGCGTTCCGCCTATGTTCCGATAATGTTCCGCTTATGTTCCGACTACGTTCTGACAAGGAACGCATAAATGCGTTCCCTACATATTAAATATATAAAACAGCAATATTTGAGAAGGAGCGAAAAATGAAAAAAAGAAAGTACATACGTTTTGCGGCTTTAGCTTTGATGATTTGCTTCATGCTGTCTTACGCGCCGACGGTTGTTGTTTCGGGAATGACGGCAGAGCAGTTAAACGCGCGAATCAGAGAAAATGAGGAAAGAGCCGAAAGAATCGCAGAAGAGCAAAGACAGCGCGAAGCGGAAATCGCTTTAGTTCAAGGCGACAGAAACGAAGAACGCCGCAAAGCCGTGCTGATTGAGCAGAGCATTGCGGCGGTGAACGAGCTTATATTTGTACTTAATTCAAACATTGTTTTAAAACAGGAGGCAATCGCCAATAAGCAGGCAGACATAGAAGCACTTGAAGCGCGGATTGAAGACGCACAGCGCGAGATTATTCTTCGCGAGCATAAAATCGCCATGCTTGAAGCCGAAAATGAGGAAAACTTAGCGAAATTCGGTCAGCTTGTGCGTAATAATTACATGACGGGCTCGCTCGGAATGATGGATATTCTGATGGATTCGGGCGATTTTTACGACATGATAGTCCGCGCCGATGTCCTGCAGAAGGCGGCAGAGCGCAACACCGACTTCATGAACGACCTGCTCGCGGCAATGCGGGCGCAGGAAAAGGAAATAGAAGAGCTCGAGGAAGTAAAGCTTCGTCTTTTGGCGGACATTGAGCTTTGCGAGGTGGAAAAAGCAAAGCTTGAGGTTGAACTCGCTGAGCTCAACGACGACATGGCTGACCTTGAATACGAAATGGACACACAGCAGGAGAAGCTGCGGGTTCAGGCAGGAGAAGTCGCTGCGCTTCAACAAGCAATCGACGGTATGTACAGGCAATTTAATGCAACCAACGAAGAGCTTGAAGAATTAGAACGCGTCACAGCGCAGCTCATAAAAGAATTGCAAAATCTCAACAGACCTAACTATTCCGGCGACGGCTTTGTTTGGCCCTTGGACGAGAAATTTCAGAGAATCACCTGCGGCTTCGGCTGGGACGCGGGCTGGAGCAGATGGCACCGCGCGATTGACGTAGGCAACGCGGGAATCAACGGCGGGAACATCTATTCAATTCAGTCGGGGACGGTTATAGTCGCGGTTGAAAGCAATTCGAGAAGCGGCTACGGCTCTTACGTGGTCGTTGACCACGGCGGCGGCTATACCTCGTTGTATTCGCATATGCAGTTCGGCTCGGTGCGGGTTTCTGTCGGGCAGGAAGTAAAAGTCGGGCAGGTTTTAGGCTTAGTCGGCTCGACAGGGCTTTCGACGGGACCTCACCTGCACTTTGAAATCCGAGTCAACGGCGAAGCGGTGAATCCGTTGGATTTTAAGTATTCGTATGTAGGTTAATGACATCGGAAATCGTAATATCGGTATAATAATACTTTAATATATTATCATAATTGTGACCGCGGCGTGCCATGTAATCTGCGCCGAACTGGCTCATTCCTACGCCGTGCCCGTGCCCCCATGTAGTCGCGACGAAATTATGACCGTTGAAGGTAATTTCAAACGCGGCGGAGCGCAGGTTCAGTATCCGCCACAGGTCGCCGCCCGACAGCGTCGAATTGCGCGTACTGACTGCTGAAACGTAGCCGATTGCGTCTGAGGAATATTCCGCAAACCATCGTGTATAGTCAAGCGGCATAATTATATCGGGGTCAAAGCCGAGCAGAGCCGAGCGCATTTGCGTGGTTGAAATTTCATTTGTGCTGACAAAGTTCGTGAACTCTCTGTCCCAGTCGCTCGGAATTCGCTGTAAATACGGAAAATCAACCCCCCAAATATACCGCGCAGTATTAGTCGCGCCCGCCGAAACGCTGTGATAGACAGCGTAAATCGGCTCGTTTTCGTGGAGAATCACGCGAGTCGCGCCGTATTCGGCGGCTTCTCTGATTTTAGCTGAGTAAATCTCATATTCGATTCCGTAGTATTCGCGGGCTTGCTCTTCTGTGAAAAACGGCTGACAGGTAACGCTGCTGTCGGAAAAATCCGCGCCGTTTAATTCTGCTTGCGGGAAATTTTTGTTGTTCAGCGCGAGCCGAAGTGCATAGGTATGCGCGGCTACTGCCTGTGCTTTCAAGGCTTCAGCGTGATACCCCGGCGGAATCTGCGCGAAAAGACAGCCGACTAAGTAGTCAACCGCGCCGATTTCAACCACTTCCCCGCTCTCGGTAAGAAAAACGCGGAAAAGCTCCTGCGTTTCGTATTGCAAAACAGGGACGGCGGCTTTTACAGGGAACGCCGCGTTCCACAGATAAGGCACAGAAAACAACAGTACTGCGAACATGATTAAAATAATTATTACGTTTTTCATTTTTATACTCCCTTGACTTGTCCGTGAAAATGGTTTATACTTATAATGTTATGCTTGTCCTTTTTTAAATATGTTCAAATATGTTCAAGGAGCAACGCTCATCATATGAATCAATTAAATCAGCGCAGAATCCCAACCACATTTTTAACAGTATTCTTTCTTATAGCGGCGGCAGTAGCGGCGGTTATCCGCTTTGTGCAGTTTGCCGCGGATATTGTTGATTTTGATACGGGCTTTTTTTATTATCACACAGGCGCGCTAAAGCATCTGCACTATATTGCGCTCGCTGTTATCGGAATTTGCTTAATTATCTTAGTTATAATCGAAAGAAAGCGTAAGACTCGCTTTTTCACGAAAAGGCTCAGTCATTTCGATGATTCCGACACTGCAATCTGCGGAATTATGCTGCTGCTCGCTTCCTTTGCAGTGATTTACACAGCAGTCGGCGCAGGGCTGTCGAAGCTCAGTATTGCCGAGCTGTTAACGGTTTTTCTCGGTGCGGCGGCTTATGCCTTTTCGGGCGGCGCGCTGTTAATTAAAAAAAGAACCTTCCCGTCAGTAGGAATCGCGTTTTTAATGCTTTCGGGCTATTATGTTATTCAGCTTATTATTCTTTTTCTCGGCAATCATATTATTTTGAGTATGTCCGAGCACCTTGTAAGATTAATTTATACAGTAGTGCTCGCGCTGTTTTATTTGTCGGCGGGACGAATGTTTATGAGAATCGAAAGCAAGTCTACCCGCGTTAAAGCCTGCGTTTTCGGCTTCTTCGCGATTATTCTCGCGGTATCGGAAATAGCCGCGAAAATAACCTTCCTGTTCGGCTCGCCCTCGGTAACAAGGTATAATCTCGGCACCACGGCAACGACCTTCATCGCGCCCGATATGCTTTTCGCCGCCGAAACGATTGTAATTTTAGTTTTTTTGTTAACCATGCTCAAGGTTAAGCATGACAAGCAGGAACGCAAAAGCCGCAGAAAGTCGGAGAAAGAATGAAACGCTTCGTTTTAATTGCACTAATTTTAATGCTTACGGCTTCGGGGTGCGCTTTCGGAGCTGTTGAGGATATGCTGTCACCTCCGAGACTCACCGACGAGCAGCAGGCGATTTACAGCGCACTCGTTGACAGCAAAGGCACGGCTTTTAATTTAAAATATCCCCGAACAGGAGAACATCGTAGTGCGTTCGTGATTTACGGCGAAAATGAAGACGCGGCGGTGGTTTTTTATGAAACCTCGGGAATTAATATCGAGCGCGCGCTTCTGATGAACTTTCTTTACAAGGATTCCGACGGAAGCTGGGAGTCGCTGTATGAAATTCCGATTCGCGGAATCGACATAGAAAGCGTCAGCTTCGCGACCTTCGGCGAGGAAGCCGAGGACAGCATACTGCTGAGCTATTCTGTCGGGCAGGGTGAAAAGAAGTGCATGGTTATCAGCAATATCGCGAGCAAGCCTGTCAGCCAGTTTGACGATATTTACACTTTTATGCAGGCTGATTATTTCTTCGGCAAGGATTATAAGGAACTGCTTGTAATTAAAAACGACCGCTCCGCGCCGTCGGCGACTGCGACATTTTTCACTTACAGGGGCGGGCAGCTTTTCCGCTCGGCATTGTGCGAGCTTGACCCGTCTGCGGGCGAGTATACAGGAATATCGCACGGGAATATTTTTGAGAATACAACCGCGCTTTTTATCAACCACAGAAAACACGACAACGCGGATAATTACGGCACTGACTTCATTTATTCAGTCGGGAACAGATTAGTAAATCCGATTGACACGAACCCCGACAACGCCGCGCGGATTCTGCGAAGGACAGGCAACGTCACAGAGCTCGCGAATCCTATGGACATAGACGGCGAAGGAATCATTCTGCTTCCTTCAAGCACGGGCGAGTTCCCCGGGTACGCGCACCTTCCGCCGCAGGAGACCCTGCGCCCCGTTATTTGGCGGACGCTGATGGGGAACAGCCTTGTTGACGTGTATCATTCCTACTACACAGAGCGCTGGGACTTCGTCTTTCTGCTTCCCGGAAGATGGCTGAATATGATTACGGCAACTGTTAATATCGAAGCGGGAACAGTCAGCTTTTACCGCGCTGTGACTCCGATTGAGGAAGCGGACGAGCTGATTTTGCAGATAGTTATTACGCAAAATAACGCAGAAAACGGCTTTGAATACAGCTTCGACAGCCCGAACCCCGACGACTCGCTGACCTTAACTGACGAAGAGCTTGAAAACGCTTTCAGAATACTCAGCAGAATTGGAACTGAATAATGTTAAATAACGACATCACAAGCCTGCGCGGCATTTCCACCAAGCGCGCCGCGCTTTATAAAAAACTCGGCATAAATACCGTGCGGGACTTGATTTTTCACTTCCCGCGCGGTTATATTGATTTTACGAAGCCTGTTGAAATTAATACTGTGCAGTTTAATGAAACCTGCGTGGTTAAAGCCGAAGTCGTAAAAAAACTGCGCCCGATTTACACCGCGAACCGCTTGAGTATTTATAAAGCTGTGCTGTTTGACGGCGACAGCGAATTTATCTGCGTTTTTTTTAATTCCGAGTACAGCTTTAACAAGCTGATTACCGGAAAAAGCTATGTTTTCTACGGCAAGGTCGGCGGAAACGAGCTGCAAAGAGAAATAACCTCGCCGATTTTCATAGAAGAAAACGCGGAGGATTTTTTAGTGCCGCGATACCGCTTGACAGCGGGCTTAACGCAGGTTATGATTGCGAATAATTTGAAGCTTGTTCTGCCTGCGTTCAAGGAAGAGGAGATATTTTCGCAGGAAATTTTGAAAGAATTTTCGCTTCTTGATAAAACTGCCGCAATACAAAAAATCCACTTCCCGTCGTCGCTTGAAGAAAGCGACGCGGCGAAGCGGAGACTCGCTTTTGAGGAGCTTTTGGTTTTACAGCTTGGCATGACAATGCTCAAAAAGCGCAATAGAAAACTAACAGGTACGCTGATGAAAGAGCAGAACTTGACGGAGTTTTACGGCGCGTTACCTTTTACGCCGACAGGCGCGCAGAAGCGCGCTGTCAAGGATTGCATAGCAGATATGCAGGAAGCGACGCCGATGAGCAGATTACTGCAGGGCGACGTCGGAAGCGGCAAAACTATGGTTGCCGCCGCGCTCTGCTACTTCGCGCATAAAAACGGCTTTCAATCGGTGTTCATGGCTCCTACTGAATTACTCGCAACCCAGCACGCGAATACCTTGCATAAATTTTTAGAGCCGCTCGGAATTAACGTAGTTCTGCTCACAGGCTCGCTCACTGCGGCGGAAAAGCGCGAAGCAAAAGCGCGAATAGCAAGCGGTGAAGCGCAGGTAATCGCGGGAACGCAGGCGTTAATTCAAAAAGGCGTAGAGTTTCAAAAGCTCGGCTTCGTCGTCACGGACGAGCAGCATCGCTTCGGCGTAAATCAGCGCGGAATCTTAGCTTCAAAGGGCGAGAATCCGCACACGCTCGTCATGTCTGCAACGCCGATTCCGCGGACGCTTGCGTTGATTATTTACGGCGACTTGGATATTTCTCTGCTTGACGAAATGCCTGCAGGGCGAATCCCGATTAACACTTATTCGGTTGACACGAGCTTCCGCGAGCGGCTGTATAAGTTTATTCTGAAGCAAGCCGCAGACGGCGGGCAGTCCTATATTGTCTGCCCCGTAATTGGCGATGAGGATAGTAATCTTAACGAAAAAGCCTACGCCGTGAATTATTACAACGAGCTGAAAAATACCTTTCTGCGCGACATAAACGTCGGGCTTCTGCATGGGAAAATGAAGCAAGCGGAAAAAGACGAAGTAATGAACGGCTTCAAAAACGGCGAGATTACTGCGCTGATTTCAACGACAGTAATCGAGGTCGGAATTGACGTTCCCGCCGCGACGGTTATGCTAATTGAGAACGCAGAGCGGTTCGGATTGTCGCAGTTACATCAATTACGCGGGCGGGTCGGGCGGGGTGAAAAACAGTCGTACTGCGTACTTGTGACCGACAGCGACAGCGTGTACACAAAGGCGCGGCTTGACACCATGACAAGGACTGCGAACGGCTTCGAGGTTGCGAACGAGGACTTAAAGCTACGGGGACCCGGCGACTTTTTCGGGCAGAAGCAGCACGGCTTGCCCGAGTTAAAAATGGCAGACTTGAGCGGCGATGTCGCGCTTGTAAATGAAACAAAGCTTCTTGCCGAGCGGCTTCTTGAAAACGAAGAAGAACTCAGCGCGGGACTCAAAGCGAGAATAAACGAGCTGTTTTCGGGGGTTAATGAACATGGATTTAACTAATATAAGATTTCCGCGGTTTTTCGTGGGGCGCGTTGTTCGCGGCGAGCCGCTGATTCTCAGCGGCGAAGACCTGCACCACGCGACAAAAGTTCTGCGTTTAAAAATAGGCGAAAAAGTTGTTTTTTGCGATGATTCCGGACTTGAATACATCTGCGCTTATACGGGCGCGGACAGCTTTGAAATCCTCGCCGAGCGCGAAAACGACAGCGAGCCGAAGGTGCATTTGCGCCTGTTCCAGTGCGCGCCTAAAAGCGATAAATTAGACTTAATTGTGCAAAAAGCTACAGAGCTCGGCGCGTCGGAAATTATCCCCGTGATTTCAAAGCGGTGTGTTTCGCGCCCCGATTCAAGTAAGAAATCAAATAAAATTGCACGCCTGGAAAAAATTTCCGAAGCGGCGGCAAAGCAGTCAGGACGCGGTAAAATCCCGCTTGTGCATGAGTTTACAAGTTTTAGCGACGCACTGAAGCTTCATAAAAAAGAAAATTTGGGTATAATATTTTACGAGAACGGCGGTATCGGAATTAATGAAATAATCGCAAAACATGAAAACGTGTGCAACGTGGACGTATTTATCGGTAGTGAGGGCGGATTTGAACCCTTGGAAATAGAAGCGGCGAACAGCGCGGGGCTGATTACGGCGAGCCTCGGCAAGCGGATTCTGCGTACGGAAACCGCGCCTATTGCGGCGATTGCGGTTATAATGAATTTGCTTGGCGAGATGTGAAAAAGAATATTGACAAGCAAATAATTTTTTGCTATACTATTATATAATGACAAAAAAAGGACGGGCTAAAAACATGAGTAAAGGTTTAGGGTTGTTGATTTTAGGCGGATTGGCTGTTATCGGCGGTGCGGTTTTCGCCGCGCTGATGATTAGAAACAGGTTCGCGGGAGACCGTATCGACTTTGACGACTTCGATGATTACGACTTTGCCGATGACGAGGAGTTTGAAAGATTTCTCGAAAAAGAAGCAACAGACGCGGACTTGGCGGACGAAGACGCGCAGTAATTTTTGATTATATTAAGGCGGGGAATTTTAAATTTCCCCGCCTTAACGTGTATGTGGTGAAACATGAAAAAACGTGAAGAGCTCACACGGTATATTTTTTTCGGCGGGCTGACGACATTAGTTTCAATCGCGGTGCAATTCGGCGCAGATTTTCTCGGCGCGGGCGTTACGCTCGCGACTACGATTGCATGGATTTGTGCGGTTGGCTTCGCTTTTGCTGTAAATAAAATTTTCGTTTTCAAAAGCAAAGGCAAGCCGCTGAGACAAGCGGCGGCGTTCTTCGCCGCGCGGCTGACGACGTATTTCATGGAGCTCGGCTTCATGCTTTTAACAGTAGAAGTCCTGCTTTTTAATATGCACGCGATGAAAATAATCGCGCAGGCTTTTGTGCTCACGGGGAACTATCTTTTAAGCAAGTTTATAATATTTAAGAAGGTGAAAAAATGAACATACAGATTTTCGGCAAGACAAAATGCTTCGATACTAAGAAAGCCGAGCGGTATTTTAAGGAGCGCGGTATAAGATTTCAAGCGGTTGACATTTTAGACAAAGGGCTCAGCAAGGGCGAGCTGAACTCTGTTCTTGCTACGGTCAAAATTGACGAGTTAGTAACTGACAAAACCGACGAATACTACTTATTTATACACCTCACGCCCGAGGCGAAGCCCGATAAGCTTTTGGAGTGCCCGAAGCTTTATAAAACGCCGATTGTCCGCAACGGCAAGCAAGCGACCGTCGGGTATAAGCCCGAGGTTTGGAAGAAGTGGGAGTAGGAGGCAGATATGAAAAAAATCATAGCTTTATTACTTACAGTAATATTTTTTGTGGCTTGCGGCGGGGAAATCGTTGAAACTTTAACCACCCCGCCGCCTGACGGCGGCACCCCTCCACAGGAGGGGAATGAACAAGCTATAAATAACAACGAATTCCCCTCCTTGGAGGGGTGGCAGACGAACGGCGAAGCCGCGTCTGACGGGGTGGTTGACGAACCCGAGCCTATTATTCTCGACGACATCACGAGAGTTTCGCTTTTGATTGAGGAATTTAACAGCGCGAGTTTTTATATAATGCCGTCTTTTGACGATATAAATGAAATCCCGATGGAAAATTTCATTGCACTATATATTAGAACGTCAGATTATTTTGATTTTGAATTCACCGAAGAACAATTAAACGAAATGAATTCAGGGCTTGAGCGTGAGGGGTGGTTTGGGAGAGCGGGCGGGGTTTTCCCGCAAACCTTAGAAAATTTTATAAGAGAAAACTATAATAATCATTTTAATATTGAGGGTTTTGATTTTAGTGTAATTAATAATGAGTATATATATTACCCCGGGCAATGGATTTCTATTGGTCGTTCAGCAATATGGGACGAGAAAACAGGAGCTTTAATATATTTATTTAATTGGGACGCAACCGGCGGTATCGGAACTTTTTGCAGGGTTTTGAATACATATTTGAAAGATGATGTATATCATATTATTTCTGCAGATATTTTAGTAGCGGAGTATACTTATGTCGTTGAGAATTACTTTTTACACACAGCCGAGGAAAACGAAAATGGCGGTTTTAATATTACGTCAAAGCAACTTATTGACATAAATGAAGTAATATTCACCGATGAGGATATAGAAAGAATTAAAGATTTATCCGCGTATGATTTAATTATGGTTGAAAATAAGCCTATCCTAACATATGAAGAAATCCGAGAAATTGCGGAAAGTGCTCTTGATTCCGATAATATTAGAATAAGTGAATTTCATAATTATTCTTCTTTGGGATGGTCTTTGTCTTATGATAAGGAGGAAGAAAAAAATTATTATATTGTTGGAATATATCCAAAAATTGGCGAAGTAATAATCAACAAGGCAACAGGTGAGGTAACCCCTATAGAATATGTAGGTAGGATAACAAACTAAAAAACCGCCTGTTAAGGCGGTTTTGGTTTTTATAAGCTTATTCGCTGTCTTTTTCCTTTGACAGCTCCGCTATAAAATTAATAAAGCTGTCCACATCGCCGAAGTCGCGGTAAACCGAAGCGAAGCGAATATATGCAACGTGGTCGGCGTCCTTGAGCTTACGCAGGACGAGCTCGCCGATTTTCTCGGACGTAACCTCGCGCTGAAACTTATTTTTCAGCTCCGTCACGATATCCTCAACCATGTTTTCAAGCGTTTCGAGTTTGACAGGACGCTTGATTGTAGCGCGAAGCAGGCGGTCAATAAGCTTCTGCCGGTCGAACGGCTGAATCGTGCCGTCGTTTTTAATAACCATGAGCGGAATATTTTCCACTATTTCGTATGTAGTAAACCTGCCCTTGCACGATAAACACTCACGCCGTCTGCGTATTTTGTTATCAGTGGGGCGGGAATCAATAACTCTGCTGTCGTGAAATCCGCAGTCAGGACATCTCATTTTATTCATTTCCTTTCGCTATCA
>WQYC01000020.1 GCA_009781425.1 Oscillospiraceae bacterium
CCGCCGAGCCCCGCCATAAACGGGATTTTCTTGTCAATATTAATTTCGATATGCTTTTTTATACCGCTTTTATGCAGAAATAATACAGCAGCTTTGTGCGCCGTGTTATCGGCGTCAACGCCTGTAATTCCCGTGCCGTCAGTAACTACAATTTCAACATCGTCAGCCAAATCAATAAGGCACATCGTCGTCAAAACCTCATGATAGCCGTCCTCGCGCTTGCCGAGAATGTCTAAGAAGAAGTTGAGTTTTGCGTAGGCTTTAACGGTTATCCGATTATTTAATTTCACGTAAAAATTCCTCAATACGCGCGAAAGCGTCGGTTAAATGCTTCAGCGAGTAAGCGTAAGACACGCGAACAAAGCCCTCGCCGCTCTTCCCGAACGCAGTCCCCGGGACGACTGCCACGCGCTTGGATTTAATCAGCCGTTCGCAGAATTCCTCGGAGGTAAGCCCTGTCGATTTTATGCAGGGGAAGACGTAAAACGCGCCTTCGGGATTGAAGCAATTGAGCCCCATATCATTGAAGCTTTTCACGCAGAGCCGCCGCCGCATATCGTACTCGTTAACCATGTAATCCACGTCCCGCCTAACTTCTGGCGAGCTTAGCGCAGTAATCGCCGCATACTGGCTCGTTGTCGGGCTGCACATGATTGCATACTGGTGAATTTTTAGAATCTGCGTCAGAATCGGCTCGGGCCCCGCGACCCAGCCGAGCCGCCAGCCCGTCATTGCAAAGGCTTTCGAGAAGCCGTTAATTAAGATTGTCCGCTCTCTCATGCCGTCAAGCGAAGCAATTGAAACGTGCTTTTTTAAGTCTTCGCCGCCGTCGCTATAAGTAAGCTCGGCGTAAATCTCGTCGCTGATTGCCATGATTTCAGTGCCGCGCAGAATTTCCGCGATTTCCTCAAGCTCATCGCGCCGCATAACTGCGCCTGTCGGGTTGTTAGGGAACGGCAGGATTAAAGCTTTAGTCTTCGGCGTAATCGCCGCTTTTAACGCTTTGGGGGTCAGCTTGAAATTGTCCTCAACTTTTGTGATTATCGGCACAGCAACGCCGCCCGCAAGCTCCACCAAAGGCGCGTAGCAGACGAAGCTCGGCTCGGGAACAAGCACCTCGTCGCCATCGTTTACAAGCGCGCGGATTGCAATATCAATCGCCTCCGAGCCGCCGACGGTCACAACGATTTCGTTGTTCGGGTCGTAGCTGACGCCTAATAAATTCTGCATATATTTGCAGGCTTCAACGCGAAGCTCGACCATTCCCGAGTTTGAGGAATAGCGCGTGTGTCCTGTTTCAAGCGACAGAATCGCTTTTCTGCGAATCGCCCACGGTGTTTTAAAATCCGGCTCGCCGACAGACAGCGAAATCACGTTGTCCATAGTTGCGGCAATGTCGAAAAACTTCCTTATGCCCGAAAACTGAATGGATTTGACCTTTTCGGACAGTATTTTATCATAATTTATCATTAGGGAGAAACAAGGCTCCTTTCGTCGTCAGCATCAACAGGGAAAAGCGTGTCTTTTTCCTTAAATCGCTTCAGTATAAAATGTGTGGCTGTCGATAAAACGCCGTCCATGACTGCTAAATGGTCAGATACAAACATGGCGACCTCTCTTAAATTCTCGCCCTTGACCGTCACAGCCAAATCAAAACCGCCGCTCATGAGCTGAACGCTCACGACCTGCCTGTTTTGGGCGATTTTATTTGCAATCGCGTTGTAGCCGTTTTCCATTTGCGGCGAAACTTTTAACTCGACAATCGCGGTAACAGCGTTTTTGTCATACGCTTCTTCGTTAATAATCGCTGTAAACCCTACAAGAATCCCCTCTTTTTCAAGCTCGGCGATTTCCTCGCCGACAGCCTGCGCTGTTACGCCGAGCATTGCTGCGATTTGTTCGTCGGTGAGTCTCGCATTCCCGCGCAGAATGTGCAGAATTCTGTCTCTGATGGTTTTAGAATTGTCCATTTTTATTCTCCTTCCGATTTTTGTTTGGAATTGTAAATCAAATATTTTTTAGCGGCGAACAAGCCCGCAATCGCTATTACGCCGATTAATAAATCAATCGTCCGTTCGTGATAAATTACCGTCTGCCGCGCAATTGCAAAAAGCAACACGTCTATTACCGTTTCGGGTGTCAGCTTGAACAGCATTTTCACGAACTCAACGCCGATGACAAGCGTGAACGCCATCGACAGGATTCTTTCAAAGTCGGCAGAAATTAAAACTAAATCCGCTCCCGTAAGCTCGAAAACCGCTTCGACTAATTTTATTGCAATCACAATCAACAGCAGCAGCGCAATCACAATTTCAAACGCTTTTGCGGTTTTCTCAAGATGCTTTAAGCCTATTTTTTTCATTGTTTCTCCTCTCAAACGGTGCGCCGAGGGCGTCGCACCCTACATAATATCAACGAATACAGGTTTTCTTTTTTCAAAGTAAGCGATTCGCCTGAAGCCTGCGGCTTTCGCTATTTCCGCGCCTTCGCGGAAATCCGCGGCTAAGTCGGAGGTTCTGTGCGCGTCCGAGCCGATTGTAATTATTTCGCCGCCCGCTTCCTTAAACATTTTCACGTGTTCTAAGCCGGGGTCAGCCCTGCCGTAGCCCTGTTTGCGAAGCCCGCCTGTGTTGATTTCCAAGCCGATTCCGCGCCCTACAGCAGCCTTGAATATTTCGCGTATATTCTCTGTATATTCGGTTAAATCTACCGCGATTCCGTCCCGCCCCGTAATATACCGCAGAAAATAAGTCAAGTGCCCGAGCACGTCTACGTCGGCGTGCTGTGCGGTTTCAAGCATTTCTGCGAAGTACAGCCGCAGAAGCTTCGGAATATCCTGCGAATGATAGTCGAGATAATAAAAATCCTCATGCTCTCTGACCTCGTGAATTGAACCAATGACGAAATCAAAGCCGAAGTCCGCGATTAATTTTTCAGCAAGTGCAGGCTCATGCATGAACTGCCCGAGCTCCGCCCCGAAGCCGATTCTGATTCTGTCGGCGTATTCTTCAATCAGCGGCGGGATTTCAGCCGCGCCGAGCGGCATTAGCTCGCTCTGCTTATAATACGAGCTGTAGTAATTGCTGACGTCGATGTGGTCGGTAAAAGTCAGCGCATAAAGCCCCAGTTCGATTGCTTTTTCAATCATTTCGCGGGGCGAATGTTCGCCGTCGAAGGAAAAATTGCTGTGTACGTGTGTGTCAATAATGTTCATAATATTTTCATTATACACCATGAAAAGCAATAATGCAAGATATTTTCACGTTTTATTTATTACGTTTTAGCTCAATTTTCAATCGCTGTCAACAAAAATCTCGCCGACAACCTTGATTTAGTTGTACGAAATGGCGCGCAAAATGCGATAATAAATAAACGTAACCCTAAAAAAGTTACGTTTTACGATATTCCGGCTGTGCTTGTGCTGAGGATTAGGAGGCGGGAGTGCTTGTCGGAAATGGGTGGGAAGGACTTGGGGTTCATATTTACCTCAAAACATCATTGTATTGCACGCAGTATCTTTGATATAATGTAGATAATCTATATTATATCAAGGAGAAATCATGAAAAATCAAAAACGACCAAAAGAATATTTTAAGGACAGTAGTAGACTTTTTGATAATAATGTGTTATTATCAAAGGGGGAGAAGGAAGGACACGGGTATTATCAGTTTCTGACTTCGGGTACAAATGTTTGTGCGAGATGTCAGAAGTTGCACAGAAAAATATTCAGGTATTCTGAAATTACAGAGAAAGAAGCTATACCGCCGATACACCCGAATTGTAGGTGTGAGATTGTGGTGTTGGAGGGGGATATTAATGATATATGGGATTCTGTTACTATAACAAGAATCGGTACTTTACACCCGGCGATTCAAGATTCTGCCATTGCGTTTATCCTTGCGGCTCAAAAACAGGATATAAATCTACGAATAACTGACGGTTTTCGTTCAATTGAAGAGCAAAATATATTATATGAACAAGGAAGAACAACACCGGGAGCTATTGTTACAAATGGTAGAGGAGGTCAAAGTTACCATAATTTTGGTCTTGCACTTGATGTTGTGGAAATGAAAGACGGCGTTCCTTTATGGGAAGAAACTGATTGGGATAAAGTCGGAGCTTTAGGGAAACAATTTGGTTTTGAGTGGGGTGGCGATTGGGCTTCATTTGTAGACAGACCGCATTTTGAAATGAGTTTTGGTTTTTCTACATCTCAATTTCTTCAAATGTATAATGATGATAAAACTACAGACGGATTCGTAAATATACAATAGGATTTAAGGAGTTATAGGAATGATAAAAAACATAAAACGTATATTTATATATTTAACTATATTATTATCATTTGTATCTTGCAACACGACACAAATCGTCGAATTCGATTCGACGACAGTTGTCATTTACAAAGACATTTATGATTACTCGTCGGAGGGCGGTTATATTCAAGCTGTTTTATTAAATGATGACATAAAATATCTTCATGTAAAAATTTTCGGCGAAACATATCGGAGTAATTTTAATTATTCTTTTAATGAAAACAACGTGATTATTTCTATTGTAAGAGAAAACTACACACAGCCATTTTACATTGAACCCGAAGCTGTTTTAATAAAAAGCATTGAGCGGGAAATGTATCTTTTGGAAAACGATAAGCTTTATGAAATCGTTAATGCAAGCGGCGTAATGAATGAGTTAAGCGATGAAAAACGCAATGAAATTGTAGATTTGATGAATAGTTTTGTTGATGAAGTATTTAACGGGAGATAATTTATGAAATCAAAAACGCTTCTCATTATATCAATAATACTTTTATTTATTATCGTATTTTCAGGTTGCAATGCAGATATTCCGCTTGATTCATGGCTCGGTTCATACAGCTTAACCGAATTTATTGAGGGTATAGGCTCACCCATTATGATGAGCTATGAAATCACAATTTACGAAGAAGACGAGAAATATTTCGCAGACATAATTATAAACGGTTTTCAAACTATGTCACGAATAAAAGCCACAGTAGATGGAAATGAAGAATCAATTGATTTAATTTTCGATTCATATTTGCCGGATAATATGTTTGAAATATTTGAGAAAGGTGATTTGCTTTTATCGTTTTCGAGGAGCGGAGATGAAATTATAACTTCACGGGGGCGAATTGAATCAATTTGGGTTGATAATACAGAACAGGGAATTTATTTTAAAAAAAGTAACATAACCTACAACCAACTATTCTACGGAACATGGCGGATAGCCGAACTTATCCCGCCGGATTTATCAGTTCCCTCCGGTCGCACCGTTCTTAATTCTGACGGCGAACTATACTGGGATTTTACTTCAATATTAAATATCGAAGTTACTTTTAAGGATAATTACATAAAATACGAAGGCGAAAAGCACGAATTAATGCATGAATTTGAAACGTACAGTCTACCGTTATTTTTGGAAAATGATACTGTTAATGGTTATTATTATGCGAGCAGTTTAGGTATTTCGGGAAATTATTTTTCTGTAGTTTATTTTCTGCACCCCTATTATCAAAAAACGGAAAACCTTGACGAAAACAAACTTAATCAGATTTACATAAGTGATTTGTGTTATTTATATTTGAAAGATTATAATACGATTTATGCTTCGGACAGCGTATTAATTTATCGTTTGGAGCGCATATAATTTAAAATATTTCCATTTACTCCCTATAATCCACACAGGCGCGGTCTTTCGTAACCGCACGCACAAACTCGCCGACGCGCTTATGCTCGGGGTGAACGATGTAAGCCGCCAGAGCTTCCTCGCTCTCGAAAAGGCTATCGAGCATAATATTTCTGTTGCTTGAAGGCATAGCATTAATTTGCACTTTTAATTCAACAATTCCGTCAATAAGTTCCGGTAATTCCTCTAAAAGAGCTTTCATTTTCTCTGCATTTTGCGTGTTTTCATTTGGCGTAAAACCGTCTGCGTAATTCCACATTACTACGTGTCGTATCATTTTTGTAACCTCTGAAAATTTGTTTCTTTATGATACCACAAAAAGTTTAAAATGTCAATTAGAACAAGAAAACCGCCGTGATTACGGCGGTTTTGATGCTTCAATTAAATCTTGTCAATTAAGCTTGCGATTAATCTGAGGATTTGTAACGCGTCTGCGCCATGTTTATAAATGCTCATCCACTTTGCAAAATATTCATGGAAATACTACGTTGTTTTGTTTGCGGTCATTTATGTAACTCTCCTGTAATAATTATTAGCGGCAAAGCCACAAATCAATTATACAAGAGGTTTTGCATTTGGCTATACAAACATCTTTTGTAAATACGCTGTTTTTAACAGCTTTACTTAAAACAATCGGCGAGCAGTTGACGTTCGATAACTGCGAATAGTGATAAAACCTGCATATTATTTGAATTATCGGTACATTTCTGCTTGACAAGTTATAGATTTTATGCTATAATTAGAGTATAAGAAACGTGCCGAATTTTACTTAAACATTTTGAAAGGAAGTGTTTAAATGGCAAATATAACTAAGCGCGGCAACGCATATTTAATAACTGTTTCGTGTGGGTAGGCAGTAGACGGAAAACAAGTCAAGCAGTTTGCAAGCGAATACTTGAAAGACGTTGCACCGTCTAACCTTAAAGCGAATACACTTGCGAATTATCATAATTACAGCAAGAGGACGTTTGCGGCTATCGGTCATTTACGGTTAGACAAAGTAACACCTCGACACATTCAACAGTTTATTAAAGACTTAGAAACTGGCGAACGATTTGACAAGTACCGCAAGGGGGCTTTATCCGCAAAGACTATCAAAAACCATATAGCATTTATTTCTTCGGTTTTTGAATATGCTCGGAAAATGCAAGTGCTTTCATTCAATCCGTGCGGCTCTGTTATTCTTCCGAAAGACAGAGCAGAAGAACAGCAACAAGAAATTTACACAGTAGAGGAAACGCAGAACATTTTAGCTTTATTGTGTCAAGAGGAAAAGAAAAATTTTCACTACGTCATTTATTTTCTTCTCGCTGTCTACACAGGATTCCGCAGGGGGGACGCTTATGTCAAGCACAAACTAAAAAATTTTTCAAATTATTTTATAAATCGAAAAAAAGCGCAGCACCCATCGTTGTTTAAGGGTACTGCGCTTCATATATATTTCGTAATTAAACAGCTTCCGTTTTTGTAAAATTCTCAAACTTCCAGTGAATCTCAATATGGTTATTCGGGAAGACGAGAACTTTTTCAATAAGAGCATCCACAATATCTTTCGGTTCAGCCGTTTCGCTTAGTGCGTTTTTTGCGAGAACAGCAGTTTTGTTATCCGCTTCTTTTTTGCGAGCCGATTGTTGGAAAACGGCAAGTTGCTGAGTCAACTGCTCAATCTGCTTCGTGTAGTCGTCTTTGAGCGAATGAAAAGTATCACGGTCAATTTCAAGGCATATAAATTTTTCATAGCACTCCTGTCGCTGTTTAGAAAGCAAACTGATTTGCTTTTTTATTTCAACACTATTGAGCTGAACAACAGAGCCATCAAGCTGACTGTTATTTACCGCAGTCTTACGGAAACCCGATAAATCAACGCAGTTCAAAACAACCTCGGCTTGTTTTTTGATTATATCCATAACAGCATTTTCGAGTTCATCGGAACGACACTTCATTTTATAGCACTTCGCCGCAGGGTTTGCGTGTGTATGAGCGCACCTGTATACAGGCGGATTGGTCGCATCGCCGTATGAAAGTGCATAACCGCGACAGCCGCAGACGACTTTCCCGTACAACAAATAATCGCGTTTTTTCGTATTTTTACGGCTTTGTGAGCGGATTTTCTGTACTTCTTCAAAAACATCTTTAGATATAATCGGAAGGTGTTTATCGGCGATTATTATCCACTCGCTGCGAGGTCGAAGATAAAATTTACCGTTCTCGTCTTGAAACGATTTCCCGCCAACGTATGAGCCGATATATTGCTCATCTTTCAAAATATCCTTTAACGCCTGCGTTTTCCAGTGACAAGTCGGAATAATATTTGCTCCTTTGGTAAGTTTTCGTTCTTCGTTTAATGTAGGAATACCAAGCTCACGCAGCTTGTTACAAATATCTCTAAGCGATGAGCCGTTTAATGTCATGTTGAAAATCATACAAATCACTTCTGCTGTTTTAGAATTTATTTCCCAAATACCGTTATTTACAGTGTAGCCGTATGGAACAGCGCAAGATTTTCTTTCACCGTTTACTATGCGTTCTCTCAATTTGTTCGCATGATTACTCGGAACAGGCTTTTCGGCAATAAATGCTTTCGGATTTGCCAAAATTTCTTGCACTCTCTCGAATTCTTCTTTGCTCACAATTGACGGGTGGCTGTCGGGAATTATAATCCACTCCGAGCGTGGTTTTTCAATCATAGCTATTGAGCCGACACGGGAGGTTTCTCGCTTTCCCGCTACATAAGAACCGGTGTATTGTTCGTTAGTTAATATTCGGTAGATTTGCCGTGTAGTCCAGTTAAACTCCGGTATGATGTCCTTACCTTTTTTATGATAATCGTATTCCATCGGTGCAAGGCGGCGGTCAGCGAACAACTTATTACGGATTTGCGCCGTAGTCTTGCCGTTAAGTGCCATGTCATAAATCTCGCGGACAACCTCGGCGGCGAGTGGGTCGTGTTCCCATCTGCCTTTGTCGTTTTTGCGATAACCGTAAATCGCACCGCCGACAATGTGTTCGCCGTTTTGCATAAGCACACGCTTCGCGCTTTTAATCTTCTTTGATAAATCTGCGCTGTAATATTCGTTCATCATAAACTTGAACGCAATGTCAATACCGCCTGTGCCGTCTTTGTAATCATTAGAATCGAAGCGGTCGCTCACGGCGATAAACCGCACACGGTATAGCGGGAACACCTTTTCAATGTAATAACCGCTTTCTAATGCGTTTCGGGCGAATCTTGAAAAGTCTTTTACTATAATGCAGTTTATTCTACCGCACCGCACAAGCTCAATCATTTCTTGAAAAGCAGGGCGTTCGACGTTTGTTCCCGTGAAGCCATTATCTATGAACTCTAAAATCTGCGCCCCCGGCATATTCATATCTTCGATGTGACAATCAAGAAGAAGCCGCTGATGAGGTATACTCAGACTCTCGGAAACCGTGTCGTCTTGGGAAAGACGAATATACTTCGCTATTACACACTCATTCATTTTCTGTAACCTCCTCCTTGTTATAAACCGGTTCGTCTAAGAAACTAAACTTGACTTCTATGCGTTTGTCGGGATAAACCGTGATTCCGTCTACTAATCTGTCAACAATCTCTGCCGTTAAGTCGGAAATCTGCTCTAACTTTTGTACATTCGCATGAGCCTGTGATAATTCCGATAGCGAATGATTCTACGTCGATTGCTCCGGGAGCAGGGAAAGCGGGAGCGTTCGGGTAGAAAATCCGCACGGCATCTTCCGAGATTATATAATGCGGTGTAAGCTATAAGGAGTAATAATGGACTATTAAATACAACGGCTTGATAATGAAAAGTGGCAAGGTCATGAGTTTTTTTCAGCGACTATGCCGACAATATTATACACATTAACGGAAATTCAAAGTGGCAAAGCGTAATCCGCTTGAACGGTGTACGTTTCGACTGATAAAATAACCACCGCCTTGATTGATGTAATCAAGGCGGTGGTTCACGATATATCGGCTGTCTTTAGTTTTAGTTTAGGTCAACTTTCGGTCAACAAAGTTGCAAAAAGTTGTTGTAAATCCTGTTTGTTCTTGGAAGTTAGAACAAGCTGATGTGAGTGATAGAGCGGTTTGTCGCGGGTTGCGTGAAGTTGACGAAAACGGTGGTTTTATTATCAATTAAATATCAAATTAAAACTTAAATGGCGTTCCCGATTTTTCAAAGTGGTCGAATTCGACCACTTTTTTATTGCACACCTTTCATAAGCGGAATGTCAAACGCCTTATCACTCGACAGCATTAATAATGCTTCGGGATAACCTAAGCGATACAAAGTGCCGTTACCCGCTTCTCGAGCAACTCCGGGGAGGTCGGTTAAAATTCTGTATGCTTCTCTATCACGGAAAACATGATTAACAGAACAATCAGTTGTTCTCTTATGCGTTATTGTTGCTTCTAAAAATAATGGTGGTTTTGTTATATCTGAACACGTCATTAAATCAACTTCGCCTATTTCTTTATCGACGAATTTATAAGAATAGTGAATCTTCTCATACCCTCTGCGGTATATTTCTTCTGATTTTACAGCTAATTCATACAATTCGCCATATAATGCAGGGTTGCTACATAGAATTCCAACTATGTCCTCAATATTAATCATTAGGCGAGTGTAAACCAAAGGACTGATTACGCTTAAAGTATATTCTTTCAATACTCTATCTAAGCTTTCGGCACTGTCAACCTCGGCTAAAAGCACATGGGCTAAGTCTATTTTTTGTTTTTCATCAGCATTCTTTTTCAAATCAACAAAAGCATATCCATTCTTTAACAGGAAATTTAATGCTTGCGCTATCTCTTTGGGGGATAATTCGGTTGATAATGCGTTAGCTTGCCCTATCAAAGAACTTGATAAGTCAATTCCTAATTTACGCAAGGTTTTAGCTGTGTATTCTTGTTTTCCCGGAACTGTTTCGCCAAAACTCTTTGTATTCACATGACGGTTCAAGGTGTATGCAAGCACATTGTAAACCGCCTTTGCTAAATCCTTAGACAGCACTTTATGACGTGTATCGCAGAACAAATTTTCCGCAGAGATTTGCATTTCGTCAGAAACTTCGCCTAAATATCCTACATTAAAGGAAATCCTCATTCCTTTGGGAATATCTTTTAACCGATAAAAATCTTGAATATCGCTGTCCGTAGGAGTGTAATCTTCGCCATACTCGCCGATTCGTCCCGAAAAGTACAAATATTCCTCAAAACTCAAAGGGAACATTTCTATTTTATCACTGCGACAACCTAAATGTTCTATTCCAAGCTGAGATAACGCACCATAAGACGAGCCTGTTATTACTAACCGCCGTCCTTCTAATTCGGTATGAACATCACGATATACCATATCATAATCTTTCACATAGCCGATTTCATCAAAACATAACAACTGCTCCGGTCTGTCGAATAATTCCTCATATTCGGCGGTGGTCATAAGTGTTTCTTTGAAATTGACATAATAACCGCCATATGCCTCCGCAAACTGTTTCAACACAGTAGACTTACCGACACGGCGAATTCCCAAAACGATTGCGACGCTTTGGTTTTCATCTTTTAACCACTTTTCAAGTTGGTAAAACGCTTTACGCTTTTTCATTTCACTTTTTCCTCCCCCGATTATTCCTATACATATCCGATTTTTCCAACGCTTTTATCAACACTTCCGTTTCTTCATCTGTCAAGACTTTGGTATTCAACCCAATTTGCTTTCCGAGAAGTGCCAACTTCGCTCGACCTTTACTCTTACTTTTCATTAACTCGTCAATATCGCCTGTTAGTGCCTTAATCACGTCCGATTGCTCGTCAGTACGGACGTTCTTTTTGTGTTCATCGTACATGGTAACAATCAAGCTGCGGAATCGCTCAATGACCTTGTTCAACAAAAATTCATCTTCGTTGATTGCCCCCTCTTTGAGAATCTGAATCGCCATATCATTACCACCGACCTTGTACTGCTCACGGATTTTATGTTCTGCCAACTCAAAAACAGCGTTCCATGACTTAACCTGCGTGTCGATTGTGCGGTCAAGATAGATTTCAACGGCAGTCAGTAACTTGAAGAAATCGGGATGAGCGATTAACGCGCTTAATAATCGGGTGTTGATTTTCTGCTCTCGGAGCGTTTCAACCGCAGAATCGGACAAACATAACTCATTAACCTTTATATTATATGGTATGCGGTTATCCGACAATCCGAACAGAAAATCTGTCGAAACTTTGTAAAAAGCCGCTAATTCCCGAATATCTTGATAGCCTGTGCGGTAATCTTCTTCGCTTTCGAGCCGTTGGAGCGTGGAAGTGGGAATCATCGTCATTTCGGATAACTCGGCGATGGTTAGCTTGCGTTCATCACGCAAATCACGCAGTTTCTCTTGTAGTGTGAGTGTGCAGGTCATAGGCATACCTCATATATTATTGAGTGTTAGTCTATATTCTAACACATTTTTTTGAATTTGTCAACGAAACCCGTTTATGGGTTTTATTTAATTTTATCGAAAATAACCCAATTTCGGGATATACGGCGTGACCTCGCTTAAAGTGGTATGATGTAGTCAGACAAAGCAACAAATAACCGCAGAAAGGAGGGAAAAACCGTGGAAAACAAAGAAAGATTGCTTACCATTAAGGAAGCCGCAGGGCTGATTGACGGACTGACCGAGTACAGAATCCGCCAACTCTGCGTATCGGGAACGTTGAAATGCTTCAAAGCCGGTAGAAAATATCTCATAACCGAGCGGAACTTACGCTCAATGGTTTTCGGTGAAGATTCGATAGCTTAGACCCCGACAATGCACCTTGAAAATTGAATGACCGTCCGAACGGAATATTTACTCAGCGAAGTATCTGCATTAGGCTTGATTGGATTAATCCAATCAAGCTGCGTACCAAGAGTAGAGAAACGATAAAACCGCCGAGTAGGGTAGGTTGTTAGGAATCCGTTCGGGTGAAACGGCACTAAAACTAAAATCTAAACTATAAATCTATGAAAGGATATTTTATGCAAAACACAAAACTAAAAATATTTTCAATGGAAGAAATCGAAACGGAATACGTTTCATGGCTATGGAAGCCGTATATTCCATTCGGGAAAATCACAATCGTACAAGGCGACCTCGGTGACGGTAAAACCACCATGATGTTGGCAATCGCCGCCGATTTAACGAGAGGACGAGCGTTACCGACAGGAAGCACCACCGAACCTGTCAACGTGTTGTTTCAAACTGCTGAGGACGGACTTGCCGATACAATCAAACCCAGACTTGAAGATTTGGGGGCGGATTGCAATCGGGTTCATGTTATAGATGAATCAGAGAAATCGCTGACGTTTTCCGATGAACGAATTGAACAGGCTATAATAAAAACCGAAGCAAAGCTACTAATTCTTGACCCGCTTCAAGCGTATATCGGTAGTGGTGACATGAATAGCGCAGGCGGGATTCGTCCGTTGATGAAACTTCTCGCAGGTGTTGCAGAGCGTACCGAGTGTGCAATTGTAATTATCGGGCACCTTAATAAAGGTAAAAGTAAATCGCAGTATCGTGGACTTGGTTCAATCGACATCTATGCCGCCGCTCGAAGTGTGTTGACCGTCGGACGAATAGGTGAATACAGTCGAGCGGTTGTTCAAGGTAAATCTAATCTCGCACCGCCGGGGAAAGCAATCGCATTTGAACTTGACCCTGTTCTTGGATTTAAGTGGCTCGGTGAATGTGACGTTGACACCGATGACGTTATAAGCGGTAAAGCCAACCGACCCGAAAGCCAGTCCGATAAAGTACGGCGAATTATTCTATCCGCATTGTCGGACGGTAGCGAAATCGCGGCGAATGACATTATCGAAGAAGCTAAAGACGAGGGAGTGTCTACTATTACACTTAAACGTGTCAAGAAAGAACTCGGAGTAATATCTACCAAGCGCGGCGAACAATGGTACTGGCAGTTCTGTCCTCTTATTATGAGGGCGGTAACAAGTTATTCCGTTCCCGATTGCCCCGAAAAGTGAAAATTTTGAGGTCGGACATCAAACGGACATCAAAACCGAAAAAACCGCATAATAAAAAGCCGCAAAACCGCTCTATGAGCGACTTCACGGCTATCTGAGTGACAGGATTTGAACCTGCGGCCTCTACCACCCCAACGGCTTCCGGGCGTTTTGGCGGATTTTGTTAAACGTCGTTTAACATAGGTATAATGCGGTTTTTCAAGATTTCGGTTTTGGCGCGTTTGGGTCAAATTTGCCCTGTTTTGACCCGTTTGTTGGACAAATATTGGACTGGGATTTAGTTAGTTATAATAACTAATTTCTTTTTATTTCACTAAAACATTTATTTCACTAAAACATTTAATGTCAATCATTATCATCCCCTTCAATCATCGAAATTTTCTGTTGCCCAAGGCTCTTTGCGTTCAGTTGGCTGACAGCGGGTTTTCCGGTGCGTAGTTCGAGTTGTTCACGGGCGATTTTTGCCGTTTCTGCACCCTCACGAGCAACCTCTGCACTTTCAGCGAATCCGACAGGCTGACGAGCAATAGATATATCGGTAGCGGCGACTTCCGCAAGCATATTAAGTACAAGCTCAGTATTTGTCATATTATCACGCAGATTTTCTTTCTTCAAGCCCTTGTACTTGCGATATTCACGGGTAGTCATGCCGCTCCAAGTCCTGCTCATCAAATCGGTGAGAGCGGCATACTCAATGCCCTCTTGAACTCCGCTTTCGTCCCATTCATCGGTCAATGCTTTGCGAACCTCAATTGATTTAATCCGCTGATTTATCCAGTTTTCGCTATAACCTAAACGGCGGTAATTCTGTATAGCACGGTCGATTGACAATTCGGGGTCAACGGTTTCATCAATGCGTTCGCTCCCGACTTTGGCGAGCCACAGCTTAAACGGCTCGGCTTTTTTGCTCGGAACTGACTGAATAAGCCGTAAAACCTGCTCTGTGTCCATGACGTCTGTTTTATAATTTTTGCCATCGGCAGCAGGCAATTTCAGTTGACTACAATTTGTAGCCAACTCGCTTCCTTCCTTTTTCAATCGCGTTTTTAGCACGCTCCAATACTTACGCGCACCGTCATGCGTGGGTTGTTCAGTTAATATTTCTACTATATCCAAAACAGAAAGCCAATATTTTTCGTTTTCCTCGTCCCAAATATACCGGACTTGCTTATCCTCGAATAATTTAATTTTGTTTTTGGGTTCACTCATGGCAACTATCCTTCGTTTATTATTGTTTCGTTAAATATTTTTGATTTCTGCTCGTTGGTTTATCAGGAATAGTCATAGTTATTTTTCCGCTTTCAAGAAGTGGGGTAATATAAGTTTTTACAACGTGGTTTTTATCTTTCAACTTTAAAAGTTCTTGAATTTCTGTTCTGCTTCGCGGAATAGAGCAGAATTTTATAATTTTATCTTGTGGGGTATCTTGTGGGGTATCTTGTGGGGTGGTTTTTTCAATTTCAATTTGCAACTTTAAAACAACTCTGTCGGGATTAAACTGTTCGACTAAAACAGGACGGTTCAATCCGTTTTCTTCCCATACTGAGTGAATCCCATATAAGCCGCTTCCTGCACGTTCACCGATTAAAATAAGAGCGAACATCTTCATTAGTGTTTGATTCCGTGTGTCAGAAACGCCACCGCTCACGGCTTCGTCAACACTAATTCGCATTGAACCGGGATTCGATATTGTAATTTCTTTGAATGATTTCTCAATTACAAGCCCCCGACGTTCATAGTAATTAGAGTGAATGAGAGCATTCGCAACAGCTTCCCTTATAGCTTCGTGCATAGGGGTATCGTCAATACGGTCTAAACCATTTTTCAATTTGAACGGTGTTTTTACATCGCCTGTAACTCTTGCATAAATCTTGAAATAGAAGTCATATAAATTTCCGCTCCACTCGCCTAAATTGGAAACGACTCTATCGCTCCAACGAGTGGTTTCGTCGAGCTTTTCGCGATAATCCAAGAAGTAATTAGGAAACTCCCTAACGATTTCATATTCATAGCCAAACATTAAAATTCCTGCAGCAGTAGGGTGGACTTTTCCGGTTTCCTTGTCTTTTGCTAATGCGCCGATTTTCAATAAGAGCTCATCAACGGGAATATCATTCCAAACGTGCTTTGGCTTTAAGTTTGAGAATCTCGTTTTATATCGCATGACCGTATCGTTATCAAAAGAACTAATGTCATGTTTTTTCAACATTAATAAATCGTGCGAGTTATCATCGCTATCGCTAATCATGTTTGTTACTTCAGATTTAGTACAATGATAATCACCTTCACCATTTCTGCGGAATGAGCCTGTAAGTGGATTTTCGCCAATATAAACAGGCTTGAACTGACGTTCCGCTCTCGGAACATCGATTTTTATAATTCTTTTGCCCTTAGAAACTTCAATAATCTGCACGTTATGGTCGCTCAAAGTATTTACGCTGACAACTTTTTTGTTGTTGATATTATTCCAAAAATCCTGCAACATTTTCTCGGCATTTTTGACACCCGACATACTGAAAGTTTTATCGCTGTTTTCGGTAACACCAAGCAAAATAACACCGCCGAGCGAATTCGCAAACGCGGAATACGTCGCCCATATACTTTTAGGCAAGGTGGTTTCTGCTTTTTTCGCTTCGATGCGGTTATTTTCTTTGTAATTTGATAAATCTTTTATCGAAAACATAGATTTTACTCCTCGCTTCAATATGTTATGTCATAGTATATCACAATTCTAAGATAAAATCAAGTTCCGCTTTCCATGCCGCTGTCAATCTTTGCAAGCTCCACACGGCATTCGCCGGACTGGTGGAAGGCATACACACGACAGGTAGCGATAAACCCAATTTCTGACATAGTTTATACGCTTTCGCGCCGTTACACAAAACTTTCTCAATCTGCATTTTGCTTATAAATCCGGCGATGTTATTATAAACCGGCTCGCGAATTGTCGAATCATCGGAGCCTGTAATTTTGCACGATTCTAAAACGTCCCATAAAGCGATTTTATTCGCCAAAAGTAGCTGCGTTTTATCCTTTACAGTCTGCGGGAGCGGCTTTCCAAGACACGCCGCAAGCACCCGCCAGAAACGGTTTTGCGGGTGCGAATAATAAAAGCCCGCCTCGCGCGACTTAACGCTCGGCATTGTGCCGAGGATTAGGAGGAGGGAGTGCTTGTCTGAAATGGGCAGGAAGGATTTGGGGTTCATGTTTACCTCGAAAACTTCATTGTATTGCACACAGTATCTTTGATATAATGTAGATAATCTATATTATATCAAGGAGAAATCATGAAAAATCAAAAACAATCAAAAGAATATTTTAAAGACAGCAGTAGACTTTTTGATAATAATGTGTTATTATCAAAAGGGGAGAAGGAAGGGAATAGGTATTATCAGTTTCTGACTGAGGGTACAAATGTTTGTGCGAGATGCTCGGCATTAGACGGCAAGAAGATTAAAATTTCTGATGCTAAAGCAGGAGAGAATCTGCCGCCACTACATCCGAATTGTAGGTGTGAGGTTGTGGTGTTGGAGGCGTCGGAAGGAGCTTATGCAGACCCGAATAACGCATATGGTTTATCGGAATCACAAAAAATATCAAATGCCGAATATATACATCGGGTTCTAAAAGAACAAGGCTGGTCTACACAAGCTATAGCCGCATTATTAGGTAACATAGAAAAAGAAAGTGGCTTCAATCCTGCCGCTTATGAAGTTCCCGGAAATAAAAATCGAGGATACGGATTAATTCAATGGACACCCGCTACACCTTTTCTTTCTCATTTCGGAATAAACGAAGTTGAAGCAGACGAAATGGCACTAAATAGTCCAAGTATTCTTATTGATATGCAGTTAGAATTTTTGACACTAACTTCAACTACATCTTGTTATGACACAAGACAGTGGTATCCCACTATGAGGTTTTTCTCGCCATACGAAATGAGTTTTAACAGTTTTATTACCTCGACTAACTGCCCGAGAGAGTTGGCTTCTGTTTTCCACTCGCATTACGAACGGTCTGCCGATTCTGAAGACGGAATTAGAGGAAGAGCAGATAGTGCAGAAAAATGGTTTAATTACTTTAACGGGAGATAATTTATGAAATCAAAAACGCTTTTTATTATATCAATAATACTTTTATTTATTATCATATTCTCGGGTTGCAATAACGATAATTCATTTAATGACAACTCGGATACTATTGATTACACCGAATATTTAAACAAAATATGGATTATTAACGATTGGGATTATGAAAGCTATCGTTATTCTCTGTCATTTTTTATCAATAGTATAGAAGCCGGTAATATTAGAGGTGAGCTTTCGGTAGGTGGGATAACGGCTATGCCTGCGTTCTATTTTTATTCGTTTAATTCTGTAAAATTCTGTGATTTTGAAGGAGTCATTATTGACGGAACAGCTGAATGTGAGTTTGACGACGGCGAAGGGAACAAAGGAATTATTTCCTTGAATTTCGGAAATAACCAAATAGAAGCCGAAATTAAATTTACGAGCAAAAAATTCCCTGACTTAAATAATACTGCTGACGGTATTTATATTTTTGAACCTTATAATTTAGAGCATTTAAGTAGTTCCATGATTAACACATTTGCGCTCACTGTTGATTTAAACTCATGGAGAATCGTCAATCTTGTAACAACTGTAATTGATGGGAATAAACCTTATCCAACAGCGTTTTTGACCAATGAATACGGCGATATTTTATATCAATTCGGAGCATATCAGGTCGGCTCGAAAATCACAGATGTATTTATAGAAGATATAAATGAAGACGGCTTGAAAGACGTGAAAATTATTACTGATTTCGGCATTGAATTTTTATTTTTACAAATGGAGAACGGCTTGTTTTACCGCAGTGCGCTTGAATTATAATCCACACAAGCGCGGTCTTTCGTAACCGCACGCACAAACTCGCCGACGCGCTTATGCTCGGGGTGAATGATGTAAGCCACCAGAGCATCCTCGCTCTCGAAAAGGCCGTCTGCATAATTCCACATTACTATGTGTCGTATCATTTTTGTAACCTCTGAAAATTTGTTTCTTTATGATACCACAAAAAGTTTAAAATGTCAATCAGAACAAGAAAACCGCCGCAATTGCGGCGGTTTTGATGCTTCAATTAAATCTTCTCAATAATCCCTGCGACAAGGCGCAATATATTCAACGCGTTATTCGTTCCTATATCACCTTTGCCGCCGTTCGCGACAAACTGCTGAATTGAATTAAGCTCGCTGATTCCTGCGATGTGCCGCAGTAGCGCCAGCGCGTCGCTCGTTTCTACCTCGCCCGTGCCTGTAATGTCGCCTGTTTTAAAGGTTAATACTAAATAATCGCCCGCTGCAGCTACGTTTATGTTCGCGTTGCCGTTCGTGCCGACTGTGGAAGCCGAAACAAACTCAAGCTCGCCTGTTTCTGCGTTGAATTTCACAAGTACAGCGTTTTGTCCTGCGAAATCCGCGCCGACGCTGACGCTTACGTTTCCTGCAGTTGTGACCTTAAGCTGATTCACGGGGATATTATCGTTTATTGCATTAATTACGTCTTTCGGGATATTAACTATAATCGTTGTTGTTCCGCTAACCTGCTGTACAGGCGGGGTTGCGGGCGTTTCATCGCTCGGCGTACCACCGCCACCACCACCACCGGACGGCTTTTTCGTGTTTCCTGTCGGGCAGGGGTTCTCACAATTCCCCTCGCCCTTGCAGTTAGTTCCGCAAGGCGTAAATGTTTTAGGGTCGCAGTCATCGCAGATTCCGCAGTCACAAGGCGGTTTAGGACATTCACAGGGCTCTTCCCCGCAGTCCTCGCAGACAGGGTCGTCGGGGTCATCAATGACGCAAAGCTCACATTCACACTCATACCATGCGCCGAGCATGGGAGTGATTCCGTCAAAATAATCGTTAAACTTCTCGTCCCACTGACGATAGCGGGAGAGCGAGTGCTCAAAGCTCCATGTTGTATGCGCGCTCGTCACCTGCACAGCCCGCCACAAGCCGCCTGTGCCCTCTGTTGTATCGCTCGTTTTCGCGATTACATCATCGGCTAAAGCCGCCACCGCCGTCGCGTAAACTAAGTTATTATAAACATCATAAGGGTTGCTGTAGTTATCGCCGACGTCACAGTCATCATGGACATCATGGCATAAGCACCGCAAGCAGTCACCGCATTGATTATAATCAAAATAGACGCCGCAGGTCATGCAAAAATCACATTCATCGCAATAACCTAAATCGTTTTCATAGCAATCGCCGCAAGCACCGCCAATCATATCCTCGCCGCAGTTATCTATTTTGCATTTACCGTCTTCGTCACCGTAGCAGTCACTGCATACTTGGCAATAACCGCATAATGATAAACCCGCTCCAAAGAAACAATACAAGCACCACCAAAGCTCACAGCACCTAAATAACGCAACCTCGCCCGGGTTTTCGCTGCCGCAGCTATTGCAGCCGTTAAATACTTCGCCGAAAGCCTTTTCTTCGCCGATATAGAGGTTATTCACCGCCGAGTCGAAGTATACCTGCCCCGCGATGCCGCCGATAAATTCCTCATAAACGGCGGAAATCTTAATATCAAGCTCTGCCATAGACAGCGTATTTAACACGCAGGCTAAGCTTGCGGGCTCGACCGCCGAGGTATAACCCACGATACCGCCGACAAACAGAGAGGCTGCGGCGAACGAAGCGCAATCACCACATTTTCCGTCATTTCTGTCATAGCAGAAGCCGCAGTCCGGGCATATCGTGTAGTTATAGTAGTTATGACAGTCTTCGCAGCCGATGCAGTCTTCCATGTTCCACCAGCATAACAGGGTATCAGTTTCATCGCAATTCCGGCAGTCGCCGATAAGCAGCTCACAATAACCACAACCATCGCCTATTTCATTGCAGTTGCCGCAGTCCAAGCATATCGTGAAGCCTTCAGAGTTATGACAGTCTACGCAGTCTTGGCAGTCTTTGCATAAAAGGGTGTAGGGTTCATCGCAATACCAGCAGTCGCCGTAGAGTAAGCTGTCGTTTATTCCTGCGGAGATTAACGTCCCGTAAATGGCGGTGCTGGCGATATTGCTGTCGTAGCTTGCGCCTGCCGCGCCGCCCATGTAAAGCATGGAGCTTATTTCGATTTCAGGAGCAAACATCGTCACAAACGCGACCTCGCCGCCGTAAACGTCTACGCCGTTCATTATGCTCATGTATAAGCCGACGCTGTTTTTGTATTCGCCTTTATGGAGATAACCCGCAACGCCGCCGATAAACGCGGAGCTATTCCTGTAAAATTCTTCAACGTCAAGCATTACTGTAGGGTTGATAATTTCCACGTCGCGGATTTGCGCTCCTACGCCGAGCCCCGTCACCGCGCCTAAAGCCGTGGCTTTGTCAGTTCCGTTCTCAACCTTATCGCTGATGATTACGGGGTTGTCTAAGACTAAATTCCTCACTGTGCTGTATTCCAATACCGCGAAAAGCCCCGCCGCGTGGTATAAATTGCCGTAGTCGCTGTCGTAGCTCTGTTGCTCTATCATGCCGCCGCCGCTGTTTAATATATATTGACCCGTGCCTGTTACGTTCAGCCCCGAAATCGTATAACCCTGCCCGTCGAAGACTGCGTTGGTCAAGATAGCGGGCTCGGTGATTGCTTTGCCTGTGAGGTCAAGGTCAGCCTCTAAGTAAATCGTAGTACAGCACCAAGCCGTGTTGTCTTCAAGCAATTCTTCGTAAAAATACCGAAAATCTTCTTCGTTTTCAATGAAAAGCTCTTTTACTTCGTCGGTGCCGCAGTTGCAGGGGTAGAATTCGCTGCCGTCGCACATATCGCAGCCCACGCCGCTACATTCACAGTCGTCCACACACACATCGCAGCCCTCGCCGTTACAGTTGTCGCAGACGCCGACGTCACAGCAGTCAACACAACCGCAAGTGCAATTGGGGTTGGGCTCGGAGCAACATTCGCCGATACCGCCGCAACCGCCGCCTGTATCGCCGTAGCCCTCAGGGAGCTCGACGTCTAAGATATACCAGAAATCCCCGTTGAAAGTATAATCAATTTCAAGCCAACCACCGTCAATAAACGAATACACGTCAAAATCGTCGTTATACCAATTATTTTCATTTATCCGCCAGTCAAAGTTACCGTAAGAATCAAAAGAGAAAACTAAAGCTTCATCTCCGAGAATTTGGCAGTATGTGGGGTTCATGCCAACGCTAAAATCTTCGCGTCCGTAGACTATATCACATATATAGTTAAAACCAAACAGCACGCCTTTTTCAATGAAGAAATCAACGTCGCAGTCTTGGAAATACGCACTAACCGCTACGCCGTTCGGCGCGGTGTTGATGATTCTGCCGTCGGTCATGAGGAACTCGCCGTCACCTATAATACTCAGCATACTGCCGTCTTTATTATACCCGTAAAGCTCTGCTTCCCAGGTTACCTTGGCGTATTTGTCAAAAAATAAACTAATATTATTAAATTCGGGGAGCGACGCTTCACCTGTTATAATGACGTCACCGGTTAGATAAAATTCGTGCAAATTCGTGAATTCGCTCGGAGCGTAAATATCATACTCCCAGCCGTCGCCGCTGCTGCCGCCCGTCCATACGAAGTCGTCGTCGTCCCACTCAAAGTCGGAAAGGTCAATGACGCCGACGTCATCGCCGCCGACGATGGGGGTGAAATCGTAATAAAAGACAGAAACATCACCTGAGCCTTCACGATAAAAAATCCATAATTCGTATAGAAACGCATCATATTCGTAGTCGAAATCGTTGTCTGCGGCTTTTTCAATATGCAAGACACTGCCTTCGCCGCCGAAGTCATCAGCCTCGCCCTCGACGAGGTCTCCCCAAACGTCTATATCGTCAAACGCGATGATTACGGCGTTGTCTTCGATTACAGGAACGTCGCCTCCTGCGAGCTTGACAACATCGTTTAAATCATCATTAAAAACGAATACAGCCGAGTCTTCGGTTAAGACGATTGAAGCGTTAGTCGCGTAAATCGCAATGCCGGATGATGCCATGTTGGCAATCACGCCGCCCTCCATGATGAATTCGCCTTGGAAAACTGAAAGCACGCTATTATTATAGATATTGCCGTAAAGCTCGGCGTCCCATATTACGGTTGAGTTGGAGGGCATAAGTAAGGAAAGTATGTGGTCCTCGGGAAAATGGGCTTCGCCTATAATCGTGACATCATCTAAAATTTCAAAATCATGATAAATAGTTCCGGAGGCGTCATCTACTTCGTATCTCCAGCTGCTGCCAACGCCGCCGTTGACGCCGCCGAGCCATACGTATTCGTCTTCAAGCAAAACGAAGTCGTTGAGGTTGATAACGTCGGCGTCGCTGTAGCTGCCGCTTCCGCCTCCGCCGCCGGGGAGACCGTCCGCGCTCGCGGTCAGCGGCGGTAAGCCGCCGAGAAGTGATGTAATAAGTAGTGCGAGGGTCAGAAACGTTGAAATCAGTTTGTTTCTGTGGGTAGTTTTAGTTTGCATAAGTATTTCCCCTTTTAGTTTATTTTCGTACAATAGCCGTATACAATAAAGTATAGCACTCAATAAACATAAAGGCAATAGAAAAACAAAAGGTTGAGAAATCTCAACCTTTCTTAAAAACATACCCCTCACCCCGCACGGTTTCAATGGTATATCCCGTATCTGTTAAACTCTTGCGAAGCCGCGACAAATGGGATTTTAACGTCTTGTCGGTGTTTCCGTAAGGCAGATTCCATATTTGCTCGTATAAGTATTCTTGGCGTATGATACGGTTTTCGTGCCGGACAAAAAGCAGAAGCAGGGAAAATTCCTTTTGCGTTAAAAGCATATTTTCGCCGTTAATAAAAGCCTGTAAGCTGATTAGGTCAAGCGACAACGCACCGCGTGTGATTAGTTTCGGGATTCGCTCTGTCTGTTCCAAAACTTTCTTAACCCTCGCCAAAAGGTCGGCGTAGACAAACGGCTTACCTATGTAATCGTCCGCGCCCATTTCAATTCCCCGCGCCGAATGTTCGCCCCTGTTCCACGCCGTCAGCATGATTATAGGAATGTCGTTCCCCTCGGTGCGTAGCTCTTTGAGGTATTCCAAGCCGTTACCGTCGGGGAGCATAATGTCAAGAATGATAATGTCGGGTGTGGTTTCTGACAGCGTTTTCCGTGCTTTTTTCAGATTCTCGGCAGTGAGGACGGTATACCCTGCATTTTCTAAATTGACACGGTTGTTTTCTAAAACGTCAAGTTCATCTTCAACGCATAATACGGTTTTCTTCATTGTTTACGCACCCCGCTTTCTTCGTTTTCAGCGTTTTCAGAAAGTGCGGCGTTAATCATATCAGCCATTTCCATAATCTTATCTTGTGATTTGTTAATGAGTTCCTCGGTTTTTTCGGGTTTGATTTTAATAGTTTGTATGCTTGTCGAAACAACGGTAAGAGGAGTTAAAAGTTGGTGGCTCATTTTCTTGTAGAAATCGGCTTCTGCGGCTTTTTCTTCGGCTTGGCGTTTGGCGGCTTCGGTTTCGGCTATTCTGCGTATCGCTATTTCAAACAAATAACAAATCAGCAGAAGTACGACATAAAGCACAATACGGATAATTATAAATTCTATGCCGTGCGTGTGTGATGAAATGAAGTTACTGCCACTGAACATGATTATTGCGAAGAACGCAAGCGGAATCAGCCAAAAGAATTTCCACAGGTCGGATTGATTGATAGCGGGGTTTGTGTAAAGCTTTCTGAGTAAGAACATCAACGGCGGTAAGGTAATCCCGCACACAACAAGGCTTATAATCGCCGCCGCGAATAGAGATGAATCGAATAGCTTCTCTGCCGTATGTGTTCCCGTGCCGATTACAATCGGGCTGTACATTAACGCCACCGTTTGCAAGAAAATATTCTGTAATATTCTCTTTCGGAACACAAAGAACGGCATAATGTTCACGGGGAGCGTTACGCCGAGCATAATAAATTGAACGGTCTGCACGTTAATTTCCCTGTGCTGTCCAATAAACAGAACAACACCGCACAGGAATAACGTATAACCGCATAAATATACGATAACCGAGCGTGTCTTTACGTCCCGTGTTTTCCACATGGGATAGAGGAAAAGCGGGATACACGCAATGAACGGGACGGCTACATTGAATAGTTCTATAAGATAATCGGTCATAGTTTGCTCCTGTTCTGATGAATACATTAATTATAGAGGTTAAATCGGTGTTTGTCAAGAGAAGTGGGAAACGTATGAAAATTTAAAATTACCTGAAATTACGATTAATTTTCTTATTAAAACAGCAAATAATAAGATATGCGTACCATGTCGGGCCGCTTAATTTATAGGAGTTTCAAAATGCAGAACTTAAAAGAGCATCAGCCGACAATGGAATATAGAGGAGCAGATAGAAAACCTTAAAACAAAGGCTTGATTTTTGATGAAGAGGAAGATGCCAAATCTTTCCTTAATGACGTTTCATATTTTCGTATGGTCAAGGCTTACAGTTTAGGGTTTAAAGTCAAGAACGAGAATTATAATGAGCGCAGCTTCTTCACGAGAGCTTTATAATTCACCCGCTCAAAATCTTTCCCACTTTGTTTGTCAATAAATATATTCCTCGTAGCAACACCCTGCTCACCCATCGCAATCAACTGCCTATCCTCATTTTGGTCAACGCTCGACACCCGTATGTAACCATAAACCGCCAATATATCACCCCCAGCACATTTCTGCCCCCGCTCGCCTCATCGCTTCACGCTCCTCGGCTCGCTCTATTTCTGCCTTACCTCAAAAAATCTGTACTGTCATCCTTATATGGTTAGATTTTAGTCAGAATTTCTTTAAATAAATCTCATAAAACCGCCTATAGATTGAAAAACAACCGTACAGAAATTTCTGCCTCTTTCTGCCTTGAAAGCCATGAGCTTCACAGTTTTTCTGTACGGTTATTTCTTGTCGATTTTTGCCACACCCTCAATAATTACGCACAGTCTTTTTGCCTCGAAAAGCATCCCCGCTTAGTGCTATCTTATAACTAAGCGCATTTTATAAAAATTCCACATTTTTGCCTTGTATACCCACATTACAAGCGGCAAATACCACTAAGCGTTTTTAATATAATTTCTCGTTTTATAAACGAGCTTTTTAATTTTTGCGCTTAGTGCTTTTCTGCCATTTTCCGCCGCACCGCCCCACTATCCTTATATGGTTTCCTTGATTTCAAAACTATCTCGAAATACCCGCACAGTAAGCGAAAAAAGTAGGGCGGCAAAAGCCGCTTTTCTCAGTGTAATTTCGCTTTTGAAATACGCACTTCACCGCCCAACTTTAAAATTAATTCTGAGACGAAATCCATTTTCTTATAATCCTATCCACAGTAGATTTGCTAATCACAATATCGTTTTCAACGCAGATTTTTGAAATTTCTGCGAAGCTATTTCCTCTTTGCCTTAATCCAATTACATAGTTTTCAATTTCCGTTGTAATTTTTGATTTCCGCCCTGCGCCGCGCTCGTTAAAACTTCTCTGCGATTTCAGGTCCAGTGCATAAAGCAACTCATGTTTTTCCATGATTACCTCGTCAATAGTGGTTTCTAACTCTTCAATTCTAAGATTTTGCTTTTCACTCTCATTTTGAAGCTCGGCGATAGTTGAATTTTTGGCTATAAGTATTGTCTTTAACCTCTCAATTTCCTGCTGCATATAATCAAGCGTAGATTCTAAGTTGACAGGCTTCGGAGTTCTCTGCACCCTGTTGTCAAAAAGCGGTGACGGTCTCATATCTTCTCCTCCTCTCCCATAAATATTTTTGAATTAATTCTGAATTATCCCCGTTTTAATTCAAAATTAAAGCTTGTTTTTGAATTAACTCTGTGTTAATTCTGATACGCATTTCACCGAGATAAACGACGATTAAACTATCGCCGTTATTTCTCCCGCCTCACTTCTCAATCCGCAATCTCTGCTGCTCACCTATCTCGGGTGCAGGAAACGCCGCAGGATTACTCACGAAATCATAAAGCGTAGTCGCGTTAATCAAACGCTTTCGCCCTGCCATAATCGACGGAAGCTGACCCGACAAGCACAGCTCCCGAATCCGCCACTTCGACAGTCCCGGAATCTGCTTCGATGCCTCGTCAATTGTCATGAGCCTCATTTCTCTTTCAAGCATAATCTCACCTCCTCTTCATAAATATTTCTCCTACCGTCGCTTGACAAATCAGTTTTTATGTGTTAGTATTAGGTAAAGAGAGAAAACGAAACGTCTACATTAATGGATTGCAACGATTTGCGTCTATATATGTGGACTATAACTAATATATCACGCTCTTTGGTAAATGTCAATGCTTTTTCGTGAAAAGAAAGGAAATTAATAATTATGAGTGTCGAAAAATCGCTAAAATTCTCAGGTCAGCTACGCGTACTTCTTTACAAAAACGATGTCACGCAGACAGCTCTCGCCGATTCCATCGGCGTTTCCAAACAGGTCATTTCAAAATGGCTCGCAGGGCAGAGCGTGCCGGACATGATTAGCTTTCAACGAATCGCGAAATTCTTCAATGTGCCCTACGATTATTTATACGGCGACGAAGAAAGCAAGGCTCTTTGGGACATAACGCCGGAATTCGGCGTTGCTGTTGCGAAGAAAATTAAAGCAAAAAAGCTGACAATCGAAGATGTTGAACGAAGAAGCGGCTTGAAGCAAAGCATTATTAACCATTTAATAAAGTACGGCAAAACAAAAAAAGCCGGCTCGTCCGCTTTTGAATACAGAAGCGAATTCGGCTTGCGGCTTTTCGACGATTTATGTGAGGTGCTGGAGTTGGATATTGGCGATTACACGGTTTTGAATCAGCACAGCCAAGCGATTAGTCCGTACAGAGCTGATGAAGAAGCGATTATTAAAGCATTTCGCGATAAACCGGAAATGCAGGAGGCTGTGAAAAAGCTTTTAGATGTAAAGGAGTGAGAAAAATGGCAAGTATCAGACCGCGTAAAGACAAAGACGGCAACATCGTGTCTTATCAAATCCGCGTACATAAAGGTTATGACGTGAACGGCAAGCAGTTGAAGCCTCATTCTTTAACTTGGAAACCCGCGCCCGGCATGACTACGAAGCAAATTGAAAAAGAGTTAAATCGTAAAGCGCTCTTGTTTGAGGAAGAGTGCGTAAACGGCGTGCCGACCAGCAATATTAAGCTCGCAGATTTCTGCTCGCGGTATATCGAAATAATGGAGAACAGCATATCGCCAACCACGCTTCAATTCTATAAAAATCAAATTAACAAATTCATCATTCCCGCGCTTGGTCACATGAAATTGAAGGACATCAAAACCGCACATATTCAAAGCTACATACAGATGCTGTCAAAGCTTCCCCGCGAAACTCGAAAAGGCGAAACCACGGACGAAACTCTTTCACCGGCAACAATCAGGCGTTATCTGACAGTGTTGCAATCAATTCTAAAGTGTGCTGTGAAATTAGACCTTATCCACGAAACTCCGGCGAAAACCGAAAAGCTTACTTTACAGAAAATCACCGCTCCGAAAATCGAAGTCTTCAATAAATACGAAGCCGCAGAGATGCTTGGATGTCTCGAGAACGAGGATTTACAGTTTCAGGTTATGGTGCAGCTTGCGATTCACATGGGCGCGCGGCGCGGTGAAATAGTTGCGTTGAAATTCTCTGATGTAGAATATGTAAATCGTAAGATAACCGTGCAACGCGCCGCTATTAAAATAAAAGATATGCCGATTCAAATTAAACCGCCGAAGGACTATGAGGTGCGGAGCGTTACAGTAAGCAAAAGTTGCTTGGAATTAGTGAAAATGCTAAAAGCCGAAAAAGAACGTGAAGCGGCACGATTACTCAACCTGTGGAATGAGGGTGACTGGCTTTTCACCCAATGGAATGGCATAATCATGAATCCCATGACACCGACCAAGCAGTTTGCGAAGTTTTTGAAGCGAAACGGTTTAAAACACCGCAAGTTCCATTGCCTCAGACACAGCTCGGCGACGCTTCTGCTCTACGGTGGCGCAAATATCAAGCACGTCCAGAGCCGCCTCGGGCACGCAGACATCGACACCACGAGCAAGTATCTGCACTACATTGAAGAAGCCGATGCTGAAGCGGCGAATATTCTTGATAATATCCTTAATGTGCAGCCTAAAATTGAGAAAGCGAGAAAACGAAACGAGGAATTAGAGAAATCAGCAAAAGCTGAACTCGCATAAATAAAACGAGCGTTCCGTTGAAAGAACGCTCGTTTTTTATGGAATTGTTTTTTTCTTGTTGGACTATTGTTGGACTGAGCCGTTTTGGTGCAAAAACAAGCGGATTTACAAATCTTGTAAATCCGCTTGTAGTCAAGGTATTTCTCTCTGAGTGACAGGATTTGAACCTGCGGCCTCTACCACCCCAAGGTAGCGCGCTACCAATCTGCGCCACACCCAGTCAAGATATGAAAAACATGAAAAAAATATGAAAAAAAGAAAATAACTGCTTATTTTCATATTTATTTTTCTTCGCCACTACCTATAGTACCACAAACAAGCTCACTTGTCAACCCCCATATTGCATTTTTGTTGTAGATTTGAAAATGCTGATAAACGGGTATAAATGCTTGAATAACATTATTAAAGGGCGCTTGACAATGCTCGCAAAGCGTGGTAAACTATATTTACCACAAAAAAGAAAAGAGGTCTACAAAATGATTCCGATTCCTATTCCAAGCGGCAGTCTGCTCTATATTGCCGGAGGTGCTTGCATACTTTTCGGGCTTTTTTCGATGATTAATGTGTTTGTGAAGAAAAAAGAAAACTCCGAGGAAAACGCGCCGAAAACACCGAATAAAGCAGTCAGATTTTTTTCGGGAATCTTCTTTATCGCTCTCGGAGTAGGATTGATTGCGTTGAATTATTTTGTGGATTGAAAATGTGTTGACATTGCATTAAAAACGTGATACAATGTAACCGAGGTGATTAAAATGACTAAAAACGAAACTTTACACATTCGCGTGAACGGAAACGTAAAAGCAAACGCTGAAAAAACGCTTGATGCGCTCGGATTATCCATATCTGAAGCGGTAAATGCGCTGCTTCACCAAATACCTCTCGTCGGGGGTCTTCCTTTCGAGGTGAAAATGCCTGCGCCCGAAAGCATTATTGTGCGAAGCATAGAAGAGCTTTATGCAAAGCTTGAAGAGGCGGAGGAGGATATTGCAGCCGGCAGGGTTATACCTGCGGAAGTTGTGCATGAAAGGTTAAAAGAGAAATATTAATTTTTACGTTAAATATTCAGAAAAACTATAGCAAGAATTGTACTCGGTGCGCGGGATTTAACAGAGATTGATACATAAAAATTGTAAAACTACCCCCGCTCGAAAGAACGGGGGTTTAATTTACATATTATCATTTTCGTATACCTCATTCTATATTAATAAGATTCATCGCCTTGTGTTCATTTTAACCATCATATAAAACCAATAAATACAGATACTTCCTGCAATCAGAAGCAAAGGAACACCGATATTTGTCAAAGCTTCAGAGCCGGTTACTGAACTGATAATTGTCAATATTATACCTAAAATACCCAAGACAACCCAACTTAAAAAGAAAAAACCTCTAAATTTACTAAAAAATTCATAATGTCCCCTTCTAAAAAAATAATTTTCATTGTATTATATTTATATTATAATCGTTCAGAACGATTATGTCAAGCCTTTTTCGATATTTAATTGCCTTAGACGATTAAAAATAAGGTGATTAATATGAAAATCAGAACAAATTACGGCGATTCAAACATCACAGGCAAGAATATTTCAAGGCTTCGCAGAGAAAAAGGTATGAAACAAAAGGAAATGCTCGCACGATTGCAAGTGTCGGGTGTTGACATAAGCCCGTCGAGTCTTTCAGAGCTTGAAGGGCAAACAAGAATCGCAACAGACAAGGAAATCTGGGCAATATCTAAAATATTAGGTGTTCCGATTGAATTACTTTTTGAAGAAACAGATTAAAACCGCCGATTTAATCGGCGGTTTTCTTTTCCAAAAAATTTTAAAAATATTTTTCAAAAACCCCTTGACAAAGCTTTTGAACTATGATAAAATACTAATTAGCACTCTCGGCGTTTGAGTGCTAACACTCGGAAAAGCAGAGTGCTAATGTAGGGAACGCATTAATGCGTTCCGAAAATGGTTGAAATCGGGCGGAATGGTTAAAACCATTCCCTACGAGGGTGAATCATGGAACGAATGTACAAAATTTTTGAAGCTATAGTTGATGAGTATATCCGCACGGGTGAGCCGATTGGCTCGAAAGCTGTGAAGGAGAAGCTTGGCTTCCCCGTGTCGAGCGCGACGATTCGCAACGAAATGGCTTCGCTCGAGGCGCAGGGGTATCTAAACCACCCGCATACCTCGGCAGGGCGCGTGCCGACTATAAAAGGCTATCGCTTCTATATTGAGCGCATGATGAATGAAAATCCGCGCACCCTCGCCGAAAGCGAGAAGGAAGAAATCGACGATTTCTTCAGTAAAATCAGCGGCGACTTTGACGACGAGCTTCTGATTGAAAGCGCGTCGCACGCTCTTGCCGAGCTTACGAATTGCGCGATTGTTTCAACCAACATGACCGCACGGTTTTCGGTAATTACGAAGGTCGAGCTGATTCCGACAGGGCGTAGGGTTTATGTGCTTCTGCTGATTACTTCAGAGGGCAATATCAAGAACCGCGTCTGCCGTTTGAGCTTCGATTTAACTGGCGAGCAAATGGAATTTTTCACAGGATTCCTTAATGAAAACCTTGCAGGCTTGAATCTTGCGAATATTTCAGAGGAGTACATTGAGGAGCTCGCCGCCGCGCTCGGAAGCTACATGATGACGCTTTCGCCGCTGCTCAAAGCCGTCGCGGACTTATCAAAAGAAGTCGCGGAAAAGCGCGTAATGCTGAAAGGCGAAACGAACCTGATTGCACGGGAAGAACTGCAAAAGAATGAAATAATTTCGCTGCTCGAAAGCAGGAACGAGTTTTCGGAGCTTTTAGACACAGCGTTCTCGGGTATAAACGTCATGCTCGGCAAGGAAAAAGATACGTTCGTGGTGGAGAACTCCAGCATTATCACAGGCAGCTTCAATAAAGGGAATAAGCAGGCGGGCTCGTTCGGGGTCATTGGCCCTATGCGGCTTGACTACAAAAAAATTATCCCTTATATAGAATATTTCGCGGACAAGATGACGGTTCTGCTGTCGCTGTCCGACGAAGAAGAAATGTAGGGGCGATTATTAATCGCCCGCAAAAGACAACAGAAGGAGGTACAAAATGGCAAAGAAAGAAAAACCCGTAGGGAACGACGCCCACGGCGTTCCGCAAGAAGAAATGCATAATGATGTTACCCCGCAAGAAACAGAAACCCCGCAAGAACCAACCGAACTTGAAAAACTAAAAGACCAACTTCTCCGCACCATAGCGGAGTACGACAACTACCGCAAGCGCACCGCGCGGGAGCGCATTGAGCTTGAAGCTGATATTGTCGCAAAAACAATCACGGGAATACTGCCTGCTCTTGATAATTTGGAACGCGCACTGCTGGCGGAGTGCAAGGACGAGAATTACAAAAAAGGCATCGAAATGATTCACGGCAGTTTTCTTGAAACGCTGAAAAGCTTAGGCGTTGAAGAAGTCGTTGAAGAAGATTTTGACCCTGCGGTTCATCAAGCTGTACAGCACGTTGAAAGCGAACTTGAAAGCGGCAAAGTTGTGCAGACATTTCAAAAAGGTTATAAAATCGGAAACAAAATTATAAGATTCGCGATGGTTTCAATCGCGCAGTAGAATTTAAGGAGGAAACAAAAATGGCAAAAATGATAGGAATAGACCTCGGCACAACCAACTCGTGCGTATCTGTAATCGAGGGCGGTGAAGCTACCGTCATCACCAACAGCGAGGGAGCAAGAACGACGCCTTCCGTAGTCGCGTTCACAAAAGACGGCGAAAGACTCATAGGTCAGCTCGCAAAAAACCAGTCGGTCACAAACCCCGACAAGACAGTTATGTCCATAAAAAGACACATGGGCAGCGACCATAAAACCGATATTGACGGCAAAAAATACACACCGCAGGAAATTTCCGCGATGATTCTGCAGAAGCTCAAAACTGACGCAGAAGCCTATCTCGGCGAAAAAGTAGGCGACGCGGTAATTACCGTTCCCGCGTACTTTACCGACTCGCAAAGGCAAGCGACCAAGGACGCGGGGCAAATCGCAGGACTCAACGTACACAGAATCATTAACGAGCCCACAGCGGCGGCGCTTGCCTACGGCATTGACAAGGGCGACGAGCAGAAAATCATCGTTTATGACCTCGGCGGCGGAACGTTCGACGTGTCAATTATCGAAATCGGCGACGGCGTTCAGGAGGTTCTTGCGACAGCCGGAAATAATAAGCTCGGCGGCGACGACTTCGACGAGAGAATCATGAACTACCTCATGGCGGAGTTCAAGAAGTCTGACGGCGTTGACCTCAGCAAGGACAAATTCGCTATGCAGAGGCTCAAGGACGAAGCCGAAAAAGCGAAGATTACCCTTTCGGGCGCAGCGAGCGTAGATGTAAATATACCTTATATAACAGCGGACGCAAGCGGCCCTAAGCACATGAATGTGCCGCTCACAAGAGCGAAGTTCAACGAGCTTACCGCAGACTTAATCGAAAAGACTATGGTGCCTTTGAAGCAAGCGGTTGCGGACTCGGGCGTGAAAACAAGCGAAATCGACAAAATCCTGCTCGTGGGCGGTTCTACGAGAATCCCTGCAGTACAGGACGCTGTGAAAAGCTTCATCGGCAAAGAGCCTTTCAAGGGGATAAACCCTGACGAGTGCGTGGCGATGGGCGCGGCGATTCAAGCAGGCGTGCTTAACAAGGAAGTAACAGGATTGCTTCTGCTTGACGTAACTCCGCTTTCGCTCGGAATCGAAACTGCGGGCGGCGTTTGCACCCGTATGATTGACAGAAACACCACGATTCCTACCAAAAAATCGCAGGTTTATTCAACCTATTCGGACAACCAGCCGAGCGTGGATATTAATATTTTGCAAGGCGAGCGTGATTTCGCAAAGGACAACAAATCAATCGGACTTTTCAGACTTGACGGCATTGCGCCCGCACCGCGCGGCGTACCGCAGATTGAAGTTACCTTCGACATCGACGCGAACGGTATCGTTAACGTCACTGCATTAGACAAAGGCACAGGCAAGTCGCAGAACATCTCAATCACAGCTTCCACCAACATGAGCAAGGACGATATTGACAAAGCGGTCAAGGAAGCTGAAGCCTTTGCGGAAGAGGACAAAAAGCGCAAGGAAGAGGTCGAAGCACGCAACGATGCTGACCAGGCGGTTTATCAGATTGAAAAGTCGATTGCTGACTTCGGCGAGAAAATCACCGACGATGACAAGGCGAAATTGCAGCCGAAAATCGGCGAGCTGAAAGAGGCGTTAAAAGGCGAGGACATCGAGAAAATCAAGTCGCTGAAGGAAGAATTAATGAAAGAAGCGCAGGAGATTTTCGGGCGGATTTATCAAGAAGCGGGAGCAGCAGCGCAGCAAGCAGACGTGAGCGGCGCAGGAAGCGCGGAGGCTTCTATGGGTGATGAAAATGTGGTAGATGCGGATTTTGAGGAGTAGATAAAAACATGGGGAACGCCGCAAGGCGGCGTTCCTGTTTTGTGAACAATGAAAGGATATAGATAAATGTACTATACAATGGAAATAGATGAATTACGTTCGCTTTGTAGAAAACATATTGAATCATTAGAATATTGGGCAAAACGATTAATTGATGAAAAACTTTCAAGTAAGTATGGAAATAATTTTTATAATCATATTAATGAAAATGGCGAACCAATAATCAAAAAATCAATAAAAGAAAAGGCAGAAAGACTTAAAAGAGATAATCCCCAACGTTTTAACAGGTTTGTTGATTCTCTCTTTTTTGAAGATATAATCCATATTTTATGTAATCCGAAATTTTATAATGATTTATTTAAAGAAGCACTTAGTTATAGTTATCCGCAAGGTAAAGAAATGGTTCGTGAATACTTGAATAGAATATTACCTGTAAGAAATTCTCTTTCACATTCAAATCCAATTTCTGTAAGGCAAGCAGAACAAGTTATTTGTTATAGTAATGATTTTATTGATAGTTTAAAAGAATATTATAAAATAAAGGGATTGGAAAATATGTTTAATGTACCTACAATTATTAAAGCTACTGATTCGTTAGGTAATGAATTTTACCCAAGTGATTATAGAGTATTAAACATTATTTCTGTCAGAGATAAAAATGGAATTTTTAGAATAGGTGATACATATAACATTACCATTGAGGTAGACCCTTCCTTTGAGCAATCATCTTATACTATTCACTGGATTGAAAAAAATACGTATTTAAGGGAAGATTTGATAAATTCATTTATGTATCATAAGACATTTGAAACGAAAGATGTTGGTTATCAATTTAATATAGGTATTGAAATAATAACTAACAATGATTGGCACAAACATATTCATCGCGATGATTATGTAAACTTTATTGTAACTGTTTTACCACCCGGTTCTTAAAAGAGGTTTATTATGTCCCCCGAAAAAGAAAAAATCAACTGCTTCCACTGCGCGCATTTCGTCACGACATGGGAGCCGAAATACCCTAAGGGCTGTGCGCTGTTTGGCATAAAAACGGCGCAGATGCCTTCTGTTCTTGTTTTTAATTCGACCGGCGAGCCTTGCAACGGATTCATAAAAAAATAGATTATAGACATGAGGAAAAAATTATGGCAGATAACAAAAGAGATTATTACGACGTGCTGGGACTGCAAAAGGGTGCAAGCGAGGAGGAGGTCAAGAAAGCCTACCGCAAGCTTGCCAAGCAGTATCACCCCGACCTAAACCCCGATGACAAGCAGGCGGAAGCCAAGTTCAAGGAAGTGAACGAGGCGAACGACGTGCTTTCCGATGCGCAGAAGCGCCAGCGTTACGACCAGTTCGGGCACGCAGGCGTTGACCCGAGCTACGGCGGGGGCGGAGGCTTCGGCGGCTTTGGTGGGTTCGGCGGGGGGTTCGGCGGCGACGGAATTGACCTCGGGGACATCTTCGATTCGATTTTCGGGGGCGGCGGCGGACGGCGCGCTTCGCAGGCTTCAGGGCCGCGGCGCGGCTCGGATATTGCGATTAGTATTGACATCAGCTTCATGGAAGCCTGCAAAGGCGTAACCCACGAGATTGAAATAAACCGCGCCGAAACCTGCGACACCTGCAATGGTAACGGCGCGAAGCCCGGCACAACCCCGAAAACCTGCTCCGAGTGCGGCGGACAGGGGAAGATTCGGATTCAACAGCGTACTATTATGGGTTCAATTTCCACCACGCAAACCTGCTCGCATTGTCACGGCAAGGGTAAAATTATCGAAACGCCCTGCACAACCTGTAACGGCGCGGGACGGGTTCAAAAGCGTAAGAAAGTGTCGGTCGGCGTACCTGCAGGAATCGACGACGGGCAGACGCTCAGAGTCCACAGTGAGGGCAATGTCGGCACGAACGGCGGCGGCAAGGGCGACTTGAACGTGCGGATTTCCGTGCGGCGCGACCCGCTGTTTGAGCGGCGCGGCTTTGATATTCACTGCGACATTCCTGTTACTTATTCGCAGGCGGTGCTCGGCGCGGAAATTGAAGTGCCGACGATTGACGGCGGCGTGAAGCTGACCGTCCCCGAAGGCACACAGCCGGAAACTGTTCTGCGGCTGAAGGGCAAAGGCGTGCAAAGATTACAGCGCGAGGGGCGCGGCGACCAGTTAGTGAGAGTCGTGCTTGAAGTCCCGCGGAAGCTGTCAAGCGCGCAGAAGGAATTCGTGAAGCAGTTAGACGCGCAGTTCACCGAGAAAAACTTTGAAAAGCGCGTGAAGTTTTTTGACAGAGTTAAAAAGTTCGGCGAGGATTTGAGGAAGAATTTTAGTTAGGCTATTGACAAATTAATTAAAACAAGATATAATATAAATGGATAGAGGCGAACCGGTAAGCGGTCGCCCTCAAGAAGTGCTTTAAGAATTAGCCGTCCTATTGAGAGTGGGTGCGGCTATCTCTTTTTGTTATGGCTATGCTGCATTAAATGTATCACGTTGCAGACAACAAGTGCTAAAGTTAAAAACTCCAACCATGTCATAGCTTCACCCCCGTTCCGAGGGAAGATTGACCGCTAACCGCCGTTTGCACGACTTCGCCTTTATCACGTTTTTATTTTAGCATATTATGGGGCAGGTTGTCAATATATAAACCGCGCCGAATTCCCACAAGGAAAACGGCGCGGTTAATTTTTTGCTATATTTTTTATGGTATTAATCCCTTTTCTCTTAAATTCCTTTCAAACGCCCAATCATCAATAAAATAAATAGCCGCTTCTCCATCTGCAACATCGAAATAAGTTGCATAATCGGGAATAAAATGCGCACGACCCATGAAAGCACCATGATAATAAAAGCGAATGTAAGGATACCTGCTATAATCAAATGTGTAATGCGCTTTCGTTATCTGCTGCCAGTTAGGAGCTGCATTAATAGCGGCTTCAACAGCAGCTATTATTCTATCTTTCGCAGAATCTATATCGGAATCATGAATAATATCAATTACATATTCATAAAAGCGAAAATCATATAGCCTGCCGACTCTATCGCTTCTTATGCGTGCGGAATCTCCTATTACTAAAGAGAATTCATCTGGGCTTAAATGTTCTAAAAATGCATTTTCTATTTCTTCAAGGTAATCTGAAAATATAATTTCATGATAATTACAAATATATAATCTTTCCGGCGTAAAATATGAATCATAATGACGAACATTTGAATAATAAACATTAAAATAAACATCATTTTCATCTTTAAATGTGTAAACGGTTTTTCCTCTTCCGCTAATAGGTAATTGAACTACATCGGTTGATATGTATTCATAGCCAATAGTGAGCGAACTATCTAAAATACCTTCAATCACTTTTAATGCATTATGTTTGTTTTGTATGGAAACTATTGCAATAACCGTTATTATCGGAATAAAAATAATAATGATAATGGTTATTATACATCCTTTTTTCAAATTTACTATCCTCCACGAAATTAAAGGGCGGAATGAAATCCGCCCTTGTTATTTTTTATTCCACCCTCTGCCAATCCGAGCCGTCCTTGCGCAGTCTGTAAAGCTCGTACACGCCCGGCGTTTTCGAGCCGTCGTAGTAGACGAAGTCGCCCGCTATGTTCACATATTTGCAGTAATTTTCGGAGAGCAGTGTTTCCTCCGTGCCGTCTGTGCGGACCTTGTAAAGCACGCCGCCGTCGTCGGCATTGTGGTAAAACACCCAGTCGTCTGTTGCGTTAACCTCATACGTCGCGCATTGGTTGAGCTTGATTTTATCCTCGCCGTCAATGCTCATGCTGTAAAGGCATTTATCGTCGCTCATGTTGCTGTAAAAAATCCTGTCGCCGACGACGTTTATGTAATAGCTGATGTCGTTGTTGACCTTTGTGCGCTCCGAGCCGTCGTTGCGGACTTTGTAAACGCAGTTATTATCGCCTAAATTCTGATAATAAACCCAGTCGCCGACCGCGTTGACATAGTCGCACCTGTCCTTGCCGATTTTCGTGCGCTCAGAGCCGTCAAGCTTCATTTTATAAAGACACCAGTTATCGGTACGGTTTTGGTAGTAAATCCACTCGCCCGCTACGTTCGCGTCATGGCTGTCGTCGTCGTTGAGCTTGGTTTTATCCGTGCCGTCGGTGCGTATGCGGTAAATCCGCCAGCCCTCGTCGAAGTTGCAATAATAAACCCAGTCGCCGACAACGTTTATGTAATAAGTTTTATCGCTGTTTAGCTGCACCTTTTCGCCTGTGTTTATATTAACCTTGAAGAGCCAGTTGTGCGAGCTGCTGTTTTGATAATAAATCCAGTCATCTTTAATTGCAACGAAGCCGCCGTTTGAAAGGTTTCCCGTGCTGTTGCCGTATTCGATTCCCGCTTCGGCTTCGAGAACGGGCTCCGGTTCAGGCTCGGGAATTGGTTCAGGCTCCGGTTCAAGCTCGGTAATTGGTTCAGGCTCCGGTTCAGGAACAGGTTCGGGTTCAAAAACAGGTTCAGGTTCCAGTTCAATTTCCGGCTCAGGCTCGAAAAAAGGTTCCGGTTCCGGCTCGGGAATAGCTTCAAGCTCGATTTCCGGTTCCGGCTCAAAAAAAGGTTCGGGAATGGGCTCGAGTATAATTTCCGGCTCAGCTTCAAAAATAGTTTCCGGTTGGGGAACTAACTCGGGCTTCAGCTCATGCTTTCTTTCTTCAATGATTGGTTGCTTTTTGCGCTTTTGTGATACCACCACGCCCGCGACCACTACAGCCGCGACAGCGGCAAGGACAAGCGGAAACTTTGCCATAATTCACCACTCCTTAACCAAAATTTTCATATACATTATAATTATAACGCCCCTTGTCCTAAATGTCAAGCCGCATTTTATTTTTTATCTGTACTGATTAAGATAATTTCTGTTCTTGGGTATGCGCGGAACCTGCGCTTCTAACGCTTCGTTCGATTTTATCGCTTCCTGCTTAGTGTGCTTTGCTTTCCCCTGTAATTCCTCGACAGGCGCGACCTCGTTAAGAGGCGGCTTCATAAAATCTGTTTCGGGGCGCTTCATGCCTTTCTTTGCCATAATAAATCTCCTTTTTCTTTTATTATTCGACAATCCGCAAGTTATATGCAATCATTGCTTCATGAATTTGTTGACAAGCCTGCAATTTCGTGCTATAATTTTTATGACAATAAAATTTAGCAGGAGGAAATTATTATGGCAGCAGCAGCAAAGATTCCGCTGGAAGATATTCTCGCGGACATCAATCAAAAAACAGCAAACTTCGACGGGAGCAGCTACAACGGATTTTTAGCACTTCAGGTAAACTTAACCGACATTGAAAAGGTTTTTTATGTTGAGGTTAAAGAAGGCAAGCTTACAATCGCACCCTTCGAGTACAACGACCGTCAAGCAAAAATGACGATGACATCTGCGAATTTCTCGAAAATGATTAACGGGAATCTCTCGGGGACGACGGCGTTCCTTACAGGCAAGCTCAAAATCGAAGGCAGTATCGAAAAGTGCAAAGAGCTGACAGCTCTGCTCGGCGGGAAGTCTGATTAATAAATTAAAAGGGCGGATTTTTAAATCCGCCCCTGCGTTTATCTTTCCCATACAAGATATTTTTCTGCTTCACCTATATACAACCCTCCCATATCTCCTGTTAAAGCATGACCCTCGCAGTAGTATATCGTCACTATTTCATAAAGACCATCTGCTTTTATAAATTCATCATGCGTTTTAATATCTCCGGGAGCAGAATGAATTTGTGCTTGGAAAATAAGGTCGTTTCTAACACCGCCTTTTTCTTCTTCTCCGTGGAAGCAAAAATGGAGCTCGGCTGTCTTTGAATCAATATCAAATTTGTGATGAACAGACATCGATGTATAAATATAAGATTGCGAAATACGGATTCCGTCATCAGTTAACTCTGCGCTGTAGATTGTTACGTCCTCAAAAGGAACTCTGAACGAAAGAGTTTGACCGAAATAGTCATTAATGAGAACATCATACACCCGAAAACCGACGAACGAAACCAAAACCGCAACTGCCGCCGCTATGGCGATAAACCGCTTTTTGAAAGGCAGGCGTTTCGGTTTTTCATATTTCGTTGAAACAAGAACGTTTTCGAGAATAGCTTCATTTGCTGTGATACTATTCAACTCACTGTTGATTTCGGATTTAATTATACTCATTGAAAATCAACTCCTTTTAAAGTTTTTTTAAGTAAGGCTTTCGCTTGTCTAAGCCTGTAATCTACCGTTGTTTGCGGTATTTTGAGGATTTTCGCGACTTCTGCCGTTTTAAACTCACTGTAATAATAAAGCAAAATCACCTCTCTGTATTTTATAGGGAGCTTGCTTATTTCCGCAGATACGGAAATGCGGGTCTCTCTCTGCCCGAACTCGTTTGACTCTGCGGGGATTAATTCAGAGAGCTCAAAAGGCGGCTCGCGGTAGCTTTTAGAGCGCATGATATTTTTGCAAGTATTTATGGCTATTCGGGTCAGCCATGTTTTTTCGGAGGAAAGAGCTTTAAAGCTGTTTAAGCTTCTGTACGCGCTTAAAAAGGTCTCTTGAACAGCGTCTTCTGCAAGCTGAAGGTCTTTCAAGTAAAGAAAGCACATTCGCAGAAGGCTGTCCGCGTGCTCGCGGAATAGCTCGGTTATTCTATCGTTTGGCGCCATATTTGTTTCCTCCCCTCTGCATATTAGACACGGGACAGATGTTGTTTCATACATTTTATTTGAAAAAAAGGACACATTTTCAATGAAACGTGTCCTTTTATTATAGCTTGTGATGTTACGCGCCAATAATCTTAACATAAAACGTCCTGTTCCTCGGCCCGTCGAACTCGGTGAAATACACGCTCTGCCACGTTCCGAGCAGTAATCTGCCTTCGGTGATTATAACGCTTGCACTGCTCCCGACTGAGCTTGCTTTCAAATGTGCGGAGCTGTTGCCCTCTGCGTGGCGAAATTCAGCTCTGTCGGGGTACGCCTTATCCAAGCCGAGCAGCATATCCCGCACTACATCGGGGTCGGCGTTCTCGTTTATAGTTATTCCCGCCGTTGTATGCGGGCAAAAAACCACGCACAATCCGTCCCGCACGCCGCTCTTTGTGAGCGATTGAACGAGACACTTGGTTATATTGGAGAAGCCCTGCTTTTCTGTGCTTAGTTTGTACTCATAAAGCATAAAATTACCTCGTTATACGTAGGGCGCGACGCCCTCGGCGCGCCAAAATTAACTGCGCGCCGAGGGCGTCGCGCCCTACATGATAATTATTAATCTGAAACGTAAGGTAAAATCGCGATTTGTCTTGCTCTTTTAATCGCTGTGGTGAGCTCTCTTTGATGATAAGCGCAGCAGCCTGTAACGCGTCTCGGTAAAATTTTCGAGCGTTCGGTCATGCACTTTTTGAGCTTAGCGACGTCCTTATAATCGATGAACTCGGCTCTGTCTACGCAGAACTGGCAGACTTTTTTGCGTGCGCGCTTCATCGGACGACCGCCCTTGTCGTTAAATTCCTTCCTGTCGGACATTTATATTTCCTCCTAATTGTTAAAGTGAAAAAGTAGATTCAACGGGGGTAAACCCCCGTGTCCCCCCTTAGGTTAAAACGGATAATCGTCGTCAGACGATGCGTTGTCAACGAAGTCCTGTGCATCGCCCTGCGATAAAACCGGCGCGGGCACGGGAGCCTGCTGTGGCTGACTGTATCCGCTTTGATAGCCGCCGCCCTGCTGTCCGGGTGAGGGGCTGTTTTGATAGCTTTGATAATTGTTCTGATAACCGCCGCCGCCCTGCTGCTGAGCCTTGGGCTCACCCGTGAAGCTTGCGTGGTCAACAATGATTTCGACTATATCGCGCTGTACGTTGTTTTTATCAATGTACTGCCGCGTTTGCAGTTCACCGTCGAGCAGAATCATTCTGCCCTTGAAAAAATATCTGCTGATGAATTCTGCGTTGTTGCGCCAGGCGACGATGTTGAAAAAGTCAGACTTTCTGTCTTCGCCCTTTACCTGATAGTTGCGCTCCACCGCAAGCCTGAACGACAGCACCGGGACACCGTTCGGCGTTGATTTAAGCTCAAGGTCATGGCAAATTCTGCCCATTAGAATAACTCGATTGTACATTATTAGCCTGTTTCCTTTCCGTTAATCGTCCGATTGCGCCGGTGCAGGTGCGGGTGCTTCGTCTTGCTTAACGCTTTTACTGTCTTCGCCTTGCCGCAAAACAACGAGCGAGCGTAAAACGCTTTCTGTAATGTTGATTACGCGCTCAAACTCAACGGGTACATCGGGCGTAGCGTCGAAATGATACAGTACGTAGTAGCCGTCGTTCTCGTAATTGATAGGATATGCGAGTCTGCGCTTACCCCATTCATCAACGTTAACAAGCTCGGCTTTTTCCTTTAACAAATCGGAAAACTTAGTAACGAGCGCGGGCACAGCTTCTTCGTCCTTAACAGAAAAAACTACTACCGCTTCGTACTTCTCTTTGATTTTAGCCATTACTTTAACCTCCTTTTGGACTTTGTCCCATGAATTTTATTCATGAGCAAGGATAGCGGAATAATTTTCCGCTCTAATATAATAGCACAAAAATACTTGCTTGTCAAGCATTTCGCAAAATATGAATAAAAAACCCGAAAAATTCTTGACAATTCCCGCAAAAAGTGATATAATGAGCCTTGTATGAATAGGTAGTTTAGCGTAGTTTTTATTAGAATATAAGGAGCTTTTCATGAAACATACAGCAGATAAAATGCTTGCATATATGCGGGGTGTTGTTGACGGTACTGTCGATACTGTCGATACTGCCGATACTGCGCTTGATATAAATGAAATACCCGAGGACTTCCGGGAATTAGCGGCTGAGCTGAAGACCTTCGGCGGCTGTGTAGTTGAAACAAGACAAAAGCACAAGGACGCTCTCGAGCAAATGCAGGCGCATAACGCGTCTATTGAGCAATTTAACCTGCTTATTTCGGAGCTGATACATTATATTCCGCAGCAGATTATCGTTGTGGAAAAAGAACATCTCGGGATTCTCTTAATGAACGAAGCGGCGATTATGGAAATGCACATAAACCATGAATACATCGAGACGATTACAAGCCTCATGGAAGAACATCTCGTTGAAGCGGGCGGAACCGAGGTCGAAATTGTTTATAATTATGAAGGCGTCAGACGTTATTTGCGGGTGAGAGCATATGAAGTGCAATGGGACGGTCAGACTGCTGTTATTTACGCTATATCTGATATAAGCGATTCCAAAAACGAGATTGAAGAATTAGAAATTCACGCTTACCGCGACAGCCTCACGAATCTTTACAACAGGGCATTCGGCATGAAAACGCTCGAGGAATGGATTGAAAATAAAAAGCGCTTTGTTTTGGTTTTTGCAGACTTGGACAGGCTTAAATACATAAACGACGAGTTCGGGCATAACGAGGGTGATATGTATATCATTAACGCCGCGAAGCACCTTTTGTCCTTCCCCGAGGACGCGGTAGTCTGCCGTCTCGGCGGCGATGAATATATGGTGCTTGTCCCCGATACAGGAAACGCAGAGGTCGAAGCAAAAACTGTTGCAATATACGATAATCTCAGTAACGACGAGTATTTAAGCGGCAAGGAATATTCGTACAGTATAAGCTTCGGATTTGTTACGGTTGACACAGATAACACGCTTCCGTCAAGCGTAATCCTGAATCTTGCCGACGAGCGTATGTACGAAAGCAAAAAGGCAAGGAAAAAAGCGCGGTTGCAAGAAAATTTATAATTTGAAATAAAAATTTAAAATAAAACTTGACAAGTTAAAAAAAAGATGATATAATAATTTACGTTGCGTGCGATTTGCACACGCTGGTGTAGCTCAGTTGGTAGAGCAGCTGATTTGTAATCAGCAGGTCAGGGGTTCGAGTCCGTTCACCAGCTTCGCGTCTTTCACAAAAACTGCAAAAAACTTCCTTAGGGAAGTTTTTTTATTTTGAAAGAGTTTGCTGATACTTTATTATATATGCAATAATATTACGTCAAGCACACCCGTCCGTGTGTTCTAAATTAAACCTTTAAAGCCCGAGTTCATCGGGCTTTTTGCAGTTTTTAAAAGAATAAAATCGTATTTTTCAAAACTTTTTAAAAAAACCGCTTGACATGACGAATGATGTGTGTTATGATAATGAAGCCGCTCAAAAAACAGAGTAGCAATCAGCAGATAAATTGCAAAGCAATTTTCTGCGAAGCACCTTGAAAATTGAACAATAACGAACTATACGTTAAATTCAGAGATGAATTTAACAAACCTGAAAATTCCAGTATAGTCGGGGCACCACCCGACTGTGCTAAAAGTAGTTTTAATACTATA
>WQYC01000021.1 GCA_009781425.1 Oscillospiraceae bacterium
CCCGGGATTCTGACGGCGGGCGTGATTCTTCTAATCGCGCTTCCAATAACCGTCACAGTCATGAAAAATAAAAAGCGTAAGCGGGAGGAGAACGGCTGATGAGTAAGTATTTCACAAAAGATAAAATGTTCTACTACCGCAGAATCTTCACGAATCCGTTAGATTCCTTTTATGAAATCCGTCACCGCGAATACGGAAGCGTGCCTGTTGCACTGATTTGCGTTTTGCTGTTCGGCTTGGCTTTCACGATGAACCGTATTTTTGCAAGCTTCATAGTAAACGACGTTGACCCGCGCACTGTTAACGGCTTGACTGAAATCGGCGCAGTTTTCCTGCTGTTTCTGCTGTTCTGCGTGGGGAACTGGTCGGTTACCTGCCTGATGAGCGGCGAGGGAAGACTCAAGGATATCGTAACAGTCACAGGCTACTCGCTGACGCCGCTGATTGCCGTTTATATCCCTGCCACGCTTCTTTCGCACGTGGTAGCGGCGGGAGAAGAGGTTTTCTACTTCTTCGCCTTAGCGTTCGGCATAGGCTGGTCGGCGATATTAGTACTGCTCGGAATCATGACGATTCACAATTACAGCCTGCTGAAAACAATATTAACGCTGATTTTCACATTCTTTGCGATGTTTATATTGATTTTCCTTGCAATGCTGATATTCGACTTAATCAACCAAATCTACACATTCATCTACAGCATCTACACAGAACTAATCTTCCGATATTAATTGCACATTAATTGTTCATTGTACATTGTACATTGTTAATTGTAAATAAGGGCGGTATTATATGAAATTAGGTACAAAAATACTACTTTGCATATTAGGCGCGGCACTGCTGATAATCCTGTCGTATCAAGGTTATCTGACGGTTCGCTTCCGCCTGCACAGGGATTATAAGGACGTGCTGACTCCAAGCGCAGAGCTTGAAGCGGGGACGCCGTTCAGCGGCACAAGCGACCCGCAGGCTCCCGCAGGAATGGTTTTAGCCGCGAGTAATAATGTTTTAAAGCTGTTCGTGAACACTGAAACGGCTGAAATCGCCGTGCTTGACTCACGCACGGGGAACATGACCTATTCAAACCCTCCCGAAGCGGCGAGCGACCCCATTGCGGGCGGCGTTAATAAGTCTATTTTGCAGTCGCAGCTCCTCGTGGAGTTCTACGACCAGAACCGCTTACCCGGCAGATATAATTCCTTCGACCTTTCAACCTCGCTCGGACAGGTTGAGTTTGAAGCACTTGCAGACGGGTTGCGCATTACTTACACAATCGGCGATATGTCGTATCAGTACGGGCTTGTACCGCTGTTCATCACTGCGGAAAGATTAGAAGTTTTCACCTCAAGATTATCCGAAAGAGACGCGAGAGATATTACTGCGCGCTTCCCGCCCTCTGAAGAAATCCCCGGCTTCTTAGAGCTTCACGAAGCTACCCGTAACGGCGCGGCGACTATGCGCCGTCTCAACGAGCGTTTTGAGGAAGCGGGATATACCTACGAAGACTTAATGGCTGACTTGGAAGCCTCGGGCGCGGAGGGCGCGATTCCGATTGCTTTTATAGTTCCGCTTGAATACCGCCTTGACGGCGACAGCCTTGTCGTCAGTATACCTACAGGGCAAGTCCAAGAGCTGGGCGGCGGGAGAATCTTCCGTATTCAGCTTCTGCGCTCATTCGGCGCGGGCGGCGTTGAAGACGATGGTTACATCGTTGTTCCCAACGGCTCGGGCTCGCTTATAAGCTTCAACAACGGCAAAACCTACGCAGACGACTACACGCAGTACGTTTACGGGCTTGACCCGCTGATGCAGGAATATATAGTCTTAGGCAACAGCGAGCCTGCGCGTATGCCCTACTTCGGTATTCAGCGCACAGGCGCGAACTCGCAAGGGATTTTAGCGGAAATACAAAGCGGCGACACGCTTGCGGATATTACGGCGAGCGTCTCGGGAAAGCTCAATTCATACAACTATGTTTTCCCGTCGTTCACGCTGCGCGGTGCGATTTCGCTCGCTATGTTCGGCACTACAGGCAACGAAGCCGAGCTTCCTGTAGTTGAGCAGTACTTCGCTGATGTCGATATAAGAGTACGCTACAGCTTCCTCACGAACGAGCATGAAGGCTACTCCGGCATGGCGCGTTACGCGCGTGAAGCATTAATTGAACGCGGCGCGTTAACCCCGAGCAACGGCAACGCGGGCGACGATATTCCTTTCTATATGTCGCTTCTCGGAAGCACGTCGGGTCAGCGCAGATTCCTTTCTGTAGGCTATTACGGGCAGTTCCCGATGACGACCTTCGCACAGGCTAAGGAAATTTCCGAAACGCTCGCGGACAGCGGAATAAATAATCAAGTAATTAATTATCAGGGCTGGTTCAACCGCGGTTATTATCACGACGCACCGAACAGAATCAACCTTGTCAGACAGCTCGGAAGCAGAAGCGAGCTTGAATCGCTGTCGCGGACGGTGGAAGCGAGAGGCGGGAAGCTGTTCCTTGACGTTGCGCTTCAGCAGGTGACGTTTGCTTCGCGGCGTTATAACTGGCAGATTGAAACCTCGCGCTACTACGGCGGCGGCATGGTAGCCGTGCAAGGGCAGAACTGCCCCGACTGCTACAGCAACAGAGCGGCGCTCGGCTACAGAGAAACACTGTATAATCTGCTTTCGCCGAAGTTCTTAGGGCGCAGGGTTGACGATTTTGTAAAGGCGTTCGACAGATTTGATGTAACAGGTATTTCACTGCGCGACTTAGGCGACGATTTGCACTCTGACCGCAAGCGCACGGAGCTTATAAACCGCGAGGAAGCCTTGGAAATCGTTTTAGACAGCTTCGGCAGGCTCGCGAGAACCGATAATTCGCTGATGATTTCGGGCGGCAATATGTATTCTTTTGCGTTCGGCACTGACTTCATAAACGTTCCGACCTCTCATAATGCACTATACATGGTAGATGAGGAAATTCCTTTCTATCAGATGATTATAGCCGGCGCGGTAAATTACGCGGGTGCGCCGATTAACATGAGCAGTGCCTTTGACGAAGACGAGGTAATAGCAAGACTGATTGAATTCGGCGCGTCGCCGCACTTCACGTTTACTGCGGAAGCATCAGGCGGCTTGAAGTACACAGGCAAGAATTATCTGCACAGCGGGACATTCAGCAACTGGAGCGATTCTGCCGTAAGCATATACACCGAGGTGAACGAGGCACTTAAATTAGTTTCAGGCAGCGCAATCACCGAGCATGAAATTCTGCCCGACGGCAGACGGCGGGTAACTTATGAAAACGGCGTGATTTTTGAAATAAACGGAAATAATGTTACCGTTGCGGGAAGGGGAGTGGCGTAAATGTCAGAACAAGCAGAAGTAGTTGCTATCGAAACTCCGCTTCCGAAAAAAACTCATAAGCCCCCTAAGAAAAGCAGATTAACATTAGAGCAGAAGAAGTCAATTCGAGGCTTGCTTTTCGTTTCGCCTTTCATTATAGGCTTTGTGATTTTCTACCTGCGGAGCTTGATTGACACGATTGTGTTCAGTCTTACGCACACGATTATGCCTGAGGGCGCGGCGGCAGGCTTCACGCGGGAATGGGCGGGAATCGCAAACTTCAGAGAAGCGTTTACCGAGCACCCGACCTTTACGCAGGAATTAGTCGATTCGCTTTTAAACATGAGCGTAGACGTATTGTTGATTATATTCTTCAGCTTATTCATGGCTCTGATTCTTAATCAGAAATTCAAGGGCAGAACTCTCGCGAGAGCAATATTCTTTCTGCCGGTTATACTTAATTCCGAAGCGATTAACTTAGCGATTACCATGGCGCGCGCAATGATGATGGGCGGCATGAGCCCTGTTTCGGCGGAGGTAGTGGAAGCCGCGGGGACTTCGGGACCGAACCTTATGTACTACATCTATATGTTTGAGGAGCTCGGGCTGCCGATTGCGTTAATTGACTACGTGGTGGAAGCGGTCATGCGAATAAACGTGATAATTACCGCGTCGGGCGTGCAGATGATTATATTTATTGCGGCTTTGCAGTCGATTGCACCCTCGCTTTATGAAGTAGCGAAAATTGAAGGCGCGACGCCTTACGAAACATTTTGGAAGGTTACATTCCCGATGGTTTCGCCGCTGATTATAACCAACGTGGTTTACACAGTGGTAGACTCGTTTATCAGAAGCCCTGTTGTCGGCTTATCGTACAGGACGATATTCACACTGCATAATTTCTCGCTCGGCTCGGTGTTCAGCTTGGTCAGTATGCTCGCGGTGTGTCTGTTGTTGTTTATCACCTGTGCAATTATTTCAAAGCATACCTATTATCACAACTAAGGAAAGGAGGAATTTATTATGCATGATGTGCAAGATGTAAAGGAAATGCAGGCAAAGCAAGCAGGCTTCGCAGAAAAGATGAAAGCGAAGTACAACGACAAGCGTTTCGTCAACGAAAGACACCGCGCAATAAGGCAGGGCAAGGACTTGCTGATAATGCTTTTCCGTACTGCTTTGGTGCTGGGGCTCAGCTATGTAATTTTAGGGCCGCTCATTGGTATAGTCGCGAATTCCTTCTTCTCGAACTCGGATAAATATTCGCCCATCGTTTATTTGATTCCGCAGAATCCGACGCTTGAGCGTTACGCGCTTGCGATTATCCGTATGAATTACTGGGAAGTAATGCGGAATATGCTGATTTACGTAGCAGGGCTGACGATTATTCAGCTTCTTGTCTGTTCAATGGTGGGCTACGGCTTTGCAAGGCATAGCTTCCCGGGCAAGAAAATTCTTTTCGCCTGCGTAATCATCATGATTGTTATTCCGTCGCACACAGTTATGCTCCCGCTTTATACGTTTTTCATGGACTTCTTCGGAATCAATCTGCTGGGCGGCTCGAACGCTATTCTCGGAGGAACAGTTCCGATTATCGTCATGAGCTTCCTTGGAACAGGGCTTCGCGCGGGGTTGTATATTTATATTTTCAACCAGTTCTTCCGCGGACTGCCTAAGGAAATAGAAGAAGCCGCCGCTATAGACGGCGCGGGCTCGCTCTATACTTACCTCTTCATAATGATGCCCAACGCCATGCCCTCAATCGTTACGGTTACGATTTTCTCAATCGTGTGGCAGTATAATGATACGTTCTTCTCGAACTTGTTCATGGTCAGCCCCGACATAGTTATCAGTAAGCAAATTACCTCGCTTCAAGCGAATATTTCCAACTTAGACCGTATTTATGACCCGGCGATTTCAACCTTGTATTTGTACGCGGGTATTGTTTTAGTTATTATTCCCGTGATTATACTTTATGTACTGTTACAAAAGCAATTTATTGAGGGGGTGGAACGTAGCGGAATCGTAGGCTAAGCACGATAAAACAACAATAAAAATTAAACAAAAAATTATTTAGAAAAGAGGAATTAGCTTTATGAAAATTGCAAAAATCCCCAAATTAGCGGCACTGCTTCTCAGCTTTATCATGCTCGTCGGATTATTCGCGGCTTGCGGCGACAGCGACGAGGGCGAAAAAGGCAGCGACAGAAACGACCCGCCCGCAAACGCAACTGAAAACAACGGCGGCGAACAAACACAACCGACAGCTTCCGGCGGCACTGTTACTCTGCCTGACAACTTCGTAGGCGTTGACTTTGCAAACGGCAACATTGACTTTTTAATGATGCACTACAGACCCTTGGATTCTTCGCCGAACGCAAAGGTTGAATTAGTGCAGTGGGGCGGCGCAAACGTCGCTAAAATCACTCCCGACGGAGACTTCGCGCCTTATCTCGCGATTGACGCGGACAGCCTGCTCGGCGACCGCATAGCTGACGTAGCGGCAATCGAAATCGGAATCGCTGTTCAGCACGCTGACGGCTTCCACGCTGTACAGGGTGAAATCGTTGCCCGTTACGGCAGCGACGGCAAAACAGCAAAAGCACCCTGGTCAGTTTTCCTTGAAACAAGAAACCCGAACGTTGCAAGAATGGAGCTTAAAGAAGACGAGCGCATGATTCCCGGTAACTTCAATATGTTCATCATCGACCGCAACGGAAGCGGCTCAAGCGTAGGCGACAACTCTGTTGACGCGGGCGGTGCACCGGGTATTCTTTACGTTACCTTCATCGGCTTCCGTGATGATGCGGGCAACTTCATTCCCGTTAACGCGGACGCAGGCTTCAACGAGCCCCGCGCCTTCAACGAAAATATCGTTGACTTCATCATTGAGCTTGGCGTTGAAATCGGTCTTGATTACGGCGGCATGAACTGTGCAAACTCGAGCAACCCCGAGCATCAGGTCGGCTGGCTGACAGACGGCGTTGATAGCAATGATTCGCCTTATCTCGCAGAAGAGTGGGCGCAGGCAGAACAGTTAATCTTAGAATTCGCAGCACCTCCGCGCGGTGAGGTTCAGCTTATTTGGCTCGGCGACGGCGGCGGCTGGCGCTGGACACAGGAAGTAATCATTCCTGCGAACGGCACACAAAGCGAATTCAAAATCGACTTATCGTCAACCTTCTCGAATTTTGACGACTTCGGCGAAAGCGAATCCATTAAGCTCATGCTCGGAACCTTTGCTTATCACGTTGAATGTACAAACTGCGACGACGGCGAGTGCGACGAGTGCGGCAACGACGGCATGGTGGAATTCACGCAGACTATTGCTGATTTACAGCTTAAAAGAGCGGCTCTCGTAGTTTTTGAGTAAAATTAACTTTAACCTTGAAAGGAGGATTTATTTAATGAAAAAGAGGATTCTTTCTATTATACTTGCGGCATTTATGCTTTTGGCAATGCTCGGAGCTACGGGGTGCGGCGGTGAAGAAAAACCCGAAGGCGGAGGTCAAAACAACACAAATAACGGCACCAATAATAACAATACCGGCGGCACTTCGCAGGTAGATGCAAGCGGAGTACGCACCATAAGAATAGGCACATGGTTCGATATGTACTATACGTCACAGCACCAGGACGTATACGATAACCCCGAGGTTTCCGACGTTATTATCGCGGAAATGGAGCTCGAAAATATGCGCAAAATCGAGCAGGAGCACAACGTAAGACTTGAATACATCAACCTCACCTGGAACGGTATTCAGGAAAGCCTGACAACCTCAATCATGGCAGGCAGACCCGACGTTGACGTTTATCTTGTAGACTTACAATTCGGGATTCCGACAGTTCTCAGCGGCTTCGCAACCTCGCTTGAAGGCATGGAACTTGCAGGCACTGACGTGTTCACCGACAACGTTGTTATGCAGTCGCTGAACCTTGGACAGGACGATACTTATCTGTTCCGCTCCTCGCTCATGTCGAGCATACCGAACTATCTTTTAGCGTTCAACTTAGATATGCTGAAGGAGCACAACCTTGAAAATCCGCAGGATTTATGGGACAGAGGCGAATGGACATGGGATAAGTGGCAGGAGTACATGGTAGAAATAACCGATACACAGCAGAACATCTTCGGCTGGAGCGGCTACTGGACTAATATGCTTGAGAATCTCGTTTTCTCCAACGGCTCTACAATCGCTTCGGGTCCTGTAACCACCGTAACAGCTGCACCTACAATCGAAGTATTTGAATTCATCTTCAATATGTATAACACCTGGCGCGTGGCTCGTCCGTGGGACGAATCCAACTGGGAAGTTAACAACAATATGTACGCGCGCGGCTTATCGGGCTTCTGGGTAACAGCAGACTGGCTGATGGGCGAGCAGGGCGGCGGCGACTTACCGTTTGAGGTTGGCGTTGTACCGTGGCCCGTAGGCCCGAGCGGCAACCAAGCTACTAACAAGCACGGCTCAGTCGGCGGCAACTGGTACATGATACCCAGAGGCATCGACAATCCGAGACAAGTTTATAACGTAATGTTCGACTGGCTCAACTGGTACGACTATGACCGTGAAATCGCAGAAGACCTTGAATGGTCACGCAACCAGTATATCACTGACCGTAACTTTGATTACGCGATGATGATGGCGCTCAACACCGGCTTCGACATTTGGGAGTCTTTAGGGCTTGGCGACGGCTTCTCAATGGTTGAAATCATGGAAGGTGAAAAGACAGCCTCGCAGTACGCGGAAGAGGTTAGAAACGTAATTCAGGACGCACTTGATAACTTCTTTGGTTAAAATTAAACTAAAATAGCATAGCGTGACGGGCTTGTTTGAAGCCCGTCATGCTAAATTAAAGAAAATGAGGAAACAATCCAATGAAATTCGCAAAAATATTATCACTTTTGCTCATGCTTGCACTTTTCGGCGGCTTAATGACCGCCTGCGATGAAAAGTCGCCCGAGCCTGTCGAGCCTACTGACGGCGACGAAATCGTTGCTACCACTGACGGCGAGGAAGAAGACCCGGCAGAGCCCACGGTTAGCAGAACCGAAATGGCTTTCAAGGAAATCACGGGCGCACAGCTCATGTCTGAAATGGGCGCGGGCTGGAACTTGGGCAATACCTTGGACGCTTCGGGGCGCGACGCAACCTCACCTATGCGGCAGGAAACCGCGTGGGGCAACCCCGTGACTACTCCCGAAATGGCTCAGCTATTAGTTGACACAGGCTTCAAAACCCTGCGCGTACCCGTGACCTGGCAGGTGTGGATTGGCGAGGGTCCTGAGTTTTTAATTGATGAAGCGTGGATGAACCGCGTTCAGGAAGTCGTCGATTACGGCATTGAGCGCGATTTATATGTAATTTTAAACCTGCACCACGAGAGATGGCACTATCCGTCCGAAGAGAATTACGAGGCGGGGAAGGCGCAGCTGATTGCTGTCTGGGCACAGATTGCCGAGCATTTCGGTGGCTATTCCGAGAAGCTTATTTTTGAAACCATGAACGAGCCGCGCGGTCGTGAAAACGAATGGACAGGCGGCACGGACGAATCACGCGGCGTTATAAACAAGTGGAATCAAGCCTGTCTCGACGTAATCCGTGCGAGCGGCGGCAACAACGAAAAACGCTGGGTCATGGTTCCGACTCACGCGGCTTCTGCTGATGAACCTGCGCTGAAGGGCTTTGTTGTCCCCGACGACCCGAACGTTATAGTTTCGGTTCATGCGTATGTTTACTGGCGTTTCGCGCTTAATCCGCAGTCAGCGCGCAATGATTTTGACTTAGACAACGCAGACCATTTAAGACCGATTGACGAGTTATTTGAGCGTTTGGACAGACATTATATTTCAAAAGGAATCCCTGTCGTCATGGGCGAAATGGGCTGTGTAAACAAGGATAACCCCGAAGACCGCATAAGATGGACGCAGTATTACACAAGCGTAGCGGCGGCGCACGGCGTCCCCTGCGTATGGTGGGACAACGGGATAAAAGAAAAATCCCGAGCCGACGAGGAGTCGTTCGGGATTATGAACAGGCGCGATTTAGACTGGTGGTATCCCGAAATCGCACAGGCAATGGTTGACGCGTTTAATTAAATAACTTATGTAAATTTAAACCCGCCAAAATGCAAATCCTTATCACTTTTCCGGAATTCAAAGCTTATGCTTTGGATTCCGGTTAGTTTTTTATGGAGCTTGAAGCTTTTTGTCTGATATGTCTGCCAGATAAAATTCGCTTGGTGCGTAAATTCGCCGAGCAGCTCGCTTCCTGCGTAAGCTTTAAAAGTAAAAGTCTCGTCAGTATGCCAGTAAATCGCGGAAAGCTCGAGAGTATCGGAGCCCCGCGCGTCGAAGTCGACATTGTTAAAACAAACGCGGCTGCCGCTTTCGCTGATTAATAAACCTCCGCCCGAAACCTCACCGAAATCCGCATTGCTTAAACAGGCGGGCACAAATTCAAACGGGTTGATAATCGGCGCACCGAAGCCCTCCGCGCAGAATTCGTACTCAGAAACGACATCTGCTTGCGGCTTGCCGTTATTGCAAGTACAGCGCAATCGGAATTCGCCGTCGCCGATAGCTTTCAGCACTGCGGAATTGCCGCTTGCTTCGATAATTGCGCAGTTAGTTTTAATCCCGCTGTTCGTGACTACGCTCCAGTTTAAGTTTGAATTGCAATACGTTGCATTTTCCGGAAGAATCCGCGCACTGATTTTAATTTCGCCCGTTTTAGGGGTAATGCGGCTTGAAGCAGAGTCTTTGACAAGCTCAATTTTCCGCACGGGAACATCGTTTTTGTCAATCGTCGCGGTGATTTTAATATCGCCCGCTTTCGGCGGTGCGGCAATATAAGCCACAGCCTTACCCGCAAAAAGTTTGCGCGAGCTGCTTTTGTACTGGTCATAATCGGAGCTGTCGCCGTTGTCGAAACCGATTAGCTTCCCGCCTTTAACCTTTAAATTTATTCTGTCGCGGGCATTTTCGACAGGATTATTGTGAATATCAACCGTTGAAATTTCAACAGTCAGCAAGTCCTTGCCGTCTGCCTGAACGGCAGTTTTATCGGGTTTCAAAATTATTCTGTCGCTGTCGCCGAAGCTTCGGCGGACTGCGCGGTGATTACCTGAAACAGCAATGATTTCGCCAGCTTCGTACTGCGTTTTCCAAGTTAGAGTGTAATTCTCTGCAGTTTTCTTACCGAGCGAGCGGTTGTTTAAGAATAGCTCGACTTCGCGCAAATTAGTGTAAACAACTATGTCGATTTCCTGCCCCGCGTTGAAGTCCCAGTAGGGCATAATATGAAGCACGGGTTCGCTCGTCCAGGCGGCTTTGTAAAGCCAGAAGATGTCTTTCTTGATTCCCGCGGTGTCAATCGCGCCGAAATAGGCGTTCTTGGTTTCGTAAGGCGTTGACTCGCCTAAGTAGTCCGAGCCCGTCCAAATGAACATTCCCGCGCAGAAATCCGTGTCGCGGTTGGCGAGAATTACCTCCTCCGCGCCGAATTTCTGAAAGCCCGATTTGCAATTGCCGAGGCTTGAGCATTGCAAGTTCTCGTGGGTCAAAAACTTGCTCGCGAGCGGGAAATGATACGTCCCTCTGCTCTTCAAGCCCGAGGTGGTTTCACTGCCGTAAATTATCCAATTCGGGTGCTTTTTATGATGATTTTCGTACAAATGCTCGCCGTAATTATACCCTGTGAGGTCAACCTCCATTGCGCACTTTTGCGCGGGTTCCCACTCCATGTAGTTCGAGCCGATTGTGGTTGGCGCGTTGCAAAGCGGGTCGTGCTTGCGAACAGCGGCTTGCAAAAGCTTTGTGATTTCGAGTCCGCGCGCGGACGCGTGAGTGTCGATAATCTCGTTTCCGATGCTCCACATAATCAGACTCGCGTGGTTGCGGTCGCGCCGAATCCAGCTTGCGGCGTCTTTTTCGTACCACTCGGCGAAAAACCGCGAGTAGTCAAACTCGGTCATCGGCATTTCCCAAATGTCGGTAAACTCGCTGTTTACAAGGATTCCGAGCTCGTCGCAAAGCTCCATGAATTCCTTTGCGGGCGGGTTGTGCGCGGTGCGAACGGAGTTCGCGCCCATTTCCTTCATGGTCAGCAGCTGCCGCCGACAGGCTTCCTTGTTAAAAGCCGCGCCGAGACTGCCTAAATCGTGGTGCAGGCAGACGCCGTTGAGCTTGATGTGCTTGCCGTTAAGGAAGAAGCCTTTGTCGGGGTCGAAGCGCGCTTCGCGGAAGCCGACCTTGCAGGAAACGCTGTCTATGACATCATTTGCGCGGATTAAATCCGCGCGCAAATCAAACAAGAACGGATTTTCAAGCGACCAAATTTGCTCACGCGGAATCTTAATTTTGAAATTATTTTCTTCGGTTGTTTTGCCTGCGACGCTGAACAGAATCTTGTCGTAGTGATTTCCTGCGACCTCCGCGCTGACTGTGCAGTCCCATGCGCTTCCCGCTTTTTTCGCGGAAAAATACAAGCCGTCGGTTTTTAAATAAGTCTTCTCGGTTTCAAAAAACCAAGTATTGCGGTAAATGCCTGCGCCCGAGTACCAGCGGGAGTTCGGCGATATGTGCCGAACGAGGACGATTATCTCGTTTTCACCGTCCTGCACAAAACCGCTCAAATCCGCTTCAAAAGCGGTGTAGCCGTACTTCCAGTCCATGACGAAGTCGCCATTAACATAAACCGTGCAGTCCATATAAACGCCGTCGAAGTTAAGGCGGTAGCTTTTGTTTTTGCTGTAATCGAGCGTGAAACGCTTTCTGTACCAGCCGTAAGAAGTCTCGTACAGATTATTCACGTCCCAAATTAGCCAGTCGTGCGGAATTTCAACAGGCTTCCACGATGTAGGGGGCGGCGTCTCCGACGCCCCGCTCTTCGCGAATTCCCAGTTGTCATTAAATAATTTCTTCATTTTAATCACCCTTTATTCAGAAAAGTCAGGCGTAATTTTAAACACTTCCATAGCGTGGCTGTCTACCTTGAACTCGAAGCGGCTCTTAAACACACCGAGGTCACTGTCAGCCCATAAGTCCTTGACTGCGCAGGAAAGCTCGGCAGGGAGGTTCAGCTCTTCCCAGTTCACGGCGATATTCGCGGGGACACAAGTACGGTTGTAAAGCCCTACTGCCCACGAAACGCCCGACAGCGGCTTCACCCACACGTCGATGCCCTCAACTGAGCGGATTCGCGCGGCTTGTATGCCGAGGATATCCTGATTGACCGCGATGAGGTTTTTGTTGGTTAATGTTGCTTTTGTGACGTCGTTCAGCTTCCGCACGTCACAGCCGATAATCAACGGCGAAGCCATCAAGCACCACAGCGAAAAATGCGCGCGGTACTCGGCGTCGGTACAGCCGGGGCCCGTCCAGTCGTTCCACTTGTACATTCCCGTTATCAGCATATCGGGGTCGTTCCAGCGGCAGGTTCCTGCATACGGTTGCGTACTTACTGCGGTTCTGTCAACAATAGTATTGAAGCTCAGCGCCCAGGTGTCAAGCTGTCCGTCCCAAAGGTTCTTGATGTCGGGCGTCGTGCGCCACATCTGCCCCACGCCGTAAGCCCAGAGCCACGGCTCGGTTTTACCATGCTCGCACATTGAAAAAAGAATGTCGCGCCCTGTCTTTTTTAGCGCAAGTGCCATTTTCAAGTATTCTGATTTGCAACAGCGGGGCGGGTCTTCGCCCTCAAGCTCGCGGTTGTCGTATTTGAGGTAATCGAAGCCCCAGTCCGCAATTGCTTGTGCGTCCTTAAATTCATAGCCTAAGCTTCCCGCCTTGTCGTTATAAGTGCGGATTGCACAGCCTAAGTAAATCCCGATTTTAAGTCCGAGGCTGTGAACGTAGTCCGTCAGCGGCTTGAAGCCGTTCGGGAACATATCTGAATTAATAACTAAGTTCCCGTCCTTGTCGCGCTCGGCGAGCATCCAGCCGTCGTCGATATTTATGTATTCGTAGCCCGCGTCCTTGAGTCCGTTTGAAATAAAGGCGTCTGCGGTTTCTTTTATTAATTCTTCCGACGGACTGCAATCGAATGAATTAAACGAGTTCCAGCCCATAGGCGGCGTTAACGCCGGTATTTTGTTGTAGTCCATGATTCCTCCTATACAAAAACGAGGAACAAATTAAATTGTTCCTCGTTTCTTTACGTTTTTACTTTGATGTAAGAATTACTTCTTTTTGCGGCTGAGAACTACTGCACCTGCAGCTGCGAGAGCGATAGCGGAAGCTACTGCTACGTCAGCAACGCCTGTTTTAACGTCGCCGCCGTCAGCGCGAGCTGTGGGAGCTGCTGCTGCGTTGCCGGGGATTACGAGAGTTGCGCTTGTGATTATCGGGCCGATTCCTTCAGAACCGAAGCCGATTTTCGCTGCGTTGTCTTCGCCGCCGCCTGCTACTGCTTCAGCCCAGCCTGCGAGAGATGTGAGGTCGATTGTCATTTTTGTGCCTTGTTCAGGACCAAAAACTACGGGGTCTTTCCAGCTCCAGCCGTTGCCGTCGCCGAAGTAAATGAACTGTACGTTGTTTTCAGGTTCTGCAGAGAATTCAACTACGATAGCTGTTGCTTTCTGTAAATCTTCGATTAACAGAGTGCCGCCGCGCGCGCCGTTGTCCGCGCCTGTTGTGTGCCAAAGGTTAGCCCAGTCGCCTGCACCGCCGCCTTCGTTAAAAGAGCCGAGGTTAACAGCAGATGCGGGAATTGCTAATGCTGCGAGCATTAAAACTGCTAAAATGGTTACTGCAAATTTCTTCATGATATAAACTACTCCTTCAAAAATCGGTATGGCAGAGTCTGCCACCCTATAGTTAAACATATTATAGCACCTGTTTGGCTGTTTGTCAAGACTTGTCAGGAAAAAATTTCCTGTTTTTTCCAAACACTACAAGAAAGGTGTAATATTACTTGAAATATTTGTTGTTTTTGTATTAAATCTATGTCTTATTTAGCAATTCCCCGAAGATAATTAATTAATCTTGAAAAATTTTACCGTTTAAACAGCTTAACATTCAAGCGCGCCGAGCTCAAAAGAATAAATCCACCGCTCGGAAACCCTTGCACCTGTCATTTCTTCAATTGCGCGCGAATAAATTTCGAGCTGTTTTTGATACATTTGAATTAAAGCGGCGGCGGTTGTGTTTCTGTTGGTTTTATAATCTATTAAAATTATGCTGTCGTTTTCATAGAAAAACATATCCGCAATCCCTTGAACAAAGGGCTTTTCGTCTTCAAACAGCGCGTCGTATTCCTCGGGACAGCCGAGCTCGGAAAGGTTGATTTCCGTGCAAAGCTTGAATTCTTTTTGAATTTTCGCGCTTGCGCAGGCGCGCTTGCCAAGCGCGCTGTCGAAGAACGCTTTGATTTTCTTCGGCTCAATTGCGGCGAATTCCTCCGCTGTGAAGCGGATTTTGTGCCGTTCTATCTGTTGTTCGATATTTTCATCTTTAAAGTCAAGCAGTTCCATCATTTTATGATAAGCGTCGCCGCGCTTTTTCCCTGTAAGTTTCTTGTTTTTCATGAACGACGCGCCGCGCGGGAAGACGGTAGGTTCGTCGGGCGTTTCTTCGGTTTTTGAAGCCTCTGCGCCCTGCACGCCGACCTGCGTCGCTGTGACGCGGCGCGGGATTTTCGTCAGCGGCTCGCGGTGGTAGGTTCTTTGAATGGCGGCGATTATTTCGGCGGATTCGTCGCTTGTAGGGTCGGACGACCCTGTCCGACCGTTTTCATTTAACGGGACGACAGAGTCGTCGTCCCCTACGGTTATTTGTTTTAGATTGGTTTGTGTGAGCCAATTTAAGTATGAGTTTTTTGCAGGTTGCGGGCGGACAGAGTCGTCCGCCCCTACATTTTTCAACGCCGCGGTAAGAATCAGCTTGTCGCGCGCTCTCGTGCACGCGACGTAAAGCTTGCGCATTTCCTCGCTTATTGCGGCGGCTTGGTTAATCTCGCGCGCTTTTTTGTGCAAAAGTGTGTCACATCTTGTCCGCGTTTCGGGGATTATAAAGCGCATTGCGAAGCCGATTTCGTCGCTGAAAATTATATCGGAATAATTCTCGCGCAGATTGAAGCGAGAGTTCGTCCTCGCGACAAAGCAAATCGGGAATTCAAGCCCTTTTGAAGCGTGAATCGTCATGAGCTTCACGCGCCCTGTTCCTGCCTCGTCTTCTGCGGAAAAGCGCGCTTCCTCAAGCACTGCGCCGCTTTTGCCGCCGAGAAGCTCGGTTAAACCCCAGAGCGAATCGCGAGTTAAGCCCGCTAAAGTTTCGGAATAATGCAGAAGAAGCCTAATGTTTGTCATGGTTTTTGCAGGGTTCGCGCTTCGGGCGACGAGCGGATTGAAGCCGCCCTCGTTGTAAATCAGCCGAATTAATTTGCTCGCGCCGTGGTTCTTGGAATACGCCGAAAAACGCCGCCAGTCCTCTAAGAAAGTGCAGTCCTGCGAACTACTTAAATTATCGAAAAGCGGCTTGTTCACGCCTTTTATGCGCATTTTTGCAATGTCGTCGGCAGTGAAATTATAAAGCGGCGACATCAGCACGGTCAATAGCGCCATATCGTCAAAAGGCTTATCAATTACGGTCAGCAGGGCGAGCACGGTTTTGATTTCGGGAACCTCGGCGTAATCGCCGCTTTTCTGCTTATCAAACGGGATTCCGCGCGCTTCAAACGCCGCGCCGAATTCCTCTTCCACTGTTGAAAGTCCGCTGACCAAAACCGCGAAATCGCCGTAAGTGCAAGCGCGTCTGCCGCTGTTTTTATCCTCAATTTCAAAGCCGTCTGCGATTAGCTCGGCGATTCTGTCCGCGATGTAATCGGCTTCGGATTTTTTTGTGTCCTCCGCGTTTTCGATAATTACGAGCTCGGCTTCGTTTTCTTCGCGTGCTTCTGATTGCAAGCCGAAGATTAATTTTGCACTGTCGTCATATTCAACGCCGCCGACCTCGCGCGTCATGTTTTTTGCGAAAACCTCGTTAACTGCGCCGATTACCTCCTGCGACGAGCGGTAATTTTTGTTGAGCGTCAGCGTCGTGTAGCTTTCGTCTTCCGTAACGCGGGTGAAAACCCGCTGGTCAGCGTTTCTGAAGCGGTAAATCGACTGCTTCACATCGCCCACGAAAAATAAATTTCTTCCGTTACTCAGCCGCTTGAAAATCTCGTATTGCACCGCATTGCTGTCCTGAAATTCGTCAACAATAATCTCATAAAAATCAGCACTGATTTGCTCGGAAGCTGCGTCGTTTTGCAGTAACCGCAGAGCAAAATGCTCTGCGTCCGCGAAGTCTACGCAGTCTGCCGCGGTTTTAAGCTCCGTGAATTTATCGCGATAAATCTTGAAAAGTCGCGATAATAACTGCACCTGCGGGGCTTGCTTTTGAACAACAAACTCGAAATCAGCAAGCAGTCCCGCACTGATAATTATCTCCTTGAAAATTGGCAAATAGCTGTCGCGGAGCTCTTTTATGGAGTCCTTTGCGGCTTTATTTTCTTCGGAAACTCTGCCGTAATTTGAATTGCCGAATTCGAGTGAGCCAGTATCGCCGTAGCTATAATTCGCCCAGCTTTCCGCGAAAGCCTTATCCTGATTTAACCGTGCTGTCATTGAATCGCTGTAGGATAATTGCAAGCACTCTTCGACAATTTCAAGGAAAGACTGCGCGCTTTTTCTGACTTGCTTTGCTTCGTTTTCGATTAACTCCGCGAAGCCGCCGGGCTCGCTGTAGAGCGCGGTTTTTTCTTCGAGCCACTGCTCGGGGAACGGCTGTTTTACGTACTCGGTGTACAGGTCTAAAACCGCTTGTCCAAGCTTGGAATCGCCCGCCTCGCCTGTAACTCCGCGCAGAATATTTTTTTCTTCGGGCGTGAAATTTATGCCATTGTAAATCGTTTCTAATGCGAAGTTGAGAGCATCTAACGAAAACTTTTCAGCTTCCTTCCCTTCGCAGATTCTGAAGCTTGGACGAAGCGCGAGCTCCTGCGCGTGCTCGCGCACGAGATTAAGGCAAAACGAGCTGATAGTGCAGATTTGCGCGCTTTCCAAATTTATTAATTGCTCGTGTAACCAGTCGGTTTGCGGCAGGTTGGAAACAGCCTTTTCAAGGCGCGTTTTCAGCTCTCCCGCCGCGTCGTTTGTGAAGGTCACTGCGACGATTTTGTCCGCGGGAATTCGCGGGTTTTCGCTTGTGATTAAGCGAGTAATCCGCTCAACTAACATCGCGGTTTTTCCGCTTCCCGCCGCCGCTGAGACGATTGCAGAGCCGCTTTCGGCAGTAGAAAATTCAATGGCTTTTTCCTGCTCAACGCTCCATTTTATCATGCTTTTCATATTTGCACCTCCTCTTTTTTTCCTGCGTTGTTGCAAATATTTTTGTAATCGCAGTAAGAGCAGGGCGAAGTTTTTGAGTAAACAGGTACTGCTTTGACATCGCCGCTGTAGAGCGCGCTGAGCCGCTCTGTGAGCTGATTTGCAGCTTTTTCGTAAAGTAGGGCGAACTGCTTTTCATCAAGCGTTTCAAGCTTGATGAAGTCTCTGCGCGTTGATGAATTTAGCTTCATTTTGCTGTTGATTTTTTCAACATCGGCAGCAATTTCACCGAATTGCAAACCTGTTGTTTTCTGCGTTTCTAAGCGGTTTTTATAAAGGTCGTCAGCGGTATTTTTCGCGCCGTAGGGCTTATATTTTTCGGTGAATTTACCGCCGTTGACAAGGCGGTAAAACGCGCCCGACGGCTTGAAGCTTCCGTTCATTTCGGCGGCGGCGAAGAGATAAATCAACGCTTGTAAATTCAAACCGTATTCAACTTCGGGGAAGTTGAAATCCTTTGAGCCGGTCTTGTAATCGACGACTCTGACTGCGTTTTCCGCAGTATCTATTCTGTCGATTTTGCCTTTAATTATAACCTCGCCGAGCAAAAATCTGAACTCCTTTTCAAACTCAAGCGGGCGGAAATCCGAAAGTGAAAAATCCTCATGAATCTGCTTTAAAACCTCGGCTATTCCCGCCGCGTGAGCTAAAAGAATTTCTTTTTTTCGTGCGCTTCGCGGCGCATTGCGCGGGCTGTCGGCAAAGGCAAAGGTGTTTATCTCGAATTCTGTTATATATTTTTTAACGATTTTTTCAAAGCCTTCGGGGTTCATGCTCATGAATTCCTCGTGATTTTTCAAGACCTTTTCAAGTACGAAATGCGTTAAGTTTCCGCGCGTTAACGCGTCGGGCTCGGTTTCGTTTTTTGCGCGCTCTGCGCTGATTCGCAAGCCGTTCGCGCAGAAATATTTAAATAAACAAGTGTTAAGCATTTCGATTCTGCTCGGAGAAATGCTTTCGCGTTTCATTAATAATTGCGCTGTTTCACAGTTTATTTTGTGCAGATGAGTGCAATTATTTTCTAAAAAAATACGCGCGAATTCCTGCGGATTTATTTTTCCAAGCGCACGTTTTAACGAGTGCTCATGCGGCTTTTCAGCCGATTGAAATTTAAGCGCGGCTTCATGTCCCGCCCAAAAAGACAGCGGTAAATCTGCGGCATTTTTTATTTTTTCCTGCTCTTCTAAAATCAGCCGAGACGGCTTTTTTTCTTTGCGCGCCGCGTCTTTAAGCGGTGCAGTTATGAATAATTTTTCAGTCGGCAGGGACATTGCTCTGCCGATTAAAAATCGCTCGCGGTGATAGCGTTCAGCACGGTTTTCGTCAATGAAAATGCCTGCTGAGCAGAGCTGCTCAGTTTCGCTGTCGGTGAATTCCATGCCGCTCACAGCGGAGCTTTTCGGGAATTCTCCCTGGCTTGCGCCCATGAGAAACACGACCTTGACCTCGCCCGTGCGGGTTCGGCGCAGGTCGCCGATTGTCACGCTGTCTAACACCTGCGGAGGCTTCGCAATCATGGTTTTCGCGAAGATTGAGCTTAAAAAAGCAGTGTAATCGGCGAGCGAAATTTCCTCATCTTTAAGTGCGCTGTGCATTGCTTCAAAAATAGAAATAATCTTTTCCCAAAGCTCGCGATACTCGTCGTTAAGCGTGCTGTCGATTTTTTTCCCCATGTAAACAATGTCCGCGACAGTCCGCCCGAGCTCCAAATCAATAAGCAGAAAATCCGCCAAGGCTTCAGTGATTTTGTCGCCTGTTGCACTTTTAATTTTATCGTGAAAACCCGCAAGCTTAGCGGTTATTTCTGTGAGTAAAAGCTCAGTATTTTCAAGGCTCGCAGAAGAATTCTGCTTGCTGTCGTCATTAATAATTCGCATGAGAAGCTGAATCTGCCTGCGGCTGAGGCGGCAGGTTTTGCCGCGCGGAACGTAATCCGCAGTTCTTTTGCCGTCGATTTTGCGCTGAATTATCTGACTTGAAACTTTAATTTTACGCGAAGCCACATCGCCGGAAACCCGCATAAATCCGCTCTGAATCAGGTCGGAGAAGGCTCCCGCTTTACCTGCGGAGGCTTCCAAAACTGTGATAATAAATTTTACAACCGGCTTTTCAATTACCGATTCGGGAATGTCCGAAAAGCCCGTGATTCCGTAGGCTGAAAAAGCCCCCGCAAGCGTCTGCGGCGACGGCGGATTGAGCACCGCAATGTCGCGCTGGGAGTAGTTTTCTGTGGTAATAAGCTCGCGGATTTTCGCCGCGACGAAATTACTTTCCGCGTAAATGTCAGGAAGAAAATAAATCTCGGTTTGGTTGCCGCAATCCCGTTCGGGAAGATAATTTTTCGGGGTTAAAATATCAACCTTAATCCTTCTTTTTTCGGCGGCTTCTTTGAGCTTCTGCGCTAATTTCGCAGACGTTATGTACTTCGGAACGACTGAATCAATTTTGTCGGCAGTGAGCGTAATTGTGAGGCTTGCCGCCTGTTCGAGTGCAATTTCGAGCAGCTTGAACTGCCCGCCTGTGAACCCGTCGAAGCTGTCAATAAAAATACTTTTGCCTGCGAAGTAATTATTTTCACGGGCAAGCTTAACTGCGACGCGGGTTTCGTCCTGCTTGTCCGAGAAGCTCTGCGCCGAAAGCAGCTCGCTGTACCTCTCGTAAATCCGCGCAAGGTCAGTAGTTTTCGCTTTTAAGCGGGCGCTTTTGATTTCGGCGGCAGACTCGGAAAGCTCCTGCGGCGAAACAGCTTCCCGCTGAAACAAGCCGATGGTTTTAAGCATTTGCGCAGCGAAGTCGGGTTTTTGCGCGCTGTTGCTGTAAAATACGAGCGTTTCTAAAAGCTCGCGGACGGCTTTAAACATGGTGATTTCCCGCATTGTGTCTTCTGCGTAGAGAATCGCGTCCGCTTCGTACTTTGCTGTTATATTCGCCGCAAGCTTGGTGAACGAGAGGATTTCGGTGCTTGCAAAGGCTCTTGCGCCGAGCTTTTTGTAAATAGCTCGTTCAGTTTCAAAATGGCTTTGCTCAGGCACAATTAAAATCGGAACGGAGTGCGCGGTGTCCGTTCTGATTTGCTCGGTTATGTATGCGGTTTTTCCTGTGCCGGGCGGCGAAATAACAAGTTTTAGCATATTATGCGTTCCTTAATTTTATGATAGTACGGCTCAAGCCTTTTGAGGGCTTTGTTGTGGATATAATGCACGGTTCGCAGGCTTATGAAGCATTCCTCGGCGACCTTGTCCCACGTTTGCCCTAAGAGATAATGCCGTTCTAAAAGCGCGCGCTCCTCATGGTTTTCGAGCGTTAGAATTAAATTTTGAATTTCTTCCTGCAGGTCAACATATCTGTCGATGTCTTTGTTGAGGCGTTCCTCGGCGCGGGTGATTTTCATTACCGTGCGTTCAACGCTGCTCGGCTCGCCGTGGCTTGCGCTGCCGCTTGTGCTGAGGTAGCTCTTTGATTTTAGGCTGAAGCGTTTCCATTCGTCAAGCTGTAAAATCGCGCTGTCGATAACTCGGTCAAGCTTTGTGGCTTGAGAGAGATATTCCTTGAGTGTCATAATTAAAATCCTTCTTTCTTTGTTGTGATTCTAATTATAGAACAAAGTTCGACGTTATTCAACAAGAAAATATGCAAAAGTGTGCCAATTTTGAACCAAAGCTAAGCTTTTTGGAAAAAGGGCTGTACTTTAAAGTACAGCCCGTATTTATTTATCTACTTCGCAAAGTCTATAACGCGGCTTTCTCTGATGAGATGAACCTTGATTTGTCCCGGATATTCCATGTCGTCTTCGATTTTCTTTGCAATATCACGCGCTAAAATCACCATTCCGTCGTCGTTCATGCTGTCGGGCTTAACCATAATCCGCACCTCGCGTCCTGCTTGAATAGCGAAGGATTTTTCAACGCCGTTGTAGGCTGTGCAGATTTCTTCGAGCTTTTGCAGGCGTTTGATGTAATTCTCGTAGTTCTCGCTTCTTGCGCCGGGGCGTGCCGCGCTGATTGCGTCTGCGGCTTGTACGATTGCGGCGATAACGGTTTTCGCTTCAACGTCGCCGTGGTGCGCTTCAATCGCGTGCAGAACCTCGGGGTTCTCTTTGTATTTTTTGCAGACCTCGATTCCGATATGAACGTGCGAGCCGTCGATTTCCTGCGTTAACGCCTTTCCGATGTCATGCAGTAAACCCGCTCTGCGCGCCAAAGTTGCGTCTACGCCGAGCTCAGAAGCCAAAATTCCCGAAAGGTGCGCGACTTCAATAGAATGTGCGAGCACGTTCTGGCTGTAGGAAGTACGGTAATAGAGCCGTCCGAGAAGCTTCACGATTTCGTGGTTCAAGCCGTTGACGTTAGTGTCTAACACGGCGCGTTCGCCCTCCTGCTTGATTTTCACTTCAACGTCGTGCTTAGCTTTTTCGACCATTTCTTCTATGCGTGTCGGATGTATTCTGCCGTCTTGAATCAGCCGTTCGAGCGAAATACGCGCGATTTCGCGCCTTACGCGGTCATGGCTCGAAAGAGTAATCGCTTCGGGCGTGTCGTCGATGATGAGGTCAACGCCTGTCAACTGCTCTAAGGTGCGGATATTGCGCCCTTCGCGCCCGATGATTCTGCCTTTCATTTCGTCGCTCGGCAGGGGAACCACGGAAACTGCAATTTCCGACACGGTTTCCGACGCAAGCCTTGAAATAGCGAGAGAAATGTACGCGCGGGCTTTGTTGTCGCACTCGTCCTTAACGCGCTGTTCGTGAGCAATGATTCTGACTGCTTTTTCGTGGTCGAGCTCGCCGTCAAGCAGGGATAGCAGCTCTGCCTTTGCCTGCTCCATCGAAAGCCCGGATAATTGCACTAATTTGTCGTGCTGAAGCTGCTTTTCGCGTTCTGCGGCTTCGACCTTTTCGTCCAAAAGCTTATTCTTATGGACGAGCGATTCTTCTAACTTCTCGATTTTATCGCTTTTCTTTTCGAGGTTTTCCTCTTTCTGCTGTAATCTTTTTTCGTTGCGGTTGAGCTCGTTCCTGCGTTCCTTTATGTCCCGCTCGGACTCTTGTTTTTGGCGGTTTATGTCTTTTTCCGCCTCAGCCTTGAACTTGTAGATTTCGTCTTTTGCCTCTATTAAGGCGGTTTTCTTCTTTGCCTGGGCTTTTTCGTTAGCCTCGTTGATGACTCTCAGCGCTTCTTTTTCTGCGGATTCTATGTGCGCCTCCGCAAACTTCATGCGATGCTTTCCGCCCAGTCTGAACATGATGAACCCGAAGCCTGCGGCTCCGACACCAAAACTGAGCAAACACAGCACAATTACCTGCCATAACTCCATTGGCAGTGTCCTCCTTACTATATTAACCCGCGCTGTCAAACAGGCGCAGGATAAAAAAGATTGATTTGCTTTATATAAAAAAGCGGCAAAATCATGCAGCTTATACAAGCATATCAATTTTATTTTAAAGTATATTTCACCTATTGTCAAGTGTTTTTGGCATTTTCCGTAAAATTTTTAGATAAAAGTGATAACTTAGTGCTTGACAAGAGCTTTTTTTTGTGGTAAAATATATTCTGCGCCGATAATTTCGCGGGGAAGTACCCAAGCGGTGAAGGGGCCCCCCTGCTAAGGGGGTAGGTCGGTAAAACGGCGCAAGGGTTCAATTCCCTTCTTCCCCGTATGCGAAAAGCCGCACAAACATTGCGTTTGTGCGGCTTTTTTTATGTGAAGTAAGTACAGAATTTTATCCGTTGTCATAAACCGCGCCTGCTTCGAGCGTAATGCCTGAGCGGCACATCAGCTCCGAAACCGTGACGATTTCATATCCGCGGCAAATCAGCTCGGGAATCACCCGTTCCATCGCCTCCGCTGTCGAGTCATAAACGTCGTGGCTGAGAATAATTGCGCGGTCATGCATATTTGCCATGATTCTTTCGTAGACGAGCTCGGCGTTTTTGCACTCCCAGTCAAGCGGGTCAACCGACCAGTTAATAATCGCGTAGCCCTGCTCGGCGGAAACTTTTTTCACCGTATCGTTCACTGCGCCGTAAGGCGGACGGTAAAACGTCGGATAAACGCCCGTCACCGATTCAATTAGTGCGCTTGTTTCGTTCAGCTCTGCCTTGATTTCGTCGGCGGTCAGCGTGGTTAAGTTGCGGTGATTCCATGCGTGCGTGATTATCTCGTTCCCCATATTAAACGCGCGCTGAATCGTGCGCTTTTCTGCTTCGATTTTATTTCCCATCACAAAGAAAGTCGCGCGGGCGCAGTGCTTTTCGAGTGCGTCGAGAATCCGCAGAGTATGCTCGCTCGGACCGTCGTCGAAGGTTAATGCCGCTATTTTTTTCATAATTTTCTCCTTTTTACGATGTTTTATTTTTATAAATTTGTACTGCAATTGTAAACGCAACTGCGATAATCCCTGCGCTCCAAACAAGCGATAACAGCAGATTATTTCCGAGTGGCTGATTCAGCATAAGCGCACGTAGAGTGTCTATAATCGGCGTCATGGGCTGATTCTCCGCGAACCATTTCAAGGCTTTCGGCATTGTTTCAACCGGCACGAACCCCGAACTGATATACGGCAACACAAACAGCAGAAACGGCATTGTGCCTGCGCTTTCGGGGGTTTTTGCGATTAACCCGCAAATGACTGCAATCCACGTTATTGCAAGCATGTAAAGAATCAGAACACCTGCGATTATAAGCCAGTCAAGAAAGCCTGCCTGCGGACGGAAGCCGATAGCGAACGCAACACCGATTACTACAATTGTTGCAATCATATTGCGTACAATTGCAGATAAAACATGACCCGTCAGCACGGAGGATTTTGAAATGTCCATCGAACGGAAGCGGTCGATGATACCTTTTTGCATATCGTTATTAACGCCGATTGCGGCGGCAGTTACGGCCTGCGCTACTGTCTGCAGAATGATTCCCGGCACAATAAAATCTATGTAATTATAATCGCCCACATCCATGACATTGCCGAATAAAATCCCGAACAACCACATGACAATTGCGGGGATAAAAATCGCCGTGCCGATAGTTTCGGGGTTGCGCAAAGACGTTGTCAGACAGCGTTTGAACATCGTGTATGAGTTAGATATTACTTGCATTATTATTCACTCTCCTTTGCGCTTTGCGGTGCGCCGGGGACGTCGCACCCTACGATTTTCAGGAAAATTTCTTCAAGCGTCGGTTGAATTTCGACGTATTCTTTTTTAGCGGGCGGGTATATTTTGCGCAGTTCATCGAGCGTTCCCTCCGCGATAATTTTACCCTCGTGAAGAATCGCAATTTTATCAGCTAAATACTCGGCTTCCTCTAAGTACTGCGTGGTTAAAAACACCGTCGCGCCATCGGTTGCAAGGTTTTTCACCATCTCCCACATGGCGATTCTGTTCTGCGGGTCAAGCCCTGTCGTCGGCTCGTCAAGGAAAATAACCTGACGTTCTTTTTCGCTCCCCATCAGGCTCATTGCAATGTCAAGCCGTCGCCGCATACCGCCCGAATAAGTCTTCGCAAGACGCTTTGCACTGTCTTCCAAATCAAACGCCGCGAGTAGCTCGTCGGCTCTTTGGTTCGTATTTGGCAAGCGGCGAAGCTTCCCGATTAGCTGCAGGTTTTCTCTTCCTGTTAATGATTCGTCCACCGCTGCAAACTGCCCTGTCAGGCTTATACATCCGCGAACTTCATCAGCTTGCTTCACAACATCATAGCCGCAAATTGCTGCGCTTCCGCTGTTCGGCTTGGACAGCGTTGCAAGGATTCGCACGGCTGTGGTTTTTCCTGCTCCGTTACTGCCGAGCAGTGCAAAAATACTGCCTTTTTTTATGTCGAAGCTGACGCCTTTCAGGACTTCTAAGTTTTTGAAAGACTTCTTCAAATTCGATACAGAAATGATGTTTTCCATTTTGCTCTCCTTATGATATACGTGTGACGTAGTAATCGTGATTCCATAATATCACAATTACTACGTCATGTCAAGTACTTTTTGAAAATTTTTTAATCCCGCATTTTTATGCTGTTGTATTTAAGACCGAAAATCAGCAGTGCAATCAGGTTCGGAGCCGCCATGAGCCCGTTGAAAATATCCGCCAAGCCCCAAATTATTTCAAGCCGTGCTGTCGCGCCGATGAAACAGCAGAGGGTGAAAAGAATCATGAACGGCTTCAAAAACCGCTTCCCGAACAGGTATTCAACGCAGACCGAGCCGAAAAGCGACCAGCCTGACGCTGTCGCGATTGCGAAGAGTGCAATGCACGCCGACAAAAACATATCTGCGTATGCGCCGAATGCGCTCCCAAACGCCGCTGAAGCAAAAGTCGCGCCGTCGCCGCCGAGCTTATCCGCGCCTGTAACAAGTATAGCCATAGCGGTCAAAACGCAAATTATAACAGTGTCGATGAAAACTGCCAAGGAAGCCCACATACCTTGCTTTGACGCGGATTCCTCCGAGGACATACAGTTGATGATGACGGCTGTGCCGAGTCCGGCTTCGTTAGAAAAAATCCCGCGCCGAAACCCCCAGCTCATGCCTCTTATGAGCAACGTCCCTAAAAATCCGCCGCCGACTGCCTTCACGCTGAAAGCTTCCTGTATAATCCGCAGAAACACACCCGGCACCTCGGAAATATTCACGAGAATCACGGCAAGACAGCCGATTATATAAACCACCGAAAGCGCAGGAATTACCTTTTCTGTGACCTGCCCGAACATCACTGCGCCGCCAAAAACGAGCAACCCCACGAGCGTCATTCCCATTAATCCTGAAGTCCAAAGCGGAACGCCGAAGCCTCGTTCAAGCGAGACAGCAAGCGCATTCATCTGGGTCATGTTGCCCATGCCGAGGCTTGCAAGTATGCAGCAAAGCGCAAAAAACTTCGCCCAGCCGCCGCCGAGAGCCTTATCTATATAAAAAAACGCGCCGCCGAATTTACTGCCATCGGGCTTTGTTCGGCGGAGCTTCATGCCTGTGTACGTTTCTGCATACGCAGTCGCCATGCCGAAAAAAGCCGAAACTACCATCCAAAACACCGCACCCGCCCCGCCGAAAGCGATTGCCGTGCCGAGCGCGACGATGTTACCTGTACCGAGCGTTACGGCAAGGGTCGACGTCAGCGTTTGAAGCGGCGAAAGCGTCTTGCCGTCAGCGGATTTACTGCCGCCGAGAAGCGTGTTTTTTATTATTTTCGGCAGATTTAACTGAAAAAAGCCGAGCCTTGCGCTCAGATAAATCCCTGTTCCCATGAACAAAATCAACGCAGGAACGCCCCAGATTAATTTCTCGTTCAGAAAATTTATAAAGTTAATAATATCACACCTTGTCCGTTTTTAATATTGTATTCGGAACGCGGCGGTAATAGTATAGCGGTTGACTTTGAGGCGGGGTTGTGGTATAATTGGGGGAATTTATATAATGGGAGGGTAAAAATGTATCTATATCATTATTATGAAAAAGGAAGAACACCTTTTTTGAACCTGTCCGATTTAACCGATGACGAGGCAATCCAACTTCATACTAAATTGACAACAGAAAATAATAATTTTGCAAAACGTGATGCCAATGGACAGTATATGCTCCAACGCCGTATAGTTGAAAAACGCGCATATTCTATGTTTGTCAGAAAGGGTGGCAAACCTCTGCGGAAAGCACCACACTATTCTGTAATGGCAGAAAATGAATTAGACGAGTTAAAGGCGTGGTTTCTTGATTATGGTGTGGTGAAAATTCCGCTTGACGAGTTTGACAAAAGTACGATTTCTTTTACATACGGCGATTCATACCCCACTTTCAAACCGATTTTCGAAGAAGAACCTGAATACAATTTATATCTGTATGATGAGATTTTTGATATTATAAAAGAGCGAGGTATGCCGCCTGTACGCAATGAAAATATGTCATGGTTAGAGCCGAGCTATATTGAAGCACAAATATGGAGCGATGAAACGATAAATAAATATCGAACATTATAAACATAACCCCGACTGTCCTTTCGCAATCTACGAAGATTATGAAAGGACAGGACAAGACATGGACAGAAAAAGAAGCAAAATGAATAAATCAACGCGGTAATAGTATAGATTGACTTTGAGGCGCGATTGTGGTATAATTTGAGAAAATAATATTTATGGAGAAAAACGATGAAAAAATTTATACTGTTACTTACATTAATTATGCTGTTTATTTTTGCGGCTTGCAGCAATGAAATTGAGCCACAGGAAATCCCGCAGGACAGCGAAATACTTGAACCCGATGAAATTGACGAAGTCGATGTAGGGGACGAACCCGATGTCCCGCAAGAAGACGAAACAGAATCCGAAGACCTTTTAGCTTCGTGGGATTTTTCCGCGTTAGAGCTTGTGGGGTATTATTTCGATGAAGATGACCGCTTGGTTATTGATACAGAGGATTGGATTAGAGTTGGCAAGCCTGAGATAATCAGAGAGTTTTTCTTAGGAACATGGGAAAGCTCAAAAGGTTGGTTTTTAACTATAGACGACATGGAAGAAAGTAGAAGTTTTTGGCGCTTGTCCAACGGCTTTTATACAGTCGGTGATAATGTGATTGTTTCTTGGCATTTAGATAGCGGGGGACCGGATTATTACTACTGGATTAATATGAACGAACCCGACATTTTGTTTTTTCAAACAAAATGGGTGACCACGCTTCATAATACTGTGGATTATGAAACTGCTTATTTTACAAAAACAGACGCGCCGCTCGATTATCCCGAAGACGGTTATTTAACATGGTTCCGAGAGTGGGAAATTACGCGGACTTATGATATAGACCCCGAAATGCTCACGGACATAGAATTTTTTCATGAAAAATCGGGTGAGGTTTTAAACCGTGAAGGAGGATGGCGTCATTTTAATATATATTTAATTTACGAAACACCCGAAAAGCTTATATTCAATGTACCTTTAGACGATTGTGTAGGCATGACCCCGACCTATACGGCGAACGCAATCGTAACGCTTGAAAAAACAGACGGTGAATGGGTTCGCACAATTGAGGTCAACGAAGTTTCTCGTCGTGAGCTCATAGACAATGAATGGGTTTGGGAGACCGAAGAAGCATAAAAGAATACAAACATAAAACCGCCTGTCCTCTCATATAATCTACGAAGATTACGAAAGGACAGGACAAGACATGGACAGAAAAAAAACAAAATCGCTTAAATCCGCGCTGGTGAAAATCGCCGCAGGGCTGACTGCGGTGCTTGTTTCGCCGCCGCTCGCCGCTTTTGTCGGCGATAACAGCGGAGTTATCGCTTCGCTGTGGGAGGAAGAGCTTTCGGCGCATGAGGAGCGCGAGCTTGGAAACATAGTTACACTTGAAATGAGCAGCTCTGTACTGCTTTTGTACAAGCCGACAGAGGGCGGCGTTGAAATAATTCCGCAGAAAATCCCGTCGTTTAATTTCGACATGGATTTTTTAATTCCCGACAAGCATATAAATATAACAAGCGAGCCTGAAGCCGCGCAGGTGCTGTCGCTGAACATAACAGAAGTACGGGAAGAGCCGCTTGATTTTACTGTTGTTGACGGCAGAATCGTGAAGCTGAATTACGCGCCTAACGTCGGTTTTATTAATTTAGGTTTAGCGGGGCAGGTGCGCAACGAAACGAATTTAGACCGCGATTATGTCTTCGCGGAAAGCCAAAAGCTACCCGACATAAGGCTCGAACTGAACGGTGAGCCTGAAATTCTAATTATGCACACTCACACTACTGAGGCTTTTCAGCCGTGCGGATTTGATTTTTTCGATTCGAGTTATTACGGGCGCAGTCTTGATTCCGACAAGAATATAGTCGCGGTCGGCGCGGAAATGGCGAAGAGCTTCGCGGAGGCAGGAATTACAGTAATTCACGACGGCACATTGCACGATTATCCCGTGTTCAACGGCGCATATGCCCGAAGCCAGCAGACGGTGAAGCAAATCCTTGAAGCGTATCCCTCAATCAAAATTGTCTTAGATGTGCATAGAGATGCAATCGAAACAGGCGACGGCTCGCGGGTTGCGCCTGTGACGCAGGTAGACGGGCGCGATGCGGCGCAGGTGATGATTATTTCGGCGGCTGACGACGGGAACTGGGATATGCCGTATTTTTTGCACAATTTTAGGCTTGCCTCGCTTTTTCAACAGTATATGGAATACGATTATCCGGGAATCACTCGCGCAGTTTTGTTTCAATACAGCCAGTATAATCAGCACTTAACGCCCGGTTCGCTCTTGATTGAAGTAGGCACGCACGGGAATACGCTTGAAGAGGCGAAGTATACGGGGCAGCTGATTGGACGGAGCATGGCGGAGGCGCTTTTGTCGTTGACAGTTGACAGTTGACAATGGACAGTTAAGAACGGCGAAAGCCGTTCTTTTTTGCAAGCAGTAGACTTTTTAATAATAATGTGTTATTATCAAAGGGGGAAAAGGAAGGGCACGGATATTATCAGTTTCTGACTGAGGGCACAAATGTTTGTGCGAGATGTTCGGCGTTAGATGGCAAGAAGATTAAAATTTCCGACGCTAAAGCGGGAGAGAATCTGCCGCCGTTGCACCCGAATTGTAGGTGTGAGATTGTGGTGTTGGAGGGGGATTATAAACATGAAACATCCTTGCCGAGGGCAAAACCGGCAAAGCGAGACGGAAAGCGTGACAGAAAACGTCCTACGAAAACACCGCAGACAACAACTACAACAGCTAAACCTACATCAAATATGGTGTTGGGTGAATGCGAAATGGATTGTAATTGTATATATCACAAGGGTACTCATAATGGATTAGATTTTCTTAGAGATTGGAGCAGAGGGGATTCCAACGACCCGATTTATGCTTCTATAAGCGGCATTGTTACTATTGAAAAAAGCGGAGCTGTTAATAATCCGCACGACAGTAGCGACCCCGGAAATACAATACGAATAACCTCCTTGGACGGTAGAATATATACACGATATTTACATTTAAATGAGATTCATGTAGAAAACGGTGATAAAATCAATGCGGGGACTCAAATTGGAACTATGGGAAATACAGGCTATTCGTTCGGTATGCATTTACATTTTGAAGTATGGGTTGATGGCATAGCTATGAATCCAATGGAATATTTTAACTGGTAAAGGAAAATTGACTTATGAAGAAACTATTAATTTCGCTTTTTATCATTATTGCTTTTTCAAGCTGTAAAAACAATAATAATGAAATAACCAATCACTTAAACCCCATTGTCGAAAACCCTGTAAAGAATCAAGTTACAAACGAAATAAGTGAAAAATTAATAGGCAGATATGAAGTCATAGACAGTATCGTGGATTATTATGAAAATATGCTTTATTTTGAAATAAGAGCAGACGGAACAATGGAAATATCACAGCATACTTTTTCGGGACCCGCTATTAGCACTGAAGAAAATATTCAATTGATGATTTTATATACCGACACTAAGACAATACTAAGTTTTCAACGTATAGGTGGTGAAAATACATTCGTCGGAAACTCTTTGGCACTTGACTTTATAGGCGACTATGACTGCACTTATTTCATTTCAATAACTTATAAATCCCATGCGCTTGATGAAGAATTAAAATTTATAAAAGTGAGCTGACGCATATAACCCCAAAACCTGCAAACCCTACTATAAAAGTAGCAAAGCAGGTTTTTCTATGAACTCTTTCTTCAAAATAGGGCTTGTTTCCCTAATAATCGCCGCGTTTTTAGCGGGCGTTAATAACAAATTCGCACCTGCCGAGCATATCGAGATTTTCTCGGCTTACGGCTCGCGTGGCAGGGAAGTCGAGGTAATTCAGCGGACTCTTCGTGACTTCGGGCTTTTTTACGGCGAGGTCACCGGCTATTACGGCACGCAGACAGAAGCCGCAGTCCGCCGTTTTCAACAGAACCGCGGACTACCTGCGACAGGAATCGCCGACAGCGAAACGCTTAGGCTACTCGGAGTTAACGCTGATGCAAGAGGAAACCCCGAAGCAAGCGAAGCGAACATTCAGCTTCTTGCGCGGATTATTTCAGCGGAAGCGCGCGGTGAGCCGTATCTCGGGCAGGTCGCGGTCGGCGCGGTAATCATGAACAGGATTCAACACCCGTCGTTTCCCGATACGTTGGCGGGCGTGATTTATCAGAGCGGCGAGTTTTCGGCGGTTTGGAACGGGCAGTTTGAGCAGCCTGTTTCGCAAACTGCTCTCGCGGCGGCGCGCGACGCGCTCGCGGGCTGGGACCCGACAGGCGGCGCGGTTTATTTCTACAACCCTGCAAAAACACGCAATGCCTTCCTGCACGCGCGCCCTGTTAACACGACAATCGGCGGGCATAGGTTCGCGGGTTGACAATTAGGTATAAAAGATGTTATAATTCTTCTATAACATCTTTTGGAGGTTTGACTAATTATGAAATCAGAGATTAATTTGGAATTATTTTTTAAGGAAATCAGCAAGAAAATTAAAGCGGCAGTAAAGCATGATTTCCCGATTATGCAAAAAAACTTTGAAAATGAAACGCCTTACGCAGTCGTATTTGAAACCGACAGTGACTGCGTTACGCTGTCTCTTGTAGTGAACACCTATGAAGCCTTGAAAGCAAAGGACGATGAATATGCAAAGAAGGGTTATGGCGGGACTAAATGGTTTCCCAATGAATGGAGGTATTGGCCTGATTATAAGCAGGGTTGTGAAATATATAAGATTGCTGACGAATTATCTGAAATGACAAATTCGATATGGGACGAAGTAAGAAAACAAACCCCCGATATGACATACGAGGAACGAGAGGCTCTGTGTGAAGAATATAAATTTACTGAGCTTTTTTTCGAGACAGTGACCTCGGCTTTTCTCGAATTAATCCGCTCTGATGTTTTCGGTTTAAATCCGGACGAAATTACATACTTTATTTCTATGAGCGATGATAACAGGGTGGAGGAAATTGAAAACAATTCAGCCAAGGTGCTCAATACAGAAAAGGTTTACGAGGCTTTTTCAAAGCGTTTTGACCATCTTAACAGAAGCGGCGGTTGATTCGCTTGAAAACCTTGCTGTCACACAATAATCTCAATTTGGTTACAATTAGCATGAATTGATTGACAACTCAGTCAATTCATGCTATAATTATGGAAAACTATTGGAGATTCGCATGAACGGAGCATTCCACACAGGCAGATACAGCAATGTTTTTAAGGAGCTCGGCAAGTCCGAGGCTGAAATAGAAAGCCGTCTTAACGAGGTTTTCGAGGAGATTTTCTTCGGCTCGGAGAAGATTTACTTCATTAATGAAAGCGGCGACACCGGCTACGTCATGGATACAGGCAACAACGACGTCCGCACTGAGGGGATGTCCTACGCGATGATGGTTTTTGTGCAGATGAACAGGAAAGAGGACTTCGACCGCGTCTGGAAGTGGGCGCGGACTCATATGTACATAAAAGAGGGTTGGAACAAAGGCTACTTCGCCTGGTCAATGCTGCCCGACGGCGGGGTAAACAGCGACGGACCTGCTTCCGACGGCGAGGAGCATTTTGCATTAGCTTTGTTTTTTGCAAGTGCAAGATGGGGCGACGGCGAAGGAATACTGAATTACTCACAGGAAGCGCGTGAAATCCTGCGCACCTGCGTGCATAATGGTGAAGACGGTCACGGAAACCCGATGTGGAATCCCAAAAACAAGCTGATTAAGTTCGTGCCCGGGCTTGAGATGACCGACCCATCTTATCACTTGCCGCATTTTTACGAGCTTTTCGCGCTTAAATGCTATGAGGAAGACCGCGAGTTTTGGAAAGAAGCCGCACAGGCAAGCCGCGAGTACTTGAAAACCGCTTGCCACCCTGTGACAGGGCTCGCGCCCGAATACTCGGATTACGACGGTGCGCCGCACGCCGAGCGCAACAATCCCGATACAAATAAGCACCCCGGACACGATACATTTTACAGCGATTCCTACCGCGTAGCGGCAAGCTTGGGCTTAGACCATGAGTGGTTCGCGGCGGACGAATGGAACGTTGAAACTGCAGATAAAATTCAGAAGTTTTTCTGCGAAACTGCTGCAGATGATTCTGCGGCAAACAAAGTTTACAAAACTGACGGCACTGTAATCGACTTTCCCGCTCTGCACCCTGTAGGGCTGCTCGCGACCAACGCACAGGCGTCGCTCGCGGCGAAGGGAAAGCACAGACTTGCACTTGCTGAACAGTTTTGGAATACACCGCCCAGAAAAGGCGGCAGAAGATATTATGACAACTTCCTTTATATCTTCGCCTTTTTGGCTCTGAGCGGAAACTACAAGGTTTATATTTAATTTTAGGAGGATTCATGAAAATGGCAAAAAGACTTTTATGCGTAATTTTAGCGGCATTTATGCTCTTCGCGTTTGTCGCGTGCAGCGAGGACACTCCTGCAAACACACCCGGCGGTAACGAAAACCCGAGCGCAAACGACCCTGCTCCCTCGGATAACCCGACAGCTTCAACCGACCCCGATAACTCCGGCGAAGCGGCACAGCCGCGCGAACCCGTAGTAATCGATAACTCCGGTTACACAGGCGAGTGGCCCGACTTCAACGACTATGTTCCTTTCAGCTATGATATGAACAGAGTTGTTTATGCGACTGATTTCTCAAACCCTGCTGAGGTTTGTCAATGCGAAAACCCGAGAGAATGCGGCGGCGAGAACAAATGTCTTGACGGTGCAGCTATCTGGAGACGCCGCTGGGACCCCGGCAGAACAATCAACCCGATGGTCGGCGATGCAAGAATCGAAACAACAGTTCATGAATTCTACGGCGACATGGTGCTTGAGCTTTCTACCGATACTTACATAACGGGCAGCTCGAGCCTCTTAGTTGCTAACCGTGCGTCCGACTGGAACGGTGCGATTCTCGACATTACCGACATACTTCCGAACGATGTAACCGAGTATGAGATTTTTCTGTGGGTTAAAATGCCTCCCGATGCTGACCCCGGCAGAGTTATGATTTCGGCGCAGACGAACGGTCTTGACGGCGAAGAATACAGACAATGGGGCGACTTCGGAATGTTAGACGAGGACGACGACGATGAAATTTATCACGCTTCCAAGTACTGGCTTCCCGCTGAATTTTATGTAATAGCCGAAGACGGCACAGAGCCGAACCCCGGCGAAGACGCGGAATACAACATTCCTCGCGAGTTTGAAAGAGACGGTTGGGTTCTGCTGCGCGGAACATCTACTTTTGTGAAAATGTTCTATGAACAGATTCAGATTTACGTTGAAACAAAACAAGGTCACCCCAATACTCAGGCGATTTACATTGACAGCATTACTATCATGACGGCGTAATAAACATAAAAAGTATTGGCGGCGGAGGGAATTCCCTCCGCCGTTATTTTTAAGAGGATATTATGAAGAAAATCTTTGCATTAATTCTTTGCATGGTTTTGCTTAGTTCTTGCAATAAAGCTGAACCTAACGTAGGGGACGACGCCCTCGGCGTCCCGCAAGAAGAAGCCCCGCAAGAATCGGATTTTTCGCAATTCGCGGAACGCCTTGCCGCGCTCGAAGCCTTCGAGCCGCGCACGGAAATAATAAACCGCCGCTACGAAGAACTCAACTACGAGCTTAAATCCGCTGACTACGGCAGAATTTATCCGTTTCCCGCTTCGCGCGCTAACGAATGTTCACATCTCTACGGCTTCATGACCGAGAGCGGCGAAATCGTGCTTGACGGAATGTTTTACATAGTAAATTATATTCGCTATGTTGACGACGGCTATTATATAGCGTGGCGGTATATCGGAGACGATTGGCAGACTGATTATACGATTATAACCGCCGACGGAAGCAAAGCGATTACGGTTAGCGGCTTTCCTGTTTTGCTCGGCGACGGATTAATTCGGATTATTGAAAGACATTTTAACGGCGAACACTGGCAGGAATCTGTCGGTGTAATCGACATGGACGGTAATACAATTTCGCCGTTCTTAGACGTAGACGAGAATTATGTTCTGCTCATGTTCGGCGGAGGCTTGAGGTATGGTATGTCCGATGCTTTTTACGTGCATAAAGAAACAGGCGAAACATTCACGAATATTCAGTGGCTTCCGTGGGAGGGGGTCATAAATCTTTCCGACACGGAAATTCCGCGGACTTCAAACATGAGCATAGCCGACGTTGATGTTAGCACAATGTACGAAGAAGCGCGGGTAACCAGGAATTTTAACAGCTTGTTCCCGCCCGATTCTGAGCTTACTTCGGTGTTTGAGGATAATTTCATCGGCGTGAAAAACGCTGACGGCGACTGGCTGATTAAAATTGATACATTAAAATTCAAAGATTAAAAGGAGCAACATGAAAAAGTTTTTTTGCTTATTTCTTTGCACGGTTTTGCTTGCTTCGTGCAGTAAAAATAAAGCTGACGTAGGGCGTGACGCCCTCGGCACGCCGGAAAATGAAACTACTCCGCAAGAATCCGAGTTTCAAGCGCGCTTAAATGCGCTCGAAGCGTTTGAGCCGCGCACGGAAATAATTAACCGCCGCTACGAAGAGTATAACTACGAGTTTAAATCTACCGACTACGGCAGGCTTTATCCGTTTCCTGCGTTCGTGGTCAGATACGGCGACACCTACGGCAGCGCGCTCTACGGCTTCATGACCGAGAGCGGGGAAATCGTGCTTGACGGCGTGTACGACAGCGTTACGTATTTCGATATCGACGACGGCTATTATTATATGGAGCGTATGATTCCGCACGAAACTGAAGACGACCGTTGGCGGCGGGAACGCACTGTCATGACCTTAGACGGAAGCAAAAGAGTCAGCGTTCCGCATCATATTACAATCATTGGAAACGAGAGGATTCGTGTTTTTGAATTTCGGTACGAAGGTTATGAACGCGGTGAATTTGTCGGCGTGCTTGACATGGACGAGAATATAGTCTCGCCGTTTGTGAGCAGCGATGAATTCGCATGGTTCAACTTAGGGACAGGCATGAGAGACCACGGTATATATATTAACAGAGAAACGCTTGAAGCTTTTACCGATATACAGGGGGTTGAATTCAACCCTGTCAGCATCAGCCTTGGCGAAAACGACGAGCTTGAAGCGGTTATAAAACATTCGACGGATATGATAAGCCTTAGTCATATTCTCGGTATTACTGTGCAAATCAGTGACGATATATTTCTTATTAACCGCCCGTACCGCGAAAGAGACTGGGGAGTGGAGTCCTTTGCTGTTGACAAAGACGGAAATGTTCTGCGGGAGTTCCCGGAGGGTTATGGTTTTATCGGTAATTTAATACGGACATGGAATCCGAACGGATTATACGATTTTGAATTAAATGAAATCGACTTTTCGCAGTATGGTGCGCCGAATCAGCATCTTGAGGGTGATACCTACCTTTATTGGTACTGGGACGAAGCCGAACAAGAACGCACTTATTATGCGGTCAACGTAGTTACGGGTGAAGCTGAAATTTTTGAGGGCGACCCGTGGCAGAGCTCGCACGAGTGGCGTATGCCGACGGATTCGGGGTTTACTATAGCTTTTGAAAATGATTATATCGGCGTGAAAAACGCCGACGGCGACTGGCTAATTAAAATCGACACTTTAAAATTTAAGGACTAAAATTAAGGAGAAGAACATGAAAAAAATTATTTGTCTACTGCTTTGCATAGTTTTGCTTGCTTCGTGCAGTACTAACGAACCGGAAATCGAAACCCCTACGCCGGAACCTGAACCGACAGAAATTATCGACGCCGAGCCCGAAATATCCCTGCCCTCGCTTACTGTTGAGCAGCTACCTGTAATCGACGGCTCAACTGCGAATATTCCGCTCGCCGAGGCTCTTGTTGCGCTTATGCTGAACATTCCGAGAAGCGACGCGGCAGAGCTGATTAACTTCAACGGCACTAACGATTCTTATATAAATCTGATGTACGACTGGAGCGAGTGCAGTTTGATTATTTCCTACGAGCCGCCGCCGTCTGTGGTTGAGGAAGCGGAAATGTATAATTTCGAGTGGGAGCTTGCACCGATTGGCAGAGACGCGTTAGTGTTTATTGTGAACGAGTCTAACCCTGTGCAAAATATAACAACGGAAGAAGCCCGCGCGATTTACACGGGCGAGATTACAAACTGGAGCGAGCTTGGTGGCAACGATGTTGACATTGAGCCGTTTCAGCGCAACGAAACCTCGGGCAGTCAGACGCTTTTCATCAAGCTCGTAATGGGCGATACGCCGCCTATGGAGCCCGATATTAAATACCTTTCGGGCGGAATGGGTCTGCTGATTGAGTCTGTTGCTTCCTACAACAACACAGGCGCGGCGATTGGCTTTTCGGTGTATTTTTATGCGCAGAACATGAACCCGAACGACGGCTTGAAATTTCTCTCAATCGACGGCGTTGCACCGACTCGCGAGACAATACAAAACGGCGAATATCCGCACGTTAATGACTTCTATGCGGGAATTGCGGCTTCCGCGCCTGCAGACAGCGTAGAAAGACAGATTCTCAACTGGCTTCAGTCGGAAGAGGGAAGAATGTTAATCGAACATGAGGGTTACGCGCTCATTAATTAAAAGGATTTTGCAACATGAAACTCAACCGTCTTCTCGAAATAACCACGATTCTGCTTAACAAAAAAACCGTAACCGCGGCAGAGCTTGCCGAGCGTTTCGGCGTTTCAACGCGGACGATTTACCGTGATATAGACGTACTTAGCGCATCGGGCGTGCCTGTTTACTGCTCGCAGGGGGCGCGGGGCGGGATTTCGATTCTTGAGGATTATACCGTCAGCCGCGCTGTGCTTTCGGGGGACGAACGCGCCGCGCTCGACAGCGTTCTGCTCGGGCTTCAAACGCTTGAAGCCACGCGCTACCCCGAAATTGACACGGTTTTGGAAAAGCTCGGCGGTATTTTTAAAGGTACGAGCGCGGAGTCCGACTGGATTTCCGTGGATATTTCGCCGTGGGGAAGTGACCCGAACGCAGGAAATAAGTTCACGGACATAAAGACGGCGATTCTGCAAAGCCGTGTAATTGAAGCCGAGTATATCAACGCGCAAAACAAAAAAAGCCGCCGCAAAATTGAACCCCTGCGCCTTGTTTTTAAGTCGCAGGCGTGGTATTTGTGGGGCTTTTGTCTTTTCAGAAACGATTACAGAACGTTCAGAATTTCCCGCATTAAAAGCGTGCGGATTACGGACGAAAGCTTTGACCGCCAAAAACAACGTCTTATCGAAAACGGCGAAAACAACTGCGAAAAACCCGAAGAAGAAAAGCCGTGGATTGAGATGAAGCTTGAGTTTACGGGCGACGCGCTCTATCGGCTCTGCGACGATTATGACGATGATATGCTTCATGACAACGGCGACGGGACGTTTACGGTTTCGATGTATTTTCCCGAGGATGAGTGGGTTTATGGGTATATTTTGTCGTTCGGGACGGCGGTGAAGGTAATCGCGCCCGAGAGCGTGCGGGAAGTCATAAAAGAACGGGCGGAAAAAATTTTGGGGTTTTATTTGTAACATTTCATAGCTTCGTGAGTCTAATGAATATAAGCAGGCAAAAGAGGTGAGAACGTGCGGGATTTTGAGCGGATATATAATGAATATTTTACGGATATTTTTAGGTACATTCTCGCGCTTTCACGCAATGAAGCAATTGCGGAGGAAGTCACCGCGGAAGCCTTCTTTAAAGCACTTAAAAGCATCGGCAAGTTTGACGGGCGCTGTGACATTCGCACTTGGCTCTGCCAAATCGCGAAGAATACCTACTTCACTTATCTGCGTAAAAACAAACAGCAAATCGACGAACCGGAATTAACGCTTGAAAACACTGTCGCCGACTGCATAATCGATGTGCAGTTCGATGACAAGGAGTCAGCACTGCGAATCCATAAAATTCTGCACAGCATGGACGAGCCGTATAAGGAGGTTTTCACGCTGAGGGTATTCGGGGAGTTGCAATTTTTGCAAATTGCGGAGCTGTTCGGGAAGACAGAAAGCTGGGCGCGGGTGACGTATCACAGAGCTAAGGGCAAAATCGCCGCTTGCATGAAGGAGGAGGACTCATGAAAATATCTTGTAATATTATCGCAGACATTTTAGAATTATACGCTGACGGCGTGGTTTCGGAGGATACGAAAGGCTTAGTGGAAACGCACTTAAACGACTGCGCCGCCTGCCGCGAGAAGCTCGCGGGAATTAAAAAAAGCATAATAATACCCGCCGAAACAAAAGCAGAGCTTATAAAAAAAATCGGCAAAAAAATAAAAGCAAGACACATTGCATATTCTACGGTTATTTTTGCATTAATTGCCGCAATATTATTCGTAGGAGTAAAGAATTACTCTCTTCATAATCCGCCGGAATATCGTCTGCCGAGTATAACTTCTTTCAGCAGAGTAAAATTTGACCGTGTTGAATTAAGAGGTGATTATATTCATGTGTTTTTCAACAGAAGCACAGATATAGGCGGTATGTCATATGTATTCAACGATGATAACAAGACAGCAGACCTTCATGTGTGTTTATACGGCAGGGTGCGCTCCGAACCCTTAGAATGCTCATATAACGCATTTATACAAAGGTCATATGATAATCAAGAACCTGTTGAAATTATTGCAGTTTATTATTGTACAAGCAATGATTGCATGAGTTGGCGTTCTTGTAATTATTCAAATGCAACTTTACTTTGGGAAAAGGGATAAATAAAACGGACGCTTCGGCGTCCGTTTCTCATTAATTCTTCAAGCTCTGCAACGGCGCAGGGATTCTTCCGCCTCGTGAGATGAATTTCGCGGGCGAGAATTTATTCACCGCCATGACAGGCCCGCTCCCGAACAGCCCGCCGAAGTCAAGCATCTCGCCTTCTTTTCTGCCGATTGCGGGGATAATTCTGACGGCTGTGGTTTTGTTGTTGACCATGCCGATTGCGGCTTCGTCAGCGATAATCGCGGAAATTATATCAGCAGACGTATCGCCCGGGACAACCACCATGTCAAGCCCGACCGAGCAAACCGCCGTCATGGCTTCGAGCTTTTCGAGCGTTAATGCACCTGCTTGCACGGCGCGAATCATTCCCGCATCCTCGGAAACAGGGATAAATGCACCCGACAAGCCGCCAACGTGCGACGAAGCCATTACGCCGCCTTTTTTCACCGCATCGTTAAGCAGGGCTAATGCCGCTGTAGTACCGTAGGCACCGCACTTTTCAAGCCCCATTTCTTCCAAAATATACGCCACGCTGTCCCCGACTGCGGGCGTGGGCGCAAGCGATAAGTCCACAATTCCGAAAGGTACGTCGAGCATTTTCGCGGCTTCCGCGCCGACAAGCTGCCCCATTCTTGTAATTTTGAACGCCGTGCGCTTGATTTGCTCGGCGATTTCGTCGATTGTCGCGTGTGGCATCTTTTGCACTGCCGCGCGTACAACGCCGGGCCCGCTTACGCCGACGTTAATTACTGTATCGGGCTCGCCCGTGCCGTGAAATGCGCCCGCCATGAACGGATTATCCTCGACAGCGTTACAGAAAACTACGATTTTTGCCGCACCGAAGCAGAAATTATCGGCAGTTTTTTTCGAGGCTTCAAGAATAATTTCGCCCATGAGCTTAACTGCGTCCATGTTGATTCCTGCGTGCGTTGAGCCGATGTTGACCGAGCTGCAAACCCGCTCGGTTTGGCTCAACGCTTCGGGAATTGACTTGATTAGCTCCAAATCTCCTGCCGAAAAGCCCTTATGAACTAATGCGCTGTAGCCGCCGATGTAATTTACGCCGGTGGCTTTTGCGGCTTTGTCTAAAGCCAGCGCGAGCTTAACGGGGCTTTGCTTCGTTGCCGCGGAAATAGCGGCTATGGGCGTTACAGAAATCCGCTTGTTAATTATCGGGATTCCGTAGCGTTTTTCGAGCTGTTCGCCGACCTTTACGTGATTTTCGGCGGCTTTTGTGATTTTGTCGTAGACCTTGGTGCAAGCCTTGTCAAGAACGGGGTCAATGCAGTCAAGAAGCGAGATTCCCATTGTTATCGTGCGAATATCTAAGTTCTCGTCTTGAATCATTTGTATGGTTTCGAGAATGTCGTTGTTATTAATCATTTTAGCTCCTAAACTCTGTGCATTGAATTGAAAATATCCTCGTGCATTACATGAATTTGCAAATTTAAGTCTGCGCCGAGACTTTTCAGCTTATCCGAAAACGCGCCGAAGTCGCCCTGCAAGCCGCTTATATCGGCGAGCATGGTCATAGCGAACAGGTCTTGCATTACGGTTTGCGTGACGTCCATGACGTTGACGTTGTCGGCGGCGCAGATGCCTGTGACCTTCGCTAAAATGCCTACTGTATCTTTGCCGATAACGGTTATAACGGCTCTCATAATATTTCCTCCGGATTTTAAATTACTTATTTTCTGTAGACAAGTATAACACAGCCCGATAAAAAATGCAATAGAGCGCAAAAAATTTACAATACAATTTTAAAATTTCATCTTGACATATTTAAAAATCTGTGATATAATATGTAAGTTAAATCAATGCTTTTGACAATTTAGGGGTGTAGTTCAATGGTAGAGCAACGGTCTCCAAAACCGTAAGTTGGGGGTTCAAGTCCTCTCGCCCCTGTAGAAATAACCGCTCGTAGAGCGGTTATTTCATTTATGTGTGTAACTAATTCGGGAGCGCAGAGCAGTTTTGCTCACAATTTGCTCACACCTGTTGCAAAAAAATATAAGCTATTATGCTGTAATACGAAATAATCGGCAGGGATTTATCCTTGCTATTTTTTTATGCCTGCTTTTTCTTACGATTTGACATCGGCGCGAGAATGTCCTGCAGGACCTCCGCCGCCGCTTCATCTGCGCTCCTTATGGCGTGTGAGTAAATTTTGCTTGTTGTGACCGGACTCGAATGTCCTAAGCGTTTAGCGAGAGCCGGAAGCGATACGCCGCCCGCAATCTGTAACGAGGCGTTTGTGTGACGAAGATGATGCGCCGAAATGTCCGGTAAATCCTGCTTGCGGATAAAGTCGTAAAACCACTTAGAGAAGCTATTCGGATTTATGCGCTCGCCATTCCAGGCGGTGAATAAATAATTGTTTTCAGTCCATTTACTTCCAAGCTCGCGCTTGTAGTTATCCTGCCATTTCTGATAATCCTTTAATAAATGTACAGCGACAAGCGGTAATTTAATATCGCGATATGAAGTCGCATTTTTAGTGGTGTCGAGGTAAATCCCCAGCGACGGCGTGTGCAGAAGCGATTTATTTACCGATAGAACGCTTTTCTTGTAATCAATGTCGCACCACTGAAGCGCGCAGAGCTCTCCGCGCCTTGTTCCTGTGTAAAGCAACAGCTTTACCATTACCTCGTATTGGAAATTATCTTGCGCCTCAACTGCTTCGATAAGCACCGCCGCCTGCTCTTCATCAAGATATTTTGCTTCTTTTATCTCTACTTTAGGCGGTTTCACGCGCTCGCACGGATTAGAAAATAAAACTCCCCACTGAACAGCCATATTGAGCATTGCGGATAGCAGTCGGTGATAATGCCGACGCGTCTGCCCCGAAAGTGGCTTGCTATTGTAAGGTGCAAACGTGGAATTAAAGTCTAATTTCAAAGCTTCGCAAACCGTTAAAGCTGTCTTGTGGCGGACATTTTTCATGCTTACGGCAGAAGCAATTGTGTTTACGGCAATTCCCGAGAGTTCCGCTATAGCTGTCTGCGTTATGCGTTTTTCCTTTAAAATCGGGCGCAGGTCAACAGTTGCGTAATATTTCACATCTTCCCGTACTCCCTCTTCCGCAAGATTTTCATAGAAAAGGTTCAAATGATGCGGTTGAATCTTCTCGAGCTTCATGTGACCTAAAGCCTGCTTAATTCGCGGAAGCAGCTGTTTATAACGGTCGAGCGTCTTTGGACGAAGCTGTGGTTCGGCGTGCGAAGTCAGCCAAATTTCGATGAACTCGTTCAGCTTCATATTACTATCCAACACCTGCCCCGAAAGGCACTTCTCCTCAAACAGCATCGCCTGCCTCTTCGCTTCCTTCTCCGCCTGCTTCGGCGTCAAATCAGACGGCGGCTTCCAGGTTAAACACTTATGTATACGCTTGCCGTTGCCATCAAACCCCGTACTGACGCGGATTAGATAAGAATTACCCCTCTTAGTTACATTAGCCATCGCTGCCTCCTTTCCACTTCAAAACCTTACGAAATCTCCGCATTTGTGTGCAGAAATGCGTAAGAATAACTTCTTGCAATCCCTCGGCAGTGATACCCATGCTCTCCATGTACATTTTCTTTTCATCTACCCTGCTCGCCAAAACATATTCTATGCTTGAGGCATTTACCTCCGAGTAACAATATTGTGCGAGCGTCTTTAACACTTCCTGCCCTTCCTTGGAAGTTAACATATCGTTAAATAAGTCTCGGAGCAGCATGGTATTATGAACCCGCTTTGTATTATCGGCGGCTTTTTTGCCTTTGCCTTTCGGGTCAGGTATGTCCGAAAGCACCGCCAAAGCCTGCTCGTTCAGCCCGAAACGAGCAACTGCTTCCTGCATAAAATCATCGGGCGCAGTTGTGCGGGTGCGCCCGAGCAGAAAGTCGCAGGACACGCCGAAGTACTCTGCGAGTGCTACCATATTGCCTGTCTTAATATCGCGCGAGCCGTTCTCCCACTGCGAAATCGTTACTCTGTCC
>WQYC01000022.1 GCA_009781425.1 Oscillospiraceae bacterium
TCGTTTATGTACTTCAAAAAGCTCTCGAAATCGCTGTGTTCAAGCGCGTGAATCAGCTTATCAACACGGTTGTTCTCCTCGAAAAAGTGAAAAGCGCGGAGTAGCGGGCGGTCGCCGAATTGGTCGCGCAGGATATTTGTGTTGAGCTCGATGTCCTTTCGTGCAATCTGCCGCAGATTTTCAACACCGAAATAAGATGCAATCTCGCGCATTTCCTGCGGAATCGCGGCGTATTCGTCGTTCATGCCCGCGTGAGAGCCGCCGGTGTTGATTATACACAAATCATGCTCAAACGAGCTCCAGGCGTCGCTCGCGACCTTGCCGATAATCGGCGAGCCCGAGTCCTTGAAGTCAATCACGATAAAACCGCCGATAGCACAGGCAAGCTGGTCTAAAAGCCCGCAAGGCTTCCCGAAGTACTCGTTTTCGGCTTTCTGCGAGATTTTCGCGATTCTCTGCGGGTCAATCTGCCCGTTGTTATAAAGATTCGATAAAATAATCCCGAGCATGACCTCAAACGCCGCCGAGCTGGACATTCCCGAGCCGGGAAGCACCTCGGAGGTTGTGTACGCCTTGAAGCCGCCGATTTTGAAGCCGGCTTTCTTGAAGCCTGCCGCGACACCGCGGATTAAAGCTTCAGAAGTTCCTTTTTCCTCGGGAACAACGTCAAGATTATCAAGCCAAACGCCGTTTTCCTCGAAGCCCTCGGACTTGACGACGATTTTGTTAGCTTCAATCGGCTCTACGACAGCGATAATGTCAAGGCTTATGCTCGCCGCCAAAACCTTTCCGCAGTTGTGGTCGGTGTGGTTTCCGCTGACCTCGGTTCTGCCGGGAACAGAAAAAAGCCGGATATCACCGCCGGATTCCTCCCCGAAATGCTTCTTAAAGTCAGCGATTGCCTGCTCAAAGCGGCTTCGCTTTAATTCGATTTCCACTGCGGGATATAATTCCTCGGGCTTCAAAATTAGTGGTAGTTTCATGTTAATCTTTCTCCGTATAAAACATATGATATTTTTTATCCTTATGGGCGCGGACGGACAGAACGAGTCCGATTCCCATAAAATAAGCTAAAACTGCGCTTCCGCCTGCTCCTATGAGCGGCAGAGGCTGACCGATAACCGGCATAACCGCAAGCGTCATGCCTACATTTATAATAGTATTATAGATGAACATTCCGAAAACGCCGACACAGATATATTTTCCGAGCGTGTCCTTGGCGAGCAGGCAATTCCCGAGTATGCGGATAAGGATAAGCATAACTAAGCCGAGCGTCGCCACGCACCCGACAAACCCAAGCGTCATGCCGATATAAGAGAAGATGAAATCTGTTTGGAATTCGGGGATATAAATATATTCGCCGCCGAATAAGCCGCGCCCCGACAGCTCTCCCGAGCCTATGGCAATCAGGCTTCGGTGCTGTTGATGGTAGAAATGCAGCATTTCCGCTTCGCGCACCTCTTCATCAATCAGCACTAAAATGCGCAATTTATGATATGCTTTGAAGACGTAATTCCACATTATAAAGGCAACTACAGGCACTAACGCTAAAATCACCGCGACATAACGCCACCACAAGCCCGCTATGAACAGCATGGTAAAGGTTATAAGCAGAAAAACTAAAGTCGTCCCGAAGTCCCCCCGCGACAGCAGAAGCATACAGGGAACCGCTGTATGTGCGGCTAATAACGCTAAGTGCGGGATTTGATTCATGCGCTTGCCGACCTTCGATAGGTGCGTAGCGTAAGTTATAACATAAAAAACCTTTAGAAACTCCGACGGCTGGACTGTGGTGAAGCCGAAGTTCAGCCAGTTGATTTCCTCACTACCCTGCGGACCTACGCCGAGCGGCGTATGAAGCAGAAGCATCATGAAAATCCCTGCCGCCGCGCCGATGAACCAGAACTTTGCAAAATATTTGTAGTTAAGTGCGGCAATTGCGAGTGCGGCGAAAAGCCCCATAAACGCCATGGCTACCTGCATTCTGTAATGGCGCGCGTGAACAAAGGGGCTGACCTCGTTGCTCACCATGCTGAAAAGCAAATACGCGCTGAAAAGGCAAGCCGAAAGACACAGCAAAACCAGCAGTTTGTCCAACCGCTTGAAATATTCAAGAGAAAGTCTTAAAACACGCTTCATATTTAAAGTATAGCACAAAACTATTGCGCCGTCAATGGAATTGTGATATAATTAAGAGCAGAGGTGGAGCATGAAAAGAATATTAGCATTAATCTGCATGACAAGCATATTGACCGCAGGCACGAACGACATAATGGATATTTTACGCCATGCCGCGAAAACTGACGAGCTTTCCTATGAGCGGCAATGGCAGCTTGATTTTGACCGCGACGGTGATATTACAACAGCGGACGCATTAATAGCAATGAGAGGGGTCGCGGGGCTTTCCGAGCCCTCAATTATTCCACCCATTCCCGAATCCCTCGAGCCTTTATCGGAAGAAATTGAATTGAAAATAAAAACCGATTGGTTAAAGCCTTTTGAATCTGTTAATCTTGCTGATGCTTGGATTAAATTTTATTTCGGAGCTTATAACGATAGTATTGCTTTAATGATTAGCGATGCTTTCACAGCTTATGCATACTCGATGTGGTCGGAAGAAGTCGCGGGAATTTGGTTTGTATACCGGGATGGTCAGCCTGTATATGTTTGGAACGATGGGGAATTTTACAGATTATCCTTAGCTTACGACAAAGGCTTGCTGACTGAGCAGGATTTGTTAAATATTCAGTTTTATCATTCTGCCGAGGGTATATATTCTTACGACCGTGATTACGGAGATTTTCGTTATTGGAAAATGGGGTTTTAATTTATGCGTGCATTAATTATCAGCGGCGGGAAAATAAGCGACTACGATTATATAAAAGAACAGATTTTGCAATTCGGTGCAGATATGACGATTTGCGCGGACAGCGGCTACAGTCACGCTGTAAGCATGAACCTCACGCCGAATTTAATTGTCGGCGATTTTGATTCGCTTGGCGCGGTTGCGATTCCCGAAAATATAAAAACCGCACGTTATCCGAGCGAGAAGAACCAAACCGACACCGAAATCGCGCTTGAAAGCGCGAGGGAAGCGGGCGCGCGTGAGTTTTTATTCATTGGCGTAACAGGCGGGCGCGCTGACCATATGCTGACGAATATTTTCATGCTGAGAAACTGCCTTGAACGCGGCGAAGCCGCAGTAATCATCGACGAGCATAACAGAATCAGAATGATTGATTTAAGGCTTGAAATAGAGGGAGAAAAAGACAGTTTAGTTTCGCTTGTGCCGCTTTCTGACTGCTTTGACGTGACGACTGAGGGCTTGAAATATCCGCTAAAAAACGCCGAGTTAAAACTCGGCGAAGGGCTCGGTGTGAGCAACGTAATGACGGATACGAAAGCTTTTATTACTGTAAAAAAAGGCTTACTGCTTGTGATTGAAGCGAGGGATTGACAAGACTGCGAATTTATGTTAAAATTAAATCATGGGGCATTAGCTCAGTTGGGAGAGTATCTGACTGGCAGTCAGAGGGTCGTCGGTTCGAGTCCGATATGCTCCATTTTGAGGCAGGGATTATTCTCTGTCTTTTTCTGTGTGCGGGCTCTGTCCTTGACAAATCGTTTTTTATCTGTTATACTTCAGTCGAAGAGCGAAATTAAAAATCGAGGAAATTATTATGTATACAATCGAAACGAAGAATTTTTCAAACAATGATTTCAATACGTGGGAGCTTATGTTTGATTATCACTGTGTTTACATATTAGAAAATGGGAAAGAAGCTTATATCGGAGAATCGGGTAATGCTATTCAAAGAGCGAAAAAACATTATCGGGAATCGCCTTCAAATAGGTTGAAGAAATATAATTTCAAAAGGATACATATTATCAACGCAGAGTGCTCCGAGGAAACGCCCGCAAAGCATTTTGAGCATTTGCTGATTAGACTTATGAGAATAGACAAAAAGTTCAAAATCGTTAATGATAAAGAGGGCGAAAATCCGATTTATATACGAAGAAATCAGTTTGAGGCTTATTTCGATAAATTGTGGATTGAGCTTGAGAAAAAATCTCTCGTAAATAAAAAAGAGTTTCAAGTGATATTAAATTCCGGTATGTATAAATATTCGCCTTATACCATGCTGACTGAAAAGCAGCAGCAAGCAGTAGACTGTGCTGTCAGAGTACTTGATTCCGAGGAGACGCATCCGCCTAAAGACAGGAGCGAGAAAGGGTATAAAGAAAGAACGATTCTTATTAGCGGCGATGCCGGAACCGGGAAAACTCTTGTCGCAACCTCTTTGTTTTATTATCTGAAAAACAACAGTCGTTATAAAGATAAGAAAATAGCCTTAGTATACTCAAATCCGGCTATCAGAAAAGAAATTCAACAGGTGTTTAAGCAGACGGATGGGTTGGAAAAGAAATTTGTTATCAGCCCTATAGACGTTACAAAGCAGTTTTATGATATTGTTATCTGTGACGAGGCGCATAGATTGCGCCAAAATAAGAATCTTGTCTTTTATAAAAAGAATTTCGAGAATGCGAACAAACGATTAAACTTGAAAAGCGATAGTGACGAATTGGATTGGATTTTAAAAAACTCCGGACGTCAAATTCTGTTTTATGACAGTAAACAAATCTCCTGCCCTTGCGATATATCGAAGGATTCGTTTGACGGGAGACTGTTTGATGAAAAACGAGGAGTCCGCCTTGTGCAATTAGATGAGCAAATGCGAATTCAAGCCGGCGAAAAATATATCCCCTATATTTATAGTATCTTGTATAAAAAATGCAAAATGCAAAAGCCAAAGATGTTCAAAAACTATGAGTTTTGTTTGTTTTCGGATTTTTCCGATATGGTAAAGCTTGTCCGAGAAAAGGAAGAGTCAGTAGGATTAAGCAGGCTGTGTGGAGGATACGCCTGGAAATGGATTGCCAAAAAGGATAAATCGCTCTTTGATATAATTATTGACGGCGAAGGCGTAAAATGGAATACAAAGTCAAGCGGCTGGCTTAGTAACCAAAGCACGAAAAATGAAATGGGCAGCATATATACTCTCGCGGGGCTTGACTTAAACTATGCGGGTGTGGTCATCGGGAATGACTTGTTCTATGATAAAGCTGACAATAAGATAAAAGTAAACAAAAAGTCATTTTATGACGGCAAAGTAAAAAAGGGAGTGAAGGACGAGGATTTAAAGGCGTTTGTTCTAAACACCTATGCTGTTCTTCTCACGCGTGCGATTAAAGGGACTTTTGTTTATGTCTGCGATGAGAATTTGAGAGAGTATTTACAGAAGTTTATACCATATAAAGAAGAATCATCTTGAACCCTTCCCCGCGGCTATTCTGACGTTTTGCCGAAATGAAAGCGCCGCCGTGACCTTTTCCTTAAAACGAAGCAAATCTTCTTTCAGAGCGTACATAGTGAAGCTTCCGTCACCCACAAGCTGCAGCCTGCCCAATTGATACTTATTAAACGCCTCCCAGTTGTCAAGTACATCGGGGGCGTTGCTTTGCGTTTCGTCGGTTTTGACATAGAGGTTAGAGGTTTCACGCAATCCGGAGATGCAAAAAGTTCCGAAAACCCCTTTTTCATCGTAATAATGCCCTATAAGCTGCGCCACGTGCCGCTCCTTTTTGTATTATTGTATCATAAATACTCGGTATAGTCAACCCCGTGAATAAAATAACAATCTAACCACCAACCCGCTCAGTATTAAGAGCGTTACGTCTCCCGCAAGCGCCGCAGGGAGCGCGTGACGCGTTTTGCGTACTTTTGTAGCGGCGAAGTAGACAGCAATTACATAAAAGGTCGTTTCACTACTGCCGAGAATCACGCTCGCCACCCGCCCCGCGAAGCTGTCCGCGCCTGTTTCGCCAAGCACCGACTCAAATATCGCCACCGAGCCGCTCCCCGAAAACGGACGCATAATCACAAGCGGCGCGACCTCACTCGGGAAGCCAAGAAAGCTCGTTACAGGCGCGAGCAATCCCGAAATGAGCGCGAGTCCGCCCGACGCACGGAACATTCCCACCGACAGCACAAGCGCGAACAGCGCAGGGAAAATGTCGTAAACAGTGTGCAAGCCTTCCTTTACGCCTTTTGTGAACTCGGCGAAGACATCTGTTTTTTTGCACAGTGCGTAAATCAGCACGAATATAAATATTACGGGAACAGCAAAGTCTGAAACGTTCATTTTTGCACCTTCTTTCCGGGCTTTCCCGATTTCACCGATAAAATCTTCGCCATTGTTACCGCGACAATCACTGCGGCGAGCGAGCAAATCCAGACAGCAGGGAGGATTTCCATCGGCGCGGCAGAGCCGTGCTTGAGGCGTATTGCGGCGGCGGTGGTGGGAATTAGTTGGAGGGAAGCCGTATTAATCACCACAAAAATAACCATATTATTCGACGCGCTTTCGCCCGTGCTTTCCTCCTTTTCAAGCTCGCGCATAGCTGCGATTCCGAAGGGCGTAGACGCGTTCCCGAGCCCGAGCAGGTTCGCCGTGATGTTGAGAACTATGTAGCCGATTGCCTTGCCGTTTGGATTTATGCCCTTGAACAGCCTTATCAGAACAGGCTTGAATGCCTTTGCGAGCACTTCAACAAGTCCCGACATCTGCGCTACGCGCATGATTCCGCTCCACAGGCAAATCACCCCGCAGAGCGTAAGGCACAGCGTAACAGCGTTTGCGGCTTCCGAAAGCGCGGCATCTGACACCGCCGCGACATCGCCGCCTATTACGCCGAAAACAAGCGAAAAAAATATTAACCCCGCGAAAACCCATTTCATCATAATAATATGCCCCTCTTGTATTGACAAATCGACAATTTTATGTTTTAATAGTAGTATATTCAAACCGAAAGGGGTTTAAGACATGGCATGGGATTCCGGAATTATTGATTTAGACGACGCGATTACGAGAGCAATGGGCAGAAAAGAGCATTACAAAAGCTGGCTTGACTCTTTTTTTGAAAACGACGACTTTAAAGCTATTGAAGAAGCATTCGCAAATAAAGACCGCGAAACCGCTCTTGACGAGGTTCATAAAATGAAAGGCACAGCGGGGAATCTCTCCGTTATGCGTGTTTTCGCGGCGGCTGACGCTCTTTGCGAGAAATTGCGCGCAAATGCAGACCTCGGCACACTCGCGGCAGATTTGGAAGCACTCCGCGACAGCTTTTTCGGCGCGAAGAAAATGTACGAAGAAAATACCGATGTTTTGTTGAATTATGGGGAGATAATGTTTTAATAGGAACCGCCGCAGTTACCTGCGGCGGTTCTTATTACTCTTCAAGTATTTTTGCTACTTCTTTTTCAAACTCCGGTATTTTATGAAAAATTATTTTTTCTAATTCTTTTTTCAAATTATCAGAGACTTCTGAGAATTCTTCGATTCGTTTAGGGTTATAATCAAAACCCCATCTTTTTAATCTATGCCACTGCCAATCATCCTTTAAAACGTTCTTATTAAAAAAAGGTTTTATTTTTTGGAATTTTTTTAAAATAGCTTTATTAAGTCTTTGCGAGCCGAATTCAATGTAAATCCCATTAGGCGCAGGAAAATTAGAAATACAATAATAGCAAGGCGGATTTCCGTATTTGTCTAACGGAAACATTTCATCTAAAAATTTAGTGCTGAACCATATGCTTCTACTTTCGATTCCATATAATGTAATATGTTTATTTTCAATCCATTCTTCACACCATTCCGAAACGTTTAATTTGCAATTGTCACCCTCATCGACAACATCGCGTATTATATTTAATGCTTCTTTATGGTTTTTGTATATTTTTTTGCATAGTTCTTTTATTTGCGGCGAATACTCCATATTTGTTATCCTCTCTAATGTTAAGCAATACTGCTCAAGAATATGATTTACTTCCGGTCGTAATGATTGCGATTTAAGCGATTTCCGAAGCCATTCAATTATCTCTTCATATCCGATACTGCGCCATATATCCGGTTCTGATGAATCATCGCCATAAAGCGTCAAATATAAATAATAACGCTTGTATTCAGGGTAATATTTTTCAACGGTGTTTTTATATCTTGAAAGCTGGTCGCCATGTTCATTGGTAGATATTTTATTTTCAACAGCTATAACTGTTTTTGCTTCCGATGATGTCAGCAATAAATCAATATTATAATGTTCACGCTGAACATTGAAATCAAAATGATTGCACATTAAAAGCTTGATTGCCTCTTCGCTGTCTGAAATATGACGATTTTCAATTAAATAATTTATCAGCCGTTTAATAAACTCGTCTCCCAATCCGTGATTTTCATTAGGATTTAACAGCCACGCAAGCATATTGCTATGACGTATTTCACGATTGACAACGTTAAGTATATCAAATATATTAACAGAATTATCTATTTTACTTTCTAACTTGTTTAAATCGCTGTCAAGCAATAATTGTTTCAATGCTTCCATCTGATTGCTTTCCATTCTGCTCCCTCCTACTTCTGCAAATCTATAATCAAATCCCTAAAATACGCCGCCTGCTCGAAGTCTAACACCTTCGCCGCCTCTTTCATGAGAGCGGTGTATTTTTTTAGCTGTGCTTCTTTTTCGGACTTCGTGAGCTTACGCTTCTTCTTTTTATCGCCGCTTTCAGATTCATCTTTACCCGAAATTTCAATAATATCACGCACGGTTTTAACAATCGTCTGCGGCGTAATCCCCTGCTCGGTGTTATATTTTTCCTGAATCTCACGCCGTCTGTTGGTTTCCCTAATCGCCGCTTCCATCGAACGCGTAACGTTGTCAGCGTACATTATAACCTCGCCCTGCGCGTTGCGCGCGGCCCTGCCGATGTTCTGAATAAGGCTGGTTTCACTGCGCAGGAAGCCCTCTTTGTCCGCATCAAGAATAGCAACTAATGACACCTCCGGCAGGTCAAGCCCCTCGCGCAGTAGGTTAATCCCCACAAGCACATCAAACTCGCCGAGCCGCAAATCGCGGATAATTTCCATGCGTTCGAGCGTGTCAATATCGTGGTGCATATAACGCACTTTAATTTCGTATTTTTCAAGATAGCGCGTCAAATCCTCAGCCATGCGCTTGGTCAGTGTGGTTATAAGCACGCGTTCTTTTTTCTCTGCGCGGATATTTATTTCAGAGAGCAAGTCCTCAACCTGCCCTGCTGTCGGCTTTACAATGATTTTGGGGTCAAGAAGCCCTGTCGGACGGATTACCTGCTGCGTTATCCGCACTGAACGCTCCTTCTCAAACGCGCTCGGCGTCGCCGAAACGAAAATGACTTGATTGATTTTATTGTAAAATTCCTCAAAGTTCATCGGGCGGTTGTCATACGCCGACGGAAGCCGAAAGCCGTAGTCAATAAGGTTTTTCTTCCGCGCGTAGTCCCCGCCGAACATACCGCGCACCTGCGGAAGCATTACGTGGCTCTCGTCCACGAACATCAGAAAATCATCGGGAAAGTGGTCAATTAAGGTCATCGGTGTGCTCCCCGGCTCGCGCCCCGACAGCACCCGCGAATAGTTTTCAATCCCGCGGCACATACCTATTTCGCGGAGCATTTCGATGTCGTACTTAGTGCGTTCTGCGATTCGCTGTGCTTCGATTAATTTATGCTCGGCTGTAAATTTTTCTACCTGCTCGTGCATTTCGCGTTCAAGCTCCTCAAGCGCCTGCTCAAGCCTGTCCCGCCCGACAATGTAGTGCGTTGCGGGGAAAACAGTTGCGTGCGCTAATGTTCGTTTTACGTTGCCTGTAACTGTCTCGAATTCCGAAATGCGCTCAATTTCATCACCGAAAAATTCCACACGCAAAGCAGTTTCAATCGGATTCCCCGCAGGAAAAATTTCAAGCACATCGCCCCGCACGCGGAACTTTCCGCGTGCAAAGTTTATATCATTGCGCTCGTATTGAATTTCAACAAGCTTACGCATGATTTCATCACGCCCTGTCTCCATGCCCTGCCTGATTGAAATTACGTTTTTGATATATTCCTCCTGCGCGCCTATGCTGTAAATGCAGGAAACGCTCGCAACGATTATGACATCGCGCCGCTCGGCTAAAGCGAACGTCGCCGAGTGCCGAAGTCTGTCGATTTCTTCGTTAATCGCGCTGTCTTTTTCCATATACGTGTCAGTAGCCGGAAGGTACGCTTCCGGCTGATAATAGTCATAATAGCTGACGAAATATTCAACTGCGTTGTTCGGGAAGAACTCACGGAATTCACTGCAAAGCTGTGCAGCAAGCGTTTTATTATGCGCTAAAACAAGCGTCGGGCGGTTGACCTTCTGAATGATATTCGCCATCGTGAAGGTCTTACCCGAGCCCGTAACGCCCATTAGCGTCTGCTCCTTGTCGCCGGCGAGGATTCCCGAAGCGAGCGCGTCAATCGCCTCGGGCTGGTCGCCCATAGGCACGAAGTCTGATTTTAAGTCGAAGTAGTTCATTGTTTCCTTTCGGGTTTATTCTAAAATTTCAAATGTAAACACAACAGGGTTCGCAAGATTTTTACTAAGCGAAGATATATCGACCGATTTAATTTTCAGCTTGATTCCAAGTGCCTTTTCGTATTCGTACAACCGACCGCCTGCGCATCTCTCAAAATATGATTCAATTGTGGGAGGGAGCGCGGTAATTTTCTTTTCTTTTACTTGCTTGTAATACCCGTGAGTACAAGCAAAGGTAACAGTAATCGTATCGTCATCATTTAAAACAGCTTCTCTGCCGAATGTTTCAGTGAATATTCTAAGCCTTTCGGCAAGCGGCTTGTCCGCGTGTTCAAGCGCGAAGGCTTTGCGTTCTTTATCGGCACTTGTACCCTTACAAGCACCGTTTTGCTCGTACAACCAAAAGCGTTGCTCTTTTGTGAGATACTCGTCCATCGCTTTTTCAAATTCTGCGTCACATTCCGGTCCCAAGCTCGGCGCACCTAACGCTTCATATTTTTGTATAATCCCCTCAAACACAGGTATTACGTCATTTGAAATTCCGCTTTTCTTCTTTTTCATAGTGTTTAACATAGTTTTCATTATATATATCCTCTTGTTTTATGATTTAAAAACTATTTCAAGCGTGATATTATCAATATAAAACGTCGTCCGTTCGCTGTCGTTTTTCCATGTGTTGAGATAAATTACCGGCTGAGAATCAGTCAGAACGCCTGTCCATTCACCGCCTGTTTTGTGCCAAATGTCAGTCTTTGCATTGTAAACCCGCATTCCGACAGCGGGAAAGTTTTTATTGTTGATTTGCCATGTCAGCGACCCCGAAGCGCCCTCGCGCTTCACGTCTGCATAAAATTTCACAGAAACAGTCTTACCTGTGAACTCAGATAAATCAAAACGCACCACAGACCAGTCAACAGGGTTCACGACCTTCATTACGCCGGTGCGGTTTTCGTCAGGTAAATCAACCAAATTAAAAAGATTATCCATTTTCAGAATTTCTTTTTTGCTATATTTTTTAGTTTTTTTGTTCATTTAATTCTCTCCCGCAAGCAGTTTCTTGCGTTATTATAACACATCAATCTTGACAACAGTTTCAATTGTACAACTACCGGAAACAGGGGCTAATCTACAATTTCAAAAAGCATTTCACAACGCTTATTTCCATCAGAACTAATTCGTGAAGATACGACTTCTTTTAACCGTAGTTTAACGCCAAAGGCATTTTGCAAATGATGTCGGCTATGACCTGCGCAACAACCGCAGTAGAAAGGCGAAATGTAAGACGGCTGCTGCGGTAACTTTTTTATTTTTCGCCAACACCCACATCCTTGTGTGCCATGAGACCAATAAACGGATAACGTTCTGTCGGGATTTAATTTGCATGGAACTTTATGCGGTATATCTGTTGATTCGTTATGTAAACGAATTTTTTCATCCAACGTTTCATCGGCGTATTTTTTTCCAAATGCGATGTTTGCCGGAAGAGCAACCCCGGTTTTTTGGCAACCTTGTTGTTCCATGACAGCAAGACATTGCTCTTTCGTAAGTAATTTTTCCATTTTGTTAATCACTGCTATAGTTGTTTCCAAACAAACCTCTTTTTCTTTGGAAATTATAAATTGCATCAAAATTTTTTCCGATAACCCTGTTTTGCGCATTGTTTTGATGATGCTTCCCGCGTTTGGCATAATAAAACCTCTTTCGTTTTTTATATCATTATACCACGCCAAATAAGACAACTGCCTGTCATATTCACCAAATATCAGGAAAAGTTTCATGCTCCCGCATTGACCAAACGCCGTCCTTGCCTGCGACTACGTGGTCGATTAATTCCACGTCAACAGTTTTCAGAAATTCGTGCAGGCTCTGCGTCACGTCCACGTCCGCGCGTGACGGAATACAGCTTCCGTAAGGGTGATTATGTACGATTACAACGCGGTTTGCGCGCGCTTTAAAAATCTGCTGTAACAGTCCGCGCAGCGGAAGCTCAACCTTCCCAAAGTCGCCCTCGCAAATCTTTTCGCTATCGATTAAGTTCAGCTCGTTGTCAAGAAAAACACAGCGGACTTCCTCTTTATCCGCGTCAAGGAACATCGCGGCGCAGTAATTATTAAGCGCGGCAGTATTATTCAACCCGAGCACACTGCCTTTTTTCTCCATGATATAATACTTCGCCAACATTCTGAAAAGGCAAATCATGCTCGCCGTGTGCTCCTTAACGCCGCTAACACTGAGCAAATCCTCATAGTCCGCGCCGATAACATTCACGAAGCCGCCGAAATGGTCGATTAATCTGTGCGCTAATTCGTTCGTGTCGCCGAGCGGAATTGAATAATATAAGAAGAATTCCAGCTTCTCATGGTCGGGCATATCGTCAAGCCCGCGCTTGAGGAAAAATTCCTTTTTGCGCTGTCTGTGCCCTTTATGGCTATTTTCAATCGGCTTTTTTCCCATGCTATTTAAACACCGCTCCTATATCCGCACTTGTTGTCAAGCGCACGTACCGCGCCAAATAACCGCTGACATCGGCGGTTTTCAGCACCGTTGTTTTTCTGCGCTCTTCTATAATTGCTTCGTCTACTAATAATTCAAGCTTTCTGTTCGGTATATCTATGCAGATTTTGTCGCCGTTTTGAACGTAGGCGATTAAGCCGCCTGCCGCCGCTTCGGGCGAGATATGCCCGATTGCTGCTCCTCGTGAAGCACCGCTGAAACGTCCGTCAGTAATCAGCGCGACCGTCCCGTCCAAGCCTTTGCCGACGATTGCCGCTGTCGGCGCGAGCATTTCCGGCATACCGGGGCCGCCTTTAGGACCTTCGTAGCGGATAACAACTATATCGCTTGCAATAATTTCATCGTTCAGAATTGCGTCAACCGCCGCCTGCTCACCGTCAAAAACCTTCGCAGTTCCCGTAATATTCATCATTTCGGGGTTGACTGCGCCCTGCTTTACGACTGCGCCTTTTTCCGCTAAATTGCCTTTCATGATTGCGATTGCGCCGTCCTTGCGGAAGGGGTTTTCGAGGGTTCGTATTATCGGTGCGTCGAGGACGCCGCACCCTACAGAGCGCGCGTTTTCAACGCGTTCTTTCTGCGTTCCCGAAACGGTTTGCTCGTTTAAATTAAGCAAATCTGCTTTGGACAATTCGCGCATAACTGCGCAAATTCCGCCGACTGCGTTTAAGTCCTCGATGAAAATTTCGCTCGCGGGGTTAAGCTTGCAGAGCTGCGGAGTTTTTCTGCCGATTGCTTCTATATCGTCCAAGGTAAGGCTTACGCCCGCTTCCTGCGCGATTGCAAGAATGTGCAGAACTGTATTGCTGGACGCGCCGATTGCCATATCTACAGTCAGCGCATTATCGAAATTCGCGCGGGTCATTATGTCAAGCGCGCAGATATTTTTCGCATACAATTGCATAATTAATTCGCCTGTTTCCTTCGCTAACCGCCGCCGCGCCGCCGTAACAGCGGGTTCTGTGCCGTTCGTCGGCAACGCCAAGCCTATTGCTTCCGTGAGGCAGTTCATGCTGTTCGCGGTGTACATTCCTGCGCAGGAGCCGCAGGTCGGGCAGGCGTTATTCTCGAAGTCAAGAAGCTCACTTTCGTCAAGCTTCTTGCCGACAGCCTCAAAGGTTTCAGATAGATTCACGCGCTTATTTTTCACAACGCCCGACATCATGGGACCGCCCGAAACAAAGACAGACGGCAGGTTCAGCCGCGCCGCCGCCATGAGCATACCGGGGACAATTTTATCGCAGTTCGGAATAAAAACAGCCGCGTCAAGCGGATGCGCCATGAGCATTGTTTCAATTGAATCCGCGATGAGCTCCCGTGAGCACAGCGAATATCTCATACCCTCATGGTTCATCGCCAAGCCGTCGCAAACGCCGATTGTGAAAAATTCAAAAGGCACGCCGCCTGCGTTTCTGATGCCGTCCTTGACAGCGCGCGCAATTTCGTGCAGGTGCGTATGACCCGGAACATATTCGCTCGCCGCATTTATGACGGCGATGAAAGGCTTTTTCATCTCGCTGTCGGTAATCCCGAGCGACTTCAAAAGCGCACGGTGCGGCAGGCGCGAAGCACCTGCTTTCATTTTATCGCTTCTCATGGTTTCTCCTTTGTATTAAAATGCAGATAATGTTTATTTTATAATCTATCTTCTCCATCTTTATATTCGTGCAATAATTTAGCTTCATATCCTATTGAGTTTATTAGACCATCAAAAAAAATATTTACATAATCATTTTCTGCTTGTGTATTTTCCGCCACATCATGCTTAGATATAAATAATAGCCAACCGCAGTTTTTACTGTCAGCATATTTCATTTTACCTTCTAAATCTGAATTTGGAAGTAAATCAAAATACCAACGTCCAATATCCTTTCCATATGGTTTTTTAAGAATGAACTGGCAGTAAAGATATTTATACATATATGGCAAATGACCGCTAAGTAGTGATTCGTTTGTCTTTTTATATAATTTATTGTAATTATAGGTTTCTTTCAGATATTTATTAATATTTTTAACAATTTTTAATTCATCTTCATGTTCACAAACAATTCCATAATCATAACAGCAATTTGATTTCATCGTTCTACCTCCGATAATATAAAACTCAGTTTAAAACTTATTCCCTTTTTTCATTTTATCGCTTCTCATTTATAAACTCCTTTGTATTGAAATGCAGATAATGCTTATTTGTAGGCATAATTACAATAAGGGCAAACAATTTTATCTGCGTCGTTTTGACGACCGCATGAAGGACATTTTTTTAACGGTCTATCTATTTCATCCCCTGTTAGGACATCAATATTTTCATATGGATAACTGCATAAAATGGTATCTAAGTATTTAATTCCACAAAAATACCTACAAATAGATGTATATTTTACCGTGCATTTATGTTCGTTTACGCCTTCTTCTTCATTCCAAGGGCATATTGATTGTTCCCAACCAACTTTATCTTGGCTTATTAAATCAATATCACCGAGATGACCACCCTTTAATTGTCTTACTTTATCATTCATGTACTTACCCCCGAAAATATAGATTCCCTGTAATACGCACTTTAAAACTTATTCCCTTTTTTCCGCAATATCGCAATCACAAACAGCACCGCAATCACCACAATGACAGTAAGCACAATATTCGTCGCGAAGCGCAGAATCGGGCGCAGAACGCGCCGCACAAACCACCACGCCACCGCAACTATTAAAACAAGAATAAAAATATTTCCGACTTTCTTCATGTTACCCTCCGTTTAACTGTCAATTGTCAACTGTTCACTGTCAACTGTTCGACAGCGCCGCGCCGATAATCCCCGCGTCATTCCCGAGCTTGCAAATCAAAATTTCCGTGTTCTTCGCGCTGTTTCGGGTATAAACTTCCTTTGCGACAAGCGCGCGGAGCGGCAAAAGCAGCTCATCGCCCTCGTTGCAAACCCCGCCGCCTATGCAAAGGCAGTCGGGCTGAAAGGTATTAATCACGTTCGTAATCCCGCAGGCTAAGTATTTAATATAATCGTCCACAACTTTTTTCCCTGCCGCGTCGTTTTTCTTAGCCGCCATGAAAGCCGTCCGCGCGCTTACTTTGCCGAGTTCTTCCGTAATGGCGTGCATTACACTTTCGGGGGCTTTTTCCATCGCCTCCTTAGTCATGCGAATGAGCCCCGTAGCCGACGAAAAAACCTCAAAACAGCCGTTTCTTCCGCAGGTGCAAGCGGGTCCGTCAACGCTGATAACAGTATGCCCGATTTCGCCGCCCGCAAAGTTCTCGCCGCAGAAAACCTTGCCGTCGATTATAATTCCTGCGCCGACTCCTGTGCCGAGCGTGATTGCAACCGCGCTGTTTAAGCCCTTCGCCGCACCCGCAACGAACTCGCCGTATGCCGCGGCGTTTGCATCGTTTTCGAGAAAGGCGGGAAGCCCCGTACCCTTTTGCACATCTGCGGTCAGCGGCACGTTATGCCAGTTTAAGTTGCCCGAAAACTCAACAGTTCCCGTGCTTTTGTTGCAGCTTCCGGGACAGCCCAGCCCGACGGCTTGCGCGCCGTCACCTGCAGTTTCCTGCACTTCTTTAACGATTGCAATTATATCTGCTAAAACTTCCTCATAAGCCCGCTCCTTGCCGGTTTTCACCGACTTCTTAAAAAGCAGTTCGCCGGTTGCTTTTACCGCACCGGCTGAAATGTTTGTACCGCCAATATCAACGCCAATATAATACATAGTTTTTCTCCTTTTATTTTAAATCTTTTCTGCGTATGTAATCTAAGTAGCCCGTTCCCATACCGCCGATTAAGTTCCCTACCGCGACAACTGCAAGAATAGGCAGGAAGCGAAGCTCAAAGCCTACCATAAATGAATAGTACGAGAAGAAGAAATAATCCGCAACTATATGCTCAGGCACGGTCAGCACGAAGGTAGCGATAAAAATAATCGAAAGCCCGAGCGATGCGACCTTGTTGTCCGGGAACGACTTCACGGTAAGACAGGCGCACGCCACTAAAAAGCCGCAGATAATCGCAAGTATAAACATACTTATGTAAGTATCGCTGAGCCGCGCGTTCACTATGCGTTCAAGGTTTTCGATTTTTTCCGCACTGCCGTAGCGCGTTAAGCTGAGCGCGCCCGCGTAAATCACACATCCTATTCCGTTGCCGATAAGTGCAATCAAAATATCAGAAATTTTGAAGCCGTGCTCCTCTTTAAAAGGATAAAGCGCGAACACCCGCGTGACAAGCATATTATGATACGACGAAACCATAAGGATTCCCGCCGCAAAGAAAATCGCGCCCGCGACGCCGTGTCCGAGCGCGACATACGCCGTCGCGCCGATTGAAATGTACATTCCGCACATGAGAGAAGCGATGATTTTTTTAGTCATTTTAACTTTCCTCGTTTTCATTTTGTAGGGAACAGCATTTCGACGTTTTCTGCAGAAACCGTCATGCGTTCCTTAAGCGGAACGGATGAATCCGTTCCCTACTAAGTCGATATTACATATTTAAAATCAATGCCGAGCGAAAAGTCTGTGCTTTTGCTTTTGTAGCAGTTCGCGATTCTGTTCACCACCATCTTCGCGGTGTCGTCGCAGGCGGACGAAAGCATTAGCACATATTGCAGCAGGCTGTACCGCGCGAAGGTATCACTCTTGCGCAGTGAGTTTGAAACGCAGTCGTGAAGCCGCTTCATCTCGTCTATGATTTTCGCAGACGGGCTTTCATCGCCGGTTGCGTCTTTAACGGTAATTAAACAGATTTGCACTTTTTGTCCGCTTCGCTGTGCGTCCCGCATTTTGAGTCTGTATATGTTTTTGAAAACCTCAAGCTCGCAGAAGAACGCGCCGTTCTCCGTTTCACTGCTGTCTTCTTTAAGCTTCTGTTGAATTGTTTTTATACTGTCGCCTGTGCCTGTGTCCGCGTCAATTGTTTCTTTATATAATTCTTTCAGCTCGGCAGACGGATTTACCCCCAGCTCGTTATAAAGAATATTTATGACATACTTGTAGTGCGTTTTAACGGCGTCGCGGTCACCGAGCGCGGCGAGAGCCTTAATCAAAAGCGTGTGAATATTCTGGTCGGTGTTTTCTATAAGCAAGGCTCTGCGGCAGATATTAATAAGCTCGTTATAATGCTTGTGACGGAAGAGCGCGTCCGTAAGCTTGTGAACTGCCCGCAGAAAAATCGAGTGATAATAAACTCTAATAGGTATTACCCAGCTCTCCTCGCCCGAATTCTTCAGGTACTTCCCGTTGTACATTTCAAAGGCTTTTTTCGCGAAAAGAATCTGTTCTTTTTCGGAAATGTCCGTGCGCTGTGATTGCTTGTAATTCTTCTCAAACTGCGCGGCGTCAATGATATATTCAAGCGAGCTGTTAAAAGCATATGTTCCTGCGAAGCTTACGATTAGCTCTGTCTTGTCGGGAAGCCCCAAAACATCGAGCGCAGTGCGAAGCCTGTGCAGCTGTGTTTTGAGCGCGCCTGCGGGATTGCTGACTTCCTCTCCGCTCCACAGAACCTTTATCAGCTCTTCCTGCGTAACGCTTCTGTCCATAAAAGCGCACAGGTATTTCAGGAGCGTCCACATTTTCTTTGAACGCCTGTCCTTTTCTGCTATGATTTTGTCTCCGTAAGCAATGGAGAATTCGCCCAAGGTTGTGATAATTACCGGTTGCATATCATTGCCCCCTGTATTAAAAATGTATGTACTCCCCTGTTTCCCTGTTCAGCTCAATTGACTGGATTGTTTTTGCTCTGTCTCTTCCGCGGGTAATTGTATAAATCATGGTTTTAACAGGCTCGACCTCATGCTCGATTCCGGCGATGAACTGCGGATTCGGCGCGATGTATTCAACTACGACTCTGTAGACGTCGCCAACATTTGTAATTTCAGAAACTCTCGGCGAAAAAGTAACAAACGGCGGGTTCTCCGGAACTGTATAAGATTTAGTGTCGGCGTTGTAACGGAAGGGCGTTACTATGCTTCCCGAGCTCACGTGCCTTATATCAAAGCCCGTGCCGAAAATGCTCCGTACAGCCGCTTCCACGTCGTTTTCGGGAATAGACATCGTTGCCATGTCGCGCTCGTAATTAGCAGTATCACCTGTCAGTATAATCTGCCAGACTGCCGACGAAATGATAATTGAAGCAGGCATATTCTCCGCGCCGCTGAACTCAGGCGGGTCGTTAATCACGACAGGGAATAAAAACAGCTCGAGCTCTTCTTTAAGCGCGGTTTTGTTGGTAATATCAAAGGCAAGCTCCCGCCCGGTCTCAACCACCGACAGCGCGCCGATAATAGAAAGCCAAAGCATAACAAGCCCGAGAATAACAAAGAAGCGGTATTTCACCGGCTTTCTTTCTCTGTTGTGATATTTTTCGGCAGGAGCGGCTTCTTCGGCAATTTCATTCTGCCGAAGCTCGTCGTCGTTTTCCTTAACCTCATGCTCAAGCGCGCTGCTGAGCGTGCCAACGAGCGAGGTTATGACCTTATGCTGTTCCTTTGCTTCTTTTGCGACGATAGGTTTTTTCTCGCGTTCCTGTTTTTTTCTGCGTTCCGATTTCTTATCCATTTTACATCGGGTAACCACAGAGGGTCACCCCTACTCCTATGTTCTTATTTGTCCGTTGCCGTAAATTAAATATTTGTAAGAGGTAAGCTCGCGCAGTCCGAGGGGTCCCCGTGCGTGCAGTTTCTGGTTAGAAATGCCGATTTCCGCGCCGAGCCCGAAGATATTCCCGTCTGAAAAGCGCGTTGAAGCATTTACATAAACTGCCGCCGCGTCAACCTCCTGCTGAAATCTGCGCGCGTTTTCGTAGTTCTGCGTAATTATGCACTCGCTATGCCGCGTTCCGTACTTGTTTATATGCGCGATTGCTTCATCTATGCTCGCTACAGTCTTCGCCGAAATGATATAATCGTTGAATTCAACCTCATAGTCGCCGTATCGTATCTCAACCAAGTCGCCCCACTTCGCCTTTATCGCCGCAAAAAACTCCTCGGCAATAGCTTCGTGCGCAAGAACGGTTTCAATAGAATTGCAAACCGACGGGCGTTGAGTTTTCGCGTTGTCGGCGATTTTCACCGCCATTGCTATATCTGCGTTTTCATCTACGTAAAGGTGGCAGTTCCCCGCGCCTGTTTCAATCACGGGAATCGTGGAATTCTCCACCACGGACTTAATCAGCCCTGCGCCGCCCCGCGGAATCAGCACGTCAATATGCTCGTTCAGCTTCATCATTTCTGCGGCGACTTCTCGGCTTGTGTCTTCCACCAAAAGCACAGCGTCAGCGGTAATTCCGCTGTTTTCAAGCGCACGCCGCATGAACAAAGCAAGGCACTTGCTTGAATGAATCGCATCGCTTCCGCCCCGCAGAACGCAGACGTTGCCCGACTTCAGGCACAACGCCGCCGCGTCAACCGTGACGTTCGGGCGGGATTCATAAATCACGCCGATTACTCCGAGCGGAACTCGCTTCTTCACGATGTTGAAGCCGTCTTTCGCTTCGCCGCCGCCGAGGATTTCGCCAATCGGGTCAGCAAGCGCAACGATTTCCATTACGCTGTCGCTGATGCCTTTGATTCGCTCTTCCGTCAAGGTAAGGCGGTCAATGAAAGCCTTAGTCTTGCCGTTTTTCACAGCATTTTCTAAGTCTTTTTTATTCTCAGCAATAATCAGCGCGGCGTTCGCCGTCAACGCTTCCGCGACAGCCGTGAGCGCGTTGTTCTTTTGCTCGGTTGCTATGTTTCTTATTGCACTTTCGGCGGCTTTTGCACGCACGCCGAGGTCTAAAATATAGCTCATTTTCTCCTCCTAAAATCTATACAAACACCGTACAAACCGCGTTATTCTCAAACAGGTCGTACAGAATTTCAAGCCGTTCGCCGTTCAGAATCACTGACGGAATATCGTCTTCCTTTGCGAGCATTGCCGCTTCTAACTTCGTCAGCATACCCCCGCTCGAAAGCTCCGAGCCCTTCCCTTTCGCCGCGTGAATCATCTCCTGCGTGATTTTCTCAACCACGGGGATTAATTTAGCGTCGGGCTCTGCGGGGTTTTTGTCGTACAGCCCGTCCACGTCGGTGAACATAATAAGCAAGTCCGCCTCTGCAAGCTTCGCCACCATCGCCGACAGCGTGTCGTTCTCGTCGAAGTCTAATTCTTCGAGCGAAACCGTGTCGTTGGCGTTAATAATCGGCACAACGCCCATTTCGAGCAGGCGCTCGAGCGTGTTTTTGACGTTCTGCCTGCGTTCCTTGTTGGAAACAACGTCCCGCGTCATCAAAATCTGCGCTACTATGCGGTCATATTTCGCGAACTCAGTATCGTAAATATTCATCAGTGCGCTCTGCCCGATTGCCGCGCAGGCTTGCTTTGCGGCGGTTTCCGTAGGGCGCGAGGTTAAGTTCATGCGCGCCATGCCGACGCTAATCGCGCCGCTCGTGACGAAAATGACTTCCCTGCCCGAGCTTCGCACTTCCGCTATTACCCGAACCAAATTTTCGACCCGCTTTATGTTTATGTTTCCGGTTTTGTGCGCGATGTTAGATGTCCCGACTTTAATCACCACGCGCTTTTTTCCGCTTAAATCAACCATTTGTTTCTACTTCCTGTTACATTATAGTTACAGTATACCATAAACTTTATAAATGTGCAACATTATTCGTCATGTTCGTGAGCAAAATTTTCGTCTTCGTATTCGTCATGCTCCCCATGCCCGCCATGACCCTTTTTCTTCTGCTCCCACATACAAATACCGCGCAGAATCTCCATGCCGAACATGGACTTCGACAGCTCGGAAAAGAACACATTCCAAAAAATAAAGTCCTTTTTAGACAAAGTACAATATAAATAATTAGTAAGCGCGGCAATCATCGCGTTCATTTGGCATGGATTCATAAAAAACCTCCTGCATAATTAAACTACTTAGAGTTTATGCAGGAAGGATTTTTATTATTTTAGTGCTTTTTAAACTACTCAGTTTTTTCTTCAATGTATTTAACAATATCGCCTACTGTTTTGATGTTTTCGACCTGGTCATCGGGGATTTCCATGTCGAACTCTTCCTCAAAACTCATGACAAGGTCAACGATGTCGAGCGAGTCAGCACCCAGGTCGTCTTGAATATTCGCCGTGAGTGTTACTTTTTCCTCTTCAACGTCAAGCTGGTCAACAATAATTGTTCTTACCTTTTCAAATACCATTTTGTAGTCCTCCATATCTGCTGTTTTTATTATTATAGAACATATTGTTCAAATAATCAATAGAAAATAATACAAAAATTTTTATATTTTACGTTAATTATTCAGTAAACATTCCTATTTTTCTAAATTTTTTGTATCTGTTCTCCAATAAAACGTCGATAGAAACCGCACAGAGCCGCTTCACAGCGTCAAAAAGATACTCCGAGATGTTGTCCGCCATTAGCTGTGCATCATTTTGCGCGCCGCCCGACGGCTCGGGAATTATTTTTTCGCAGACTCCGAAGCCGAGCAAGTCTTCAGACGTGATTTTCATGAGCTCGGCAGCTTCTTTTTCACGTGTCGGGTCTTTCCACAGGATAGAAGCAAAGCCGCGCGGTGAAATCACCGAATACAGCGCGTTTTCAAGGATTGCGAGCTCATCGCAGACAGCAAGCGCAAGCGCACCGCCGCTTCCGCCCTCGCCGAGAATTACAGAAATAATCGGGGTTTTGAGGGTCATGAATTCCATCAGATTCCGCGCAATCGCCTCGCCCTGACCTCTTTCCTCTGCCTCAATCCCGCAGAACGCGCCGGGGGTGTCAACAAGGCAAATCACAGGTCTGCCGAACTTTTCGGCTTGCTTCGCCAAACGCAGAGCCTTCCTGTAGCCCTCGGGGTGCGGCATTGCGAAGTTAGTATGCTTGTTTTCCTCTATGTTCCTTCCCTTGACCTGCGCGATTACCGTCACAGGCATTGAATAAAACTCTGCGATTCCGCCCATAATTGCCGCGTCGTCGCCGTAATGGCGGTCGCCGTGAAGCTCCATAAAGTGGCTGAAAACAAGCGGAATGTAATCATTTACAGTCGGACGGTTTTTAAGTCTAATCAGCGAAAGCCGCTCAGTTGCTGTCATTTTCATTTTTTTGCTCCTTTCGCGCTTTCTTCGCCGCCTATCTTTTCAAAATTATGCAGTTTCATGAGCCGAGCCAAGCAGGAGCGCATTTTCTTCCGCTCAATTATCATATCCACGAAGCCGTTTTCCTTTAAAAACTCAGCCGACTGAAACTCGTCGGGCAGCTTCTGCTTAATCGTATCTTGAATCACCCGCCGCCCCGCAAAGCCGATAAGTACCTTAGGTTCAGCGATAATTATATCGCCGAGAGACGCAAAGGAAGCCGTTACGCCGCCCGTTGTCGGGTCGGTCATGACAGTGATATACAGCCCGCCCGCATCGGAAAAGCGCGCAATCGCGCCGCTGGTTTTCGCCATCTGCATGAGCGAAATTATCCCCTCCTGCATACGTGCGCCGCCCGAAGCTGTAAACAGCACCACAGGCAATTTTTTCTTCGCCGCGTACTCAAAAGCACGGGTGATTTTCTCACCCACCACGCTACCCATGCTTGCCATCATGAAGTTGCTGTCCATTATGCCAATCACGGTTTTATAACCGCGAATCATGCACTCGCCTGTCACCACCGCATCACGCAAATCGCACTGCTCTTGCAATTTCTTCAGCTTCTCGGCGTACTCGGGATAGCCAATCGGGTTCAGCGATTCCATTTTTGCGTCGTATTCGGTGAAGCTGTCCTTATCGGCAGTTAATTCAAGCCGTTCCTTCCAGGTCAGCCGCGAGTGATAATGGCAGTGCGCGCAGACCTTTCTGTCCTTCTCGAAGTCCTCCTTATAAGATGCCGTGCGACAGCGCGGACACTTGAAAAACAGGTCGTCGGGAATGTTTACGCCCTTTGTGTCGTGTGCGTGTATGTGTTCCGGTTTATGCTCGTCCTTTTCATCGTTGAAGCGGTGCTTAACCTTTTTGAGTAAATCTTCGAGTCCCATTTTCGGCTCCTTTTATGTTATGTTTAATGTACAGATAATGCTTATACTGCGGGGGTTAATATAAGCTCAAAATATAACTCAGCAAAATCGTTATCGTTATATTTAGGTATTTCATAAAATCCATATTTACGCATTAAATGCCGGGAAGCATCTCTGCTATTTTGTGTATCGGCGCAAATCTTATTATATTTCTTTTCCCTCGCGTAACTTAATGCTGTTTTAAACAGCATATCGCCGTAATTTTTTCCTTGATATTCTTTTAAAACATATAATCTTTTCATTTCAGCGACTTTGTTTTCATTGTCTATCGTTCTGATTGCAACTGTACCGATTAATTGTTTGTCTTTATATAAGCACCACATACAGCCGTTTGACATATAAGTGTCATTAATGTTTAGAATATCCGAATGTCGACCATGCGGTTCATATTCCCACCCTAAATCGTTAAAACACGTTTCAAAAAAACGCTCAATATTTTTTTGAAGGTCTTTGCTGTAAACTTTCAAATCAATCACACCAACACCGCCTAATATAAATTTCCTGCATATCACTTACTTCTTCTCATTGCGCCTCCCCAAGAACCCAATATCATAATTCCCGCTTGTGAATTCCTCATCGCGGAGAAGCTCGAGCTGAAAATCAATATTGCAAACAATTCCCTCAATCAGAAACTCCGACAGCGCGACCCGCATTTTTTGAATCGCTTCTGCCCTGTCCTTGCCGCGCACAATCACCTTAGCGACCATGCTGTCGTAGTTCGGCGGGATTTCATAACCGTGGAAAATCGCGGTGTCAAGCCGAATCCCAAAGCCGCCCGGTACGTGCAGAGCCGTAATTTTTCCCGGCGACGGACGGAAATCGTTCTTCGGGTCTTCCGCGTTAATTCTGCACTCAATTGCATGACCGTTGAATTTTATGTTCTCCTGCCGAATCCCCTGCGATTCAAGAGTCTCGCCAGCCGCAACTTTAATCTGCGCTTTAATCAGGTCAACGCCTGTCGCCATCTCGGTTACAGGGTGCTCAACCTGAATCCGCGTGTTCATTTCCATGAAGTAAAAATCGCCGTGCTTGTCCAGCAGAAACTCAACAGTTCCCGCATTTGTATAATTGCAAGCTTTTGCGCCTTTGATTGCCGCTTCGCCCATTCTTGCACGAAGCTCCTCAGTCATTACGGCGCAGGGCGATTCCTCGATTAACTTCTGATTGCGTCGCTGTGCGGAGCAGTCGCGCTCGCCGAGGTGAATAACGTTGCCGTGCTCGTCCGCAAGCAGTTGAATTTCAACGTGGCGCGGATTTTCAACAAGCTTTTCTATATACACATCGTCATTACCGAAAAACGCCTTAGCTTCGGTCTGCGCGGCTTGAATCTGGTCGGCTAATTCTTCCTTTTTGTGAACAGGGCGGATTCCTCTTCCGCCGCCGCCCGCCGAAGCCTTAATCAGCACAGGGAAGCCAATTTCCGCGGCGATTTTCTCAGCCTCAGAAATATCCTTAACCGCGCCGTCAGAGCCCGGAACAACGGGTACACCCGCTTTTTTCATAGTGTCCTTGGCATTAGCTTTGTCGCCCATTGCTTCAACAGAGTCTGCGGGCGGGCCTATCCACTTAATGCCGCACTTCTCGCAAAGCCGTATAAACGCCGCGTTTTCCGACAGGAAGCCGTAGCCCGGGTGAATCGCCTCCGCGCCTGTAATCTGACACGCCGAAATCAGCGCGTTCATGTTGAGGTAGCTGTCCTTTGAAGCGGGCGGGCCGAGGCAGACCGATTCATCAGCTATAAGCGTATGGAGAGCGGCTTTGTCCGCTGTCGAATACACCGCAACGGTTTTAATGCCAAGCTCGCGGCAGGCACGGATAACACGGACGGCGATTTCGCCGCGGTTCGCGATTAAGATTTTTTTGAACATTTTAGTTTTTCCTTTTTGTTAATCTAAGTTGAGGGGGACTATAAAAACCATATCATCACGATTCGCATATCTGAATCTTTGTAATAATAATGAATTATTATCCATAAATTGCATTTTGGATAAGGAGTCGAAATAAAAAGTTTTTTCTATTTCATTCGTAAATAAATTAACCACGTGAACTGTTGCGCTAAACAAGTCGAGTCTTCCGTCTCTGAAGTGAAATGCTACACGTTGTTTATCGGGTGAAATTCTAATGTCTTCTATTCCGGCGGGAAAATCGCTTCTATCAAAAACAAGTTTTGTTTCAAGTGTATCTATATTAGTTGTATAAATATAACCGGCAGGACCCACGTAAAAATTACTGTGTTCCGAGTATATAAGATTATTTTCTATATCCATAACCCAAAAATCTGCTGTGTCGGGGAAATCTGTTTGCTTGCCGGTCGAAAAATCGTACATTCCGATTCCCCAACTCCATTCATAACCGCGAATCCTATATATAAATCTATTTTCATCAATCTGTCTTACAAAGTTATAAAAACGCCATGCACCGATATTATTATAAGACAGATACCATCTGCCTTCTTCGTCATATTCCCGCGCTTCTTCCGGTGTAGGCGGGAGCAGTTCAATTAATTCGCCGCCAACTTCTTCAAAAATACCGCCGTCAATATGCCTCAGCACACGATTATTCATTACATTTTCAAATCTGTCTTCACCAATAAATTCTGTTTGAATTTCATTAACGGTAATATAAGTTTTATAATAGTATTCTCTGTAAGATGAAGAATCTCGAGTATAAGAATAAATATAGATTCCGTTGTCAGGACATTGCTGAAAACCACCGGTCAAGTGACCATCTAACTGTTCTGAAATTATAACTCGTTGTTCTGACATATCATACACATCAATATCACTGCCTACCCAAGTTCTGTTATTACCGACACCTGATAATCTAATAGAACCTATAAATAAATATCTGTCTTCAATAATAATAACAGAATTAGTTGTGTTATTATTTCCATGATTTAACATCTTTGTAATATTAATTTCAATTATATCATCTTCTAAAATATTAATATAGTTTACAGGTTTAGGTTCTTCCTCAACCACTGGCGGGGCTGTCGTAGTTACAGGCGGCGCGGTGGTTGTTATGATTTCGGGTTCGGTTGGGATTTCTACCTGTTCTTCTGTGATTTCAGGCGGTTCTTCGGGAGCATCAAGCGGCGCAGGTTCTCCCGCGCAAGCGGAAAAAAGCAGAACAACTATTAGAAACAATATAATTTTCATAGCGTTCTCCCTCACAACAAATCATTATATTCATCAACACTTATTTTAATTTCGTTTAAAATTTTCCGCAACAACGGTCGCGGTATATCTTTCCCCGTATGAAACGGAATCGTAGTCGTTCTGCCGTCCTCGTGCCGATAGAAAGCATGACTGCCTTTTTGCCGCATTTTAGCAAAACCTAATTTTAAAATCAGTTTTTCTAAGCTCACCGCATTAACTAAAACTAAACGGCTCATATAGCGACCTCAATTTGCGAAATCCCTGCAAATATCGGAATACTTTTCACTTCCTCTTCGCCCATTACTTCAAGACACAACGAAACAACTTCCTTTAATTTTTCCTGTAAATCGTCAATAGTTTCCGCGCAGGTATGCGCTCCCGTTATTCCGGGAACACTGCCGATATACATACCGCTTTCGATGTCTTTTTCAATATATGCCGTGTAATTTTGTTTCATAAGAACCTCCTACTTAATAGCAAAAGATATTTCCGCACTCACAGCCTTCTCGCCATTAACAGTCGCCAAGCCCTTTCCGATACCTACAGGGCCTTTCACCTTTATAATCTCAACTTCAAGCTTTAATTCATCACCCGGCACTACCTGCTTACGGAATTTCGCTTCCTTTACGCCGCCGAAAAAGCCGATTTTGCCTTTGTTTTCGGGCATTGCAAGCATGGCACACGCGCCCGCCTGCGCGAGCATTTCGAGCATAAGAACACCCGGCACGACAGGATAATCGGGGAAATGCCCCTTGAACCAAAAGTCGTCGGCTTTTATCTGCTTCTTCGCGACAACGCGCTTGCCCACTTCCATTTCAACGATTTCGTCGATTAACAGAAACGGGTCGCGGTGAGGGATTATTTTTTTGATTTCTTCTTGATTTAGTTTCATGATTGCTCCTTAAGTAACAGTTTTTCGACTTCATCATGCAGAGCGTGTAACACTCTGTCTTTGCTGTCTTTAATGTCTTTGTCCCACTTATCACTATTTGTAAAATAAATAACTGATAAAGGCGGTTCTGTGTAAGCATTTAACAAGTCTTTAATTGTCAGCGGATATTGATTTGTGAATGAATATCTTTCTAATCTCAACGCAAACATCAAAGGCTTTAATACCCATGTTTTAATCTTTTGAAATGTTAATTTTTCTTCCGATTCATTTACAGTTATATAATGCCTGATACTTAATAATACCTCGGCAAGAAATTCTTTGTAAATCTTATCGGCTTCCTCTTTCCGTATCGCTCTGACAGCAATATTTTCCCCGAATAATAATACAGCTTCAAAATAAATGATTGGATATGTTAGAAATTTTGAAAAACAACTACTGTTAAATTCATCAAGCGTAAGACACTGCGGATTTAATTCCGTCTGCCTACAAACGACGGACAGTTTTTGAGATATTAAACCAACCTTACTTAATATTCCCGAATTCAATTGCTTAAAAACACACCAAATGTCTAAATCCGAATTTTCAGCGGCTTCTCCTCTTGCATAACTGCCTGTCAAAAAAACACTCACAACATTATTCTGTTCTGCTTCATTTAGTTCGCTTACAAATGTGTTTATTGATCCTTTGTAATCCCATGAAACATTATTATACGGTATTTGTTTTTTCATTTTATTCTATTCTTATCAGCTTCTTATCAAACTCAACAGCCTCGCCGTCCTTAACGAGAATTTCTTTTACTGTCCCTGCGAATTCGCTGTTAATCTCGTTCATCAGCTTCATGCTTTCGACTATGCAGACGACTTGTCCTTTTTCGATTTTGTCGCCGACCTTAACGAATGCGGGCTTGTCGGGTGCGGGTGCGGCGTAAAATGTACCGATAATCGGCGATTTTACGAAATTCCCGGATACTTCTGTAGGGCGCGACGCCTCCGGCGCGCCGGCAACGATATTCGGCGTGCCGAGGGCGTCACGCCCTACAACAGGCGCGGGAACCGCGCTGACGATTTGCGTTTCCGGCATACCGAGCTCAATTTCGAGTTCGCCGTCTTTCACGTAAATATACGAGAGCTTTTTCGATTCTAAAATGTTCGCGAGTTCTTTTGTCGTTTTGATGATGTCCATAATATTCCCTTTCTTCGGACGCGCAATGCGCGCCCCTACAGTTTTTTGAAGCATATTGATGCGTTGTGTCCGCCGAAGCCGAGCGAGTTCGATACTGCGGCGTTGATTTGCATTTCCTTGCATTTTTCTGTAACGTAGTCCAAGTCACATTCGGGGTCAGCGACCTTAAAGCCCGCTGTCTTGTGAACGAAATTATTTTGCATTTGCAAAACCGTTGCAATCGCTTCAACGCCGCTTGCCGCGCCGAGCAGGTGCCCCGTCAGCGACTTTGTTGAGTTGATTGCAAGCTTTTGCGCGTGCTCGCCGAAAACTGCTTTAATCGCCATTGTTTCAATTCTATCATTCGGCGGTGTTGACGTGCCGTGCGCGTTGATATAATTCACGTCCTCAGGCTTTAAGCCCGCTTCATTCACCGCAAGCTCCATCGCTTTTGCGCCGCCGCAGCCGTCGGGGCTGGGGCTGGTTTCGTGGTAAGCATCGCAGGTAGAGCCGTAACCCGCAAGCTCCGCGTAAATCTTCGCGCCGCGCGCTTTTGCGTGCTCGTATTCCTCTAAAATTACAATCCCTGCGCCCTCACCCATGACGAAGCCGTTGCGCTCCTTATCGAACGGAATCGAGGCTCTGTCGGGGTCTTTTGAGGTTGTCATTGCTGTCATATTGTTAAATGCCGCGTAAGAAAAGCCGATTGAGCAAGCCTCAACGCCGCCTGAAATTGCAACGTCAAGATAGCCGTGCTTAATTGCGCGGAACGCCTCGCCGAGCGCGTGATTCGCGCTTGCACAAGCCGAAACAGGGCAGTAATTCGAGCCCTTAAAGCCTGTTTTAATCGCTGTAATCCCTGCCGCCATATTACCTATCATCATCGGAATTGTGAACACGTTAACACGCTTGTAGCCCTTGTTGTGATACACCTGCATTTGCTCGTCGGTGGTTTCAATACCGCCGATTCCCGAAGCGATTATAACGCCGCAACGGTACGGGTCTAAATCCTTGAAGTCCGTCCCGCAGTCTTCCAGTGCCTTTTTCGAGGCGTAAACAGCGTACTGCGTTAATTTGTCAGTACGGCGCAGCTCTTTCTTCTCGAAATACTCAGTAGGGTCGAAGTCCTTAACCCGCGCACTGACCCACTTCTCGTCAGTCTGCCCGGGGAACCACTCCTCAAGCGTGAAGCCGTGCGTTCCGCTTTTGAGATTCCCGAGAAAAGCTTCAATATCGTTTCCAATCGGGCTTAAAACCCCAAGCCCTGTAATTACTACTCGTTTCAATATTTTTATCTCCTTTTTCGATACGTAGGGAACGCATTAATGCGTTCCATATTTCGGAACGGATAAATCCGTTCCCTACAGTCTTACATAGACAATCCGCCACTAATTTCTATTACCTGCCCTGTAATGTACGCTGAATCCTTACCTGCCAAAAACGAGACTAAGCCTGCGATTTCATCGACTGTGCCGTAACGCTTCATAGCTATTAAATTCAGAATCGCCGCTTTTTGCTCATCGGTGAGCGCGTCGGTCATAGGTGTTTGAATAAAGCCCGGTGCAATCGCGTTTACCGCGATTCCGCGCGGTCCGAATTCCTTCGCCGCGCTCTTAGTCATGCCGATTACTGCGGCTTTAGACGCGCTATAATTAAACTGCCCTGCATTTCCGTGCAAACCCGCCACAGACGAGACATTAATCACTCTGCCGCTTCTCTGCTTCATCATGACCGCGCAAACCTGCTTCATCATATTAAACACGCTTTTTTGATTCACTGCGATGACTAAATCGTAGTTCTCCTCGGACATTCTCGCAAGAAGACCGTCCCGCGTGATTCCCGCGTTGTTGACTAACACGTCGAGCGTCCCGAAGCGTTCTTTTATGCTTTTCACCATAGCTTCGCAGTCGTCGTGCTTGGAAACATCGGCAGGGAAGCACTCGGCTTCTACGCCGAATTCCTTGCACTTGCCTGCAGTTTCGGCGAGCGCGTCCGCGTTCAAGTCGTTCAGCGCGACATTGAAACCGTCTTTCGCAAGCCTAAGCGCGATTTCCGCGCCGATTCCCCTACCTGCGCCTGTTATAATTGCTGTCATGTTTTTCTCCTTTTTCGGACTCGCAGTGCGAGTCCCTACTGTAAATATATAAAGCTGTCATATTTATTGCCGTCATAATTGCTCCGAACGCGATGAAATAATAAGTCTCGTTGTTCAGCGCGGCGAAGCGTTCGAGCTTGAACTCGAACAGAAGCATAGTCGCTATAAGTTGAATATACGCGCCGATTAGCAAGAACCGCGTAACCGCGAACCGCCTGATTGAAGTCAAAACCGCGAAGATAATTATTTGCGCGAAAACTACCAAGAACGCCGTTTGTAATGCGCCGTTGATGAGCACGTAGCTGTTTTCCATAAGCTTACGGTGCAAAGCCGCCGCCCAAATCACCTGCGGCAAAAACGAAAATTGTATTATTAAAGAACAGATTATCTTTTTAATAATTCCTGCGCCTTTCCAAACATTTCTTCTATAATTTCTGCGGCAGTCTGCACCTTTTCAACCATTCCCGCAACCGAGCCGCAAAGGAAGCTGCCTTCCTCTATATTGCCGTCTACTGCGGCTTTTTTCAGCGCGCCTACTGTCATGCTTTCAAATTCTTCGGGAGTAATCCCGTCCTTTTCCGCCTGTACCAAATAGCGCGAGAATTTAGTTTTAACACAGCGGCAGGGATGCCCTGTGAATCTGCCTGTTACAATTGTGTCCGTATCCTTGGCTTTTACTACCAAATCCTTGAAATTCGTGTGAATCTGACATTCTTCGGCGGCTAAGAACCTCGTCCCGACCTGCACGCCCTCTGCGCCGAGCATTATGCTCGCGGCGATTCCGCGTCCGTCTGCGATTCCGCCCGCCGCGATTACAGGAACGCTGACCGCGTCAACTACCTGCGGCACAAGGCACATGGTTGTATTATCGCCGATATGACCGCCGCTTTCCGTGCCCTCGGCGATTAAAGCGTCCGCGCCGTTGCGCTCCATGCGCTTAGCGAGCGAAACACCCGGAACAACAGGAATCACCTTAATTCCCGCCGCTTTCCACTGCTCCATGAATTTGCCGGGATTCCCCGCGCCTGTCGTCACGAACGCGACTTTTTCTTCTATTACCACCCGTGCCAAATCCTCGGCGTTCGGGGACATGAGCATGATGTTCACGCCGAACGGCTTGTCCGTTAAAGCGCGCGCCTTTCTTATTTCCTCGCGGATAATTTCTGCAGGTGCGTTTCCGCCTGCGATAATGCCTGCGCCGCCTGCGTTTGAAACTGCGGCGGCAAGCTTATGCTCGGAAATCCACGCCATTCCGCCTTGCAGAATGGGATACTTGATGTTTAATAATTCTGTGATTTTTGTTTTCATGATTCCTCCTGTAGGGAACGCATTAATGCGTTCCGTATTTTTTTCAACTATAATGCGTTTCCGCATTTCGGAACGGATAAATCCGTTCCCTACATTACAATTCGATGATTACCGCGCCGTAAGTGAGTCCCGCACCGAAGCCTACGAAGCAGAGCTTCATGCCTTCTTTAAGCTTACCTGCTTTGTTCAGCTCGTCAAGGCAGACAGGCATACACGCGCTGGAGGTGTTGCCGTGAGCTTCAATGTTCGTGTAGACCTTGTCCATGCTGACGCCGAGCGACTTTACAGCGGTTTGCACTATTCTGATGTTAGCTTGATGCGGAATAAATAAATCGATTTCGTCCACGTCAAGCCCCGCCTTTGCACAGGCGGCTTTCGCCGCTTCGGGCATCGCGTCTACCGCGAATTTATACACTTCCTTGCCGTCCATTTGCAAGAAGCAGGTTTTGTATTCTGTTTGTTTTTGTTCAGAATCATTGAACGGCAGGTTGTGCTCGTTTTCTTGCTTGTAATATAAAATCGGGTTTTCCGCGCTTACGCCCTTAGCTTTCATGCAGGAAACGAAGAGCTTATCGGCTCTTTCAAGCACAACAGCGCCCGCGCCGTCCCCGAAAAGCACGCAGGTCGCTCTGTCTGTGAAGTCCGCGTGCAGAGAAAGGCACTCGCTCGCTACAAACAAAATCTTGTTATATCCGCTGTACAGCAGTCCGCGAATCATGTCTAAGCCCGCGACAAAGCCCGTGCAAGCCATGTTTATGTCAAGGCAGGCGGCGTTCGCCGCGCCGACAGCGTTCTGCACAAGGCAGGCGGTAATCGGGTAGATAAAATCAGGTGTGCTCGTAGAAACTACGATGTAATCTATATCCGCGGGGCTTACTCCCGCGTTTTCAAGGGCGCGTTTCGCCGCTTCGACTGCCATTGTATAATTCGGGTTTCCGCCGTTGTAATGCCGCGTTTTGATTCCCGTGCGCGTGAAAATCCATTCGTCGCTTGTATCTAATATTTCCGCTAATTCGTCGTTGGTGATTTTCATAGGCGGCGTGTAGCTTCCTGTGCCTATAATTCTGATTCCGCGCATATTATTGTTCATTTTTTACATTACTCCTTGATTTTAGTCGCGAAATCGTTTATAATTATAATATTGTATATTACCACTCTTTACCATTTTACCCTTATTTTTCAACTTTGTCAATAAAAACTTTCAAAAGAAAGGCGGAAACCCACATTATGACTAAAATTGCATTTTTATTTTCGGGACAAGGCTCGCAATATGCCGAGATGGGCAAGGAGCTTGTCGAAAGAATTCCCTGCCCTGCCGATTTGCTCGAAAAAATCGAGAAAGGCGAGTTTGAAAGCACTGCCGTGGTTCAGCCTGCTGTGTTTGCAGTCTCCTGCGCCGCTTTGCAGGCGGCGCGCGAAGCAGGGATTTTTCAGGCAGTAGCTAATCCCCACAGCATAGCCGTGGGGGGACATTCACTCGGCGAATACGCCGCTTTGGTCGCTTGCGGAGCGATTACGCTTGAAGACGGCTTTAAACTGCTCGAAATCAGAGGTGAAATCATGCAAAAAGCCGCAGAAAACCCCGAAAACAAAGGCGGCATGGCGGCTGTGCTCGGCTTGGACAACGAAGCTGTTGAAGCGGCTTGTGCTGAAATTACAGGCGGCGGCGATTATATCGCGGCGGTGAATTACAACTCGCCCGGGCAAATCGTAGTCGCGGGAACTGAAAACGCGCTCACCAAAGCCGAGGAACTGCTCAAAAGCAAGGGCGCGAAGCGGGTTTTGCGGCTTGCAGTTGCGGCGGCGTTTCACTCGGAGCTTATGAAAAACGCGGCAGAGGAATTCAAAGCGCGGATTGCAAATTTTAACTTCAAAATGCCCGAACTGCCTTTCTATTCAAACGTAACAGGCGCGGTTCTTGAGGATTCCGCTTTCTCGAATATGCCCGACTACTTAGCGCGACATATTTGTTCGCCCGTGCGCTTCGCTGACCAGCTTTTTGCGATGGAAAAAGACGGCTTTGAGGCCTTTGTTGAGCTTGGTCCGGGTAAGGTTTTATCGGGGCTTGTCAAAAAAACTCTTCCAAATGCAAAGGTCTGCAACATTGAGGACTTAAAGTCGCTTGAAGCCGCGAAAGAAGCGTTATTATGAAGAAGTTCGGACTTATAGGCAACCCGCTCGGTCATTCGCTGTCACCGCTGATTCACAGCGAAATTTTGAAGCGGACAGGCTTTGACGCTGATTATTCGCTGTATGAAATTAAACCCGAGGAGTTCGGCGTTTTGGCGGCTTTAGACGGCTTCAACGTGACGATTCCGTACAAGGAAACTATAATTCCTTTTCTTGATAAGCTTGACGAAAGCGCGGTTTTTGAAAATAATGGCGCGGTCAACTGCGTAAAGGACAAAATCGGCTACAACACAGACGTTTTCGGCTTTGAAAAGGCGATTGAAGCTCTCGGCGCGGACTTGGGCTCGCGGGTGTGTCTGCTGGGTCACGGCGGCTCGGGCAAGATGATTGCGGACAGGGTGCGAACTGCGGGCGGCGAGCTTACAATCGCAGTCAGAGACAGCATTTACGCGCTTGGCGGCGAGTTCGACCTTTTAATTAATTCAACGCCTGTTGGTATGCACCCGAACGTCAAGGACTCGCCGATAGATTTTGAAAACATCAGCGCAAAGTATGTGCTTGATTTAATTTACAACCCCGCCGAGACGAAGCTGCTCTCGCTTGCAAAGAAAAAAGGCGCAAAAATCATGAACGGCTTAATAATGCTCGCTTGGCAGGCAATCAAGTCACACGAAATATGGTACGGCGGAAAAATTTCCGAACAGGACGCCGATGAAATTATACAAAAAATAACCGCTTCACTTTCGTGAAGCGGTTATTTTATTGTGATTTAGGGGATTTCTTTAATTACTCCCGCAACGAGTCTAAGAATATTGAGTGCGTCACTTGTAGCTACTTCGCCGACTTTACCGTTTGCGACATACAGTTGTATGGAATTGAATTTGCTAATTCCCGCAACGTGCCGCAATAGTGCTAATGCGTCGCTCGTATCTACTGCGCCTGTTCCTGTTATGTCTCCGGTTTTAAAGACGAGTGCGAGGTAGTCGCCTGTCTGCGTGATGTTCAAGGTTGCGTTGCCGTTTGTGCCGACCTTTGCACCTGTGACGAATTCAAGCTGTCTTGTGGTTGTGTTGTATCTCACAAGCACCGCCTGCTGTCCTACGACCGTCGTCCCCGCGTTCAATGTAAAATTGCCTGTGGAATTGATTCTGAGCATATGCTTGGGGATATTGTTGTTGATTGCATTAATTGTAGCAGCCGGTACTGCGAAGTCGTTCGGGCGTGTCGTTAATACACCGTTGGAAACTGCCGTCCATTGAGCGTGAAGTGTGGTGTTTGCTTGGAATACGAAGGATGTAAGATTACGCTCTGAGCCGCCTGTCGCCGCTGTATACCAGCCGTCGAAGGTAAAGCCTGCTCTTGTCGGGTTTGCGGGTCTTTGGTTTGCCGCTAATATACCTGTATCCTGCGTTGTGCGGGTGATATTCGCCGCGTTGCCGTTTATATTACCGCCCTGAAGGTTAAAGGTGATTGTGCGGGCCTCGGTGGGGGTACCGCCGCCAGGTCCGTCGCCGCCGCCGCCGCCATCTCTTGAAAGTTCACGGGTTGCCACAGGGCTTGCCACGCCGTTCACAACTACGACCGCTCTGACAGTTATTGAACCGCTTGCCGGCAGATTAATGCTGAATGGAGCGGAGTAAAGCGTACCTGATGTCGCTGTGGGGTTTGTTGCGGTGGTGGTATAGCGTATTGTCGCGCCTGCAGGTGTGCCTGCGGGTGGAGTTAATGTTATGGTTCTTGAGTTGCCTGTACCGCTTGGAGTGATTGTAGGAGCTCCGACTCCTGCGCTGTTAACCGAAACGCTTACGCTTACTGCCAGCGAAACATTATTGGGGTTAGCAATACCGCTCGGTAAAGGTGTATTCACTGTTCCTGCGATTAAAATATTGGATTGCGCGTTTTTATTATTCGGGTCATACGAGCTTGCCGCAACATTCCACGTTACGGCTGCCACTTCAGAGCCTCCGTTTGTGTTTATTGCAACAGTACTGGGTAAACCTAATCCCACTGCTGTCTTTGGCACACCGTTTATGATTCCCGTAATTGATGCCGGCTGGGTAATACTTTCGAGTATTTTAAGAGGGTCGAAAACTGTAATAGTTGCTGTGTCGGTTTTTGTAATATCAGCAGTTGATATTGCGGTGACTGTGAGCGTGGTTGCTGTTTCATTGGTACCTATCGTCAATATTCCGCTACTGGTGATTGATGTCCCTCCGCCCGCAACTCCGCCGGTAACTCCCCAAGTTACACTCTGCGGTGCGTTCGTTCCGGAAACAGCTACGTTGAACTGCCGAGCATTCGCGCTGCCTCTTCTCATTGTTGCTTCATTAGGTGTGATTTTTACACTGTCAATAGTTACTGTAACCACACCCGCTTTTACGGTAACAGTCACACTATCGGATATAAGCGGATTATCTGTAGAAGTTGCGGTTACGGTGAGAAGTGTTTCGCCTTCTTCATCTGCACCGACAGTCAGTTGTCCCGTTGTTGCATTTATTTGAGTTTCGCTTGATGCTCCCCCTGTAACTGACCATATAACAGCAAATTGGTTGGGGTCGTTTTTACCGAGAACAGTCGCTCTGAATCCGAACGATGTTCCTCTTTGCACGTCTGTGTTGCCGGGTGATATTTCAATACTTTCTACTATAGGCTGAAGAGGCTCCCAAACTGCCGTTATGGTAACATTGTTTCTGGGCATTATAAATGTTGTAGACGAGCTGAATCTATTTGCCAAAGTAACTCCCGGGCTTGCGGTAGTCCACTCTTTAAATTGTTGATTCGGCGGCGGTGTTCCTGCCGAAATAAAGACTGTTTGACCATCTTCATAATCACCTCCGCCTGTACTGCCTGCGCCTGCGCCTGCAAGAGTCACAGTACTCACCTGAGGAGGTTGAAGCTCTGTCCACTTCGCCCAGAATGTAACGGCTGCCGTTACATTTGTAACAGGGAATGTTGCAGGAATCGTAAAGGCAGCATCTCTGAACCAACCGTCGAACTTAAATCTTTCGCCTCTGCTGATTGCCGCAGGTGCAGCAATGGTTCCGCCGTTAATTACGCCCACCTGTCTCGGTGCCGGAGTTCCGCCGCCTGCGTTCCATGTTACAATATGACCTTGCTCAAATCTTGCCGTAAATGTCCGCGTTCCTGTTATGGCAGGAAGAGTGTATTCTTCATCTCCGCTTACTTTTACGTTAAGTTCGTTGTACCAACCCTCGAAAACGTATCCCGGAGTCGTCGCAGTCGCTCTCAGAACAGCTTTATCACAGCCGTCAGCGTGCCAGCCGCCGCCCGTAGCTCTGCCTTGAATCGCGGAGCTTGCCGTAATTAAGAAAGACGGCTTCTCATTATCAACAGTAACTGAGAAATCTTGGAATACTCTATTGTCAAATGCTGATATAGCTCTTATAACTATCGGATTGACATCTTCCAAAGCATTTATTATCAGCTCGCCTTTTGCGTTTATTCTCGTTCTCGGGTCGCTTGTATTACTTACAATCCTCCAAAGTACGTCCTGCGGAGGGTTATTCGTTCCGTTGACGACGGCAGTGTATTGCTGTTGTCTGCCTTTTTGAGGCGGACAGCAGGTGTTTCCTTGAATTATCTGCACACCTGTCACTGTAGGTGCCGGCGATGTAGTATCGGTAACTACCAAACTGTATGTTCCCGAGTTTGCAACAGGGTTAGCACTGGCAAGACCGGCAGCAGTTCTCGTTCTCCGATAAATTTCAATGTAATAAGTCCCTGCTGGCCTATTCGTCAGAGTTCTGCCTCTAATGGGCATATTAGTCTCTATAGCTCCGCCGGTGACAGCTGTGGTGTCGTTCCCGCTGTATATTCTGATGCCGAGAGAACCGGTAGCCATCGGTATAGGAGTATCTGCGGTAAACAGATTAATTATCAAGTCTCCGGGTTGCGCTAATTCATACTTATACCATTGAGAGTGAATATTCCAGTTTCCGATTAGGGTACCCCCCGGGAGCACTGTATGCGGGTGATTCATTAAACCTACCATAGGCTGCGAATGTCTTATATCCTGTGCGTTAGCGCGAGTATTTATGCCGGGGTTGTTAGTGTTTTGCGCCGGTGTGAAGCGTGCTTCTAACATATACGTACCGGCTTGAGCCGAGTTGTGCCCGTCCCACGGGTCTTGGGGAGTTCCCATAGGTATTGGTCTTTTCTCGATGACGAAATAATAAACACCCGGCAACTCTAAATCTCTGTAGTGTTTATTTGTTGCGGCAGATACAGAGAAGGAAGCACTGTGGAACTGAGTACCCAATCCTGCTTGACCTTCAATTTCGCGATACCATTTTATATCTATAGGATGGTTGGTATTATGGTGCGACAATCCTCCGAAAACAAAGGGATGACTAATGTCTACCTCTACTCTGCCCGGCTCGGTGATTACAATCCTGAATACGTCTCTGTCATCGGTGAGGCTCAGCATTGCATTTACCTTGTGAAGAGCAGTGGAGTCGGTCGGATGGAACAGCAAATCGGCGTTATAACGCTCGTTATTCGGTTCATTTTCATTGACCGGGAATGGCTGCATTACTGCGCTGATTTCGTAAATCCCCGAGTTATTATTGTTGATTTGGCGGTTATCCATTTGAGTTTGGGTTGCAGTTCTGTCGCCGCTTGTGCCTAATGCACGGTTTCTTTGCCTCAGCTCAATCTGGTAAGTGCCCGGCTCTACTGCATAGTGATATTCCTCAAAATTGAATCCTGACGTTGTGTCAGCTTTTGCGGTCGTGTAAGCAGCTATTATTGGTGGAGAACCCGGAACATTACAACGCACAAGTAAATCTACACCTTGATTCGGCAAACCACCTTTATTGGCGCTTCTTGCAGTAACCGCTAATATACCGGCTTGTGTTACTTGATATTGATAAATATCTCTGTGCGTAGTAAAACCGTCATCGTCAACACTGATTAAACCTGTCGCAACATCACCGAAGCCCATAGACCTGATTCCGGGAGAAGCTAAATCGTTAAAAACTCTGGCACCGCCTGTAAAGGCCGTAGATGCGTTTTCAAAGCCCAGCGTCAGGCTATATTTTCCTGTATTTTGTGTAGTGTCAGTTATATGACCTCTTCTGCGCACTTCCAAATAGTAGGTGCCCGCTGCAAGTCCTACTTGGGTATTATATGAACTGTCGGAAGTGCCTCCTAAACCGGCGACGGCGATGGCGATACCTGTGCCGCTGATAATCTCTCCGTCGGAATTACGCCATAACAAGCTCGGCGGCGCTGCACTGCCGGTTCCGATTCCGCCTTGCCCGGGATGTATAGTCGCACCGGGAAGGTTTGCAGGGTTAACGCGAGCGCTATTAGCGGTGTTTGTGGAGTAAGCAGACACAGGGCTTTTCAGTTCTGCAGTGACTACGCCGCCGCCTGCCGGAACTTCAAATACATATACATCTGCAAAATTACGTGTGCTCAAAAAGCTGTCGTAAACATTTGTCCCGCCTGCTGTGAGGTTTATTTTAGTATGATACTGCGGTGCAACTGCAGGAGCAGTAATATCGAGGTAAGGGTCAATTGTGTTCGGGAACGCAAGGTTTATCTTCCTGTCAGCCGATAAGCCTTCATGAGGGAGAAACTCCGTGCGTAAGCTGTATGTACCTGTAGGATTAACGTTAGCTGTTTGTGCGGCGTTGCTGATTTGGATATAGTTTTTGCCTGCTTCTAAGTCTAAAACAGCAACATACGGTGCGTTAATCCAAGTGCTGGCGACGAGAGCAGAGGGAACAGGGTGCTGAGACCAGTGGGCAGCTACAGGAGGTCCTGCCACAAGTCCTACCGGATTTCCTGCCGTCATAAGCACCGTAGAGCTATTGAAGGTATTTCCTCCGGCACGCGCTTGTATGCGTAAACCGCGATAATCAATAGCGTCTTCATCGATGGGCATATATCGTCCGTTATCCGCCTGAGCGGTGCCTTCACCCATGCTGCTGCGGAATCTCGAAGCACCGTTATGACCTCCCGCCATATAAACTGTCAGTCTGCCGGGTGTTTCTAAATCAAGCTCGTACACGTGACCGACAGCATCAGCAGTTGAGGTGCCTGTCATTTCACTCAGAACTGTTACGCCGGGTACTATTTCTATCGGAGAGGAGGCTCTGTTATCTGCGTCTGTTCCTTCGATAAAGTATTCGGCGATTATATTATAAGTACCTGTGTTTGCACTTGTTTGGGTTCCTTCTAAAGCTTCAATTTCTATTCTGTATTTTCCTGCCGCTAAATTATTTATTTCAAAAAATAACGGGTCAGAGCATACGCCGGTGCCGCATTTGTGGACGCAAGGCTGCGGCTGGCATTCAGGGTTTTCGGGGGGACACTGACAGTAGCACCATCCGGGTATGCTGTTAATCTGTTGCGGGATTATTATTGGCTCTTTATTATATGATTGAACGATGCTGTTATTTGAATCCCTTAATGTAAAAGTAGCACCTAAACCATTTCTGGCAGGGTCACCATCAGGCTTCGTAAGGTCGGCAGCTGCCCATGACGGCAACGCGCTCGTATCTCTCCATCCCGTAGTTAAGCGCGGAATATCAATTTCTATTCTCAAATCGCCGGGCACCTTTAAATCTATTTCAAAGATGTTGGTTCCGATGTTTTCTCCTAATCCCGGATAAGACAAAGCGCTTTCGGGGTTGTTAGGGTCAGTCGGAAAGCGCGCCTTCTCATTGAACGGCAATATTCCGTAATTTCTTTCAGCATCGTTCGCCGATGCCGTGAGCACAAGCTCACTATTAGGCAGAAGAGCAAAGCTCATCACCATCGCGAGAGTCAAAAACACTGATAAAATCCGCTTTTTCATAAATTCCTCCTAAGTATAACGAAAAATAATAATAACACCTTTTTCCATTGTACAATAAATAAAAACGTTTGTCAAGGGCGAAGTGACATTTTTTTACGGTAAAAAGACATTTTTTTAAGGAGGGGCTTCCCCCTCCTTACGTTTTCTTATTTATCCTTTTTTGAAGCGGGTTTTTCCGCTTCCTGCCTTATGGCTTTGACCCGTGTGATAAAATTATCCTTCGCCTCGGTTATCACGAAAAGTATATCCTCGTAGCTCACGTGGACGGGCAAGTCGGCTTCTTCGGGAATATAACCGAGCAAATCCGCGACAAAGCCCGCAATCGTGTCATATTCGTGGTCTTCCGGGAGCTCGTGCCCGAAAAGCTCAAGCACGTCCTCGGGGTCGGTTTCGCCGTCTATTTCGTATTTTTCTTTGCCGATTTCGGTGATTTCATCGTCTTCCTCGTCATATTCGTCTTGAATATTACCCATGACGGCTTCGATTAAGTCCTCAAGCGTCAGGATTCCCGCTGTTCCGCCGTATTCGTCGATTACGACTGCCATGCCTGTTTTCTTGGAGTTGAGCATATTGAACGCGTCGCGGCAGGGGCAGGATTCGGGAATAAAAATTACCTCGCGCAGAAAGTCTTTGAGCGCGAATTCGAGGTGCTTGTCTCCCCCGACAAGGCAGAGCAGGTCTTTAACAATGATAATGCCCGTGATTTTGTCAATACTCCCTGTATAAACGGGAATCCGCGAGAAGCCCTCGTCAAGCGCGATGTAGATAATATCGTCAAGCTTTGTGTTTTCTTCGACGCCGACAATGTTTACGCGGTGAGTCATGACGTCGCTCACGTTCATTTCGTCGAACTCGAAGACGTTTGAAATCATTTCCGCGCTTTCTTCTTCAATCGCTCCGCTTTCCTCGCCCGCGTCCACCATAGACATGATGTCGTCCTCGGTGACTGCGCCACTCCCATATTGAAAGTCGTCACCGAGCGTTTTCTTTAAAAGCGCGGTCAACAGCCAATTCAGCCCGATTAAAGGCGCGAGAAATATTTTCGCTAAAGCTTTTTTAGGTTTTCGTTGGTCGGAGTCCATGATTATGTCCTTTCAATCAAAATTCTATGTTAAAAAATCTCATCGCATTATTATTGCACATTTCTATGATTTCATCTGTCGTTTTGTTTTTAATTTGCGCGATTTTCTGCGCGGTATACCATGCCATGCCGCTGTCACAGCGTTTGCCGCGGAACGGCGGCGGCGCTAAGTACGGGCAGTCGGTTTCAAGCAGGAGCAGCTCGTCCGGTACGTTTTTGCAGGCTTCGACTGCCTTTTCTGTCTTTTTCTCGAAGGCAATCACGCCCGTAAAGCTCACATAAACGCCCAAGTCTGCAAGCTTGCGCGCTTCCGCGCTGTCCCCTGAAAAGCAGTGGCAGACGAACTTTAATTCTTTTTTTGCGTATTCTTGTAGAATTTCAAAAGTATCCGCAAAAGCCTCGCGGCTGTGAATAATTACAGGCAGTTTCAGGCTTTGCGCGAGTTCAAGCTGCTCGCGGAAGATTTTATTCTGCTGCTGCTTATTATACTCTCTGTAATATTCGAGCCCGATTTCACCGAAAGCTTTAACTTTTTTGCTTTCCGCAAGCTTTTCGAGGGTTTTTAAGTAATCGGGCGGCAGATTATCCACGTCCTGCGGGTGAATCCCGACGCTCGCGAAAATATTTTCGCGCGGGTATTTTTCAGCGAGCTTGACTGCCTTTTCGCTTCTTTCTAAGTTACAGCCGATTGCCATAAAGCCGCTGACGCTCTCGTCGAGCAGGTTTTGAATTAAATCATCGCGGTCAGCGTCGTAGGCGCGGTCGTCGTAATGTGTGTGTGTGTCAAAAAGTTTCATAATAATTATATTATAGGATAAATTTTTGCTTTTGTAAAGAGATTAACAAAAATATTGTCAGCGGCGACACGCCGCTTGACTTTTCAACTTTAGTGTGCTAATATAGTAGAGGAAGTATAAATTCGGAGGGATTGAGGAAGTTATGAACAGAAAATTGCAGGACGAGAATATAGATTTTTTATTCAAGGCGGTCTTAAAGCTCGAAAATATCGAAGAATGCTACGATTTTTTCGAGGATATTTGCACGGTGCAGGAGCTTAAAGCCATTGCGCAGAGAATCACGGTCGCAAAGCTGCTGACCGAGAAGCACGTTTATAACTATATCGTGAAGGAAACAGGCGCGAGCACCGCGACAATCAGCCGCGTAAACCGCACGCTGAATTACGGTAACGACGGCTATAAAATTGTTTTTGACCGCTTAGACGAGAGCAAATCATGAATTACAGCGAGTTCGCCGCTTTTTACGACAGGCTTCA
>WQYC01000023.1 GCA_009781425.1 Oscillospiraceae bacterium
CTACGTGGAACACAACATACAGAAAAAATACCGCCCGTTCACGCTCGCGCGCTAAAGGGCGGTCGCTTCACAGGAAGCAAGAATTTATTTGAGGGGGATTTTGACAATATATTCCACGAACTCGTCGGTGCGGTTCTTGGTCGCTTCGCACTCAATTCCCGCGCTTTTCATCGACTCAATAGTCTTGTTGAAGGTATTGATGTAGAGCCCGACGTGCTTGAACGCCCAGACGTGCTTCTTTCTGACGATGGGCTTTTCGCCGAGCATTTCCGCGATGAGCTTGTCGGTTTGCAAGGTGTTGAGCTGAAGCGAGCCGATTTTTTCAATAGCAGAAATTCGCTTTTCGGGCGGGAGCTTTAGGAGCGAGCGAGCTTGTCTTTCGTTGAGGCGGAAGCGGAGGGCGAGCGACTTTTCTTCGTCGGTGAGCCGCAGAAGCCTAAGCTTGTTCGCAACTGTTGACTGCGCGATTCCGAGCTTGGCGGCGCAGTCCTCCTGCGTGATTCCGTAATGCTCGATGAGACTTTTGATTGCCAAGGCTTCCTCAATGTAATTAAGGTCGGCGCGCTGAATATTTTCGAGAACTGCGAAAATCGCGGAGCTTTCGCTGTCGGTTGAAATCACAATGCAAGGAATCTGCTCCATGTTTATAAGCTTCGCGGCGCGGAGTCTGCGCTCGCCCGAAATAAGCTCGTAGCCGGTTTCAAGCCGCCGAACCGTAATTGGCTGCAGCATACCATTTTGGCGAATACTGACCGCCAACTGCGAAAGCTCGTAGTCGTCGAAAATCACGCGCGGCTGTGCGGGGTTAGGGGTTATGGCGGAGACGGGGATTTCAACTACGCGGTTGACGGGATTTTCGTAGGGGTTGTGCTTTTGGAATAGTGGTTTAAGTGCCATCTCTATACTTCCTTTTTCTACGATATGTAGATGTAATATTTATAATATCCTCTATATATATGATAACAGAAAAAAGCCGAGAATTCCATAAGAGAATTTCGGCTCGTTTTTAGCATATTTGATTTTATGTGACGAGTTAGCAGAAAATATGACGGCAAAGCGGAAATATAAAGCAGAAGTTCGGCGAAGCATGGGGCATTAAGTCAACGGATTCTTCGCAATATTTATTCTCTGCCTTGGGAACTTCGCAGGCGTAGCTTCAATTTTTCTGATGATTACGAGGTTTCGCCTGTCCCCTGAAGGCAGCTCGTAGCTTTTAATTTCTTCGACTTCCCCTCCGAGAGCTTTGAGCGCGCTGTCCGCGTTTTCAACCTCCGCGCCCTTCATAGCGAGCATTAAACCGCCGACCTTGACAAAAGGCAGGCAGAACTCGCAAAGCGCAGGGAGCTTCGCGACTGCGCGGGAAACTGCAACGCCGAACTGTTCGCGGAAGTCGTGCTTCAAAGCTAATTCCTCGCTTCTGCCGTGAACGGCAGAATACGATAAGCCCAGCTCATTCCGCAGAAGCTTGAGGTAATTAACGCGCTTTTGCAAGCTGTCAAGGAGTGCTAACTTTAAGTCAGGGCGGTAAAGCTTCCAAATCACCCCGGGAAAGCCCGCGCCTGTCCCGACGTCGATGACTGATGTTCCACGTGGAACATCGACCAAGCCAAGCGGAAACGCGCTGTCTATAAAATGCTTCTCCCAAACCTGCTCTCGCTCTGTGATTGCGGTTAAGTTCACCTTTTGGTTGTATTCAAGCATGAAAGCAGAAAGTTTTTCGAGCGAAGCTTTCTGCTCGTTTGTAAAGTTTATCATAAAGTTTCCTCTATTTTGTAATTAAGGCGAAGCGAAGCTTCGCAAACGAAGGACTGTCACTTTTTTGTGCGAGCAAAAAAGTGACGTCTTTCGCTTGCGGGGCGTTGCCCCGCCTTCCCCCGCGCACGGGCGAAACCTCAATTATTTCGCGGCGAGCCAAATGAGCAGCACCGCAATATCCGCCGGATTCACCCCCGAAACCCTACCTGCCTGCCCAATATTCAGCGGCTTGTGTAGGTTCAGCTTCTCCGCCGCCTCAATGCTCAAGCCTTTAATCTCGCGGTAATCCTGCTCGGGCGGCAGTAATTTTTCCTCTAACCCCTGCGTTTTTTTAATCTGCTCAAGCTGCATTTTAATGTAGCCCTCGTACTTAACCTCAATCTGCACCTTTTCGCGTAGCCGCGGCGGCAAATCCTCATCAGCTAAGCCTACCTCCGCCAAATCCGCATAACAAATCTGCGGACGGCGGAGTAATTCAGCGATTTTTACGCCGTTTGCAATCGGCGTAGTTCCCCGCGCTTCGAGCATTTTGTTCAGCTCGGCGGTCGGTTTTGCCGTGGTTTTTTTAAGGTGTTTGATTTCGTTTTGCACTTGCAACTGCGCATTTCGGAACGCATTAATGCGCTCCCTACTAAGAAGCCCAAGCTCGAAGCCGATTTCAGCGAGCCTTTCGGGGGCGTTGTCCTGACGCAGAAACAGGCGATATTCCGAGCGCGAGGTCATCATGCGATACGGCTCGTCACAGCCTTTTGTAACTAAATCGTCAATCAGCGTCCCGATGTACGACGACGCCCGCGGCAAGATATAAAGCTCCTGCCCTGCGCACTTCCGCGCCGCATTCACTCCCGCAATCAGCCCCTGCCCCGCCGCTTCCTCGTAGCCCGATGTTGAATTAAACTGCCCAGCCGAGAAAAGCCCGCTGATTTTCTTGAATTCCAACGTCGCGTACAAGTCAAGCGGGTCGCAGCAGTCGTACTCAATCGCGTAGGCGTGGCGCATGATTTCCGCGTTTTCAAGCCCCGAAATCGTTCGCAGAAACTCCTCCTGAACCTCCACAGGCAGGCTCGACGAAACGCCCTGCAGATAAAATTCCTCGGTGTTAAGTCCCATCGGCTCAATAAAAATCTGATGCCTGTCCTTGTCCGCGAACCGCATAAGCTTGTCCTCAATGCTCGGGCAATAGCGCGCACCCGTGCCGCTGATTCTGCCGCTGTACATCGGCGAACGGTGAATATTCGCGCGGACAATTTCATGAGTTTTCTCGTTCGTATAAGTAATATGGCAAGGTACATGATTCTCTAAAACGCCGTCGTAATCGAAAGAAAACGGCGTTATAACTTCATCGCCGCACTGCTGTTCCATCTTCTCGAAGTCAATCGAGCGGCGGTTGATTCTCGCAGGCGTTCCTGTTTTGAATCGCCGAAGACGAATTCCCGCGGCTTCAAGGCTCGCGCCAAGCCCAATAGCCGGCAGAACGCCGTCCGCGCCGCTCGAAAAAGAGCACTCGCCTATATGGATTTTCGCGTCTAAGTACGTCCCCGAGGCGATTATTACGGCTTTCGCCGCGTAGAATAAGCCTAAACGGGTTTTTACGCCGCTAATGCGGGAATTTTGCGGAACGCCGGCGGATTGCGCGGGGGACGTGTCGTTCCCTACGACTATTTCCTTAACTTCATCTTGCTTTATTTCAAGGTTAGCCTGCGTTTCGAGCACGTTTTTCATATAAAGATGATACTTATTTCTGTCGCACTGCGCCCGCAGCGAGTGCACCGCCGCACCCTTGCCCTTGTTCAGCGTCCGCGACTGAATCGTGCAGGCGTCTGCAGCTCTGCCCATTTCGCCGCCGAGCGCGTCAATTTCGGAGACAATCTGCCCCTTTGCCGAGCCGCCTATGCTCGGATTGCAAGGCAGATTTGCAATCGTGTCTAATGACAGGCAGAAAACCGCAGTTCTCATGCCGAGGCGCGCCGCCGCTAAAGCCGCTTCACAGCCCGCGTGCCCCGCGCCTATTACAATTACGTCGTAGTTCATAAATTTCCTCTTGTGAAAGGGCGCGGAAATCGCGCCCCAGTTGCTTTATTCTCTTTCGTTGTCTGCTTTCTTCGCGCTTTTTTCTCTTGCTTCAAGTAAAACATCATCAATAACCTCGCCCAATTTTTCAATTTGGTTTGTTTCGTGTAAAGCTTTCATAGCTGAAAACAAACCTACTATTTCAATTCTATTCACAAATTACACCTCCTCTTAAATAAAATTAATCCAAAAAATAAAAATATCGAATGGGCTTTCCCAAAACATTAAATAAGAAACTATATTTAATATTAAAGCAACCCCGAGCAACACTAATAAAAGCACAGTATCGGATATATTTATTCTCGCACTGATTTCTCTACTTATATTTATTATAAGATAAGTCGCAAGCATTTTTCAACCCTCTTGATTAATTCACACAACAAAAAACACCAAGCTCAACCCAAGCATAACCCATGAAGTAACCTTTACTGCTTTTTCAAATTTAAAACAAAGATTTAATATAAGACAGGATAACAGCGAGTACACGATAAAAAGCAAGCACAGCGCGGGAAGCCCGACTACCACAAGAAAAACAAGCCCGACGGGAATCCACCAGAACAGCGCAATCCCAATGCCGCCCGCTTCGTTGAAAAAAGATTCTGCCCAATTAAACGCCGAAGCTATCGCAATTCCCGTGCCTATAACCATGAAAACCGAGGTCAGCAAAAACACAACCACGAAGATAAAACCTGCGCGTTTTATAATCGAGCCTGCTTCGTCGCCGAGCCGCTTAATCAGCCGCCGCTTGCTGAATATCGTAAACCAGCAGGAGAAAAACAGCGACAGCGTAAGCGTTGAAAAAATCGGGTTACCCGAAACGAGAGCTGAAATTAAAAAGCTTACAGGCAGAATTAACACGCAGAAAAGCATATATCCCGCGACTATTAACGCCGCTCTGCCGTAGGTGGAAAACCATGATTTAATCTTCTGCTTCATCGTCTTCTTCTGCCTCTTCCGTTTCTTCAACCTCTTCAGCCTCAGCTGCTTCTAACTTTTCAAGCTCAGCCGCCTCCGCTTCGTCTACATCGCCCTCAACAACCTCGACCTCCTCAAAATCTTCAGCTTCATCATGCTCTGTCCGCGTGAAGGTCACCACGCGCGAATTCTCTGAAAGCCGCATGACACGCACGCCGCAGGCGTACCGCCCCATAACCCGCAGGTCATTCGCGCGGATACGGATAATTACGCCGTCATCGTTGATTAATATAACGTCATCGTCTTCATAAAGCGAGCGGATTCCGCAGACTATGCCGCGCTCGGGCGTGATTCTGTAGTTCGTGAGCCCCTTGCCGCCGCGGTTCTGCTTGCGGTAGGAATTAATCCCTGCGCGTCTGCCCATTCCCCGCTCGGTCACGGTGAGAATCGTGCAGTTCTCGTCATAAACCTTCGCCGCGCCGACTACATAATCATCATTTTGCAGTCTTATTGAGCGCACGCCCCGCGCAGTTCTGCCCATTCTTCTTATAATAGACTCTTCAAAGTGAATAGCTTTACCCTGCGCAGTTGCAATCAGCACCGAGCTGTCGCCCTCTGTTAAGTGTGCCGCCGCGATTTCATCGCCCTCATTGAGCGTAATCGCACGAAGCCCATTTTTACGGACGTTTTTATAATTACTCAGCGCAGTGCGTTTAATCAGTCCGTGCTTAGTTACGCAGACGAAGTATTTATTCTCTGCGAAGTCCGAGGTCTTCATCATCGCGGCAATCCGTTCGCCCTCGGCAAGGCTGAGGAGATTCACGATATTCGTACCCCTGCTCTGCTTTGAGCCCTCGGGAATTTCGTAGCATTTCAGCTTGTACATATTCCCGAAATTAGTCACAAACAGAATATTATCATGAGTGGAGGAAATGAAAATATTCTCAACAAAGTCTTCTTCCCTCTGCTTCATGCCCGAAACGCCCTTGCCGCCGCGCCTTTGCAGGTTATAGACCTCCGCAAGCTGACGCTTGATATAGCCCTTGTTAGTATACGTTAATACACATTCCTCAACAGGAATCAAGTCTTCTATATCAACCTCACCGCTCACCATTTCTATGCTTGTGCGGCGTTCGTCGCCGAATTTCTTAGTAACAGCGGCGAGTTCTTCTGAAATAATCGCGAGGATTTTTGCGCGGTCTTGCAGAATAGCTGTCAAATCGCCGATTTTAAGGTTCAAAGCGGCAAGCTCTTCTTCTATGTCGATTCTGCCGAGCTTGGTAAGCTGAATAATGCGCATTTGCGCGATTGCTTCCGCTTGGATTTCGGTAATGCCGAAGCGTTCAATTAGCCGAGCTTTCGCCTGTGCGGGGTCGTCCGAGCCGCGAATGATTCGTATTACCTCGTCAATGTTATCAACGACAATCATGAAGCCTTCAAGGATATGCGCGCGGGCTTCGGCTTTCTTTAAGTCGAATTGAGTACGGCGAGTGACTACTTCCTCTTGAAACGCCAAATAATGCTCTAACATCTGCTTCAGCGTCAGCACCCGCGGAACGCCGTCCACAAGCGCAAGCATAATCACGCCGACAGTCATTTGCAGCTGCGTAAATGAATACAGCTTGTTAAGTACTACGTTTGAGTTCGCGCCTCTTGTTAAATCTATAACAATCTTCATGCCTGTGCGGTCGCTCTCGTCCCGCATGGCAGAAATTCCGTCGATTTTCTTATCACGGATAAGATTCCCGATGTTTACTAATAGATTCTCTTTTTTGAGCATATACGGGATTTCTGTTATAACTATGCGCTCGTTCTTCTCGCGTTCCTGTATTTCCGCGCGTCCGCGCAGGGTTATTTTCCCTCTGCCGGTGTAATACGCCGAGCGAATCCCCGCATGACCCATGATTATGCCGCCTGTCGGGAAGTCGGGACCTTTTATAGCAGACATCAGCGTTTCGGGACCTGCTTCGGGGTTGTCGATGAGCATTTGCACCGCCGCGCAGACCTCGTTCAGGTTATGCGGAGGTATGTCCGCCGCCATGCCCACAGCAATGCCCGACGAGCCGTTGAGCAGTAAATTCGGAATCCGCGAAGGAAGCACCGCAGGCTCACGTTCACTATCGTCGTAGTTAGGAACAAAGTCAACTGTGTCCTTGTTTATATCCCGCATCATCTCTTCCGAAATCCGCGCCAAGCGCGCCTCGGTGTATCTGTACGCCGCGGCTTTGTCGCCGTCAATCGAGCCGAAGTTCCCGTGACCGTCAACAAGCGGATAACGAAGCGAGAAGTTTTGCGCCATGCGTACAAGCGCGTCATAAACGCTCTGGTCGCCGTGCGGGTGGAAGTCTCGAATCACCGCACCGACAGTAGCCGCACATTTTTTATACGGCTTATCGGGGGTGAGCCCTTCCTTGAACTGCGAGTATAAAATCCGCCTGTGAACAGGCTTTAAGCCGTCACGCACGTCCGGCAGGGCTCTCGCCACGATTACCGACATTGAGTAATCCATGAAGGAGCTTCGCATTTCCTTTTCTATATCGCGCAGAATTATTTTCTCGTTTGGGTGCATTAGCTTTTGTTCTGTGTTTTCCATTTTTATATCCTTTTATTTTTTATGCGGACGCGCATTGCGCGCCCCTACAGTTTTTCTGCAAAATACGTTCTGATTGCTTCAATCTGCTCGCTTGTCATACAGCGTTTCGGGAAGATGTGAAACAGTGCCTTATTCACGAACAGGCAGAAAAGCTCGCTGTCTTCAACTGAGCAGAGCGTTTCCGCGCCGAAGCGGTAGACCGAGGTATCAGCTTGAATCAGCTCCTGCTCGGCTTCTGCTATAGCTTTGGGGTTCTCCACAGTTTCAATCCCCTGCCCCGAAATCGCGACGGTTTCTGTTTCGGCTTCGAGCGGGATTATTTCAGTGTCGATTTCAATCCTGTCGTCTAAGAAGCGGGCGATATACTTTTCGTCCTTGCCGAGGGCTTCGATTGTGCTTATGAGCCGTCGCGCCGCAAGAAAAGGTCTCGACCAGAGCGAAATCAGCATACCTGCGCTGAGCGCGGTGAGGATATAACCGACGTAGCCGCTCGGGTTTTTTCTTATAAAGTCAATCCCGAATATAATCGTAACGATGAGCAAAACCGTCATCGGAAGCATACGCGGCAGAGCATACTTGCGGCGGAAAAGCGCGTAGGCGCGCTTTATTTCGGGGATTGTGTTGGTGTAATTTATTTCTGTCATTTTATGTTTCAGCTCCAGTCAATATCTTCATGGCGTATGGCTTCACCGCGGCGGTATTCCTCGCGCGCTATAGCTATATCGCGTAAATCTTCAGGTGTGGCTATGTCATCAGGTAAAAAACGCCTGACAATTTCCAAAACAAGAATTTGTTCTGACTCATGAAGCATTTCAACCATTGTGGTGATTTCTTTTGTTATATTTGGCATAGGTTTATACCCCCTTGTAAACTGTGCCCCGTGGAGCGATTTTTTCAACAAAAATTGTACCATCATTATTATATGAAAATATTACACGCCAATTTCCGACACGAAGCCTAAAAGAATCCGACGAACCTGCGAGTGGCACAATATCGCCCTGCGGTATAGATTCTACGCCGGCTTTAATCCGCGCCTTTGTTGTTTTATCCATACGGGAAATTATTTTAACTGCCTTTTTTGAATAAGTTACATTCATATCACACATCCAAATTCGTAACATATCTCGCATTCTTCTCAATAAACTCCCTGCGCGGCTCAACCTTATCCCCCATAAGAATCGAGAAGATTTCGTCCGCAATCGCCGCGTCCTCAAGCTCAACCTTAACCATAGTGCGGGTTTCGGGGTTCATTGTAGTTTCCCAGAGCTGGTCGGGGTTCATTTCACCGAGACCCTTGTAACGCTGAACGTCTACCTTTGCGTTATTTTCACCTGCAAGCTCGCGTATGAACACGTCGCGCTCCTCGTCAGTGTAAGCATAGCGGACGTTTTTTTCAGAGCTGCCGCGGTAAACCTTGAAAAGCGGCGGCTGTGCTATATAAATATGCCCATTTTCTACAAGCGGCTTCATGAAACGGAAGAAAAACGTCAGCAATAACGTGCGGATATGCGAGCCGTCAACGTCCGCGTCCGCCATAATAACCACTCGCCCGTAGCGGAGCTTCGTAAGGTCGAAATCATCGCCGAGCCCTGTACCGAGAGCCTTTACAACAGGCAAAAGCTTTTCGTTGCCGAAGACCTTGTCAATCCGAGCCTTCTCCACGTTCAGCATCTTACCCCAAAGCGGTAGAATTGCCTGAAATTCGCTGTTTCTGCCCTGCTTTGCACTACCGCCCGCCGAGTCACCCTCCACGATGTAAACCTCGGTCTTGTCGGGGTCTTTATTGTGGCAGTCGGCAAGCTTGCCGGGCAGCCCCGCGCCGTCTAAGGCGGATTTGCGCTTAGCTTCCATCGCCTTGCGCGCCGCGTCACGCGCCGCCTGCGAGTTAATGGCTTTGTTAACGATTATTGCTACTGTTTCGGGGTGTTCCTCGAAGTAATAAGTCAGCTTTTCCGAAACGATTCGATATACTACAGGTCCGACCTCGGGGTTTCCGAGCTTAGACTTCGTCTGCCCCTCGAACTCACATTCGGGGAGCTTAACGCTAATCACGGCGTTAATAGCTTCGCGAATCGCCTCACCCGACAGCGACGTAAATTCTTTCTCTTCCTCGCCTTTTTTATTTTTTATTTTCGCCTTGCGCTTAGGTGCATTTTCCTTGACGTGCTTCATGACAAAGTCGTTGACGACCTTGTTCAGCGCGCGCTTGAAGCTCGTTTCATGCGTGCCGCCCTCAACCGTATGGATATTATTCGCGAAGCTTCGCACCGCCTCGCTGTTGAAGTCTGTGTTGTACTGGAACGCAACCTCAACAGTTATATCGTCAATCACGCCGTCGAGATAAACCACGTCCTCGTGCAGAATATCCGCGCCGCGCTTCTTCTGAAGCCACTTTACGTAGCTGACGATTCCGCCCTCATATTTAAAAGAATCGCCTTTTATATCCTCGTCGTCACGTAAGTCCGTGACGTTAATTTTAAGTCCGCCGTTCAAAAAAGCCTGCTCTCGCATACGCTCGGAAATGACCGTATAGTCATAGTCAAGCGTCGCGAAAATTTCCGCGTCTGCAAGAAAGCGCACGGTTGTGTAAGTTACGCCTTGCTTGGCGGCAGGCTCTATGATTTTCATGATTTCGCTGTAGCCGCCCCGCTCGAACCGCTGGAAGTGCACGTTCGTGCCGTCGCAAATGCGAAGCTCAAGCCACTCGGACAGCGCGTTTACGACAGACGCGCCGACCCCGTGCAAGCCGCCCGCGACCTTATAACCGCCGCCGCCGAATTTTCCGCCCGCGTGCAAAACCGTGTAAACTACAGTTGCCGCTGAAACTCCCTCTGTCGGGTGGATTCCTGTAGGGATTCCGCGCCCGTTGTCGGTGATTTCGATTATGTTCCCCGCAAGGATTTTCACGTCGATTTCATCACAAAAGCCCGCCAACGCTTCATCTACGGCGTTGTCGGTGATTTCATATACAAGGTGGTGCAAACCTGACGCGCCGGTACTGCCGATGTACATTCCCGGGCGTTTACGGACGGCTTCAAGCCCCTCAAGCACCTGAATGTCGCCTGCGCCGTATTCCGCAGTGACCTGCGTCAGCTCTTCTTTTTCTTTTATTTCCCTTAAATCCTGTGTTTCGGGAGTTTCTAAATTTAATGTTTCGCTCACTTTTTACTGCCTTTCTTTTGTACTTATATATATTTATTATAGTATACCATAAATTAACAGAAAGTTCAAGAGAAAAATAAGAAAAAAACGCCGTTTTTACACGAAAAACGGCAGGTTTTTATTTATTTTTTTCGATAGTTATTGTTAACCCGAATTCATTTGCGATTTTCATTAAAACATCAATACCGTAATTTGTTTTTTCAAGTTCATAATCCTGAACGCTGGGCTTGCTTTTTCCTATTCTTGCGCCAAAATCCCGTTGTGTTAATTCTGTCCACTCTCTTATAATTTTAATTATTTCGCCTCGCGAATAATCATTTGCTTTAAATTTCATGTTATCACCTCTTGACAAGTATAGCCTAACCATGCTATAATTGTCTATAAAGCATGGCGACACCATGCGCGGAGGAGGTGAAAATATGAATTACAAAGAAGCTTATTTTAAGCTATTCAACGAAATAACTGACGCAGTTACTATCTTTGATATGGCGTTGCTTAGCTTGAAAGGCGTTCAGCAGAAAACCGAGCAGATGATTATTGCGGACGAAACGAATGAAGAGATAGAAGAAGGCGGCTGAAAAGCCGCCTTTGTTTTTTATTCAATATTAAAGCTGTGTTCATTTTCGGACGAATCATCGATTATTTCATTGCCTTTGGGGAAACTTTTATTTTCATATGCTGTCAATTAAAGCATCTACCTCATCAGGCGTAAGCAAACACTCTTCCCCTTGCTCTTCTTCTATTCTTTCAGCTTTTGCAAGCTCCGCAAACAGCTTTAACTCTGCTTGCCGCTTTGCTTCTGCGATTTCCTCGTCAAATATAGTTACAGTTACCCTGCGCCGTCCGTTTAAGGCTACCTGCGTTCCTGCGAACGGGAAAAAGCGTCCGTCCTCCAAATATCCCTCATATGATTGCATATTTTCACGCTCCTTTCGCTTGTAAATACATCAAAATTATAGCATAAATCAAGCGCTATGTCAAGATTTCCTCCCACCCCTCCGGGAAGCCCAGCGCCTTTATATCTATATCCTCCTTAAACTCCTCAAACAGCGCGGCGAGCTGTGTCGCGAGCGTGCTTACGCCGCCTGCGCGTTTAATGTACATCAGCCGAATCACATAAATAAAGCTGAATAAGCCGCTGTCCATTCTGAACGGCACGGGCTCGCCGCCGAGCTCAATCAGCTCTTTGGGTACGGGCTCAATCCTGTTTGCGTAAAGCCGCGCGTAATGCGCGCAGTGATTACGCAGAGCCGCCATGCTTTCTAACCACGACTCGATATGGCTTGGGGAGAACGCGCCTGCGAAATGCTTGTCTGCGATTTCTTTTTTGTCCTGCTTGTGCAGGCTTTTAAAGAAATGCGCGAGCATACCGAAGCTGAACAGCTCCATCATTACCCAAAGAGGGAAATCGCCCGCGTGCTTGCGCTTGTAGTGCGAAACGAATTTTATGTCGGTGTTTTTTTCGACAAGCCTGTCGATTCGCGACATGAAGTGATTGTGATTATGATGATGGCTGAAGGTGGATTCCTTCAAGTAGCCGAGCGCGCCGTATTTGAGCGCGTGAGTATTGGATATAACCGCCCGCATGGAAATCTCGATTTCCTCAAGATAAGTCAGCAGCTTCCCCCGCAGTCTTCTGTCGAAGTCGTAGATTCTCAGTACGCGGTTAAAGCTTGTCCCCGCGAGATAACGCTTGCTGTTCTCTTGAAAAACCGAAAAATAATTCGCTAAGCGGTAGTAGTTGATTTTTTCAAGTACGCCTTTTGCGAACGTGCGGTCTTCAATGATACAGCCGCGGTGCTCAAGCTTATTCAATTGCGCGTCTATGGTTGCGGGTTCTTTTGTAAACTGCGAAGGGCGCATATCGTTCCTCCTGTAGGGAACGCCCTATGTGGCGTTCCGTAAATTTTGCGGGCGACCACACAGGGTCGCCCCTACGAGGGCAACGTCGTTTTTATACCGTCATAGCCTGTATACGTCTTCTTGAAAACCTCGCGCGCCGAGGACAGAAATTCCTTTGGATTCGCCAGTGCGGGGCTGTAATGCGTGAGCCAAAGCTTCTTCGCGCCTGCTAAAGCGGCAATCTTCGCGCTCTCGCGGAACATCGAATGTTTTTTCTCGTGAATCCTGTCGCGGATTTCCTCATCACCGTGCATACCCTCGGCGATTAATAAATCCACGCCCTTCATGAACTCCGCGATTTCCGTGAACGCCCGCGTATCCGTGTAATAGCCGACGGTTAATGGCGCGCGCTCGCCGTCTAAAACCATGTCGGGCGTGATTGTGCGCCCCTCAAACTCGACGTTTTCGCCCGCGTGTAAGGTTTTATAAAACTGCACGGGGATATTGAGCGCGGCGGCTTTTTCGGGGTTAAACACAGGTTTTCTGAACAGCGTGATTTTATACCCCAAGCAAATCATACCGTGCCGAAGCCGAAATGATTCGATTTGCATATTGCCGACGTTAAAAGCCTCTGAGCCGCTCGTTCCGCCGAAAAGCTCCTTGTATTCAATCGGGAAGGGCAGATTCGGTGCAATAATGAGCAAGGAGCTCACGATTTTTTCAAGTCCGCGCGGTCCCGCAATCAGCAAGGGCGAGGTTTTGCCGTAGTTTCCGAGCGAGAGCAAAAGCCCCGGCAGTCCCGAAATATGGTCTGCATGAAAGTGCGTAATTAAGAGCACGTCTACGTTTCCGAGCCGCAGATTCTGCTTTTTGAGTGCGATTTGCGTACCCTCGCCGCAGTCGATGAGAATAGCCTTGCCTTGGCTCTCAAGCCAACAGCAGGAGAGCCAGCGGGTGTCTGACGGGAGCATACCGCCCGTCCCGGGTAAGATTATATCTAACATTTGAAAATCCTTTGTAGGGGCGCGCATTGCGCGTCCGTAGTTTTAGCGGACGACCAATGGTCGCCCCTACGTTACAGTCTCCCCATTCTTCACGCCTTTCGCCATTAACAGCGCGGCATTATACGCGGCGGTTTTTTTGTAGCCCTGATTCCAGCGGTTGACGCCTATGTAGTCGAAAATAACCGCGCCCGTATGCTGACAAAACCGTTCCATCTGCTGTAAGCAGGTCAGCAGTGCGTTCCCCGAGCCGCCCGGCACAGCCGCCAAAAGCACCTGCTTGCCCTTGAGCGCGCCCTCAATCGTGGACGCCGCAAATTCACAGCGGCGAAGCTTATCCATAAAGGATTTGAGCCCCTCTGCGACCTCGCCCCAGTAAACAGGCGAAATAAAGCAGAGCAGGTCTGCCTCCTGCGCTTTTTTCTGCAAGTGATTGAAGCCGTCGTCGCCGTATTCGCAAACGTTGCTGTTGCGGCAGGTTCCCCAACCGTCCCCGCAGACTCGGCAACGCGCGATTGTGCCGCAGGTTGCGACCTCTACCTCTGCGCCGCCCGCTTTCGCGCCGCGCTCGATTTCCTCGGTGATAAGCTTGCATAAGCCGTCAGATTTCGGGTTTCCTGTGATGATTAAGAATTTCATAATGTAGCACCTCCGTTAGAATTTTATGCGTAATGCTCGCGGAAAATTTCAAAGATTCGTAAGTTGAAGTCATTTCGTGCGTCTTCCGAACTAAAGTCAATATTAACCTCATGGAACTCAATTTCTGCAACATCGCCTTCAAATACGGAACCATTACCACCAATGAAATGAGTTAAGAAATGATTTTCATTAAGCGGAGTACTGTAAATGGTTTCTTTAATTCCGTCGCCGTCAACATCGTAAAACCCAATTCGGTTAGCAATAAACAAAGAATTTGATGTACCGTCGCGCGGCACAAACGTGGAGTGAAGGATAAAAGCTTCAGCGGCTTGCGCCCATAAAGGCAGACCGTCTTCGCTAAGCAGACTGTCGAGCTCGTCTTTTAAGTGCGGCGGCGTGATGTGGGAAATTCGGATTATAAAATCCCATGATTGCCCTGCGCGGATATAACTAAATTCCCCCGCGTCCTCAACTGTTAGCAAAATACCGTCTTCACGGAACTCCATTGTTCCGCTGAAATTTGCACAGACGGAAAAGACGATTTTATCGTCTTTTATAACAGCTGTTCCGTTTGTTCCGATTAATCTGAAAATTCCTAAATAAAAGTGAATTTCACTATCGTTAATTTCAGATATCACTAAATCATTAGGAGGAATATCGACAGTATGCCATGTGCCGATATAGTCTTGCAGCGGCATTATGGTTTCTTGCGGGAGAGCAAAATCTTCGTCCACTGCGTCATTGGCGCAAGCGGCGACGCCGCAAAGCATCGCCGCCATGATGAAAAACATCAATAAAGCCTTCATATTTATCTCCGTTATTTACTCAAATTACTCGCCCGATAGCTCGTGTGCAGAAGCTCATGTGCGCGATGCCCGCCCGGCTCGCCGAGAAACTCGCTGTAAACCGCTTTTATATCAGGGCTTTCGTGCGATTTGCGCGCTGTTCTGCTCTCGTCTAAGCTGTAAAGAGCCTTCGCGCGTTCCGCCTGAATATCCGTGAAGTTGCGAATGTCGGATTTCGCGATAATCTGTCCGCCGCCGTTTACACAGCCGCCGGGACACGCCATAATTTCAATGAAATCGACTTTCACTTCATTCTTTTTCACTTTTTCGAGAAGCTCGCGTGCGTTCGCCAAGCCCGAAGCTACAGCGACTTTAATTTCCTTGCCTGCAACGTTGAAATCTGCGAACTTCACGCCTGCTACGCCGCGCACTTCCTTGAAGTCTACAGGGCTTTCGGGAGTTTCGCCTGTAAGCTTCCAAACAGCTGTACGCAGAGCCGCTTCCATTACGCCGCCTGTCGCGCCGAAGATAATAGCCGCGCCTGTTCCTTTACCTAAAGGCGAATCGAACTCGCCGTCGGGGAGCTCTGTGAAGCGGATTCCCGCTTTGTCAATCATTTTCGCAAGCTCACGGGTGGAAATCGAATAGTCAACGTCCTGCAAGTCCTTACCTGCGCCGCTTTGGTTAATTCTTGAAAGCTCATATTTTTTCGCCACGCAGGGCATAACCGAAACACTGACGATGTTTTTAGGGTCGATGTTGTTCTTCTCGGCGAAGTAGGTCTTGATGATTGCGCCTGTCATCTGCTGCGGTGACTTACAGCTTGAAAGATTCGGCAGTAATTCGGGATAATAAGCTTCGCAGAAGCGCACCCAGCCCGGCGAGCAGGAGGTAATCATCGGAAGCACGCCGCCTTTGGTAACGCGTTCTAATAATTCTGTCGCTTCCTCCATTATAGTCAAATCCGCTCCGAAATTCGTATCGAACACGTTTTTGAAGCCGAGCATTTTGAGCGCAGTCGCCATCTTGCCCTCAACAGGCGTACCCATTGCAATCCCGAAATGCTCGCCGAGCGAAGCGCGGACTGCGGGAGCGGTTTGCACTACTACTACCTTTTCGGGGTCGTTCAGCGCGTCCCAAACCTTGTCGGTGTCGTCTTTTTCAGACAGCGCACCTGTCGGGCAAACTGTAATGCACTGACCGCAGGAAACACAGCTTGTCTGCGCTAAATCCATATTAAACGCGCAGGCTACCTCGGTTTTGAAGCCGCGGTTGTTCCCGCCGATTACGCCGATTCCCTGCACGTTGTTGCACATAGAAACACAGCGGCGGCAGTTAATGCACTTATTATTATCGCGGAAAAGCGAGCAGGAGCTCTCGTCAATGTCGTACTCGTTCTTCTTGCCGGGGAATCTGTCCGCGTTGTCAACGCCGAGCTCTTTACATAAGTCCTGAAGCTCGCAGTAGCCGCTTCTCGAACATGAAAGGCACTTCTGCTCGTGGTCGGAAAGAATAAGCTCAAGCGTTGTTTTTCTGCTTTCAAGTACTCTTTTTGTGTGGGTTTTGATTTCACAGCCCTCGTCTGCCTTTGAAATAGGATAAACGCAAGCGGCGATGAGGCTTCTCGCCCAGCTTTTTTCAACCACGCAGATTCTGCACGCACCGATTTCGTTCATGCCCTTGAGCCAGCAGAGGGTGGGAATACGGATATTATTGGCTCTTGCCGCTTCGAGAATGGTTGTGCCCTCCTCGACTTGACAGTCTATGCCGTTGATTTTTATATTAACCATTATTCTTCTGTCCTTTCTTGTTATCGTTTGATTTCGTTTTCGTTTCGGACGAAGCCATAACTTTTATTATTTCTCTTGCTTTTTCGATTTCTCCGGCTTCTAACAATGCGTCAAGTGACATACCTAAAAGCATTAATTCTTTATTTGTCATTTATCGCACCTCTATTCTTTAATAATAGCATTAAACTTACATTTACCTACGCAGGCATCGCACTTAATGCACTTTACGGGGTCTATGAAGTGCGGCTGTTTTACCGCGCCCGTAATCGCCTCCGTCGGGCAGACCTTGATACAAGCCGTGCACATTTTGCACTTTTCGTCTACGATTTTGTAAGTAAGCAAATCAGTGCAGACACCCGCAGGGCACTTTCTGTCCTTGACGTGTGCTATGTATTCATCTCTGAAGTAGCGAAGCGTTGACTTAACAGGGTTCGGCGCGGTTTGTCCGAGTCCGCAGAGCGAGTTGTCGCAGATGTAGTCGCAGAGAGCCTGCAAGCCGTCAACGTCTTCCATAGTTCCGTTGCCGGAGGTGATTTTATCGAGCGTTTCGTAAAGCCTTTTTGTGCCGATTCGGCAGGGCGTACATTTACCGCAGGACTCCTCAACCGTGAATTCTAAGAAGAACTTCGCGATGTCAACCATGCAGTTGTCCTCGTCCATGATAATCAAGCCGCCCGAGCCCATCATTGAGCCAATCGCAATAAGGTTATCAAAGTCAATCGGTGTATCAATCAGCGACATAGGGATACAGCCGCCCGAAGGCCCGCCTGTCTGCGCCGCCTTGAACTGCTTGCCGTCAGGAATACCGCCGCCTATTTCAAAAACAACCTCGCGCAGCGTCGTGCCCATCGGGATTTCAACAAGCCCTACGTTGTTGACCTTGCCGCCGAGCGCGAAAACCTTTGTACCCTTGGACTTTTCAGTACCCATAGAAGCGTACCAGTCCGCGCCTTTAAGAATAATCTGCGGAATGTTAGCATAGGTTTCAACGTTGTTGAGAACTGTTGGCTTGCCCCACAAGCCCTTTTGCGCGGGGAAAGGCGGTCTCGGGTTCGGCTCGCCGCGATGTCCCTCAATTGAGGTCATCAGCGCGGTTTCCTCGCCGCAGACGAACGCGCCCGCGCCGAGACGAATCTCCATATCAAAATTAAAATCGGTTTCAAATATATTCTTCCCCAAAAGTCCGTATTCACGCGCTTTTTCTATAGCGGTTTGTAATCTTTTTACGGCAATCGGATATTCCGCACGAACATAGACATAGCCCATATCTGCGCCGATTGCGTAGCCTGCAATCGCCATAGCTTCAATCAGAACGTGCGGGTCGCCCTCTAAGACGCTTCTGTCCATGAATGCGCCGGGGTCGCCCTCGTCGGCGTTACAGCAGACATATTTTTGGTCAGCGTCGGGAACTAAGTTACGTGCTAACTGCCATTTGCGCCCTGTCGGGAAGCCGCCGCCGCCCCGCCCGCGCAGTCCCGAATCTAAGATAATTTTAATTACATCGTCGGGAGTCATTTCGGTGAGGCACTTACCGAGAGCTTCATAACCGTCCGCACCTATGTATTCATCAATGTTGTCAGGGTCGATTACGCCGCAGTTACGGAGCGCGACACGAAGCTGCTTCTTATAGAAGCCCGTGTCGTTGAGGGATTTAATGCCCTCGTCCGCGCAGACGGTTTCTTGATAAAGTAAACGCTCAACTACGCGCCCTTTAAGTAAATGCTCATTTACTATTTCGGGAATGTCGGTGTCTTTCACGAGAGAATAGAAGCTTCCCTCGGGATAGACTATCATGATAGGACCAAGAGCACATAAACCGAAGCAGCCGGTTTGCACCACGCCGACTTCTTTCTCTAAGCCTGCTTTTTTAATTTCAGTTTCAAGTGCGGTGAAAACTACTCCGCAGCCCGATGCGTGGCAACCCGTGCCGCCGCAGACCAATACGTGTGAACGAAACATAAAAATCCTTTCTAATGCATAATGCATAATGCATAATGCATAATTGCTTTATTTTTAAGATATATGCTTCTTTCAATATTCATTTAATTATGAATTATGAATTATGCATTATGAATTGTTATACATTACCTACGAGGTATTCCGTGACAACATTTCCGCGGACTAAGTGCTTGTCAATGATTTCACGCGCCTTGTCCTCGTTCATATTTACATAGGTGACTTTTTCGCCGTCCTTGTTGAAAACCTCAACAATCGGCTCATACTGGCAAAGCCCGATACAGCCTGTCTGCGAAACGCTGACGTCTTGAATGTTCTTCTCCTGCACGAGCGCAGATAATAACTGCAAAACAGGGCGCGCTCCTGCCGCGATTCCGCAGGTAGCCATGCCTACGACTACGCGTGTTCCTGCGTGGTCGTTGCTTCTGACGCCAACCTGCCCCTGCATTTTTTCCTTGATTGCTTTGAGTTCAGCTAAACTTTTCATGTATGTGATTCCTTTCTGAAATTGATTATTTGCTGTAGGGTGCGACGCCCTCGGCGCACCGTTTAATGCGATATTCATATTACGGAACGCCGAGGGCGGCGTTCCCTACATTAAAAAATTTTCTCTTTTCTGACTTCCGCCTCGTTTTCTTTTAAAAACTCGCTGATGAAGGCTTTTACGTCCGGCGCGTCAATCGGCGCGCCCTCGAGCAGTTCTTTTATTTCCTGCGTGTCTAATGTAAACTCCGCGTCATCGACTTTATAACGATAGTTAAAATCTATGTGCGTATTGTAGAAAACCAACATTTCTACCGTTGCGTTTATGTCGCCGAGCGGCGCGCGGTCAATATGTGACAGCCCGAAGACTGCAGTGACCTGCGTTCCTACGCCGAGCTCTGAGGTAATCTCGAAGCTTCCGCCTGTGCTCTCTGCCGCGTCCTTGTAAAAAGGCACTCCGAGCCCGACGCTTCGGGTGTCGCGGGTGGTGAAAAACGGGTCGGTGACACGTTCTAACTGCTCCGCGCTCATGCCGCAGCCGTCGTCCTTAATCAGCACTGTGAGCGTGTCTGCCGCAGTGTCAACCTCAACAGCAAGCTCAATCAGCTTCGCCTGCGCTTTTACGCTGTTCTGCGCTATGTCTAATATATTTAATGATAATTCTGTCATTCTTTGTACTTCGCGAGAATTTCCTCGACTTCTTCCCCTGTGGACGATAATCTGCCGTAAACATCTTCGTTTATGGTGATTACGGGAGCGAGTCCGCAGGCGCCGATACAGCGGCAGTCGTTAATTGAGAACAAGCCGTCCGGCGTGACCTCGTCACCTGTTATGTTCAGCAGCTTACGGAATTTATCGAGAATTACGCCCGCGCCGCGAACGTAGCACGCTGTCCCCATGCAAACTGCGATTTGATACTTGCCTTTCGGTGTGAGCGAGAACTGCGAGTAGAATGTAACTACGCCGTAGACCTTTTCGAGCGGTATGCCGAGCTCGCGCGAAATCATCGACTGTACTTCTATGGGCAGATAGCCATAGATTTCCTGCGCTTCCTGAAGCACGCGCATAAGCGAGCCTCTCTCGTCTTTAATCTCGTGAATAAGCTTGATTAACTGTTCTTCCTGCGCCGCTGTCCCTGCAAAGGGTGTCGCAGTTTTAGTCATTGCCATATAGCCGTCCTCCTGAATTTATATTTAAATCATACATTGTTAATTATAGCATAGTTTTGCGGAGAAGTCAAAGGCTTTTTTCCATTGACAAAAATTTTATTTTATGCTAAAATTAAACTACATGAATTTATAATTAAAAGGCGGTATTTATTATGAACTGGTTTGATAATGCGGTAGTTTATCACATTTATCCTTTCGGATACGTAGGGCGCAATGACAAGGTCGCGAAAGGCGATAATCCTATTCTGCGCGTAATAGAGCATATTCCTGCTATCAAAGCGATGGGCTTCAACACTATTTATTTTGGACCTGTCTTCGATTCAACGCGCCACGGCTATGACACCGCCGATTATACAAAGCTTGACCCGCGCCTTGGCACGAACGCTGACTTTGCACAGGTTTGCAAGGAGCTGAAAGCCGCGGGAATCCGCATAGTCTTAGACGGCGTGTTTAACCATGTCGGGCGGGACTTTTGGGCGTTCAAGGACGTGCGCGAGAAGAAATTTTCGAGCCAATATAAAGACTGGTTTCATATCCGCGACGGCAACTCGGGCGCGAACGACGGCTTCTTCTACGAGGGCTGGGAGGGTCACTATGACCTTGTAAAGCTTAATCAGTTCAACCCCGCTGTTAAACAGCATATTTTTGATGCGATTACCGGCTGGTATAACGAGTTCGGCATTGACGGGCTGCGGCTTGACGTGGCTTACTGCCTTGAGCTTGACTTCCTGCGCGAGCTGCGCCGCCACTGCAAGGGCTTGAAGCCCGACTTCTGGCTCATGGGCGAGACTCTGCACGGCGACTATAACAAATGGTTCAACCCCGAAATGTTAGACAGCGTGACGAATTATCAGTGCTACAAAGGGCTTTTCTCCAGTTTTAATGACCTTAATATGTTTGAAATTGCACATTCTATTAACCGCATGGAAGGGCTTTACGGCGACAGAGGCAAACAGCTCTACATATTCGTTGACAACCACGATGTCAGCAGAATCGCGAGCGGCTTGAAAAATGAAAAGCACTTAGCGGGTGTTTACACGATGATGTTCACCATGCCGGGCGTGCCGGGCGTTTATTACGGCTCGGAATTCGGCATGAAAGCCGACAAATCGCAAGGCGACGACGCGCTACGCCCCGAGTTTATTTTAAAGGATTATGTAGGGGACGCTGCCCCCAGCGTCCCGTTGACAGATATAATTTCGCGGCTCGCAAAGGCTCACGCAACGCTGAAGCCGCTCTACGCGGGCAATTATAAACAAGTCGTTTTAAATAATCAGTATTATGCATATGTGCGCGAATGTGACGGCGAGAAGGTTTACGCACTGATTAACGCAAGCGGCAATGCGCAGGGCTTCCACCTTGGCGGAAGCGGAAATTATACCGATGCGCTCGGAAGCGGCGTTCACGACATTTCACGGGAAGTTGTAGTTCCTGCTTTTGGTTCTATGGTCCTTTACGTAGGGAACGACGCCCTCGGCGTTCCGTCAAAGCCTGTTGAAGCACCGAAGCCTGTTGAACCGCCGAAGACGGATGAAGTTAAAACCACCCCGTCGGCTAAAGCCGCCACCCCTCCACCGGAGGGGAATAAGCAAAAACCTGTCGGTGCGTCGGGGACGCCGCACCCTACTTTAAAAGGCTCGCAAACCGAGCAAAATTTAATGTCCGCTTTCGCGGGGGAATCGCAGGCGCGCAATAAATACACCTATTACGCGGGCAGAGCGAAGAAGGACGGTTTTGAAGACATTGCGAAAATTTTCTTAGAAACTGCCGACAACGAAAAGGAACACGCGAAAATCTGGTTCAAGCTTATGCATGACGGCGGCGTTCCCGAGACGGCGCAGAATCTGCTCGACGCGGCGAACGGCGAGAACGACGAGTGGACTGATATGTACCCCGGCTTCGCGGAAACGGCGAAGAAAGAGGGCTTCAATGATATTGCCGCGCTGTTCAAAATGGTGGGCGAAATTGAAAAGAATCATGAAGCGCGCTACCGAGAGTTACTCGAAAAGGTTAAAAATAACACAGTGTTCACGGCAGACAGCGATGTTGCATGGGAATGTATGAATTGCGGTCACCTGCACTTCGGGAAAAAAGCAGTTGAAATCTGCCCTGTTTGCAGACATCCGAAGAGTTATTTTAAGAAGGGCTAAATATGAATTTAATTTACACAGGCAAAACAAAGGACGTTTATGAGCTTGCAGACGGCAATTATCTGCTTCGCTTCAAGGACGACGCTTGCGGTGAAAACGGGGTTTTCGACCCGGGCGCGAATCAAATTATCGGTAAAATCGACGGAAAAGGCAAGGCAGGCTTAAAGCTCAGCGACTACCTTTTCAGGAAAATCAATGCCGCGGGCTTCCCTACGCACTTCATTGACTGCGACGCTAACAAAGCCGAAATGACCGTCAAGCCTGCGGTTATGTTTGGGAAAGGCGTTGAGGTCATCTGTCGCTTTAAAGCTTTTGGAAGCTTTATTCGGCGTTACGGCGATTATATTAAAGAAGGCGAAGAACTCGACGCAGTGGTTGAAATTACGCTCAAGGACGACCTTCGCGGCGACCCGCTGATTACTCGCGAGGCTTTAGACGCGCTGAATATTCTGAGTTGCTCGGAGCATGACACGCTTGTAGAGCTTACAAAAAACATTTCGGGCGTGATAAAATCCGCGCTCGCCGAAAAGGGCTTAGAGCTGATTGACATTAAGCTTGAATTCGGGCGGGACAAAAGCGGCAGGATTATGCTGATTGATGAAGTCAGCGGCGATATAATGCGGGTATTTAAAGACGGGAAAAGCGTTTCGCCGACTGAACTTGAGAAAATCGTAACAGTTTAAAAGCAAACAAAAAAGGACTGTATTTACAGTCCTTTTTATTTATAATTTTATGGTGTGAATTGATTTAATGTAAACGGTCTTACGGCATATTGCCTTGTTGTAAGCTCTCTTCTTTCGGCGGGGTCGTCTTCGTTGGTTGTGAGGGTTACGGTCAAGAGGTAGGCGACACCTGTGCCGACGGTTGCGGGTTCTAACGTGAAGGTCATGCGCCTGCTCTTATAATACTCTATAGCGAGAACAGGGTGACCGGGACAATCGAGAATACCGAGAGCGATACACTGCGGCGAGTCACAGCTTTTGAAGAGCGCGCCGTCTGCGTCAACAGAATACTCAACGTTACCTATTCCGCTTATCAGCACTGTGAATCTGTCTGCGCCGTCTCCTGCACAACTAACGGGGCAGGGCATCGCGGATAGGCAGCCGACAGTGATGTCAGACGGGTCGCAGCCTGTGGTGCAGCCGCAGAAATTAGCAGTGGCAGAGTCATAATTACAAAAACCAATCGGCGCGAAAGCGTTATTAAGCTCTTTTACTATGCTGTTTGAAAGAGTGTCAGACAGGGTAGAAAGCTCGGTGAGGTCGATGATTCGCGTTTGCAATCTTGTAACGTTAGTAAGCAGACCGCCGACAGTAACCACAAAAATGGAGAGCAAAGCCATGCCTATGATGAGCTCTGTTAAAGATACACCGGCGTTAGATTTTATATTTTTCATGAATTTCTTCATAAACGCTGACCTCCGTCAAAAGCATTATTACGGAACGACGGGTGAAAAAGCTATTGCGTTGTTGCACCCGCAGCAGGTAGGGCAGGGAAAGCCGGCACAATGCGGATAATTAGCGCAAAAGCAAGCCGCGAGACCGTGCGAGGTGTTGAAAAAGACCGAATGAGTAGCCACGGGAGTACCGCCAATCTCAATCGTAATATCTACAGTCTGGCTATGCGGAAAAGCCATCAGGACTGCAGGGTTCATCTCTCCCTCCTGCGAAAGCCTTGCGCTGCGCGACGAAGCAGTAGTCATCGACATTGCGCGGTTAAGTACAAGGAAAACAGCAGTCACAAGAATCGACAGAACCATAAAACTTATAATTGTTTCTACGATGAGCTCGCCTCTGTTGGAGGAAAGCCTCTTTTTTGATTTACATAAGAACTGTATCATAATTATCAAACCTCCAACTGCCGGACAGACCGCCGACAAAAGACATTACGCCGGTAGTAAAGTCTCCCTCTTTCATGCAGCACTCCGGGTCGGTGTGCGGGTCAACTCCCGGGACGGGAACAGGGTTTATACATTCGCCGTCACGTTCTATGCAGTCGGTCATTTCGCCGCCCGAGTAAGAAAAGAAGGAACGGGAGAAGGAGCGAATACCGTCTACGTCGATTTCAACAAGAACCTCTAAGGAAGCTATAATAATAGAAGAATACGGGATTCTCGGATGCGAGAAGGTTTCGACTATTCTTGTGTCTACGGACGTTTCATTGGGGTCTAAGTAGTGGAGTGGACCTGCCAAGCACTCGTGAATAGGCACGGCAGAGGGGTCGGGGTTACAGTTGGATATCCAGTAGGGGGCGGTATCATCTACGTTGCAGGTATGGTGAGTGCTGCAAAGACGATGGCAAGGGTGAATCGCATGGTCATGCGCGCCGATGCCTTCAAAAATACACAGATAGCTGCAGGCGCTTTCACTGCAACTTAAATTAATTTCAAGACAAAGCTGCTCAAAGGTGCAAAACGTCGGAATCTCTTCCCTGTCAATAACTGCACCTACCGCGCCACCGGGTACAATCTTCTGCTCTGTGAGAGTGATTGTTATACCTTGAACTGTAATTTTATGGTTATCCATAAAATTCTGAAGGGCGGGGTCAGCAACGGTAATATTAAGGTTAAAAGGGGGGGAAGAAGCACCGGTGTTGCGAATATCATCTATAATATGAAAGCCGAGCGCACCGCTCTGCAGGCTGAACATGATATTTTCATGCACAGACCTTTCGAGCAGCAGAACCTGGTTAAAATCTCTCTGCATACCCGAATATCTTATACCCGATAAGGCGGCAGAAGAAACCGAAACGCATACAATCATGAAGAAAAACATGAGAATAAGCACGAGTATTAAGCTTTCGCCCTTACGGCTCAGGATATTCTTTAAGCCTTTTTTGCCCATAAGTACGCGCCCCCTTTTACTATTAAGGTTGATTTAAGCCGTTAGTGAGTATAGTTAATTGTAATTGACTTAGGCTCGGAGTCTAACACGAAGCTCGGCTCGTTAGTTTTTGTTGCTGTTGAAGCGAGCATATAGTAGATAGTAGTGCTAAAGTTGCCGGTAGCGTTGTTAATAACGATTTGGTCACCGACAAGAGAAATTCTGAAGTTAGGACCGAAAATCGTGATAAGTCCGTCCTGGACAGATTCTACTACGTCGCTTGCCGAGGCTGAGTTGAGCAGGATAACCTCGGGCGGCTGGACTACATAACTGTCTCTCTGGAGAACAATCTCGCCGAGGTTGGCAAGACCGTTCCTCTCCATAATGTTAAACGCGTTGTTAGACGAGCTTGCATTATTAAACTGCAAGTCATTTGCTTTTATGGAGAGACCTATGGTTTGCTGCGGGAAGCCTGCATTGGCGCGTCCTATTGCGCTTCCGTAGACATATCTTGCGTCAGAGGCGAACTCAACGCCGAACTTACCGTAGTTTGAGGCGGTGCTGGTTAATTCATAGGAATATGTCACCGACGATTCGGGCTGAAGATTTACGTTATGAATTACAATTTGCTCAACCCTTGAAGCACCTGCACCGTAAACGGAGCGGGAGAAAGGAACTGTTGCTGTGCCGCGTCTTATGTTCGATACGGTAAAGCCTCTCGGAATTGTATCCGTGATGATTCCCTGTGTGGGGGAGGAGCCGTCGTTCATGATGCTGAAAGTAACTATGAACGGCCCGTCAATGCGCGAACCCGGAATATCCTTGTGCGCTACGACGCTGGCAAGTTGCACCTGGCTTATGCTGACCTCTTCGACGGGCGAGAAGTTCCATTTGTCGGGCCCGCTGTAGTTGTATTCTTTGTAAGAGTCGCTGTAGCCTACTGTGCCTTGGCTTTGGATATTGTACAGCCATGTTGACGTATCGTCCTCACTGCGGAGCGTTTCACGGACGCGCACGTTGTAGGAAACTAAGATATTGTCGATAACATCGCCGTCTTTTGCGTCGAGCAATAAGCTGTGCGGGAGCTCAATCCTCAGCGTGTAGTTGTTTGATGCGTCAGGCTCTTGTGTGGTTGCGCCTGTTATGGCGGTTCCATTTCTCGTGATTGAAAGCTCGCCGATGTAATCCATTAACTCGTGGAACGGGTCTAACGGGTCTTCAATGATGATTGTACCTGCGGAAATCTGCCCTAAGTTCTCGATTAAATGCTCGATTGTCAGAACTTCATTAGGCTCAACGAAGTCTACCTTAACCCCGCCCTTCTTTATGCTTGTGGTCATAGCGAGGTGCGCGGGCGCGGTCATGAAGTCGATACCTGCGAGATAGTTACCCTGCTGAGCATCGCCCGAGTTGGACTGGAAGGCAAACTCCGTCTGTACCTGTCCGTCCGGAACGGTGTATTGCCCGTAATACTGCTTCCAGCCGTATGCAACGTCCCAGAAGCCGAATATTCTCTGCTGTAGCTGAGCCGCATTAAGCCCTGTGGCGGTGGCTAAGGAAGCTATATCGCTGTATCCGCCGGGATTAAGCCCGAGCGCGTTCTGCGTCCAGAAGGTAACGCCGTAACCGCTGCGAATCGCAGTAGAGTTCGGAACAGAAACTGTCTCTCCTGATGCCGCCGTTCCCGGAACGGTTAGTGTTACGCGACCGAGTCTGCTGAATTCGTTGTTGCCCGAGCCGCCATCGCCGCCTCTTTGGTTATTAGGGAGAATATCGGCGTTTGTTCCCGAGCCTTGTGTAGTGAGAATGATGTAAATAAACTGTGCTCTTTGACCTGAGGCATTTATGAGCAGGTTTCTCGGAATCGTAATATTGCTCGAGGTGTTAGCGTCATTTTGGAGGTTGCCCGAACGTACTGCTTGATTAGCTGTGCGGCGGGAATCTTCCGGGTAACCGAATGTTTCGGTAGCCCCGGCTGATAAATCTGTCCAAACTACGAACCGTCTTGTGCTTCCTGTGTTTTGTCCGGTGCGGTAATCAATTTTCAAGGTTGCCGCGCCGCCTGTTATCGGCACCGACGCTAACTGTGTTCCAATGGGTAAGCGAAGCACATGATTATCAGTACCTACGCGCGTTTCTAATATTGTTCCGCTCGAATCTGCCACAGTCCATTGAATATCAGCTCCGGGAACCGCAGGAGTTCCTGCTGTGCCGGTGATACCTGATGTTCCAATCCATACGTCGTGAATGAAAATCGGCTGAGTCCAGCTCGCTCCAAAGAACGGCGAACGGTTGCTGTCAGTCCAGTGGTTCGGGTAAGAGATTCCGCCGCGGACGTTACTTCCGTTTTGGTCCCAATATGTTTGGAGAGCGGAGTTAAAAGTGATTGTTCCTACGCCTTCAACAAAATAGCGGTCTGAATATGCTACTGTTCTTGCCGCCATGGGGTTGTACCAAAGGGAATCCCGATTATTGGGGTCTGTACCCGCCGGAGGTTGAGAACGCGGTGAAGCAGAGGGTCTGATAAGAGTTAACGCAGAAAAACCTGCATGGTTTCTGCCGTCAGACTGGAAGACTGTTTCAGGGTTATTCGTCAGATAGAAGCTCATGTTGTCAGCGGGGCGACCGGAGGGGGGGCTTAGTATGACTTGGTCGACGCTCGCGCGCTGTCTTGTGAGATGATGATATGTGTAGTAGAACTGCTGTCCTCTCGCGAAGAAGGGATAACGCTCTGTTTCGCATCTTTGATAAATCGTTGATTGTATATCGGGGTTCAGCTCAGCATACGCCTCTGTCATAGAGCCGTTATAGCCGCGCGCGGCGCGCCCTTCATCCATACGTCCGGTGGTGGGGTTGGTGTTAAGGGTAGGACCGGAGCCGGTTTCATGACGTTTCGTCGTGGGTCTTTGATACTCGAACGTCCGCCATACCCAGAATCGATTGGCGCCTGTTCCGCGCCATCCGTCGTTAAGTATGAAATTAGGAGATACAACAGTTGCTACTCCGGGGAAAGGGTTAAGCTCCGTGTGAATAGTGGTAGTCCAGCGTCCATAGTTTACTTGGTCGCGCGGTCTTATATTCCAGCCCTGGACGAAATCGGGGTTGTAATATATCCAGAAGCTGTTTGCGTTGCCGTCAATGTGACCGGTGTCGGTTCTGTTCCAAACCGTATTGTGCGTTGCTCCTGTGTTGGTCTGTACGCCGGTGTTGTTGAAGTTTGCGAGTGCGCCTGTAATCGGATTACGGTGCGGTGCGTTGAAGTCGCCGTTTATGAAGTCAAGCTCGAAGATTAAGTTTGAGAGAGGCGTGCCGAGCTCCGGTCTTTCGATGAGTCTTCTGCCGCCCGCGAGAGGTCGGTTATTGGGCTCGGGCAGGGTTCTGATTACGGGATAAGGATGACCGTCGGGGAGACCTGAGCCGTCCTTCCAGTTTGTGAATCTGACGTTCGCGGTGTTTTCAATCCATGTTTTATTGAAGAATTCAGTCGTTAAGCGGTGTTTGTCAACGTCGTCGAAGCCTTCTATAGTATATTCGGAGTTTATGGACGAGTTGTAGTTCATGCCGCCCGTCCAAGTGCCGATTGAATAATTACGTCCTGCGAGATAGAAGCTGTCGACGCTTTCATTACCGCTGCGCGTAATCGGGAAGAGGTGATATTCGCAGTTTGTCACGTTGTAGCAGTCGTAGCCCGGGCAGTCTATGCGCGGCGCGGGCGCGATGTAAAACGCGCGCTGAACGAGCCCCGAGTTAAGTCCGGCAATGCCGCCGCCGCCCGATGATACAGGCGAAGGCTCTGTTGTGCGGTTTACCGACAAGAAATACACGTCAACGATGTCGCCCGCGTTGTTCCCTACGAAGCCGCCGACAGAATTTCCGTAGCCCGCAACGCTCGAGAATTCTACGCCGCTTCTCTGGATTCCTAAGGTATAGCCGGGTACGCTGACCGCGCGGTTTTCACCTGCAATCCCGCCGGTAATGCCGCTACCGTTGATAGTCGACGATATGACCATGCTGTCTTTGATGAATCCTGACGCGTCGTTCAGACCTGTGAGTCCTCCCGCGCTTTCTGCTCCCATGTTAAGGGTTGAATCTTTTAAAATAACTCTGCTGAGTGTGCCATTATTTACGCCTGCGAACGCGCCGCCGCCTTCAGCGGATATAAGAGCGTCATTAAGCGTCAGACCATCTATAGCGCCTTGGTTTTCATTGAACAGACCCGCATTGCTTATGCCGGCTGACATTTTGAGGTTGTTAATCGCCGCAAACTGCGAATTACCCAATTCGTCGCTTACGGATAAAGCGCGGTAGGTACCTTTTAAGACACCGAGAGGTTCAAAGTCATTTATTTTGTTGAAATTTGCCATCATGTCAATATCAACGGTTTGTCTGAAGCTGATATTGTCATTTGTGAAATCGCATCCGGGGTCGCAGTCCAAGCCGCAGGTGCACACCCATGCACCCTGCACTAATGCGTAGCGCACGTTGTTCAGATGTCTTGCCGATGTTATTTCAAAGTTACCCGGAGTAAGCTCGCGGGCAAAAAGAGTATTTGCAACTGTGAGCGAGGTAACGGAAACACCGTCGCCTCTTGTAGCCCGAACGCGGACATTCGTTGCCGGGCGTCCTGTTATAGCAGGGTCGGTTGCTCCGCCGATTTTCGTGCCGTTTTCATTTTCGTCTTCGCCGAAGTAATCAATAACCCAAATGACTCTTGAGAAGCTTGCGCCCTCGCCGGAGCCCGCCGTCATAGTGCCTACTTCTGTGTCGTTTACGGGGCGGTCAGCATCTATGTAAATCCTCTGACTTGCCGAGAGCGCGTCGTAAAAATTCGTTGCAGCACCTAAGGGGGGAGCTTCAAGGATAGCAGGGTCATTAGGAGCGCTTGCACTAAGCAGCTCAAACGTATACCCCGAGGCGTCGGAGCTTTCTATTATAAACTCAGCGTAAAGGACATTTCTCTTGAAGCGCGGGTCAGTCAATCCGTAGGTGGAGGATGCTTCCAGCGCGCCCCCGGGGGCAGCACCGTCAGTTATATTGGCTTTGTCAGTGCTTATTCCGACAACAGGAGGCAGAACCCCTGTTTCAGAAACGCCGTAATATCCCTGTCTGCGAACCATCGCAGTACCTACATACGCGTCGCCGCGCTCGCCTGTGATGTTATTTATATTATCGTCGTCTGCCGCCATGTATGTAAATTCGTCTTGGTTCGCGTTTCCGTAGAAAATCGACAAGACGGCACCCGTCATTATATTATATTCCATGAAAATTGCTTCGCGCAGTATCTCGGAATCAAGAATCAATTCGCTCAGCATTTCAAAAAAGAGGTCTTGTTCAGCTGTTCCGTTACCGAGCACGTAGTCTCTCGGCTTGCTTATGAAGCGGATATTCTCCGCGTTTCCGAGGGTGGCTTCAGCAGCGGGAAACAAGCCGCCGTTAGCGGCGAGCTCAAGGTCTACCCTGTTGACGTCTTCCATTGCGGGAAGAATGTCGTCGGTATATCTGCCGCTCGGGCTCAACTCAAAGTAGTGACCTGACAAGGTCGTTTTTAACACCCTGTCTGTCTGAGCCTTCATAAGATGGTTCTGCATCAGAACAAAGATGTTCCTCGCTATGTTTGCGCGGTTGGTCTGCTGACCGCGGCGGACAAACGACGCAGATACAGGTATCGTAACGGTCGCAAGCACCCCTATAATAGCGATAACAACCACAAGCTCCACCAAGGTGAAGCCGGGTTTATTTCTAAGACTCTGTAAGTGTTTAATAATCATAGTCGATGTCCTCCAAAAACGAGCACATATAGTTGTGTCAGGTGTGCTCACCCACAACAACCATTGTACATACTCACTAATACGTATACCTTTTTTTATTATATATGAGAGCAATCATTTTGTCAATATAAAATTTACCAAAAGAATAAAATTTGTGTAAAATGACGAAGAAAATTGTTTGATTTAAAGGAAGATACAAGCAGTGTAAATCGGAGGGTCGTAAAAATCTTGACAAAGAAAGCAATAGCTGTTATAATACTTGAAGACATCGAAAGAATTAAGGAAAGTATTATGATTAAAGAAACACTTGAAAAAATAGAACAAATCAGCGCAGATACGCTTGCGGCAATTGCCGAGAGTGTGAGCCTTGACGCTGTTAACGACATTCGCGTTAAAATCCTTGGCAAAAAAGGCGAGCTCACGGCTGTCTTAAAGACGATGGGCAAGCTGTCGGCGGAGGAACGCCCTGTTATCGGCGCGAAAGCAAACGAAGTCCGCGAGGCTGTCGAGAGTGCGATTGCCGAGCAGATGTCGCGGCTGAAGTCGCTGAATTATGAAACGCGGCTGAGAGAAGAGGCGATTGACGTAACTCTGCCGGGTAAGCGCGTAAGCTTAGGTAAGCCGCACCCGATGAGCAATGTGCTCAGCGACATGAAAGAAATCTTCCGCGCAATGGGCTACACAGTCGTGACAGGTCCGGAAATCGAGGAAACGCGCTATGTTTTCGATATGCTCAACACCAAAGAGGGGCATCCCGCCCGCGACGAAAGCGATACGTTTTATATTGAGAACGATGTGGTTCTGCGGACGCAGACAAGCTCTGTGCAAATTCGTACAATGCTCGAAAATAAGCCGCCAATCGCGATTATCAGTCCGGGGCGGGTTTTCCGCCGCGACGAGTTCGACGCGACGCACTCGCCTGTTTTCAACCAGTGCGAGGCACTTGTTGTAGATAAAAATATAACCTTTGCGGACTTAAAAGGCACGCTTGAGACTTTTATGAAGCGGCTTTACGGCGATTCTGTGCGGCTGCGCTTCCGTCCGCACCACTTCCCGTATACCGAGCCAAGCGCGGAGGTTGACCTCTCCTGCTTCAAATGCGGCGGTGACGGCTGTTCGATGTGCAAGGGCGAGGGCTGGATAGAAATGCTCGGCGCGGGCGTTGTTCACCCGCAGGTACTGCGCAATTGCGGGATTGACCCTGAGGTTTATTCGGGCTTTGCGTTCGGCGTGGGACTTGACAGGATTACCATGATGCGCTACGAAATCGACGATTTACGGCATATGTATGAGAATGATTTACGGTTTTTGAAACAATTTTAAAAATATTTTAACAACATGAAAAAGAAATACATCAAGGCATATAAGGCTTCCGCGCTTGTTTTCGTGCTCGGCGCGCCCGCAGTCATCGGCGTTTTTATCGGGCTCGGCATGGTGGCGGGGGTGACGGCGCACCTGCTTGCACATTTAATAAAAACGAGCAGAAACCGCATGGTTTACTACATCTGCTCGCTTGCTTTGTCTGTGATTTTTATAATTATCTGCGCGGTTATTTTCGCGAACGAAAATTTTTCAGACAGAGCGGACAGCTTAGAAATGACGTTCAGCGTGTTGCCCTTGCTCGTGATTTCGGGGTTTATGTTTCTCGGCGTCGTGTCGGCGTTCGCCGCGCGGTTCGTGATTTGGCAGCAGGAGCGCGCGTATTATAAACGAGTAGAAACCGGGAAGTCCGGGGTCAATTTAGTGGAAACGGATTTTTAAACCACCCCGAGAACGAACGTTGTTCGTTCCCACCCCTCCACGGAGGGGAATTGGGTACTGCGAAATAAAAATGAATTCCCCTCCGTGGAGGGGTGGCGGCGAAGCCGACGGGGTGGTTTTTATGAAAAAGCAGACATGGAAATGGTTTTGTATAGTCAGTGTAATACTTTTTATAGCAAGTATATATATCACAATATTTACGTTTGCATTTGAAACAGGTATTGGTCTTTATATGGCGAGCATAGCTTTATTTGTAATACCAACGCTTATTTGCCTTGATAGAAAATCAAGAACTAAATATAAAATCACTTATTTAATCCCCGTTGCATTCTTAGCTTTAAGTTACAGGGAGTTAACAGAAGCAGGCTTTATTAGTATAGTTCCTCAAGAAATTTGGTTTCTTTTATGGATTACAAGCATTTTAGTGTTTCCCCTCATATCAATAATTCTTTTTACCGATATAAATAAAGGAGAAAAAAATTGAACCTATCAATGAAATGGCTTCGTGATTACGTTAAAGCCGAAATGAGTATAGCAGATTTCGCGCGTGGCATGACCATGAGCGGCTCGAAGGTTGAGAAGTGGACGGATTTATCCGACCCACTGAAAAACATCGTCTGCGCTAAGGTCACGGCGATTGAACGCCACGCAGACTCGGACAAGCTCTGGGTTGCGCAGGTAGATGTCGGTGACGGCAAAACTGTGCAGATTGTTACAGGCGCGCAGAATGTTACAGCAGGCGCGCGGATTCCCGTGGTGCTTGAGGGCGGCGTGGTTTATAATTTCCATGACGGCACGGTCATGAGCATCAAGCGCGGAAAGCTTCGCGGCGTTGAAAGTCAGGGCATGATGTGCAGCTATAACGAGCTCGGCTTGACGCTCGAAGATTTGCCTTATGCAGATACTGACGGCATTTTGCTTCTTGACAACGACCCCGAAGCAGACAAGCTTGAACTCGGAATGGATATGCTTGAATTCCTTGGAATTAAAGACATCGCCGTTGAGTTTGAAATCACCAACAACCGCCCCGACTGCCTTTCTGTCATCGGGCTTGCGAAGGAAGCAGGTGCGACTTTTAACCTGCCTGTAGACGTGAAAAAGCCTGTTTTTAAGGGCGTTGACGGCGATTTGAACTTAAAAGTCAAGATTGAAAATAAAGAGCTTTGCTCGCGTTATATGGGCGCAGTCGTGAAAAACGTCAAAATCGCGCCGTCGCCGAGATGGCTTGTTGAGCGGCTTCGCGCTTCGGGCGTGCGGGCTATAAATAACTTAGTAGACATAACTAATTTCGTTATGCTCGAATACGGACACCCTATGCACGCGTTCGATAAACGCTACGTTGAGGGCGATTCGATTATAGTCAGAAACGCCGCTGAAAACGAGAAAATCGTGCTTCTTGACGGCGAAGAAAGAATTTTAACTGCGGAGACCTTAGTAATCGCAGACGCGAAAAAACCTATTGCAGTCGCGGGGGTTATGGGCGGCGAGTTCAGCGGAATCATGGACGACACGAAGGAAGTCGTGTTTGAATCTGCCTGCTTTGACGGCGTTTCGGTGCGCAAAACAGCGCAAAGAATCGGGCGCAGAACCGAGTCAAGCGCGCGCTTCGAGAAGGGCATAGACGCCGCTAACGCGGAAAATGCACTGCTTCGCGCGTTGGAGCTTGTTGAAATGCTCGGCTGCGGCGAGGTCATGAAGACTATAATCGATGAGGATTTCAGCAACAAAGAGCCTGTGAAAATAAAATTCGACAGTAAAAATATCAACGCAATTCTCGGCGCGGATATTCCCGAAAGCAAGCAGCTTGAAATCCTTGAAAAGCTTGGTTTTAAGCTTGAAAACGGGTTCATAATCGTGCCGTCAATCAGAATCGACATGGAGCTCGAATGTGACTTAGCTGAGGAAGTCGCGCGAATTTACGGCTACAACGAGATTCCGTCAACTCTGCCGCGCGTTACGTCGCAGATTGCACCTGCGCCGGAACTCGCCTTTGAAGAAAAAGTAAGCAAACTCATGCAAGGGCTCGGCTGTCACGAGCTGATGACGTTCAGCTTTATTTCGCCGAAATCGTATGAAAAGGCAGGAATTGAAAACGCAAACAGCGTAATTATACGCAATCCGCTCGGCGAAGAGACAGGCGTAATGCGGATTTCCATGCTGCCGTCAATGCTTGAGGTTTTAGCGCGGAATTACAACAACCGCAATGCGGCAGGGCGTTTTTATGAAATCGGCACGGTTTATCTGCCTGTAGGGAACGGTTTTAACCGTTCCGGCGCCCCTACGGACGAGAAAAAGATTCTCTGCGCGGGCATTTACGGCGACTCCGAAAGCTTCTTCACGCTTAAAGGCATGGCAGAAGAATTATTTGAAAAGCTCGGGATTAGTGCGAAGTTCATGCCGCAAGGTGCAAACAAATCCTATCACAGCGGACGTTGCGCGGAGATAACTGTTAATAATGAAATCATCGGCGTGCTCGGCGAGCTTCACCCGCTTGTCTTGGATAATTACGATATAAATACGCGGGCTTTCTGTGCGGAAATCGAGCTTGCAAGGCTGTTTGAATACAGCGTTGCAACGCCTAAGTTTAAGCAGCTGCCTAAGTTCCCTGCTATGACGCGGGATTTAAGTCTGCTCTGCGATATTTCCGCTACAGCGGGGGAGGTCGGCGAGATAATCTCCGCAAGTGCGGCGAATTTAGAGCAGTTAACACTATTCGACACCTACACAGGCGCGCAGGTTCCCGAGGGCAAGAAGAGCCTGTCGTATAAGCTTATTTTCCGTAAAAAGGACGCAACGCTCACCGACGAAGAAACCGATAAAGCAGTCGTGAAAATACTTCGCGCACTTGAAAATAAAAACATAACATTACGTTAAAAATGTAGGGGCGCGCATTGCGCGTCCGTCAAAAGAAAGGACTATTCAAAATGCAAAAGACAACAACAAAAATCACCGCAATAATCATAGCGGCAGTCATGATTTTAAGCCTTGGCGCCTGCGCCGACACAAGGCACGCCATGCTCGTGAACGGTGAGGAGCTCCGCGCGGGTGTGTATATTTATTTACAGCTCACCGCCGCGCATGAGGCTTCTGAAAAATTTACGCAGGATAACCCCGACGCTGATATTTTTGAAGAGGGCTTCAACTTCTTTTCGCAAACAGTTGACGGCAAAAGCTTCAGCGACTGGACTAACGACAGAGCACTTGAGCTCATTACCGAAAAGACAGCGGTGAAGCTGATGTTCGACGAGCTCGGCTTTACAATAAGCTCCGACGAGGAGCTCGCTGTACGCCGCAACGTGGAAAATCTTTGGGGAAACACCGACCCGCTCTACAACAATTTCAACCATGACACATGGGGCGATTTTTACGAGAGCATAGGCGTAGGTAAGGAATCGCTTGTTGAGGTTGTAATGTACGGGCTTATGGAGGAGCGGGTGTTCCTCGGCATCTTTGGTGAAGACGGAACAGAGCCCGCCGCGCAGAGCGAAATCAACAGCTTCTTTGAAGAAAACTTCGTGCGTTACCGCGTAATCAGAATGGAAACTATCGGCTTGGACGATATACAGCTTCGCGAAATTGACGCGATGGCGGCTGACTTCGCGGACAGACTTAACGCGGGTGAGACCTATCTTTCACTGCTTTATGAATACGAGGATTACGTAACAGCGCGCGACCATGCTCATGACGAGGATATTTGGGACCGGGACTGGGACGAACAATTGACAATTGAAGGACCTGATTACGATGAAGAAGCTGTTAACGAAGAAGAAGAAACTGATGTAGGGGGCGACGTCCCCGACGACCCGATTGAAGAAACTGAAATTGTAATTGACCCGACTTCCTTCAATGATTTCGACAGGTTAGAGAGAATCGGCGGCTATTCATATCTGCACGATTATGGTCAGGAATTCCTTCTGACTATGGAAATGAACACCGCAGCGGTGCACTTCGACGAAAACGACACTTATGTTTTACAGCTGCTTCCGATTCTTGAGCGGGAGGACTGGATTTTAGAAAACTCCGAGTTCCTGCTTTTTGAAATGTTAGAAGATGAATTTGCAAACAGAGTTTCCGCAAAAGCGAATACAATTCCTGTCGTTCTGAACGAAGCGGCAATCAAACGCTACAAGCCCGAAACAGCCGCGAAAAGACTTTTACAACCTTGGTTATAAAGATGAAAAAAATATTATTAGCTTTATTAATTATTATGATTTTAGCGGCTTCGTGCAGTAACGAAGCCGCTGAGGTTGATGTACAATTAACAATTGAAACCGGCGGCGAACACGATGAACCCTATGTAGGGGACGACGCCCCCGGCGTCCCGTTTAATGAATCAGAACCCGATGTAGGGGACGACGTCCCCGACGTCCCGACCGAACCCGAATACATAACAGTCAGCGCAGTTGCTGTCGGCGATAATTTGATTCACTCGTCCATTTACAGCCAAGCTAACACCCGCGCCGGCGGCGGCGATGATTACGACTTCGCGCCTGCTTATGAGCAGGTGCGCCATTTGGTTGAGGGTTATGACCTCAGCATGATTAACCAGGAAACCTTGGTTAACCGCGTGTATCCGCCCTCGAATTACCCGAACTTCAGCACGCCTGCACAGCTCGGCGACCTCATGCTTGAAATGGGCTTCAACGCCTTTACAATCGCGAATAATCACACGCTTGACCTACATACAGCAGGACTTATCACAAGCCTTGACTACTGGAACGAAAAGCTCGCACAGGGGCACGACATTGCAGTTGTCGGCGCGTATTATGACGCGGCTGACCGTGCAGTTATACGCACGCTTGAAATTAACGGCGTGACGTTTTCTTTCTTGGGCTACGCAGAAAGTCTCAACGGGCTTGACTCGTGGCTTGTCCCGCCTGTAGAGGTCGGCAGATTCGGCAGCGGCGCAGTGATGGAGCTTATGCTCGCGGAAATAGAGGCGGCGAAAGCAATTTCCGATGTCTGCGTGGTTTTCCTGCACTGGGGAACCGAGGACTACGACCAAGTTGAGAATTATCAGCGCGAGGCGGCGCAGCGCATGGTTGACGCGGGCGCAGATATTATTCACGGCACACACCCGCACGTTTTGCGCGATGTTGAGTTTATTGAACGCGAATCAGACGGCACAAACGCCCTTGTTATGTACTCGCTCGGGAATTTTATCTCGTCGCAAATAGTTCCGCAGACGATGATTTGCGGGATTTTCACCTTTGATATAATTGTGAACCGCGAAACGCGCGCGGTTGAAATCGCGGATTTACAAATCACGCCAATCATTACGCATTACGAGCGCGGACATACGAACGTCAGAATCATTCCGCTGACCGAATACACGCCCGAGCTCGCGGCTTCGCACGGAATCGAGTCGCACTCGGCTTTCAGTCATACGTATCATGGCGGATTGTGGAGATATGAGTATATCTACGAAATGCTGAAAAGAACAGTGCGAGAGGAGTTTTTGAATTATGCGCTTGAATATTAAAGCTTTGGCTGTTCTTTTTTCGCTTCTTTTAATTTTCAGTGCCTGCGGAGAAACGGCAGATGTTGAAGCCCCTGTAATTCATGTCCCCGACACGCCCGATTATCCTCCCGCGCCCAACGCAAGACGACCGGCAATCATTGTAAACGACGTGATATATCTTATCATGGTAGAAATTGATATTGAAATTGACGAGTCCGATTATCTCGGAAGAACTACGTCAGTTGTTCACCTTTCAGAAGTTCCGACCGAAAACGGACAATCTAATTATGTTGCGGAAGGCACGCCTTATGCGGAATATGAAGACGGAATAGTGTTATTAATCGCGGGTAAATGGATGCTTTTTGAGGCTTACGGCGGACAAAAACAAGAACAACAGCCCGAAAAAACGCTTCCGCCGCTTGATGAATACCTTTCACCGCTTGAGCTTTTAGGCGGTTATGAAATTACGGACGACGAAATGGTTTTAATAGACTACAGCTTCGCAGACTTTGAATATAACCATGAGGTGTTCAGCGAATACATTTACGGGACTTGGGAAGGAATGAGTCTTAGGTTCAGAGAAGTAATTAATTTTACTGTTAATGACGAGAATGAATATTTTCTTAACAGCGGCAGAATCAGATGGGTAAACGACAGCGTATTCGCGTTCGGCTTTTCAAATTCAACAATATCGGACGGGTTTTACTGGATTGATACAAACGAGCCCGACAAGATGTATTTTTTAGCTTCTCCTCATTGGTATGACGGCGGCTCTGACGAATTCACCAAGCTTTCAGTAGGATACATCGACAGAAAATATAGAACATATACAGGGGAAATGCATCAAGGCGTCGTTTTTATTGAGACTTATACAAGGCAATAAGCTTTGCACAATTTCACACCAACTGCCGCTTCAGCTCGTCCAAAATCTTCCGCTCCCGCCGCGACACCTGCACCTGACTCATGCCGAGAGCTTCTCCTGTTTCGCCTTGCGTTTTATTGCCCCAGTAGCGCAGGATAATCAGCTTTCTGTCCTCTGGGTCAAGCTGACCTAAGGACTGCTTCAAGGCAATCAGCTCGGTAAGCTTCACCTGCGGCGCGACGACAGGCAGGTCGTATTCGTTATTATTGTTATAGTTATCGTCGCCGTCTGCTGACATTGCCGTGAGCGACAACGGCGGCATATTCACCGACAACGCTTCGCTGACCTGCTCGACTGTTATGTCAAGAGCTTCTGCAATGTCTGACAGGCGCGGCTCCTGTCCGTCGCTCTTTTGCGCTAACTGCTCGCGGACTCGCGCGACTTTGAGCGAAAGCTCTTTTAAACCTCTGCTGACCTTAACTGCGCCTCCGTCACGAAAGAGGCGTTTTATTTCGCCCAAAATTACAGGCACGGCGTAAGTCGAAAACTGCAAGCCTCTGCCATGGTCGAAGTTTTTCGCCGCCTTGACAAGTCCGACACAGCCCGCCGAGAACAGCTCCTCATACTCGATTCCGCGCGCACGGAAGCGATTGGCGAGTGAGTGAACAAGCCCCATGTTGCGCTGTGCGAACTCGTCCGTCATGCAGCCGGATTCAATTAAAACCTTATTCATATCTCGACTTTACGCGCTTGGTCATGATTATGCTCGTGCCTTTATCGACTCGCGAGGTGACGCGGAGCTTGTCCATAAAGCTCTCCATCACCGCGAAGCCTAACCCTGCGCGCTCTCCTTCTTCACACGTACTGAACAACGGGAGCATCGCCTGCTTAATGTCAGCAATGCCGAGCCCTTTGTCCTTGATTCGTATGTAAAAGGTGTCGCCTTCTATAATCCTGCCGACGATTTCGATGTCGGCTATTTTATCGGGATAAGCGTGAACTATGCAGTTTGTGACAGCTTCGCTCACTGCCGCCTTGATGTCGTTGATTTCCTCAACAGTGGGGTCAAGCTGTGCCGCGAACGCCGCAACCGCCGCTCGGGCGAAGCCCTCATTACGCGAATGACTGGGAATAATAAGTCTGAAATAATTATTTATAATCATGCTTTATGAACCTCCTTTACGATTGCGAGCATGGGGGCAAGCCCAGCAAGCCTTATGAGCTTTTCAACATAGCCCGAAGCATTTTTGATTATTACTTTTCCGCCGTAGCACTCGGCGATTCGCTTGCGCCCGAGAATAAGCCCGATTCCCGAGCTGTCCATAAAGCTCACCCCGCCGAAGTCTAATGCGAGCAGGCGCGGCGTGTGCTGTTCGATTTGCGCGTCGATTGTGCCGCGCAGGGACATGAGAGTATGATGGTCGATTTCGCCCGAAAGCATAACGGTCAGGCGGTCGCCGCTGTTGATTATCTCCAAAGGTTTACACTCCTTTTTAATATTTCACAAAATATTGCCTGCGGCGGCTCGCCGCAAAAAAAGTCTCTTTGCTATCATTTTAGCAAAGAGACCTTGAAAATATTGTCGTAATGGGGAGGGCGGTTATGTTTAATTTTCTTCATTAGATTCGTTTGCAATAATCATTTGCTCGGCTTGACATTGAACCTCTTTTAAACTAAACAACGCCATTTCAAATACAGTTAACGCGTCCGTAATTTCATTAAAAAGCTTATAATATGCTTTTTCGTAGCTCACAATCTCACCTCCGAATATATAATGTGTACATATTAAGTATAACAAAAATTGTGACATGAGTCAATGCGCAAAGTACATAAAATATACATATATTATGTATATACATTTTGAGTATAATGTATTAAAATAATGTACATGAATTATGTTTAGGGAGGAAGTTTTTTATGACAAAAGAACAATATACTATTCGTGTCGATGAAGATTTAGTAAGAAAAATAAAAATTATAGCAGGGAAAGAAAGACGTTCTGTCAATAATCAATTTGAGTTTTTTATTGCTAAAAGTATCGAACTCTATGAAAAAGAGAATGGTGAAATAAATTTATCGAGTGAGTAAATAATGCTTGCATTTTTTTTCAAGATGTGTTAGAATATATAAGCGACTGGAGAATAAACATGACTTATAAAGAACAATTCATCAAGTTTATGGCGGACTGCGGCGTGCTTACCTTCGGCGACTTCACCCTCAAAAGCGGCAGAAAATCCCCTTATTTCCTCAACGCAGGCAACTACAACACCGGCGCGGCTCTCGCCAAGCTCGGCGAGTTCTACGCGGAGTGCTTCGTGGACAACAAGGTGCAAGCCGAAACGCTGTTCGGACCCGCCTACAAAGGGATTCCTCTTGCTGTTTCAACCGCTGTGACGCTTAAAAATAAATTCGATATTAACGTGAACTACTGCTTCGACCGTAAGGAAGAAAAAGACCACGGCGAGGGCGGCTTGTTCGTCGGGAAGCAGCCCGAAAACGGTGAGAAAATCGCGATTATCGACGATGTTTCGACGTCGGGTAAGGCGATTCGCGAGGTGCTTCCGAAGATGCAAAACGCTGCAAACGTGAACGTGACGAGCTTTCTTATTACTGCCGACCGCATGGAAAAGACGCTTGACGGCGAGCTTTCCGCAGTGCAGGAAATTGAAAAGGAATTTGGAATTAAGGTTTATTCAATTATAAATATAAACGATATTATTTCCGCGTTGGAAAATAAAATCATTGCAGGAATTGAATTTTTACCTGCAATGAAAAGTTATATTGATACTTACGGCGCGAAATATTAAACCACCCCGTCAGGCTTCGCCTGCCACCCCTCCGCAGAGGGGAATAAAACGAGATGTGGCTCAGTTTGGTAGAGCGCTGCGTTCGGGACGCAGAGGCCGCAGGTTCGAATCCTGTCATCTCGAGATGAAAAGACCTATACGAACCCCTACTATTTTATAGGCGGGTTCGCCGTGACGGTACAGCTATAACACAAACGGAAAGAGCGTTAAGGTTTAACCTTGACGCTCTCGTTTTGACATAGTGTTATTCTTCCGGCTTTAAATTTTCCAAAGCATACTCAATACATTGGGCGACAAATTTATTAAAAGACAGCTTCCGCTTCCCCGCTTCTTCAAAGACTTTCTTTACAAGTTCTTCGTCAAGC
>WQYC01000024.1 GCA_009781425.1 Oscillospiraceae bacterium
AATCAACAACATGATTTGCAATCTGCCCGAGTGCGAATACGTCAACGGCTGTGAGGTCGAAACGATTGACATGGGGCGCGGCGCGGGGTTCATTTCAGTGACGCTCAAAGCGGAGCTGTTCTATCGCGTGCTCGGCGAAACTACAGGACTCACGCTCAAGGACGAGAGCGATTTAATGCCCTGCATGATTGAGCTGGCGCAGATTAAAAAGAAATACGAGAAGGTCAAGAGCGCGCTGGAGGAAGTTCAGGCGACCGGCTACGGAATCGTCATGCCGAGCATAGACGAGCTCAGTCTTGACGAGCCGGAAATCGTTAAGCAGGGCGGGAAGTATGGGGTTAGGTTGAAGGCTGCGGCACCGTCGATACATAACGACGCAATCAATAGACAGTTAAGCTGTAAGGTGAAATGTACCTTACAGCTTTTTAATTTACATCTTGCAATTTACTACAATATATGGTATAATCAGACAATTGGGGGCGATGTTGAATGAGTAAATGGGATATGGTCGCTTTTGATGAAGCAATCAATGATGTGACTAAGTTCGCAACAAAAATCAAGAAAGAAGATTACTTACCAAATGGGCAATATCAAATAATTGACCAAGGGAAAGAATATCTCGCCGGTTATGCAAATAATTTAAAGGGATTATATGTTGATGTTCCTGTGATTGTTTTTGGCGACCACACAAGAATATTAAAATACATTGATGAACCGTTGTTTATTGGAGCCGACGGCGTAAAGCTTTTAAAAACTAAAGGAAATAACTTAAACACAAAGTTTGTTTATTACTATTTAACGTCTTGTCGTGTAATTGATACAGGCTATAATCGGCATTTCAAATGGTTGAAAGAATTCAATATCCCTCTCCCTCCCCTCCCCACTCAACAAAAAATCGCTGATGTCCTCGACCGTGCGAGTGCGCTAATTGAGAAACGCAGGTCGCATATTGCGAAGTTGGATTTGCTTGTGAAGTCGAGGTTTGTGGAGATGTTCGGCGACCCTGTGAGGAATCCGATGGGGTGGGAGGTTAGGCAAATTAATAAATTTGCTACAGTTAGAATCGGTCCATTCGGAAGCTTGCTTCATGCAGAGGATTACATTGAGGGTGGATTTCCTATTGTGAACCCGTCGCACATAATAGATAGTAAAATCGTTACAGATTCAAAACTAACATTAACTTCTGAAAAATATAACGAATTAAGTGCTTATGCTTTGCGATGTGGAGATGTTGTACTTGGAAGACGAGGTGAAATCGGGCGGTGTGCAGTAATTGAAGATGACGACTACCTTTGTGGCACGGGCAGTATGTTTATAAGAATAGAGCGCGATTACTTGCCAATGATACTTCAGCGTGTCATTTCATCTGATGCAATGCGTCGCGTTTTAGAGGATAAAGCCGTTGGAATTACTATGTTAAATCTTAATTCCAATATGATTTCAAATTTGAATGTGATTGTCCCGCCCCTCCACCTCCAAACCCAATTCGCCGACTTTGTTCGTGCGGTGGATAAGTCGAAGGCGGAAATGCAGGCGGGGTTGGAGCGGTTGGAGTTGTTGTATAGGTCGCTGATGCAAAAATGCTTTAATCAAGAAATTTTTAATTAAAGGGAGAAAAACAATGATTGCAGGTGAACTTAAAAATAAAGTAGACAAGCTGTGGGAGATGTTCTGGACAGGCGGCGTTGTCAATCCGCTTGATGTCATTGAACAGATTACATACCTTATGTTTATCCGCGACCTTGACGATATGGATAGAATCAAAGAGAAAGAGTGTAATATGCTTGACTTGACGCATACGAGCATATTTCCCGCAGATAGTCGGCAATTCAGATGGTCAGTCTTTAAGGATTTACCCGCAGCTTCGATGTACGAGATTATTCAAAGCCGGGTGTTTCCTTTTATAAAGACGCTCCACGCCGATGAAAACAGCACGTATTCCAAGTACATGAGCGACGCGATTTTCAAGATTCCGACGCCGCAGTTGCTTGAGAAAATCGTAACCTCAATTGACGAGCTAAACGTCAAGGACAAGGATATGCGCGGGGATTTGTATGAATATCTGCTTTCCAAAATCGCCACAGCCGGCACTAACGGGCAGTTCCGCACACCTCGCCATATTATCCGAATGATGGTGGAAATGCTTGCGCTGACACCCGATGATATAATCTGCGACCCTGCCTGTGGAACGAGCGGTTTTTTGGTTAATGCCGCTGTTTATCTCAAAAATACATACGGCATCGACCTGCTGATGAACGAGAAAAATAAAGACCATTATAACAACGATATGTTCCACGGTTACGATATGGACAGGACTATGCTGCGAATCGGTGCCATGAACATGATGACCCACGGAATCAAGAACCCTAACATTGAATACCGCGACAGTCTTTCCGACCTAAACACCGACACGGGGAAATTCACGAAAATCCTCGCTAATCCGCCGTTCAAAGGCAGTCTTGACGCTGATATAGTTTCGACCGACCTATTGAAAGTCACCAAGACTAAGAAAACCGAGCTTTTATTCCTTGCGTTGTTTCTGCGTATGCTGAGGGTCGGCGGACGCTGTGCTTCGATTGTACCTGACGGCGTGTTATTCGGCTCAAGCACGGCGCATAAAGCTATTCGCAAGGAAATCATTGAACGGCACAGGCTTGAAGCGATTATTTCCATGCCGTCAGGGGTGTTCAAGCCCTACGCCGGAGTATCGACTGCGGTGATTGTTTTTACAAAAACTAACCACGGCGGAACTGATAAGGTTTGGTTCTATGATATGCAGTCGGACGGGTTCAGTCTTGACGACAAGCGTGTGTCAGTCGAGCAGAACGACATTCCCGATATAATCGCACGGTTTAAGAATCTCACAGCCGAGGCTGACCGTGAACGCACCGAGCAGAGTTTCCTTGTGCCGAAGTCCGAAATTGTGGATAACGGCTACGATTTGTCGATTAATAAATACAAGCGGAGCAATTATGTAGAGGAAGTTTACCCCATGCCGAGCGAGATTCTCGCCGAGATTAACGAGTTGGAAAGTGAGATTCAAGGCGGTTTGCGTGAGTTGGGGGCTATGTTGAATGGGTAAGTGGGATATGGTGCGGTTGGGTGATGTATGTGAAATAAAATCCGGCGGTACACCTTCAAGAGCGGAAGGAAAATATTGGATACCCGGTGAAGGCGGCGCACCTGTTCCGTGGGTTAAAATTTCTGACATGAAGCATAAATACGTTGCTGATACCGAAGAAAATATAACTACTACAGCTCTGCGTGAAACATCTGCGAAGCTTTTTCCGGCAGGAACAATCCTATATACCATATTTGCTACGTTAGGGAGAGTTGCTGTTTTATCTATTGATGCGGCAACAAATCAAGCGATTGCAGGAATAATCGTTCCGCGTCAAATAAATACAGATTTTTTGTATTATTATTTAATGTCAATAGAAAAACAAGTATTAGAAAGCGGGCGCGGGGTAGCACAAAATAATATTAATTTGTCAATTCTGCGAGAGTTTCAAATCCCCCTCCCACTTCTCCCCACTCAACAAAAAATCGCTGATGTCCTCAACCGTGCGAGTGCGCTCATCGAGAAACGCAAGTCGCAGATTGCGAAGTTGGATTTGCTTGTGAAGTCGAGGTTTGTGGAGATGTTCGGTGACCCTGTGAGGAATCCGATGGGGTGGGAGGTTAAAGCGTGGAATGATGTTCTAAAAATCAAAAACGGCAAAGACCATAAGAAGGTTTCCTCGCAGGGCGGCAAATACCCGATAATCGGCAGCGGCGGTTGTATGGGTTATGCAAATGAATATTTATGTGAAGCAAATTCTATTATAATCGGGCGGAAAGGAACAATAGATAAACCTTTTATTGTTCGCGAAAAATTTTGGAACGTGGACACAGCATTTGGACTTGAATCATATGCGCGCATATTAAATTTTGAATATCTCCTTTTGTTTTGCAAGTTTTTCGATTTTCAAAAACTAAATAAAACCGTAACAATACCAAGTCTCACCAAAAGCGATTTGCTAAAAATCCCTATCCCGCTCCCGCCTCTCAAGCTTCAAACCCAATTCGCTGACTTTGTTCGTGCGGTGGATAAATCGAAAGCGGAAATGCAGGCGGGGTTGAATAAAATTGAATTACTTTACAAGTCATTAATGCAAAAATGTTTTAGTGGGGAGATGTTCAAATGACAACACTATCCCGAAGTATAAATGATATTTATTTAGAAAAACTACTTACCTTGCAGTATGAAGCTTCAGATTTTATAACTCACAATTTAACTAAAGGTACACTTAGAGAAAAATTCCTTATTCAAGTTATTGTGGGGGAATTTCCGAGACTTAAGGATTATTTGCAATCAGGTGTTGTCGAGCAAAAACGCGGCAATCATCGTCAGTTGGATATGATATGGTTAAAACAAGAGGGTAGAGTAGGACAAACTTCATATTATGATTTACAAGATTGTGAATACATAACAGAAATTAAAAGCAAGGCAACTGCGTCTGAAATCAAAAAGCTTGAAGAATCAGCTGTATGTTATAAAGCCATTTGTCCGATTAAAGTCGGAATGTTTTGTTACGCTACAGAAGCAAATCAAAAAACAGTGTTAAAAAAATTTGGTTTTTTACATGACCGTGACATAGAAGCTTTTTCGGCTTATGACGAAAGCAAAGATATATGCAAAAATATTGATTTTTTCTTTAGCTTAGATATCAACGCTGAGGATTCAAGACCGTATTTTGTAATGAGAGATTCATTAGGTAAAAACTCGTTATTTTTGAACAGTCCGGTAATCACGCATTATTTGAATTTATTTAGACAATGCGAATAATGAGAGGAGCAAACCCATGACCAACTTCAACTTCTTAAAATCCGACCCGCAGTTTGCGTCATTCGCCGATGCTGCGATTGCCGCCGAGCGGACATATAACGTTTATCCCGTGCTGTCGGTACTGGGGTGCCGTCAGGCTATGGAAACCGCCGTCAAATGGATGTACAGCGCGGATAACAGCTTAAAAATGCCGTATGAGGATAAGTTAGTTTCGCTTTTGAACACCACGGCTTTCAAGGAAATTGTGGACAAGGATTTATATAACCGGCTTGAATATATTCGCAGAATCGGCAACGAAGCCGCGCACAATCCGAAATATATAACCAAGGATAAGGCGAAGCTGGCGCTTAAAAATCTGCATATATTCATGGATTTCATCGCTTATTGCTATGGTGCGGAATATACTGAAGCTAAGTTTAATGAAGCTATTTTAGACATAGAATACCGCGCTGAAATCCCTGCGGCAACAATAGAAACGCCAACGATGGAATATTTAGCAAAAGCAAATTCTTCTTTCAAGGGTGTGTTCACCGAGCGCCGCGCGGCTCAGCAGCCTGCCTATACTCCGAAGCCCATCGACTTCACCGAAGCCGCCACCCGCAAGGCATATATTGATGTAATGCTGTCCGATGCCGGTTGGGTCGAGGGTGAAAACTGGCTGAATGAATATCAAATCGACGAGATGCCGAACCAATCGGGGGTTGGCTTCGCCGATTATGTGCTACTCGGTGATGACGGTCGTCCGCTGGCTGTGGTTGAAGCAAAGAAAGCCTCTGTTGATGTATCTGCGGGGCGTCAGCAGGCAAAGCTATATGCTGATTTTTTAGAGAAGAAATTCGGTCGGCGTCCTGTTATATTTCTGACTAACGGCTTTGAAACCCGTATTATCTGTGGGAAATACTCTGAACGTAAGGTTTCCGGGGTTTTCGGAAAGCGCGACCTTGAAAAAGAGTTTAATATTATGTCAATGCGGACAAAGCTCGATAATATCCGCATAAATGACGCGATTACCAACCGCTATTATCAGAAAGAAGCAATCAAGGCAATCTGTGAAGCTTTTAGTGCCAAGAGCCGCCGTAAGGTGCTTTTGGTAATGGCGACAGGCAGCGGCAAAACCCGCACAGTTATTTCGCTCGCTGATGTGTTGATTCAAAACGGCTGGGTTAAGAATCTGCTGTTCTTAGCTGACCGTAACAGTCTTGTCACTCAGGCAAAGCGCGCCTTCGCGAATCTGCTCCCAGACCTCTCTATTACGAATTTAGTTGAGGATAAGTCAAACGCAGGAGCGAGAGCTGTTTTCTCTACCTATCAGACCATGATGGGTTGTATTGACGATACAAGGGACGAGGACGGCAAAAAGCTGTTCACGCCCGGGCATTTCGATTTGATTGTCGTTGACGAAGCGCACCGCTCGATTTACAATAAATACAAGGACATTTTTACTTATTTTGACGCGCTGCTTGTAGGCTTGACCGCCACGCCTAAAGACGAAATTGACAAAAACACATACGGCATTTTTGAATTGGAGGCGGGTGTCCCCACGTATGGCTATGAACTGGCGCAGGCAGTTGAGGACGGTTATCTTGTAAGCTTCAGCACTATTGAAACCAAGTTAAAATTCATGCACGACGGCATTGTTTACGACGAATTGTCTGATGAAGACAAAGAAATGTATGAGGAACTGTTTGCCGATGAAGACGGCGAAATTCCGACGGCTATTGATTCAAGCGCGCTGAACGAATGGATTTTCAACAAAGATACAATTCGGCAGGCGTTGAATACGTTAATGCGAGACGGCTTGAAAGTAGATTACGGCAACAAAATCGGCAAAACTATAATATTTGCGAAAAGCCATCTCCACGCCGAAAAAATCCTTGAGGTCTGGAACGAACAATATTCTCATTACGCGAGCGGCTTCTGCGCTGTAATTGATAATTATATAAATTACGCACAAAGTATAATTGATGATTTTTCCGATAAATCAAAACTGCCGCAAATTGCGATTTCTGTCGATATGTTAGATACAGGCATAGACATACCGGAAATCTTGAACCTTGTATTTTTCAAGAAAGTAATGAGCAAGGCGAAATTCTGGCAGATGATTGGACGCGGAACAAGGCTCTGCGAAGGTCTTCTTGATGGGGAGAATAAAAAAGAATTTTACATCTTTGATTTCTGCTCAAACTTTGAATTTTTTAGGGTAACAAATGGTAAAGGCAAGGACGCAATGCCGGTTGTGAGCTTGTCGGAGCGGCTATTTAACTTGAAAACCGAGTTAATTTATAAGCTGCAGGATTTAGTGTATCAAACAGACGAGCTGATTGCTTTTAGAGCTGGATTGATTGATGAACTCGCGCAAAAAATTACTACCCTAAACCGTGACAACTTCGCGGTAAGACAGCATCTGCGTTATGTAGATACATATTCAAATAAAGACAATTTCAAGGTTTTGACATACGAAAACACATTGCAGATAGCAGAGCATCTTGCGCCGTTCATTGCACCGGATAGCGATGAAATAAGCGCGGTTCGTTTTGACGCGCTGATGTATCAATTAGAATTGTTACTTGTCCTGGGCAAATCAAGCACCCGCGCTAAAAACGACCTCTTGAAAAAAACAAGTGCGTTAACAAATTACGGCACAATTCCCGAAGTAAAGGAGCAATCGGAGTTTATTAACACCCTGCTTAATACCGATTATATTGAGCGTGCGGGAATACCGGAGCTTGAGCATATTCGCATGAATCTGCGTAATCTTATTAAATACATTGAATGGGAACCGCAGGCAAGATATGACACTGACTTTTCCGATTCTATTATCAGCACTGCTCACAATCCATCTGATTTAAAAAATGACGACCTTGTTAATTACAGGAAAAAGGTCGATTATTACATACGCACTAACGAGAATAACCCTGCAATAATGAAGCTAAAGACCAATATACCGCCGACAGGTGATGATATTAAGCGGCTTGAAAGCATATTATGGAGCGAGCTTGGCTCCAAGCAGGATTATATAAACGAATACGGCGAAAAGCCGCTGGGAGCGTTGATTCGTTCAATAGTGGGGCTTGATATGATGGCAGCAAATGACGCTTTTTCTGAATATCTTAACAACGAAAACCTTGACAGCAGGCAAATTCATTTTGTCAAGCAAATTATAAACTACATAGTCAAAAATGGTATGATGACTGACTTTAGCGTACTTCAAGGCAGTCCTTTCAATGATAGCGGAAGCGTAGTTGAAATCTTTACAGATATGTCAGTTTGGATAGGTATTAAAGCGGTAATTGAAAAGATTAATCAAAATACAATGGCGGCTTAGTAATATAAAAAGATGAGCAACCATAAGACATTCGCATGACGTTAATTTTTGTTCTGCTCTAAGTTTTGCCCTTGACATTCAGTGTAGAAAATGTTATAATGTCATTAAACAAGGTAATACTATGACCGTGGAGGTGACTTAAAATGACATTTAACGAATATTTATTGGCTCAATTCGGCGTTAATGAACCTATTTATGCCGATGAAATCAATTATGAAAATTACTCGCGCCCATGGGTGCTGAAAGAATTGAAGAAGTTAGTAGACAGCGGCGAAATGAAGCGTTTCGACCGCGGGATTTACTATTTTTCTAAAAAAATGCCGTGGGGAGATGACAGCACGCTTAGTTCGAGAAAAATCGCAATGCGTCGCTTTGTTACTGACGGTAATGAGATTTATGGTTATATAACGGGGCTTTCGCTGTGGAATATGTCGGGTCTATCTACACAAGTTCCGAATATGCTTGAAGTTGCCACGAACAACGAAACCACCCGTGTTCGCGACATTTATATAGGTTATCAGCGAGTTAGAGCGAGAAAGAGTCGCACAGAGATTACAAAAGACAACGTGAGGACGCTACAATTATTAGACTTAATGAGTATAATACAATCCCCGGCGGAGATGGACGAAACCGAGCAGATTATGCTCAAGAAATTTGTCAGAAAAGTAAAAGAAGCAGGTGTTACAAAAGAATCTATAACAAAATATGCAAGTATTTTTCCTGCGTTAGCATCTAAAAATCTTATAGAAAGCGGTGTTATTTATGATTTTGCATAAGGATTCAGAAGCATTCAGAGAGTATATTATCGAAGCAACAAAATATATGAGTTTAGTTTCAGAGTACGAAGAAATGATTGAAAAAGACTATTACGTCACATATTTTCTGAGTGAAATAGCGGAGAAACAACCTAATCTTATTTTCAAAGGTGGCACTTCGCTCTCAAAGTGTTATAAAATCATCAACCGCTTTTCGGAAGATATAGATTTAAGCGTCGAGCCGAAAACTGATAAAGTTACTGAGAGCCAACGCCGTCAGCTAAAAAATGACATAATAGAAATTATCGAAGCTTCGGGGTTTACTCTTGAGAACCCCGAAGCCGTACGCAGTCGCAGGGATTTCAACCGCTATGTCATAAATTACAATTCATCTATTGAGCAGGATTTCTTAGAACCGAATTTAATCGTTGAAACATCGGTTTTTGTGAAGTCTTTCCCGAATGAAACGAAGGAAGTTTCGAGCCTTATTTATGATTACTTAAAATCTAAAAATGCTGATGAGCAGATTGAAATGTACGGATTAAAGCCGTTCAACATGACAGTTCAAGCGTTAGAACGTACTTTCGTGGATAAGATTTTTGCGATAGCTGATTATTACATCGATAATAAATCTAAGCGTTTATCACGGCATATTTACGACCTTTACAAGATTTACCCCGAAATTAAAATTGATGATAATTTTGTCAAGCTAATCGGTGAAGTGCGCGAGGTTCGCAAGGCTCATAGTGCGTGTTTATCGGCACAGGACGGCGTTGATTTACAGGGTATTTTAAAGAAAATCGTCAGCGAGGAATATTACAAGCAAGATTATGAGCAAATCACGCAGAATATGTTGTTTGAGGACGTGGATTATTCAACGGCGATAATAACTGTAAACGATATTATCAAAGCAAAGTGTTTTAAGAGGTATAAATGATTATCTCCGCTTCCCGTCGTACCGACATCCCAGCATTTTACGCCGACTGGCTCGTAAATCGCATAAATGCGGGGTACTGCCTTGTGAAAAATCCGTTCAACCCCGAACAAATTCGGCGAGTATCTCTATTGCCGGAAGATGTCGATGGAATAGTTTTGTGGACAAAAAATGCAGCTCCGTTGCTGCCGAAAATCTCGGTGCTTGACCCATTTCAATATTATTTCCAGTATTCGATTACGCCATATCACGCAGATGTCGAAAGCGGTCTTGCAGATAAGCAAAAAGTTATAATCCCCGCTTTCTTGGAATTATCGTCACGAATCGGCTCGGAACGCACGATTTGGCGTTATGACCCGATTATAATTAACGAGCGGTATGGCTTCGAGTACCATGTCGGTGCTTTTTCCCGACTGTGCGAGCTGCTCGCAGGGAGTACACAAAAATGCGTAATCAGCTTTGTTGTTGCGTATAAATCGGTTGTCAAAAACCTTGAAAAGCTCGGAAATACCGAAGTTACAATTAGTGATAAGATTCAATTAGCAGAGAAATTGTTACAAATTGCAGAATCCCACGGAATAACGCTCTGCGCCTGTTGTGAATCGCCGGAACTGTACGAAATCGGTTTACAGCCGATTTCTTGCGTTGATGCGGGGTTGTTCGGGGAAATCGCTCTGCGTGATAAAAATCAACGAAAAGGCTGTAACTGCGCCGTCAGCGTTGACATCGGTGCGTATAACTCGTGCATGAACGGTTGTCTGTACTGTTACGCAAATCATGCGGAAGCGAGAGTGCGAAAGAACCACGCAGAGCATGACGTTAATGCTGAAATGTTGCTTGAAGGCTCATAAAAAGCGAAGAAACCGCTCTATCTTTTCGCGTTCCCCGCTTCCGTTAGTAGGAAATCGAAATAAAGGAATTTTATAGCGCTCTAAAATACAGTCTTTCATTTTATCTCTCTCATGTTGTTTTGTTCCCGGTTTATGATAATTAAACCCATCTACTTCAATAGCTAAAACAGGCTTTTTATTGATTGTGTTATAAATCAAAAAATCTAAATGGGTAGCCGGATTCATAATGTATTGGCGTTCTTCATCATTCATTGGAATTGTATCTTTGATAAGCAAACCCAGCGCTTGACGGCAAATAACATTAAGAGGCAAATTAGAATGAGCTTTTAATATATCGACTATTTCACCGTACATTAAATTTTCCGAATTATAAGTAGAAATTTTCAAGTGCTTTTTAAGAAAAGCAATTCTTGAATCGGTGTATTGACGATATAATAAATCAAAAACAGAACGAATTTCACTTTGAACGACACTAAAATTATTATACTCAATATATGAAATCAAATCGCCGATATTACTATCAACAGGTTGCTCATTAGCGGATACTACAAGACACAATCGCTTTTTTGCGCGTGACACCGCTACATTTAAGAGATATGGGTCATCAGAAAAATCAGTAACAACATCATCAACTGTTGACAGTAAAATATCATCTTTTTCGCGCCCTTGATACTTATGTACAGTTGCAACTTCAATTACATTCTCACCTAATTGTTGTGAAATCGCATCAACTTGTTTATTATAAGGTGCTATAATCCCAACAGATTCCGGATTTGTGTCATTAAACATTGGCAGTGCTTCGTTAATGATAACATCTATTTGTCGTTGATTAATATTTTGGCGTTGATGGTTACCCACAACTGTTTTATAAACTGCAAGTGCATCCGGTTCGCCGTGGTCTTGTGTCATAATAATCAACTCGTTATTATAGAATTTTTGATTGCAAAACCCGATTATTTTCGGGTGGCAGCGATAATGTTCCCTTAATAAAGTCTGAGGTACATCTTTAAGGATTTCACATATAGACTTTAAAAAGCTGTTTTCGGTGAAGGAATATCCTTGGTGTAACTCATAAGAATCAAAAATTTCAGAGTAACATTTTTTCATATTTTCCGTTATCACGTTGGGGAGTTGTTTTAAATCTCCGACAATAACCGCATTTCGAGAACAAGAAATAGCAAGAGCCCCGGTAGATATGTCTACTTGTGATGCTTCATCCATGATAAGATAATCATACGTCACACCTCTCAAGCTACTGCAAGAAGAAAATGTGGTGCTTAAAACGATGGGATACTCTTGCAGAATATTACCCGGGGTTTTCCGTAAATCTTCTTCCGTGAACTGCGTTCGTTTTGTTTTATTACCGTAACGTTCAAAAAGCTTTGCTCGCAAAAGCTTCATAGACAGTTCGGTTAGTTCTTTTTGTTTTTCTTTAACACGAGCAGTTTCAAGGTAGTTTTCCAATCTGGATATTTCTTTAATTAATTCATTGTTTCTTGATTGATAGAAATCATTTTGTAACGATGTGATAATCTTAGATAAGTTATTTTTATAGAAACCCCAATCGAAGATATAGTAGATTAAAACGTTCTTTATTTTAAACCACAGTGAAATTACGCGCTCTTTTTCCGAGATTGTATTACATTCCTGCCATAAATGCATGATTTTTTCAGAGCTTAAATGATTGAGTGGTTTTATTGCTGCATTTAATAAACCGGATTCATTGCAATACTGCTCAAAGTATTTAATTTCCAATCTTAATGAATCCAACTCCGTACGTATTTGTGCCAAGCTCTCCTGTGCAATAAATGCTTTTGAAAGTTCTTCAATATGATTTTGGATTTCAGTTTTTAAATCTGATTGTTGATATGAATCTATTTCCCATTCAAACATTTCGGGGAAAACCCCTGTTTGACTTTCAACAAACTTCTTTTTGTTGTCTGAGTTACCCAACGCAGCCACAAGAAAATCCATGTTATATTTTAAATCAGATAACTTCTCTGCAACATTTAATGTTGCAGAGTTATTATTAGATACAATCTGTATGGTTTTGTTTGCCAGCAACAGATTAGCGATAATATTCAATATAGTTTGAGTTTTACCGGTTCCCGGCGGACCTTGAATAACGCTTACTTGATTTGATAAGGCATTCTTTACTGCTTTAAATTGGCTTGCATTCCCACCGAATGGAAATATTAAACTATCAACAGAATTCGTCTTTATTATATATTTTTTCGGATTTAAATAAACAGCCATTACTGTATCTTCGCTAATAAACCCAAGCTTCTCGTATTGCTTTTTAAGCAAAGGTTCTCCTTCATCATTTTTAAGTTCATTAACGGCTGCCAGTCGTTGAAGATAATCCATGCAGTTTTGTGAAGTTCTTTCTATGAGTGGTTTTTTTATCCACTCGATGGAATTATAATTATAGGAATATGTTTTTCCGTTTTGAAAAGTAATATCATATTTTTTCGTTGAACTGTTATATTTACAATGCTTTACATCGTCAGTTATATCTTTACTGTTGGCAAAGATTAAATTTTTGCTTTTATCCATAGAAATATCCTTTTGTTATAATTATCTTGTGACGAACCTTGTATCATTTTACCATATTCCATAAAAGCTGTCAAGAAAAACCATAAAAACCTCAATTTTCATTTCATGGAGTTTAAGAGGTAGTAAGCCGACGTTTTGTCTTATAATCCCAACCTTTTCTTCCGTCTTTCGCATAACCACGCTTAATACAATGTCTGTCTTTTGATAGCTTCTTTCCACAAAAGTCTGAACAAAGGACAGTATCTAAATCGCCCTCTTTTTGAACCTCGGTTACGACCGAGGTTTTTCCTTTTTTACGAAGAATATTGTAATCCGAGAAGTCATCGAGAACCCGCAAAAACACTTTCAAATTCACGATATTTCTGTTTTCGGTTTTGTGAACTTCAATCTTTTCGAGCAGACTTTCAACCATGCCGTCGCTGATAATTTCATCGAAACTAAGCTCGTTGGAAATTATAGAACGGAGAGCTTCGACGCTGTTCATAAAGTCATTATTTTGCTCGTTTTGTCTTTTGTATTCGTCTATCCTCTCTTTTAATTCTTGAATATTATTATTGAATTTTTCGTTGCGTTCTTCAAATTCATTATCGCTGACCTTGCCTTTTAGATTCAAATCGAGGAGCTTGTCCTTCATTTTGAGAACATTGTTTATTTCTACTTGTGTTTTCGCAATATCGTCTGTGAGGGAGGACTTTGTGTGAATTTCGGTGTACATTTTTATCATCTCGTGAATTAGCTTCGCTTTGTCAGTAATGATGGCGTTCATCAGACGGCGCATGATTTCGTCAAGCTCGTCCGTATAAATAGTAGGACTGTTGCAAATTTTTTTACCACCCTCGACATAACGCTTGCAACGCCATACTTCCTTTGAATGACTATCGTACTTGAACTCGGCTCTGTGATACGAAGCATTATGCTCCATACAGATGATTTTTCCGCTGTATGCGTATTTATTCTGATAGCTTGTCTTGTTTTCGCAAGACATAGCTTCACTGCGTTTATTTAGGATTCTGTTCGCCTTATCCCAAACTTCCTCGCTGATAATCGGCGGGACGTTTTCGTGGTCTTTGTACATAACCCATTCGGTACTGTCGATGGCGATTCTGTCATTACGGCGGTAATCTACCTTGTGGGTCTTATTTCCACAGTAGTAGCCTTTGTATTTTGGATTTTGGATTATATGCTTTAATGTGCTGAAAGCGAACGGGTTCCCGTCACGGTTGAGGAAACCTTCCTCCGCTAAGGTCTTGGATATTGTTCGTATTCCACGCTTGCTATTGACGTATAAATCGAAAACACGGCGAATCATAGCGGCTTCTTCTTCTAAAATAACAAGTTTACCATTGTCTTTAATGTAACCATATATGCTGTTACTGCCGAGAACAACGCCGTTTTCTATCGCACGCTGAAAGCCGAAACGAGTGCGCTCGGAAAGCCTGCGTACTTCGTCCTGTGCCAAGCTCGACATGATGGTAAGGCGAAGCTCGCTGTCTGCATGGAGTGTATTGATGTTGTCCGATTGGAACAGTACACCCACACCTGCGACAAGTAAATCTTGCGTATATTTGATACTGTCGAGCGTGTTACGGCTGAAACGACTGATTTCCTTTGTGATGACAAAATCAAATTTGCCGAGCTTTGCGTCGTCTATCATTTTTAAGAACGATTCGCGTTTCTTAACGCTTGTCCCGCTCAATCCCTCGTCGATGTAACCCTCGACATAAGTCCATGCAGAGGTGTTTTTTATGAAGTCGCTGTAATATTTAACTTGTGCGGACAGGGAGTGTAACTGCTCGTCCTTGTCGGTGCTGACACGGGCGTAGTAAGTCACCCGCATGGGTATGTCGTAGATGTTTTTGCCGGAGTTGAGTTGGTTGCGTATAGCATATAAATCCATAATTTTAACCTCTTGATTAATTGTCCTTTGGTTAAATATAACACGCAAAGGACAGAAAGTCAAGAGGTTTTGCTACAAATTTTGTTTTTTACAGAATCACCCAATGCCCGGTTTTCTTTGAGCCTTCACGCCGAATTAAATTCGCTTCTTGATACTCTTTTAATTCGCGCGAAATAGTGCTTTGCGACTTGCCTGTAACCTCGGCAAGTTCGGGAATTGTTGCGGCGGGATTTTCTTTTATTACGTCAAAAGTTGATTTTATCTTATCGTTTATCTTGTCATTTATCTTGTCATTTGACATGATAAGTTCCTTTTCAAATTGGAATGTAATTACGGTAAAACTTGGTGTGAGTTCAAAAATTGAACGGTCGTAGACTTTGAGAATACGGTTCATGCCTGAACCGATTTGCTCGACTAAGTCCATATCTCGAAAAACTCGCATAAGTTCACGATTGCGTGGCATTGAACGGCATTTGAAGAAATCTTCTTCTGTAAGTCCATCAACTAATCCTCCGCAGGAGGTAACAACGATTCTGTCGGTGTATATTTCGACGAGAGGAAAGCCTTTTGTGTAGTCGTTATGCACGATTGCGTTGATTACGACTTCTTTTAGAGCGATAGAGTTGACACGCTCTTTTTCGATGCGATTCTTCGATGTAATTTTCGTATATGTGCGATTCTCTGAATCTAAGCGGTCAAGTATGCGTTGAGTTGCTGTTATTAGACAGCGATTGCCATATTCACGGGTTTCGAGTAAATCAACCTTGTCTGTTCCGGCGTATACTGCGATTTTGATTGAATTATTATTTTCATCAGCGAGAAGATATGCTGCATAATTATAATCGCCATTATGTTGCTTTAAGTCCAAACTCTCTAAAAACTGCTCGGTTGGCTCGATATTCTTTTCCTCGTAATAAATGCGCAGTTGCTTGAATGTGAGGTTTGCTCGTGGGGAGGGTGTAGTTTGAAGCGTTACTTGTCGGCGTGTTGAAATCATATCTTCTATCATTTGTTCGCTCATTGGTTGTGACGAACTCCCGACACGGATGAAACAGCCCTGCTCGGTCATGCCGAGCTGACGAATATAATACGGACGCTGCTGACCGCATGACACAATCACCCGAATTATATCTTTGCCGTCAAGGGTGTCTTGAACGACATCAAATAGTCCGAGCGTCTGCGGTCTGATATTGTTACGGATACGGTCAACGATTTTTAACTGCTCGCCATCGGGATTATCAACACCAAAGGTACTGCCGTCGTCGTTTATGCCGATTATTATTTCGCCACCGCCCGGATAATTGAGGAATGAAACAACCGACCGCTCGAAACGGTCGCTAAGCTCGCGCTTTAATTCTGTACGATTATTTTCCTGCATTTTAAAACTCCTATTTATACTGCCTTTTGTTTAAGTATACCAAAACAACGATGATTTTTCAAGAGGTAAGGACACGATTTTTGAATTCCGAGTACATTTCCTCAGTAATATGCCCTTTTTCGTATAATCGTTGATTAATGTGTAACATTATCTCGATTTCTACTTCTCTCATTTTTTCTGCATTAACCAACGCTTTCACCTCCATGTTTTATTGTTTAATTGTATTATTGTAGTGCGGTTATTATAACCTGCGAGGATTGTAAGTTTCTGTGATATTGTAGACAGGGTCATTATTTAGTGTCGGGGTACTTACTTTAACGCCTCCCGATTCGCCCGGGCGATACACGATTACCGTAGTGCAGCGGGTTATTTGATTTAATTGTAACATATTTTAAGTCACAAGGAGTGCCATCTTTTTTTGAGGTTTATTGTGCATATTGCCGAATAAAGTGTTTCAAATAAAAAAACGCCCCTTGCGGAGCGGCGTAGCCATTACTGCGGATACTCTTTTCTTGTCAGAAAGTTTCGTTAATTATTTCACCGTGGTTTTCAATAATATATCATTTGAAAAATTTTTAACTCTATCCCCTTTTGTTCAAGGGGGACACCGAAAAAAACACTAATATTCCCGGTTTTTCGGCAAAACACAATCTCTCGGCGTTACTCTTTCGAAATTCGGGGGGATTTTGTTTCATTTTAGGTTGTTTTCTTCATATTTTAACTTTTAACTATAAATTTTTTCTTTAACATTTTAATTTCATATTTAGTGATGCCACATAAAACTAAATATTTTTCAAGCCCATCGTAATTTGTTTCGAGGTATTTGAACAAAAATAAAATGTTTTTTTCATTACATTCATAAGCATAAGAAGGTAATTCTTCTTGGTTAATTTTGGCAATATTTTCTATATGGCTTTTCGTTAACAAATAGTCAAATAATATATCATGCAGTTGCACTCCTATAATACTTAAAAGAAATGCAGAAAGTCTTATAATCTCGTGCATACTTATTGCATTTGCGAGAACTTCCTCGGACAAAATCTACATTGTCGATTGATACGGACGTTCCATATGATGGCTGCCAACATAACCACCGAAGTCTCCCCCATCGTCGGCTCGGAACGCCAGAGCGAAGAACTAATCCTCTACCTCCTAAAAGAGTTCGAGGAAAACCCCGCGAAAATCTGGGAGAGCAACATCTTCGGCAAGTCACTGCACTCGCTTGTCAACGAGGGACTGCACAACAAGCTTTACCGTATGCCGCAAGACGCTCGCATGAAGCTGCAGGAAACTGTTCAAAGAATCATCAACGACGGCTGCAACGGACTAATTTGTATAATTTTATAACAGAAACAACTGCTCGCCTAAGGGGCGGTGTCGTAAGACAACTTAATAGAAAGACCGATTCGCTGTCAGCGTTTCGGTCTTTTTTATCACCTTGTTAGTTCCCCCGAGGTGAACAATCCGTCACCTTTCGCCACATAAGCCCGCGGTTTTCGTGCTATAACTTTGGCGGTGACGGGGGAGCTGCTACGTTTCATCACCCCGCAAGCCCCCGTCGGCACACCGACACAAGCACGAAAATTTTCAGCAGTCAAGGAAAAGCGGTGGAGATTTCCGAGCTGAACACAAGCGAGGAAATACCACCGCCCTTGACGGCTGAAAAAGCGGGCGATAAAAGGAGCAGTTCTGCTCTGCGAAGCCGAGTAGCCGTAGGCTACGATTGAGGGGTTTGGCGAGAATCCCCAAAAAGCAAAACGGTACGTTTTGGACGAGTGTATATACACTTGTCATGCTTGATATTCAGATAATGCTTATAATGTTCGGTATTTATTTATTGTTTCGTCACTCCAAATATGCGCTTCAATAAATTTAAGATAATGATTTATATGTTTATCTTTGGGGAATATCCGTTTCCCCATGTGATACGGTGGGTCTTCGGGAAAACCGTATTTATTAATAAGATTTATTATATCATCATAAAGAAAAACCTTTCCCCACCATTCTTCGCCTGTGTTTAACGAATCATTAAAAACTGCGAATGAATCTCCGTATGTAAAAGAAACGGTATCATAATCAAATTCGCTCATTGGAATTCTAAGCCAATTAGGCTCATTAAACCATGTTTTCATGCCCTCGTTAGCACCTAATGTAAAATATACAGGTGCAGTGCGTATAGGTTTTCCGCCAATAGAGAAAAATTTGTCTCGGAGCGTTTTATCTCTTTCGTAACGCTGTTGTAAAAAATTATCTATCCATGTTGCCCCGACATTTCCGGCAGACATAACCGCCTTTGCTTCTTCAAAAGGTAAAGATGTCAATGTTCGGAAGGGAGGTTTGCTTTTTTCGTAGTAGTGATATAAATGTTTTATATCATTTATCATAATCTAACCTCGCATTATATAAGTACACTTTATTTCATTATATCACAAATATGCAATAAGTCAACAAAGAACCGTGCAGCCTCTCGATTACACGGTTTTCAAAAGTTGTCTTACGACACCCGCCCCTTAAAAGCGGGCAGTTTTTTATGTTTTTCTCTCTTTCCCGCTACTTCGGAATTTCTTCAAGCGGCATTTTCCTGCTTATACTCCAGTAAGCCAAAGACAACGCAATTCCGCCTACAATATTCCCTAATGTCACTGCTCCGAGATTTATTCCCATTGCCGCAAACGTTATGCTTTCACCGAGCACCTGAGAGCCCGTTTGTGCGCCGAGCGTGAACAGTGTCATGTTGGCAATTGAGTGTTCAAATCCGCAAATCACAAACAGGTAAATCGCCCAAAAAATTATAATAAGCTTTCCGCTTTCGCTCTTCATTCGATAAACCGACCAGACCGCGGCACATACTAACAGATTACAGAAAAGCCCTCTGATTAAAAGCGAATCAAAGCCGGGTGCAGTTTTGCCGATGATTGCGTCCACCGTTGCCGATAATAAATCTGCTCTCAAGTACCCTGTTCCCTTAAAAAGCAACGCGATTAAGGCAGAGCCTGCGAAGTTCCCTATGTAGCAGAGCGAGCAAAGCCCTAAGCCGTCTCTGAAGCGGACTTTCTTGCGTGCAATCCCTGCCGTCATGACGAATACGTTGCCGGTGAAAAGCTCTGCACCTGCGAACACAACAAGGCTGAGTGCCGCCGCAAAGCTCGCCCCCTGCAGTATTTTTAAGCCCACGAAATCCTGCAGCATTCCTGCCATAATTAAAGTCGCGATTACGCACAAGCCCACATAAATTCCCGCCAGCATTGACGACACAAAATACGCCAATTTATCAGTTTTAAAAAAGCTGACCTTCTTCTCGGCGGCACTTACTACCAAATCATATCCGTTATATATCATTTTTACGTCCTCCCTCTGCTGTTTACAAGTATAACATAAAATTAAAGAAAAATCAATAGATATTAATATAGATGAGCCGCTTTCTTGCAATTGACAAATTTTGAGGTTTATGATATAATTTTAAGCATATAACCACGAAAGGAACACGCTCATGATAAAAGGCAATATCATCGAACTAATCCCCGCAGTATTTGACGACAGGCGAAATGTTTACGACTGGTGCTTCCACTCGGAAACTTCAAAATCTCACTGCGGCTTGCCGCACTTCCCCGATGTTTACATTCCGACTTTTGAAGAGTTTTGCGAGGATTATGTCGATTATTGTTTCGACGGCGCAGAGCCCGAAAAAGGCAGAGGATTCATGATTGTGTTTGCAGGTGAGCAGGTCGGCTTTATCAGCTACTCTTGCTTTCATCTGAAGCCGCGCAAGGCAGAGCTTGACATTTGGCTTAACAGTGAGATTCATTGCGGAAAGGGTTTCGGAACTGACACGATTCTTTCGCTTTGTGAATTTTTAAATGAAACCTTGGATATTCGCGAGTTCATCATGCGCCCTTCGGTCAAGAATACAAGAGCGATAAATTCTTATAAAAAGTCGGGATTTGACGAGTCCGATGAATCACCGGAGGATTATTTATTAGAAGAGTTTATTGAAATTTACGGCGACGGCGATTATGGTGCGGGCGGCGATGTGCTGTTAGTTAAAAGAATGTGATTTTATAAAAAGGAGCAAAACCATGAAGATTAAAAATACAATTGACGCGATTAAAGCTCGCTATTCCTGCCGTGCGTTTACTTGCGAAACGCCATCTGACGCAGATTTGCAGACGATTGCAGAAGCCGCGCTTGCCGCGCCGAGCGCGATGAATGTGCAGCCGTGGCGGGTGATTATCGTGAAGAATCCCAAGCTGCTCGCCGAGCTCGAAGCCGAGGCATTCAAGAACTTAGACGACGGTGCGCGCGAGCGGATAATGTCGCGCGGCGGCAGGATTTATTACAACGCGCCCTGCCAAATTATTATTCCGATTGCCGACCCCGCGAGCAACAAATGGGCGAATATCGACTGCGGAATTATCGCGCAAAATATTTCACTTGCGGCAGAATCACTCGGCATTAATAGCCTTATTTGCGGCATGATTAATTTCTCGTTTATGGGCGAAAAAGGCGAATATTTCAAGGAAAAGTTAGGCTTCCCTGCTGACTATGCTTTAGGGCTTTCGGTGCTGCTCGGTTACGCTGATGAAGCGGGAATAAAAGAACCGCACGAGCTTGATTTAAGCAAGCTTTCGGTGGTGGAATGAAAGGATTTTGATTTATGAGTGAAAAATTCAGATGCGAATGGTGCAGAGAGGGCGGCGATTTACCGCTCTATATTGACTATCACGACAACGAATGGGGGCGACCTGTTCACGACGAGCGAACGCTGTTCGAGTTCTTGATTTTAGAGGGTGCACAGGCGGGCTTATCCTGGCTCACGGTACTCAAAAAGCGTGAAAATTACCGAAAAGCTTTTGATAATTTCGAGCTTGCAAAGGTTGCACTTTACGACGATAAAAAAATCGCGGAATTACTTAACAACGAAGGAATTATCCGCAATCGCCTGAAAATAAATTCCGCTGTGATTAATGCGAAATTATTTCTCGAAATAGCAGAAAAACATGGCAGCTTCGATAAATTTATCTGGAATTATGTAGACGACAAGCCGATAATCGGGCTTTGGGACTCTGTTTGGGATATTCCCGCAACAACTGCGATTTCCGACAGAATCAGCAAGGACTTAAAGAAAATGGGCTTCAAATTCGTCGGCAGTACGATTATTTATGCGTTCATGCAGGCGACCGGAATGGTCAACGACCATGTAAATAATTGCTTCGTTTACAAGGAATTGACGAAAGAAAACAGATAAACAAAAAACCCGCTTCACAGCAGATGTGAAGCGGGTTTTATTCATTTTAATTCAGCGAGCTCAGAGCTTCCATTTCCTTCGCAACATCGAACCGCGGGAAGATAATTTCGCCGCGCTTTACCGTTACGTCCTGCGGTAAAACGCCCCATTTACCTGCGTTTTCGTAAGAAATGCAATCTGCACTTGCACCAATTTGCTCAAAAACCTTTTGCATTGAAGACGGCATGAACGCCGCAAGCAACGACGAGCAAATCCGAACAGCTTCGAGCAGATTATAAAGCACCTGCGCTAATCGCGGCTTGTTCGCGTCGTCCTTGGCGAGCACCCACGGCTCCGTCTCGTCGATGTATTTATTTGCACGGGAAATCACCTTAAAGATTTCGGCGAGCGACGCGCCGAGCTGAGGCTCTTCAATCAGCGTGTCGATTTTTTCTTTTAAGGCAGAAGCGAGCGAAATTAAGTCGCTGTCCTGTGCATCATTTTGCGTTTTTTCAGACGGCAATTGCGAACCGAAATACTTCTCAACCATTGCGACAGTGCGGGAAACCAAGTTTCCTAAATCGTTCGCAAGGTCAGTGTTTATGCGGCTTAACATTAACTCGTTGCTGAAGTCCATATCGTCATTAAAAGGCATATCGCGCAGCATTTGATAGCGGAGCGCGTCCACGCCGTAACGCTCGCCGAGCACGAACGGGTCGATGACGTTGCCGGTGCTTTTGCCCATTTTCGCGCCGCCGAGTTTAATAAAGTTGTGCGAATAAAGTCGCTTGGGAAGCGGTAAATCGAGCGCAAGAAGAATCGCAATCCATATAATTGAATGGAAACGCACTATGTCCTTTGCGGTCACGTGTACGTCAGCCGCCCAGTATTTCATATCGTCATGTTCGCCGTTCTCGTAGCCGAGCAGAGTTATATAATTCGTGAGCGCGTCAAGCCAAACGTAGACCACGTGCTCCTCGTCAAAAGGCACGGGAACACCCCATTTGAACGTAGTGCGCGAGACGCAGAGGTCGTCAAGCCCGGGCTTGATGAAGTTGTTCACCATCTCGTTTACACGGGCGGCAGGCTTGAGGAAATCCGTCTCGGTGAGCAGCTTTTCGATTCTTTCTGCAAAAGGCTGCATTTTCATGAAATAGGCTTCTTCCTTGGCGTCAATCACGTCGCGCCCGCACTCGGGGCATTTGCCGTCCTTGAGCTGGGATTCCGTCCAAAAAGACTCGTCGGGAACGCAGTATTTCCCCGAATACTCGCCTTTATAAATATAGCCTTTGTCGTAAATTTTCTTGAAAATATTCTGCACTGCGGACTTGTGATAATCGTCGGTTGTGCGGATAAAGCGGTCGTAGCTGATGTCCATGTACGCCCAAAGCTTCTTGAAAATATCCGCGATTTCGTCAACGTAGAGCTGCGGCGTCTTCCCTGCTTTTGCGGCGTTTTGCTCGATTTTCATGCCGTGCTCGTCCGTGCCCGTGCTGAACATCACATCATAGCCCTGCCAGCGCTTATAACGCGCAATTGTATCGCAGGTCACTGTCGAGTAGCAATGCCCGATGTGCGGGTTTCCCGACGGATAATAAATCGGCGTGGTTATATAAAACGTCTTCTTTTGCATTTTATTTCTCCTTTTATTTATGAATTTGCTATTATTTGTAAAATCCGCAGTGCGTCGGAAGCTGCGGGCGTTTCGCTAATTTCAAACCTCGATATTTCCTCGTCAGTCAGTGCAGTCATTCCCGCGACCGCGCGGAGAATAATCAGCACATCAGCAGTAGTAAACGGCTCGGGCTCGACTTCAACAACCTCAACCTTCTCAACCCACGGCGAATCCTTGAACGAGGTAATAATCACGTTTTCTTTAAATTCTTCGTAAAAATAATACCACGACTTCCCGCTAAATCCAACTGAATAAGAAAACCCCACAAGAAATCCGTTAATTTCTAAGACTGCGAGAGCTCCGTCAAAAAAAGTATTGTAAACATAAACGCCTTTTTCTCTATTTATAATAGAAGCGGGAATATTTTCAAATGAGCTATAAGCAGAGTGATTTTTATCCATATAAAATGTAAATCCGCATCTCGCGCCGTCTTCAAGTTCAAACGATATATCAAATCTTTTTGATGGTATATGGTAGAGAAGATACTTAAATTGCGCTCCCTGTATATACGGAAGTGGTATGGAATCAACAATTTCTAAAAATGTTATCAATTCCTTGCGGTTTTCTATTCCGTTAAAGTAAAGAAACGCTTGACGATAATATTCTGCAAACTCTTCTTCGCTGGCTTCTGCCATTCTTCGCATTTCTGCTAATTTTTCATCATTTCTTATTTCAGTATAGTGTAAGGGGGCGGGGATTGCACTTGTAGGCGTTGCGATTGCAATGAACATCACAAAAACAAGCGCAATTGTTATAAGCTTTTTCAAAATTCTCACCGCCTTTTATTTTACTATAGTATACCACAAAATCCACTCTTTGGCAATATAACAAAAAAATTACATGAAAAATTTACATTTCTCATAAAAAAGGCTTGCTTTTTTTGTTACTTTCATGTACAATATATAAAGGTATGGTTAATCAAGCGGGATTTTATCCGCCGCGCCCGCGTGCAAAGCGCGCAGGGAGAGCACAGGAGAGCTTCCGTAATGAAAAGGAGACAAGATATGTCAAACAGATTATTCCAAGGCGTAATTCAACAAATGAAGGACACCGTAGGGCGCGTAATAGGCGTGATTGACGAAAACGCGACCGTCGTAGCCTGCAGTGAAGCCCCGAAGCTCGGGACAAGCACCGACTTCTTCTCAATCGAAATCGGCGAATCGCACGATATTTTTGTCAGAGACGGCTATACATACAAGCCGTTCGGAATCCACACCAAGCCCGATTACGCAGTGTTTGTCGAGGGAATTGACGAATCGGCGGGCAAATACGCCTCGATTCTTGCGATTACGCTCGCGAGCATTAAGCAATATTACGACGAAAAATATGACCGCGCGAACTTCATAAAAAATATAATCCTTGATAATATTTTGCCCGGGGACATCAGTATAAAATCCCGCGAATTGCACTTTAATTCAGACATAAACCGCGTGGTTTTTCTGATTAGCATTATTTCGTCGAACGACGTTTCGGCTTATGATGTGATTCAAAACCTTTTCCCTGACAAAAACAAGGATTTTGTATTTAATATTACAGAAACCGACATTGTTCTCGTGAAAGAGCTCAAGGCGCAAATCGACATAAAAGACCTTGAAAAGCTTGCGCGTTCGATTTCGGACACGCTGTCGAGCGAGTTTTTCACCCGCGTAAACGTCGGAATAGGCACGCCTGTGCTCGGCGTTAAGGACTTGGCGCGGAGTTTTAAGGAGGCGCAGATTGCCCTTGAGGTCGGTAAGGTTTTTGACACGGACAAGACTATAATCAGCTACGACAACCTCGGCATTGCGCGGCTTATTTACCACCTGCCGACTACGCTTTGCGATACGTTTTTGTCGGAGGTTTTCAAAAAAGGCTCGATTGAGTCGCTTGACCACGAAACGCTGTTCACGATTCAGCGGTTCTTTGAAAACAATCTGAACGTGTCGGAAACATCGCGGAAGCTGTTCGTACATAGAAACACGCTTGTTTACCGCCTTGACAAAATCCGCAAGCTGACAGGCTTAGACCTGCGGGAATTCGACCACGCGATTATATTTAAAATCGCTTTAATGGTTAAAAAATATCTTTCTGCTGACCCCGTTAAATTTTAGGAGAAAACATGGTTGAACTAAAAAACGTTGACGTTTACTACAAGGAAGGTGACGTAGAAGCACTCAACGACGTAAATTTAAGAATAAACGACGGCGAGTTCGTTTTCATTGTCGGAAGCTCGGGCGCGGGGAAATCAACGCTCTTGAAGCTGTTAACCCGCGAAAGAACCCCGACGAACGGACGGGTTTTCGTCAACGGCTATAATTTGTCGAAGCTTAGGGAGTGGAAAATCCCGAAGTTCCGCCGTTCTATCGGCATGATATTTCAGGATTTCCGTCTGATTCCGAACCTGACGGTTTACGAAAACGTAGCGTTTGTTTTGCGCGTAACTGACCGCTCGCGGCGGTTTATACGCCAGCGTGTGCCGTATGTGCTGAACTTAGTCAGACTCACAGAAAAAGCGCGCGCGTATCCCTCGCAGTTATCGGGCGGGGAGCAGCAGCGTGTCGCAATCGCGCGGGCGTTTGCCTCTGACCCGGGACTGATTATCGCGGACGAGCCAACGGGAAACATTGACCCCGAGCTTTCTTACGAGATTGTCGAGTTACTCAAGGATATAAACAAATGCGGAACTACGGTGCTTATGGTTACGCACGAGCATGATTTGGTGAAGTATTTCGGCGGACGAATCATCAGCTTGAAAAAAGGCAGTGTTGACTTTGACGACTATATAGGGGGCAATAATGAGGAGTAGTAACTTTTCGTACCTTGTCAAGCAGGGTGTTGTTTCGGTGTGGCATAATCGTGTTATGTCCTTTGCAAGCTTTTGCATATTAATGGTGAGTTTATTATTAATCGGGCTTGCTGTGCTTATTTCCATCGATATAGGCATAATAATAGGTAATATTGAAGATACTAACGAGATTCTTGTTTTCGTTGATGAATCCGTTTCCGCGGCTGAGCTCAGTTATATTTCCGAAATCATAAGCAGTTATAAAGACGAGTTCGTTGACAGAGTGGTTTACATTTCCCCCGAGGAAGCGTTAGCAAGCGAACGCGAATGGTACGGTGAGAATTTTTTTGTTCTCTTCGACTCAATAGGCGAGAACCCGATGCCAAGCACCTACATTGTTTCGCTCTGGGACATCACAAAAATCAATGAAGCTGTATCCCGCTTTGAGGAAATTGACGGTGTTATCAGCGTTTCCGCGCCTTTTGACTTTGCTGAAATATTGATTGCAATCAGAAATACTTTTGCTGTTATCGGGCTCGCGATTTTGATTGCCCTGCTTATCGTCTGCCTTGTAATCATCTACAATACAACGAGGTCGAGCGTCTTCGCGCGGCGAATGCAAATCAGCATAATGAAGCACGTCGGCGCGACCAACGCATTCATAAGAATCCCTTTCTTTATAGAAGGAATGTTTATCGGGATTCTTGCGGGCGTCGCTTCGTGGGGGCTTACCAAGCTCGCTTACGAATCGGTGGTTTCTGTGTTTGAAGAGGATATTATGCTTCTTCAAATCTTCGGAATTTCAAACGTAGTCGTTTTCGATGATATAATGTGGCTCGCGCTTGCCGCGAACTGCCTTGCAGGTGCGCTGCTCGGGGCAATCGGCACAGTAATGAGCATGGGGAAACACCTTAAAGTGTAGGGACGGGCTTCCATGCCCGTCCGAAAGGAACATGATGAACAGAAAAATATCGCTCGGTGTTTGTATCAGCTTGATTGCTGTCGCCTGCGCCGTAACATTCGTATTGACGATGGAGCTGTCCCGCGATAATTTCAACGAGAGAATCGCAGGCGTTGACCGCCGCGAAGCAATCTTCGCGAAAATCCAGAACATAGACTCCTATGTCAGAAATAATTTCTTTGATTCTATCGACGAGGAACGCCTCACCGACAGCATTATGAGCGGCTTCATGACGGGGCTCGGCGACGGCAAAAGCAGATACATACCCGACGCAGAGTTTTACGAGTTAGAGCAATATACCCGCGGCAGAATCGTCACTGCGGGGCTTCAGGTAGTGCGCAACGAGAACGGGTATATCAGAATAACTAATGTTTACGAGGGTTCTTCCGCCGATATACAAGGCATTGAGGCTGACGATATTATCACGAGCATCAACAATATACAGGTGCTTGAAATAGGCGCAGAGAGCGCGATTCGTATGCTTGCAGGCGATGAGGGCGTGGCACTTGTAATCACGATTCAGCGTGACGGAGAGGAACGGCGCTTCACTTTAAGACGGCAGAACATCGAATTAATTACAGCGCGGGGCGCGCAGTACGGCGATTTCGGCTTTATAAGAATCACGGATTTTTCCGAGAACACAGGCAGTCAGTTTGAAGCGGCTTTAAACGAAATATTAGCCAATAACGCGAAGGGCTTAATTTTAGATTTACGCGGAACAAGCGGCAGTCTAACAACTCCGCAAAGGCAGATTCTTGAGCGTCTGCTTCCGAGATGCGTAGCGGCTATAGCGGAATACGGAAACGGAAGCACAGGCGAAATTATTGAAATCACAAGCGAAGCGTTTATCGACCTGCCGATTACGATTATCACCGACGGCGGCACGGCTGAGGGCGGCGAGCTTATAACAGCGGCACTGAAGGACTTCGCAGGTGCGCAAATCGTAGGCACTCCCACAAAAGGCGACCCGATTTTCACAAGGACGCAGTCGCTCGGCGACGGTAGCGGACTGATTATATCGGTCATGAAGGTTCGCTCGGGCGGCGGAACAAGCTTCGACGGCGAGGGGATACGCCCCGACTTCTTAGTAGAAATGACCGCGCTGATTGAGTCGGATTTAAGCAATCTCGAAAACACACTCGACCCGCAAATCAGGAAGGCTTTCGAGGTAGCAGAAGCAAGAACTTCACAAATTACAATACAGGAGGAAAACTAACATGGCAAAACAGACAATTTTAACGCAAGAGGGCTTAAACAAACTTGAAAAGGAGCTTGAACAGTTAAAAACCGAGAAGCGGCGCGATATTGCCGAGAAAATAAAAACCGCGCTCTCCTTCGGCGACCTCTCCGAAAACTCGGAATACGACGAAGCGAAAAACGAGCAGGGTATTGTCGAGGCCCGCATTGCTGAAATCGAAGCTATTCTCATGAATGTCGAAATTCTCGACTCCGAAAGCTTAACCACGGAAGAAGTTCAGCTCGGCAATAAAATTAGAATAAAAAACACCGAAACCTCAAAAGAGTCGAACCTGTACATCGTCGGCTCAAAAGAAGTTGACATGAAAGCGGGTAAAATCTCTGACGAATCGCCAATCGGCAAGGCGTGCATCGGGCACAAGGTCGGCGATATTATTAGCGCGGAAGCTCCCGCAGGCACTGTTTCATACGAAATTTTAGAAATATCAAAATAAAGGACGAAAAAAATGCAAGACAACAACGAAAATAATTTAGAATTAACACCGGAAGAAGCACTCGCTGAGCTCAGCGAACAGAATAGAATAAGGCTCGAAAAGCTCGCGGAATTAAAAGACGCGGGCTTAAATCCTTATGAGATTACGAAGTTTCCGGTTGATACAAAAAACGCCGAAATCGCTGACAATTTCGATGAATTCGAGAACAAGGACGTCTGTATCGCGGGGCGGATTATGAGCTGGCGCGACATGGGAAAAGCGAATTTTATCGACCTGCGTGACGCTTCGGGGCGTATGCAAATCTATGTAAAAACTAACGACATCGGCGAGGAGAATTTCAAGCAGTTTAAGAAATGGGATTTGGGCGATATAGTCGGCGTGAAAGGCTTTGTCTTCCGCACAAAGCGCGGCGAGGTTTCTGTTCACGCGAAGGAAATTACACTGCTGACAAAATCGCTGCTGCCGCTTCCTGAAAAGTGGCACGGACTGCGCGATAAGGAAGAACGCTACAGGAAGCGTTACCTTGACTTAATCGCGAACCCCGAGGTCAAGGACACGTTCGTAAAACGCTCGCTGATTCTACGCGAGATTCGTCATTATCTTGACAATTTAGGCTTCCTTGAAGTGGATACGCCTGTGCTTCACACCGTCTCGCTCGGCGCGGCGGCGAAGCCCTTCATCACGCACCACAACACGTTAGACATCGAAATGTTTTTGCGGATTGAAACCGAGCTGTACTTGAAAAAGCTGATTGTAGGCGGGTTCGACAAGGTTTATGAAGTCGGCAGAATCTTCCGCAACGAGGGCATGGACAGCACGCACAACCCCGAATTTACCTCGATTGAAATGTACTGGGCGTATGTCGATTATTTCGCGATGATGGATTTAATTGAAAATATGTACAGGCACCTTTGCATGAAAATTTGCGGCTCTGATACCGTGACTTTTAAAGGCACAGAAATCGCGCTCGGCAAGCCCTGGACGCGCATGACAATGCGCGAGGCGGTCGAAAAATATACAGGCAAAAAAGATAAAAGCGGCTTTGAATTAATTGAGCTTTTTGAAGAGCACGTTGAACCTAATTTAATTCAGCCGACGATTATTTACGATTATCCCGTTGAGAATTCGCCGCTTGCCAAGCGGAAAAAAGACGACCCGCAGTTCACCGAACGGTTTGAATATTTTATCAACGCGTGGGAATTCGGCAACGCATTCAGCGAGCTCAACGACCCACTTGACCAGCGCGAACGCTTCACGAAGCAGGTTGAGGAAAAGCGCAAGCAAGGCTTAAAGGCTGAGCTTGACGAGGATTTCCTCACTGCGCTTGAATACGGCTTACCGCCGACGGGCGGGCTGGGACTGGGCTTAGACAGATTAGTAATGCTGTTGACGGACAGCGCGTCAATCCGCGATGTACTGCTGTTCCCGACGATGAAGCCGGAGGTTGGAGGTTGAATGTGACAAGCATTATTTCTGTTTTGCTCGCAGTTACTTTTTCTACATCAACTGCGTTAGAAATATTGCAATACACTGCCGGAGTTATTTCGGAAGTGCCCGCTTCGTATGACATAAACGGCGACGGTAAAATCGACAGCGCAGACGCGCTTTTAGCATTGCAAATCGTGGCTGGGATTGAAGAATACGAAGAAGAAATTTATATAAGACCAAGAGGAGGATTCGACAGAAGCAATACGATTGATTCGGGTATTCTTGAAAACGGCATAAGGTATGAATTTGTTACCGGAAATACTAACTTAAATGATTTTCTCGAACAAAAAGATTATATTTTCACAAGAAATGTTGATGGCATTGTGATTGCCCGCACGCCTAAGGAAGCCGTCGAAATGGGAAGTTATTATTTGAGTAATGTCCTTTTCCGCACAACTCAAGTAAAAGATTTTATTGTTTATGTTTATTACTGCTCTACAAGCGGCAAATGGATATTAGAATTAGTTCATACAACTGCACATTTATCATCTTCAGTAGAAATACCTTATGTCCTAACAATAGATTATTTTGACGGTAGCATGGTTAGGTATCATCCGAAAGAATTTTTTATCTGCGATAACGGATTACAATGGAATAGGTATAATCCGGATTAAAAAGGAGTGCAAATGTCATACAACAACGACAAACGCGAGCTGTTGAAGCTGAAGCAGGGACTCATTGACGACAGCGAGGTTATTCAAAAGGAAGAGCGCGAGGAAATCGAACTGCGCGGAAAAAAGAAAGCTGAAAACTTTTGGTATCATTACAAAATTCATGTTTTGATGATACTGTTTTTCGGTTTTATGTTCACGTTTTTCGCAGTTGAAATCTTCTCAAAAAAGCGCGCGGACATTGAGTTTTTAATGCTCGCCTCCGACGAATATACCAGCGCGCTCGTGTTCTCTTTTTCAAGCGATATAAGCGGAGCTGTCGCGGCGTTCACGCCGAACTTCGACGAGAATCGTTATACCCACGCGCAGGGGCTTCCCATCGACCTTTTCAACGTTTTTGACAATAACGCTTACATGGCGGTGCAAACGAAGCTTTTCACGCAAATCCGCACGGGCGTCACGCGATTAATTATCGGAGACCGCGAGGCGTTCGACCGCATAATCGGCGAAACGCAGAATGATATTAATACGATTTTCGTAGATTTAACCGCGCTTTTCCCGAACAACGAGAATATAACTGAAAACGTTTTCTGGCGGATAGAAGGTAGCGAGCTTTCGCGGCTCGCGGGAATAGAGGAGTTCTGCTCTGATGATTTTTATCTTGCACTTCTCGCTCTAAACCAAGAAAACGACAGACAAAAGCGAGCGCATGAACGCTCGCTGATAGTGCTTGAAAACATCGTTAACAACAGGGTTATTAACTGACGAAATTATAATTTCGTAATGTCGTTTACTTCCTTTTTCGCGAGCGCGACCTGCTCGTCGTCCTGATAATAAACAGTGCCGTCTCTCGTTGTATGCCCGACCGACACGAAGTCCGTGAAGCGCGGAATTATGCCTTTGTCGGGCTTTATGCGCGCGTTGTTACCGTGCAATTTCTTGTTATTCATGAATTACCTCTCGAAGCATTTTACATTATTATTTTCCGAAAGGGCAATTATATGCAAAGAAAATCATTTTTAAGGCTTTTGCTCGAAACCTTCGGCTACGCGGCAGGCGGAAACGCGATGGCGTTAGTCGTTACGTTTTCGCTTCTTTCCTTCGGCGCGGACAGCGCGCTCAAGGTCATTGCGGTTTTCTGCTCACTTTCACTCTATCTGATGATGATGTTCAACGCGGGCTACAAGGACGGCGAGTTAGACAAAAAGCTGTTCAACCGCAAGACAATCGAAAAACAACAAGGCGGAAAATGGTTCATTCTCGGCGGAATCGTCGCAGGCTTTTTTGTAGTAATGTGCCTGCTTTTGCTCGTTTTGAGCGTTAACAACGGCGAAGACGGCGCGGTTTTAACTGGAAGCTATTTCAACTTCTTCCGAATTATTTTCGCGGCGATTATGGCGTTATCGCTACTGCTCGGCGAAATGACGAATCCCGTTTGGTCGCCGTTCATATTCATGGGGATTTTCGCACTCGCGCCGTTTACCTGCAGACTCGGCTACTGGGTTGCCTTCCACGAAAAATGGACGCTTGACAGTATTATGTATGTGAAGAAGAAGTAGCTATGAAAAAAACAGTAGATGTACTTTATATACTTGCATGGATTATTTCACCGTTATTATTTATACCGCTTGCCATAGGTATGTCAATTGGACGACCCGTTCTTGCTCTCGTTTCTTCTTGGTTGATGTTTATATTTTTTCCAATTTCTTTCTCAGGACTCGGTTTTTATTATCCTGCGCTGAGAAAAACAATCAACCCCAAAATCACTTTGACTATTTACGCTGTAATGACACTTATTTGGTATTCAGTTGGAATTTTTGCTTTTAATATGATTGAAATGACCGCCGATATGACCCATATAATCAGCGGAAACCGTCATGAGGTCAGCGGTAATCCCCCGAAAAACATTTATAATTATAGTGTTGAAACGATAAAAATACAGGGAGTAGAAGTAAATATTGAGGGCAAATATTTTCAAAATTTATCTGTTGACAATGAATACACGTTTTTCTATCTTCCAAATACAGGGTTTGTTGTTGATATAGTTGACGAGAACGGAAACTCGATTTTAAAGTGAAAAGTTAGACCCGCGCTTTTAGCGCGGGTTGTTATAATAAGGATTTTGAACAGGCTTCAAAAGCTCCGCCGGATTCGTAATGCACGGTATTGCATTATCCCGATTAGCCTGCTCGTACTGTGGATTCATGTAGCTTGCAGGTAAATAAAAAATATCAAGCTCACTGATGATTGTGTGCATTATCATTTTCGCTTTCTCCCTTTGCTTTCTCTACAAGCTCATTCAAGCATTGAACGGCTTCCGCGAGCCCTCCGATGCTGTCAATTATTCCTTCGCTGACAGCCGCTTCGCCGTCAAGCACCGCACCCACGTCCATGACTAATTCGTCCTTTTTCATCATCAGCTCCTTGAAACGGTCGGGGTTTATGTGGCTGTTGCGGGCGACAAAATTAATAATCCGCTCCTGCATACGGTCAAAATAAGAAAGCGTCTGCGGCACGCCGAGCATGAGCCCGTTCATGCGGACAGGGTGAATAGTCATCGTCGCGCTCGGAACAATGAAGCTTCTTTTCGCGCTCACCGCCAAGGGCACGCCGATTGAGTGACCGCCGCCGACAACGATTGAAACCGTGGGCTTTGACATTGAACTAAGCAATTCAGCGATAGCCAAGCCCGCCTCAACGTCGCCGCCGACAGTGTTTAAAATAATCAGAAGCCCGTCGATACTGCGGTCTTGCTCAATCGCGACAAGCGCGGGGATTACGTGCTCGTATTTCGTGGTTTTGTTTTGGGGCGGGAGAATAAAGTGACCTTCGACCTGCCCAATAATTGTCAATATATGAATCGAATGCTCCGCATTTTTAACCGAAACGATTCCGCAGTCCGACGCAGGGTTCACCTGCTCGTCAGAGCCGCCCTCTGATTCGTTTTCTTCTTCGTTATTAACGTAATTTTCCTGCATTGCTACCCCCGCTGTTTTTATGTTTTCGACTTTATTATTAGCGGAATCGCGTGAAATATAAGTTTGCTTTTTGGTAAAATTTGTGTTATAATTTTCTTACAGCACGAAAGGAAAAGGAAATAGGCAGATATGAGGGCGTTCGCGGGTTACATCATGCTTATGCGGGCTATGAATTAATGCATAAAAAAGGGTATTCTGAAATTGCAAATATTTGCCTTTCTCATTCGTTTCCTTATCAAAATTTAGGCGCGTACAGCGGTGAATATGATTGCACACCCGATGAACTCGAGATTATATCTTCCTTTTTATCTGAAATAAATTATGACGATTATGATAAATTAATTCAATTAGCCGACGCAATGGGCACGGCGCATGGCGTTTCAATAATTGATATTAGATTGCTGGACGTTGCAAGAAGACACGGTTTTAATGATTATACATTGAAAAAATGGGATTCTGTATTTATGTTAAAAAGCTATTTCGATGAAAAATGTAATATGAATATTTACAATTTATTTTGTGATGAAATTAGAAATTTTAGTTTTCAATAAATTATAAGGAAATAAAAAAATGCAACAGCTTAACCGAAGCCTGCCTTTCATAGAAACACCGCCGTCCGCGCCCGAAAAAGCTCTTGTCTTCGGAGGGGGCGCGTTTTGGCGCGCGCTCGTCTTCCCTGTCTTTGACGCGCTCAGCAAGAGCGGATTTTGGGGCGGCGGCGTGACTCTTGTCGGCGATAATCTTGAAACTTTTGAAAAGCAGGATGGACTATTCACGGTCGCCCAAAAAGGAATCGAAAATGGCAAAGAAATCACCGCCGAAAACCTCATAGCCTGTGTCACTGATTGCGTAAATCCGCACAGCGATTATAATAATTACATAAAACGCGCGTATAATCCGGAGCTTCGTTTTGTCGTGTCGGACGAGTCGAGCGCAGAAAATATCACAGCTCTTCTGCACGAAAGATTCTCTTTTTTTGACGGCGATATTAACAAAGGCTTGATTTTTTTATCGTTCGGCGAGCTTAAAAAATCAGTGCAAAAATACGCAGCAGAGCGGAATTTAAACAGCGAGTTTTCGCAGTGGCTCGGCAACGCCTGCTTCTTCGCAAACACGCTCGCAGACAGGATTATAACGGAAACTACGAACGACGAAGCTGAAAGAAGTCAAAAGAAATTCGGCTACCGCGATGAGCTTTTAACCATGTGCGAAGCGTATTATTTTTGGGCGATTGAATCGCCTGTAGCGGTGCGCGCGGAGCTCCCGCTTGATAAATCGGGCTTAAACGTATTCTTCTGCGAGGATATAACTCCGCACTACCTGCGGAAAACGCGCTTGTTCGGCGGTATTCAAGCCGCTCTTGCGCCCGCTGCGCTTCTCTTCGGGTGCAAAACTATGCACGAAGCTGCGACGAATCCGAGCTTCAAAAAATATATTGAACGCGCGCTTTTGGGGGAAATAATTCCCACGCTCGACACAAACCGCAACGTCCTTGAAAGCTACGCAAAAACCGTCACAGAGCGACTTTGCAACCCGCTCATAAAGCACGAATTACTTTCTGTTACGCAGAACTGCGTTCCTAAATTCAAAACGCAGGTGCTTCCGACGATTTTGGAATACCGCAAAAGATTCGCCAAACTCCCGCCAATACTGACTTTTTCGTTCGCCGCGCTGATTGCGTTTTATAAGAGCGGCGGGCGGTTTCCGCTCAACGACAACGAGAAAAATATCGCGTTTCTGCGCGATAATAAGCTTGATATTATTTTCAGAAATATCAGCAGTGCGTGGGGCGCGGATATGACGGATTTGCTTGAAAACACGCAGTTTAAAGCGACAGTCGAAGAGCACTTCAGCATAATAAAAAAGCACGGCGTAAAGCCGCTTGTTGAGAGGTTAGTGACATGAGCGTGAAAAAAGCACTTATTCAAACTGCGATTATACTTTCAAAAATTATTGCTGTTTTTCTCTTGTTAATAATCTTACTTGCTATAATATTTCGATTACCGTTATATATAGACGGTCAGCGGAATAAAAAAGTAATAATAAAATATATCGAAGAGAATTATGGTACTGATTATATAATAGTAGATGAAATTTTAGGCACTTCAGGAGCCAGCGGACGACGCAGTGATACATTGACTATTTTACAAGACGGAATTACCTATGAAGTTTCTGCGAAAAAAGGCGAAATTATCTGGGATTCATACGATTATCAGATAGCAGAAAAAAATTCTTGAAAGTGAATAAAAACAAAACATTTCATTGCATTGCACCATTGAAATATGATAGTATTAAGGCGGGATTTTCCCGCCTATTTTTTGAGGAAGTGAAAAAAATGAGAAAGCTTTATGAAACGTTTTTAGTCGGCGCAGGCGCGGTTTTAGGCTTCATGTTCGGCGAGCTTGACGGGCTGTTTTACGCGCTGATTGCGCTTGTGGTGCTTGATTACATGAGCGGGGTCGCGGTTGCAATCGCGCGGAAATGCCTCTCGAGCGAAATCGGCTTCCGCGGAATCTGCAAGAAAATCATGGTGTTTATAGTCGTCGCAGTCGCGAATATAATCGACACCCGCGTAGTCGAAAGCGGCTCCGCGCTCCGCACAGCCGCGCTGTTTTTATTCATCTCGAACGAGGGCGTAAGCCTTCTTGAAAACGCGGCGTGCTTGGGCTTGCCGATACCTGCGAGGCTGATGAACGTGCTCCAGGAAATCAAACCCAAAAGCGAGAAAAAAGATTAAAAGCAAGCACAAAACTTGACAAAATCCGCTCTTTGTGTTATATTTAAAGTTATGAGAAAATTAACTGATAAATTAGCACAGGAGCGGATTTTATCGCGCGGTGAATTCGCTGAGCTTCTGACCTGCGAAGATGATTATTTGCACGAAGCTGCACGGAAAGCGCGCGAAAATATTTACGGCAATAAGATTTTTTTGCGCGGCTTAATTGAATTTACAAGCTATTGCAAAAACGATTGCTTCTACTGCGGACTGCGGCGTTCCAACAGTTCTGCGGCGCGCTACCGCCTTTCAAAAGAGCAGATTTTAAACTGCTGTGATGAAGGTTACGATGCGGGTTATAGAACTTTCGTGCTTCAGGGCGGTGAGGACGCTTTTTTCACCGATGAAATTTTAACTGATATAATTCGCGCAATTAAGTGCAAATATCCCGACTGCGCGCTAACGCTTTCAACAGGCGAGCGCGGCTTTGAAAGCTTGAAGCTCCTGCGCGAAGCCGGCGCGGACAGATATTTGTTAAGGCACGAAACCGCTGACAGCGCGCATTACGCCGAGCTCCACCCGCCGGAAATGCAAGCATCAGCGCGCCAAAAATGTCTGCGCGACTTAAAAGAATTAGGCTTTCAAACAGGCTGCGGCTTCATGGTAGGCTCGCCTAAGCAAACCCTCGAAAACATCGTCAGCGACTTGCTTTTCATAAAAGAACTCGACCCCGAAATGGTAGGAGTAGGCCCGTTCATTCCTCATTCTGCGACGCCGTTTGCAAAGGAAAAAGCGGGAAATTTAAAGCTCGTTTTGAACATACTCGCGATACTGCGGCTGATGAAGCCGAGCTTGCTTTTGCCGGCTACGACCGCACTCGCGACGATTGAAAATCAAGGCTACGAGCTTGGAATTAACGCGGGAGCGAATGTAATTATGCAGAATATTTCGCCATTAACGGCGCGTGAAAAATATAAGATTTACGATAATAAAATCGGAGCAAGCGAAAACTTAAAACAGCGCATAAAAAACATCGGCTGTGAATTTACTGTTGCAAGGGGGGATTATTTTAATTATGGCGAGCAATAATTATAACGCGAAATCCCCGTCTGCACGGGAGTTTATCAACCATGATGAAATCATGTCAACGCTCGCGTGGGCGCGCGAAAATAAAAATAACAGCGAGTTAATAAATCAAATATTACAAAAAGCAAGCGAGAAAAAGGGGCTCGGGCACAGGGAAGCCGCGCTACTTTTGCTTAGCGGAAATACCGACGAAATTTTCGCGCTCGCAAGAGAAATCAAGCGCGAATTTTACGGCGAACGCGTGGTGCTTTTCGCGCCGCTGTACCTGTCGAATTACTGCGTCAACGGCTGTGTTTACTGTCCTTTTAACGCGGGAAATTCTACAATGCCGCGCAGAAAATTAACACAGGAAGAAATACGCCGCGAGGTAATCGCCTTGCAGGACATGGGGCACAAACGCTTAGCCTTAGAAACAGGCGAGCACCCCGAGCAAAGCCCGATTGAATATGTTCTTGAATCCATAAAAACTATTTACAGCATTAATCACAAAAACGGCGCGATTCGGCGCGTTAACGTCAATATCGCGGCGACTTCGGTTGAGGATTACCGCAAGCTCAAGGACGCCGGAATCGGCACGTATTTGCTTTTTCAAGAGACCTATCACGAGGAAGCTTATAACAAAATTCACCCGTCGGGACCGAAGTCCGACTACGCCTATCACACCGAGGCGATGGACAGAGCGATGCAGGGCGGCGTGGACGATGTCGGGCTTGGTGTGCTGTTCGGGCTTGCCGATTACGCCTACGAATTTACCGCCATGCTCATGCACGCCGAGCACCTCGAAGCCGCTTTCGGCGTGGGTCCGCATACGCTCAGCGTCCCGCGGATAAGAAAAGCGCAGGGCGTCGAAGCAGCAAATTTCACACACGGAATCGACGACGAAACCTTTGCGAGAATCGTCGCCTGCCTGCGAATCAGCGCGCCGTATACAGGCATAATCGTCTCCACGCGAGAGAGCGAGGACTGCCGCAAAAAAGTCTTAGACGTCGGCGTTTCGCAAATCAGCGGCGGCTCGCGCACAAGCGTCGGCGGTTATGATGTAGGGGACAATGGCAATTGTCCCGACACGAAGCAATTTGAAGTCAATGACCATCGCAGTTTAGACGAGATTGTGCAGTGGTTAATCAGCATCGGGCACATTCCCAGCTTCTGCACTGCTTGCTACCGCGAGGGGCGGGTAGGCGACAGGTTCATGAAGCTGTGCAAAACAGGGCAGATTCAAAACTGCTGTCACCCTAATGCACTGCTGACTCTGCAGGAATACCTGCTTGATTATTCAAGCGCGCGCACAAGAACAGCGGGCGAAGAATTAATTACTCGCGAAATCTTAAAAGTACCGAGCGAGAAAACGCGCGGAATTGTTCTCGAAAACTTAGAAAAAATCAAACAGGGAAGCAGAGATTTCAGAATATGAGCGATTTAAATAGTACACCGCGCGGCGAACGGCTTCACATAGGGATTTTCGGCAGGCGCAATGCGGGAAAATCTACCCTGCTGAACGCGATTACAGGGCAGGACGCGGCGGTAGTTTCGCCCGTGAAAGGCACGACGACCGACCCTGTTTTTAAAGCGATGGAGCTTCTGCCGCTCGGTGCTGTAGTGCTGATTGACACGCCGGGAATCGACGACGAGGGCGGGCTCGGCGAGCTGCGGATTCAAAAAACTAAAACTATTTTACGCAAGACGGACATTGCGCTTTTGGTAGTTGATTCACGTGAAGAATTAAACGATTTCGACCGCGAGTTAATTCGCGCCTTCGATGAATTTGGCGTAAAATATTTTATCGTTCAGAATAATTTTGCGCCGTTCGACACGGCGCAAATCAAAGAAAAAATTATCGCGCTCGGCTCGCAAGCAGAAGAAGCAAATCGCCGTCTAATCGGCGATTTGCTTCAAGGCGGCGACTTGGTTATTCTCGTGATTCCGATTGACGAAGCCGCGCCGAAAGGCAGGTTAATCCTGCCTCAACAACAGGTTATCCGCGATATACTTGAAGCGGGCGCAGTACCTGTCATAACGGATTTAAGCAGCTTGAGCGGCGTATTCACGAAGCTTAATATTCCGCCGAAGCTCGTAATTACCGACAGCCAGGTTTTCTCCGAGGTAGCGAAAATAATTCCCGAAGAAATCGGTTTAACCTCGTTTTCGATTTTAATGGCGAGATATAAAGGAATGCTTGAAGAAGCCGTCGCGGGAGCGAAGTTCATCGAAACTTTAAAGGACGGCGATAAAATTTTAATTGCAGAGGGCTGCACGCATCATAGGCAGTGCGAGGACATCGGCACAGTGAAAATCCCGCGAATGTTGGAAATTAGCACAGGCTTTAAGTTTAATTACGAGTTTTCATCTGGTGGCGGATTCCCCGAGGATTTAAGCGGCTTTAAGCTAATCATCCACTGCGGCGGCTGTATGCAAAACCCGCGCGAAATGCGCTTCCGTCACCGCGCCGCCGCTGAAGCCGGCGTTCCGATTACAAACTACGGAATCGCAATAAGCCATATGCAGGGGATTCTTGAACGCTGTATAAAATTTTTGAAGCTTTAAATAAAATTACGTCCGCGGTTTAAACCGCGGACGTTTTCTTTTTATCCTACTGCTGTTACATAAGGAACAATTTCAATTACAGGCGGGACAGCTTCAACATAACCGCCTTCAAGTACCCAGTCTTGAAGCTCGTCGTCCCAAATCCAATTTTCGTAATAATCTTCTTCATATTCGTAATATTCATCTTCCCAGTCCCAATCCTGCCATTCTTCTTCCCACTGCGCCCACTCAAGCTCCCACTGCGCCTGCATATCTGCGTACCATTTTGCAACGTCGAAGAAGCGAAGCTCCTGTACTATTTCGGCAGTGCTTAAATGTGCAGAAA
>WQYC01000025.1 GCA_009781425.1 Oscillospiraceae bacterium
CCCCAACACCACCCTAACAATCCCCCGACTCTTCTCATCAGCCCTATCAAACGCAAGCGCTACCGCCCTCGCCTCCACCGAAATCTCTGCAGGCACATAAGCCTTTTCCCCCGTCCAAGTCTCAAGCGGCACATCTAACTTATCGCTCAGCAGTAAAGCCAACGGCAGCGGCGCGTCCTTCATGCGCTTGAAAATAATCGACCGCACCTGCGAATCGGTCAGCCCCGTCACCCGCACAATCCCCGGAATATCCAGCCCCATTTCAGCCGTAACATCAATAAAAATCTTGTAAAACAGCTTCTTCTTTGCTTTCGAGCCGAGTTCAAGGAAGCTGTTTTCTTCTTTTGCGTCGCCCATCATATAATCGAGCGAAACGTTCAGCTTCTTCGCGTATTCGGCGGCAACAGAGACCTTCGGCGCACGTTGATTCGTCTCATAACGGCTTAAAACCTGCTTAGAAGTCCCCAAGACCTTGCCGAGTTCCTCCAACGATAACCCTTGTTCTTTCCGAATCTGACGCAATCTGTCCCCGAATGTTACTAATTTTTCCTGCATTTCACGTACTCCTGTCTGTTGATGCTAACAGTATAACACATTCAGTCACCAATTGCAACACTATTGTCGAAATATGGGATACGATTTATCTTGACATTAATCGCATTGTTGGGTATGATTGATATGTAATCTGCAGAATTACGCGCCACAAACGTCACCGTATAGGCGATATTTGAGACGAAAGGAGTTGATTCTATTCAACAAACTCAATGAAAACCAGCTTTTCCTGATTATGCACTTGTGTCAATATCAAACGCTGGACTATCAAACCTGTCTGCTTTCGCTGAATTCGGGCGATAAAATCAAAGCGTCATACGCTTTCCGCCCGCTGACGAAAAACAAATATATTTCAAAACACAAGGACAGCAGCGTACATATTTTATCCAAAGGAAGAGCGTTGTTCTCGAAAACTAAACCGTTAGTTACATTAGGCGGTGGGAGTAAACAGCGTATTAATTCCATTTCACGAACTGCGATGTATTTGAAGCTCGCTGGATTCAAAAGCGTTTCCGAGCCCGATTCAAGCAGTGGGTTTTTCATTCCGTCAACCTGTTGGCGAAATATCCGCCACGGAATCCTCAGTAACGTGAAGTTCACGGGTATGTTCTGCGTTGGGGAGCTACGATTAGCGGTATATGACATCGGCGACGGTAAAATGGACTGGCAAATTCGGGCAGAGAGGTCGCTGTTTTATCCGCGCTTCGGCGAAGAATTCAAAACAACTGCCACGGGAATGTTGTTGATTTGCGATGAAGACAAACGTGTCGAAATCGCCAAGCGAATTATCAAGGAAACCATGTGGCACAGGAAACGGCTGATTGAATATGAAAGCTACGAGGAACGCCACCGTCCCGTGAAATACAGCCGCGCGCCGATACGCGTCGCGCATTATTTTGAGCACGTGTATCTGACGACACCGAGCAGAATAGGTAGGACGCTCGCCAACATTCGGGAAGAGCAGAAATGCATCAAGAAATATCGCAGTAATGCTGATTACAGCAACCACAACAACAAGGACTGCGATTTTTATGCAGGCTCACAGAGGATTTATGTCAACCTCACGACAGATTTATTGAAATATGTCTATTTCTTCACGCAGGTAAAGGAAGATTACGAGAACGGCAGAACGAACTACGCGTTAATCACACAAACCGAGGATTTACCGATTGCGGAAATGTATCCGAAATTATCAGAATTGGAAGGGTGGGAAATTTATGAGTATTAATGAAATTGTAAGAAGCGCAGTTTTAAAGGACATGGTAGTGCTTGAAATTAAAGAAGCATTGCCGCCGAGCAAGAAATTAAACTCATCGCTGCATGATTATTGGATTGATTTAATTCATGCGGCAATCGGACAGGCTGCGTTTGGGCAAAAACTGCCCAAATTCGAGAAAGCCTTCGTCCTAATTGAAATCACCGCGCCGAAGTACACAGATAATACACAGCTTTGGGACACCTCGAACCGCTCAATCAATCTGTTTATTAATAACCTCAAAGGTATATTTTTTAAAGACGATAATTTTGAACACATGGCGTTCGGTGTTGTCGGGTGTTGGGGTGAAGCAGGCAAAATTGTAATAAAAATTATGCCGTTTGAAAGATTTGCGGAATTAATTAAGAATTAATAAAAAGGCAAAAAACCAATCTTAATCAACATAAAAGACCGTACAGAAGTTGGGCGGTAAATTGAGAATCTGAAATATCATGGGGAACATAAAAAACACAGGAGAAGTTGTTCTAATCTGCATTATAACTGTATTATTCGCAATGTTATGCAAAGGTGAAAACCGCGAAAATATGAGGAGTTATGGCAAAGAACAAAGGGTGCGTGAACGGCAGAAATAGCGCGAGGAGGCGTAGCCGACGAGCGTGGAGGCAGAAAGGGGGAAGTGAAATCCCATGAGAAAGTTCCGGCAAATATGCAACTGGCTCTACACAAGATTCTGTGATACCAAAGGCTGTATCGACATACACATTAAGAAAGTACAGCCTAAAGGTAATTGCATGAAGAAACGAGAGCGCACGCATACAATTAAAAATATATACAAAGAAAACAATAAAAGCGCGAAAGAAATTTTAATGCGCTCGTTCCTCTTGTATTTAAAGCAAAAATGTGATATGATATAAGCGATGATGGTCGCTTATTTTAGGAGGTACAAATGTACGCTGAAATAAGAAACCCAATAAATTTCAAGGTTGCACTATACATACGATTATCAAAGGAGGACGATAACGAAAAGGAATCCGAAAGCGTTACTAATCAGCGCAGCTTGCTTTACGATTACACGAGCAAAAACAAGCTTTATGTTGTGGACGAATACGTAGACGACGGCATTTCCGGTACAAGCTTCGACCGCCCGAGCTTCAACCGCATGATTCGCGACATCGAGAATAAGCGAATCAATATGGTCATAACCAAGGATATGTCGCGGCTCGGCAGAGATTACATTATGACCGGGCATTACATGGAGCGTTACTTCCCGGAGAACAACGTGCGTTATGTTTCTCTTCTCGACGGAATCGATACGTTTTCGGACAGCGGGGCGAACGACATAACACCGTTCAAGGCAATCATGAATGATATGTACGCAAAGGATATTTCAAAGAAAATCACAAGCGTAAAGCGCGCGAAACAGGAAAAAGGCTTGTTTATCGGCTCAAAAGCTCCGTTCGGGTACAAGACGCTTCCCAACGACAAAAACAGATTCATGATTGACGAGCCCGCCGCCGAGGTTGTAAAAAAGATGTTCGCGCTTGCATTTAACGGGCTCTCCTGCGGGAAAATACGAGAATATTTAAACAAAAACAAGGTTGTCCCGCCGTCCGAATACGCAAACGTCAAGTGCGGACGGAAAGGTCCCTACTCGGGAACATGGAGCAGCGAGCGGGTGTCGGCGACCTTGAAAAATCAAGTCTACATAGGCAACATGGTGCAGCGGCGCAAGAAAAAAGTAAGCTATAAATCAAAAAAATGCACATCGCTTCCGCCCGAGGAATGGGTCATCGTTGAGAACACGCACGAGCCGATTATCGACAGGCAGGTTTTCGACACAGTGCAGATGTTAATCGCAAAGCGAACCTATACGCGAAGCCGAACGCACGATTATCTTTTAAAAGGCTTGATTCACTGCAAGGAGTGCGGTTACGTATTTAATGTTGTTTGCAGAAAGCTTGCGGGCGGCAAGGACGTGCTGTATTTTCTGTGCCAAACTCATCAGCGTTTCCCGTCTAATTCAAAATGTTCGTTGCATTATTTTAGAGTCGACGCGATTGAAGAAAGCGTTTTGCAATGCGTCAGAGCAGTCTGCGAAAAATACCTTGACCTTTCAGAAATGCGGCAGCTCGGCAAGCAATATTTAAGCGAGCGTAAAGAGCCCGACAACAAAAACGCTCTCGCAGAAATCGAGAATAAAACAACCGAACTTACTAAAAAATTAGACAGCGTTTACGAGGATAAGCTGAGCGGGATTTTATCACCGGAGGACTTTGAGCGGATTTACGAAAAAATTAAAACCGAGCGTGAGGCTCTGTGCAAAAAACTGCAAGCAATGCAAAATAAAACAAAAACCGAAGTAAATACTTCGGCTCAGGCGAAAAAGCTCGCGGAACGCTTCTTAAAAGAAATCGACGTAAACAAAGAACTGATGTTCAGCTTAATCGACAGAATCGACGTGTCAAAAGACGGCGAAATAGCGATTAACTGGGCGTTTGCGAGCATTGACGATAAGTAAGGACGTAATTGTCGGGCATAGTAAACCGCTGGGAAAGATAGCGCAAACTCGCGCCGAGCTCGCCATCGGGTCCGCCATACTGACTCAAAATAAACCCCGCCAGCTTCGGATTCTTATTATGTATTCTTACAGGCATCTGCGTTCTTTTCTCAAATATAAACATATTTACCCCTAAATCCTTTCCGACGGCCACGCGCCGTCAAGCCAATCCCACTCACCCTCATGTCCCGCACTGCAGGCGCGCAGAGGATAGCAACAGCTTTCAAAAGCCTCGCGACAGGCTTCGCTTTGGTTGCAAGCCTCGCGGAACATCTCTAATGCGGCTTCATCGTCGGGGTGCGTGTCTAAGTAGAGATTGAGGTCGTGCGCGAAGAAAGATGCCTCGCAGAGCTTATCCATCAGCGCGGAGCACTCTTGTTTATTGAATTTACTTGCCATTCCAAATCCCCCTCGTATAATCATTTATGCCGATGTTCAACTCGGGGAAAATTGTCCCCTCTGCGAGAGCGCGCTTCGGCGGATAAACCTTGCCGAGCCGCTGAGGTATGACAAAAGCGTAGCCGACACGCGGCGAGTTCGCTTTGTCAATTCTTCTTGTTATATTTTGCATAGAATTTCTCCTTTCGTGTTTAATTTATTTTATGCTTATAATAAAAGTCGGTGTCACGTTTGCGGCTACTTGCATAATCTATATTACGACACAAAACGTCACAATAAAACAAAGGAGGAACATATTATGCCATTTTTCAACAGAGGTCGCTTTATTCCCTGGTGGACGGTAGGCTACGTCAGACACAACAGAAGAAATTGCGGCTGCAGACGCGGCTGGTGGTAAAAAGAAACGGGGCTGAGATTTAACTCTCAGCCCCTTAAAGTTTTGCTGTTACAAATCTATCCACATCGCGGGACGAATTGCACCTTCTTCGGCGACATTATCACCGCTTACGTTGAGTGTGCCGTCGTTATAAATACCTGCGGCAATATAAGTATCGGAACCGGGCGACCTAAGCCACCAAAAACAACCGAAGCCATTCGGGTTTGTGCTCCTGTTACCGCACCAATTAAATGAACAGCTTATACAAAACGCCCTGCGCGCACTGTTAAACTGGTCGTCTATCCACCACGCTTCTGCCGGTCTGTTTTGTAATTGCCCGCTATCGCCGAAGTATTTTACAACCTCATCAATACTCAGCAGGAAAATATAATCCGCTGTATCCTCGCCGCCCGACGCTCCGAACCATTGATTATCTGCATTAGTAATCGTCGTCTGTTGAATTTTAGCTCTGTCGGTTGAATTGAAGCTGTTGTAAAACTCATCGTTAAGCCACTTGCGGATTTCGCTGACTGACCATACGTGATAACGTCCCGAGCCTTGGCTGAAAATCCTTTTTTCTAAGAGCCTGTCGGACAAAATCAACGCCCTGCCGTCCTTTACTTCAAGCACCCGCCAGTCATAACCGCCGAATTTAATTACACTGCCGACGCTTACAGCACCTATTGCAGCAGGCGCATTTGCTGTTCCCGTATCAGCGGGTACTGTTATCCCTGCCGCCGCTCGCAGAATCCTTAATGCGTCGGTGGTTGAAGGTGTCCCCGTTATACCGAATTTTGTAGCTTGTTCTGCTGTGAGCGTAATTAATCCCGCCGCCGCTCTAAGTACTGTGAGCGCGTCTGCTGTTGTCAGGTCTGAAGCCGAGGCTGTCACGGGAAACGATAACATCATCGCTATGATGAGTAAAATTGAAATTACCTTTTTCATTTAAGAATCCTCCTTAAAGTTTTACATTTCAATCACAACATCATTCTGCGCTTTCAAAATCCCCTCTTCAATCAGCAAGCCGTCGATTTTCGTGCCGTTTACGGTTACGGACTTAACTCCGCTTTCCGCGCCGTTCGGGTTGTTGATTTTTACGTTCAGCTCTTTTCCGCGGAAGGTCTTCTTCATTTCAAACTCTTTCCACTCCGACGGAATCGACGGGTTGATTACTAAACCCTTGATTTCGGGGCGAAGTCCGAGGATTCCCTCAACCGAGCCGACCATGACTGTAGACGCCGTGCCTGTGAGCCAGTGAACGTGCGAACGTCCCGCGAACGGGCTTCCCTTGCCCTCTGTGAACTGCCCGTGTGCATACGGCTCAAGGATTCTCTTGTCCGCGTCGTCGTTCATGTAGGCGGGGGAGGAATTGCGCCAGTACTCGAAAGCACGGTTTCCGCGTCCGAGCAGGGATTCCGCGAGAATCGCCCAGCCCTGCGGCTGTGAGAAAATGCCGCCGTTTTCTTTTACGTAGCCGTTGAAGCAGACCATCAGCGCGCCGTCGAACGCGTGGCTCGCGTAAGGCGGATTCATGACCTGAATTCCGTAAGGCGTGCTTAATTCACGGTAAACGCTGTCCATAGAGGTTTTAGCCTGTTCGTCGGACGAGAAGCCGGAGATAATCCCCCAAGTCTGCGGATTCAGCCACATGGACGCTTCGGGGTCGCCGTTCTTGCCGATGATGTCGCCGTTCTCGCGGTAGCCGCGTATCCAGCGGTCGCCGTCCCAGCATTTATCGAGTACAGCCGACAGCTTCCCGCCTATTTCGTTTAAATACTCCAAGTATTTATTGTCGTTTTTATACTCTGCGAAATTCTTCAACAGCTTAATCGCGTAGACTAATTGGAACGCCACAAAGCTGCTCTCGCCTTGTTTACCGAGACGCAGGCAGTCGTTCCAGTCGGCGTGAAGCCCTGCAGGCATACCGTGACCGCCGAGGTTGTTCATCGAGAAATCAACAGCGCGCTTTAAGTGTCCGTAAACCGAGCCGCCTTCTCCCTGTTCATCTTTATCGGCGTAATGAACAACTTCGTCAAGGAACACCATGTTGCCTGTTTCGGTGATGTATTTATAAATCGTCGGGAACAGCCACAGCGCATCGTCAGCACGGTAAGAGTCGTGCTTTGTTTCGGCATCGTAAGAGGGGTCACCCGGCTTGTCCTCGTGCGGAGGATTGTGGGTGTATTTAACAAGCGGAAGCCCCGCGCCGCTCGCAGTCTGCGCCGACAGCATGAATTTAATCTGCTCCAACGCCATCTCGGGCGCAAGGTGGATTATCCCCTGAATATCCTGAACAGTATCACGGTAGCCGAAGCCGTTGCGAAGTCCGCAGTAGTCGAAGCTCGCCGCGCGCGACCAAATGAACGTAATGAAGCACTGGTACGCGTTCCAGACGTTGAGCATATTATTGAACTTATCGTCGGGCGTTTTTACGCTGAGGTTTCCGAGCTTCGCGTGCCAGTAATTCTTGAGCTTTTCAAGCTCTGCGTCTGCGTTTTTAATATCGGAATATAAAGCGATTAGCTCTGCTGCTTCTTTCTCGCATTTTTGTGCAAGCAGGAAACAGAACTCCGCGCTTTCGCCCGCGCCGAGAGCTAACTCCGTCTGAAGAACGCCGCAGGAGTTTCCGCAGTAGTTGAGGTCGCCGTTAAGTCCGCCTTCAATGCCAATCGGGTTGCCGTAATTGCGGTATTTGCCGATGAAAGCGTCGCGGTCGCCGCAGTATTTGCTTACCTTTGCACCCGCGAGTCCGAAGAAGCGTTCTTTTCTCGGGTCTTTGAAATTCTCGTTGTAAACCTGCTTAATGAAAGTATCCTTGAAATATGTACGGGAAATGAACTTCGTGTACTGTAAGTTAACCTGGTCTTGTTCATAGTTTGGCTCGTTTGTGAACTCCATTGCGCCTGTAACGGACAGCTTGCGGGGTTTTCCGCTGTCGTTAGTGATTTTCACGCGCCAAATTTCATATTCTGCGCCGTGCGGAACAAAGTAGAGGGTTTCCGCTTTGATTCCGGTATATTCGGAGGAAATCTGCGTATAAGCAGTACCATGGCGGCACTCGGCTTTGAAGCTGTCGATGGGCTTACAAACAGGTGCCCAGGACGCGCTCCAGTAGTCATTGCTGTCGTTGTCCTTGATGTAGACGTAACGTCCGGGTAAATCGTTCGAGCCGCTGTTAAAGCGGAAGCGGGACAAACGCCCGTTCGCGCCGCTCTTCACGAAGCTGTAGCCTGCCGCGTTGTTGGAAATAATCGCGCCGTAAAGCGGCGAGCCGAGGTAATTCGCCCAGGGTGCGGGGGTGTCGGGGCGGGTGATGACGTATTCTTTGTTTTTCTCGTCGAAATAGCCGTAATTCATGTAAAATTCCTCCGTGTTTTTATAAGATGTAAATATTTGCCTAATGCAATAATAGCACGGATTTGCGCATTGCACAAGGGCGGTTTTTTTCACAAAGTTTGCGCGGGTTTTTTGTGCAATATGTATAGGGTTGACAATATATGACAAATGTGTTAAAATGTTTGTATGGCGAAAGCCTAAGGGCGACATAACGGTATTGCGGTTGGCTAAGCCTCTGAAAGGAGGTGACGCCTATGGAACTGATATTGGGTTTTTTAGTGTTTTACACGCTTTTACTTATAATCAGGGAAATAAAGAAATAAACCGCCCCTGCGCTAACATCGGCGGTTTATTTATGAACCTATGATTTAAGCCAACCGTCTATCGGTCGCCCTTCTTCTTTCCACATTATATCACACAAATATTAAATTGTCAAGATACAGAGGAGAATTTTATGTTCGCTAAAATTAACGGCATGGGCTTATACGGCATGAACGCTTTTCCCGTTTGCGCTGAAATCAGCACATCAGGCGGAAGCGTCCCAAGCTTCGATATAGTGGGTCTCGCCGACACCTCGGTTCAGGAAAGCCGCATGAGAATCCGCTCTGCGCTCAAAAATTCAAGCATAGCAGTTAAGCCGCTTTGTACAGTCGTAAATCTCGCGCCCGCTTCAATAAAGAAAACAGGCTCGCTCTATGACCTTACTATTTTGACCGCGATTTTAGCGGCGCAGGACATAATAAAAACAGACGTGAACGACTGCGCCTTTTTCGGCGAGGTTTCGCTCGGCGGAGACGTGAATCCTATTAACGGTGCGCTGACACTTACGATCGCCGCCCGCGAGCACGGAATCAAAAAAGTCTTTCTCCCCTTCGCAAATGCACGCGAAGCCAGCGTCGCAGAAGGTACAGAGGTCTACGGCGTGCGCAATATCCGCGAGCTCGCCTTGCACCTCATGGGTGAAAGTTACATAGAACCGCAGAAGCCTTTTATTCCCGACTTTGAAAGCGCCTCCGAGCTTCTTGACTTTGCCGATGTAAAAGGACAGGAAAACGTTAAAAACGCCCTTGAGGTCGCGGCGGCGGGCTTCCATAATATCCTTATAATCGGCACGCCCGGCACAGGAAAAAGTATGCTTTCCAAGCGTCTGCCGTCGATTCTGCCGCGCATGAGCTTTGAAGAAAGCCTTGAAACCACGCAGATTCATTCGGTTGCGGGCGTTTTAGATACTAAGAATCCGTTGGTGACAACGCGCCCGTTCAGAAACGTCACGCACACAGCGTCGGCTGTCGGGCTGATAGGCGGAGGAAGTATCCCGAAGCCGGGCGAGATTTCTCTCGCGCACAACGGCGTGCTGTTTTTAGACGAGCTGCCCGAGTTTGACCGCAGAACGCTCGAAACCCTGCGTCAGCCGCTTGAAAACGGCGAAATTAATATTACCCGCGCCGGCGGAAAAGCAAGCTATCCTTGCAAAATCATGCTCGTTGCCGCGATGAATCCCTGCCCCTGCGGAAACTTCGGGCATCCGACGAAGCTCTGCGCTTGCAACGAATACAAGGTTCAAGCCTATCTCGGTAAAATCAGTCAGCCCGTGCTTGACCGCATAGACATACAAATAGAAGCCGCGCCCGTCAGCTATAACGAAATTTCCGACAAAGAGAAAGGCGAGCCGAGCATTGAAGTTTTGAAGCGCGTTGAAAAAGCGCGGGAAATTCAAGCGCGGCGTTACGCGGGAACTGCAATTAAATCCAACGCCGATATTCCCGCGGGAAGCTTGCAGGAAATCTGCGTGCTTGCGTCCGATGCGGCGGTGACTTTGAAGAATGCTTTCGAGAAATTAGGCTTGTCTGCGCGCGCTTATGACAGGATTCTCAAGGTTTCGAGGACGATTGCTGACTTGGACGGTAAGGATATAATTGAAAAGCGGCATATTTCAAGGGCGATTCAATATCGGAGCCTTGATAAAAAATACTGGCGCAGTAATTGACATATACGGTAAATTTTGGTATCATAATAAATATATCACAATTGGAGGGCAATTATGGAAAAAATAAACAAAGAAGCATTAAATGCAAATTATAAACTCTGGTGTGAAAATGCCAAGTCTGACCCCGATTTAGTAACAGAGCTGCAAAGCATTGCAAACGATGATGACGCCATTCTCGACAGGTTCTACCGCGAGCTTGAATTCGGAACGGCAGGGCTTCGCGGCTTAATCGGCGCGGGACCCAACCGCATGAATTTTTACACTGTCAGAAAAGCCACGCAAGGCTTTGCCGACTATGTTAAGGCGCAGAACCCGAATAATCCGCAGGTCGCGATTGCATACGACAGCAGAATTAAGTCCGATTATTTTTCGCGGACAGCCGCAGAAGTACTTGCCGGAAACGGCATAAAAGTGCATATGTACAGCGAATTAATGCCGACGCCTATGCTTAGCTTCGCAGTGCGTTATTTGAAATGCGATGCGGGTATTAACGTCACCGCAAGCCACAACCCCGCGAAGTTCAACGGCTACAAGGCATACGGCGCGGACGGCTGTCAAATCGGCTCGGAGGTTGCAGATGCTGTGCTTGCGATTTGCGCGAAGCTTGATATTTTTAACGATATAAAGTCGCTTGACTTTGAGTCCGCGCTCTCGCAAGGGTTAGTCAGCTACATCGACGACAGCGTGAGCGAAGCGTACTTCGACGAAGTTAAGAAGCAGGCGATTCACCCCGAATCAAGCAGAGAAGCAGGCTTAAAAGTCGTCTTCACACCGCTCAACGGCGCAGGAAATAAGCCCGTCCGCAGAATCTTGAACGACATGGGAATCACGGATATTACTGTCGTTCCCGAGCAGGAAATGCCCGACGGAAATTTCCCGACTTGCCTTTACCCGAACCCCGAATTCAGAGAAGCGTTGGAGCTCGGCTTAAAGCTGTGCAAGGAAGTGAAGCCCGACTTGCTTTTAGCCACTGACCCCGACTGCGACAGAGTGGGAATCGCTGTTCCCGATGGAAACGACTACGCGCTTTTCTCCGGTAACGAAACGGGTGTAATGCTGCTCGAATACATTGCGCGCGAACGCATCGCAACAGGCACAATGCCCGCGAATCCGATTGCCGTAAAATCCGTGGTTACGACAACGCTGACCGAGGAAGTCGGCAGGGAATACGGCGTTGAAATAATAGCTACACTGACAGGCTTCAAGAACATCTGCGGCGTAGTCGCAGAGCTTGAAAAGAAGAATGAGGAAGCGAGATTTCTCTACGGCTTCGAGGAAAGCTACGGCTATGTTTCGGGCACATATGTGCGCGATAAGGACGCGGTAGTCGCGTCTATGCTGATTTGCGAAATGGCGGCGTTCTACCGCTCGCAAGGTATTTCGCTGATTGAAGCGCGCGCTAAAATGTACGAAAAATACGGTGTTTTCCATAATTCTGTCGATAATTTCGCATTTGAAGGTGCTTCCGGCATGGAAAAAATGGGGAAAATAATGCAGGGGTTCCGTGATAGTATTCTGTACGAAATTGCAAGTATAAAAGTCACTGCGTTTAGCGACTTTAAAGCAAGCGAAAAATCGGAGCTTATGAGCGGCGCGAAGACCGCTATAAGCCTGCCGAAAACCAACATGGTTATCTTCGACCTTGACGGCGGCGCCTGCGTAATCGTGCGACCGTCGGGAACTGAGCCGAAAATAAAAGTCTATTATACAACCGTAGGAAAAACACAGCAGGAAGCAGGAGCAATCCGCGAAAGGCTTTCTAATGAAATGAAAGGATTTTTCAAATAATGGAATTTATTGACATTAATCCGGCTACAGGCGTAGGGCTTGGCGTGGGCGTTGCAATCGCGGCAGTCGCGCTGGCGGTTTTAATCGCACTTACAATCATCGACAAAAGGAAGAAAAAATGAAATACATTGTCACAGCATCGCAAATGAAAAAAGCGGAGCAGAACGCTGACCGCAAGGGCATTACCTTTTCTGCGCTGATGGATAACGCGGGAGCGGCTTGCTACAAGCAGCTCTTGAAAATTATCGACGGCGGCGACGTAAAGGGTAAGGCTTTTGTTGTGCTGTGCGGGCGCGGAAACAACGGCGGCGACGGCATTGTACTGTCGCAGAAAATCAAGGAAAACGGCGGCATGGTGCTCTGCATTTTTGTGACAGATTTGCCGAACAGCGCCTGCGCGAGAGAGAATTACAGCAAGTACTGCGTGCATGGCGGAAGCGAAGGAAACGCACTCGACACCGCGCTTTACACCCACCGCGAGGACGCCGTTAAGCAGGCGTTAACTAACTGTGATGTCGTTATCGACTGTGTGTTCGGAACAGGGTTTATAGGCGAGCTTGAGCCGCGGCTCGGCGCGTTGTTTCGTTTTATTAACATGAACTTCGAGGGACTTAAAATTTCTGTTGACGTTCCGAGCGGCATAAACGCAACCACGGGCGAAGCGGCTGAACGCGCCTTTCTGCCTGATGTAACCTTCATGCTCGGCGCGGCAAAAAAAGGACTGTTCTCGCACCCGACGTTTGATAACTGCGGCGATTTAGTACTGCTTGACATAGGGATTCCCGATGAGTGCTACGAGGAATATGAAGCAGTTTTCATTGACGAAAGTATTTTGAAGCAAGTTCCCGAGCGCAAAAAAAGCTCGCACAAAGGCAATTACGGCAAGCTGTTAAATATAGCGGGAAGCGAGCAGTGCATAGGTGCCGCGCTTCTTTCCACCAAAGCCGCGCTAAAATGCGGCGCAGGGCTTGTCACGCTTGCGAGCGTGCGTGAGGTTTGCCGCGCTGTGGCTTGCGCTGTTCCCGAAGCAATGTATCTGCCGCTTTATGCTGACGCTGAGGGCTTCGCGGACGGCGAGTCCGCCGAGACTGTGAAGGATAAGCTTGCGGGCTCTGCGTTTAACGCAGTCGCGCTCGGCTGCGGGCTCGGGATTACCCAGCACGTCTGGGAAATGGTTGAGGTTGTACTAAAAAATTGCAATTGTCCTGTTATTTTAGACGCAGATGGAATATATTTGCTGAGCCTTAATATAAATGTCTTAGAGGAAAATGACAAACACAGAGTAATCACACCGCACCCGTTGGAATTCAGCAGACTTACGGGAACGTCCGTACAGGAGCTTCAGGCTGACCGCATAAGGCACGCCCGCGACTTCTCGCAGAAGTGGAACACGGTCACAGTGCTGAAGGGCGTAAACACAGTCGTAGCCGCACCCGACGGCAAGGTTTTTGTCAACATTACGGGCAACCCCGGCTTGGCTAAAGGGGGCTCGGGCGATGTTCTGACCGGCATGATTGCTTCTTTTATCACGCAGGGAGTTAGACCGACCGAAGCGGCAATGCTCGCTGTTTATCTGCACGGACTGACCGCCGATTATCTCGCTGAAAGCATCGCGCTCTCGGGGATTATGGCGGGCGATATTGCGGAAATACTGCCGGTAGTGATGAAGAGCTTGGAGCGATAAGTAAAAGTCATAGCCTCTGTAATTTTATTAACGGAGGCTTTTTTATGAGAAAAATCAGATTAACAGCTTTAGTGATTCTTGCAGCTTTTGCGCTACTCTGCACCGCCTGCAGCGGCAACGTAAACCCCGACAGCATTGATTTTGACAGGTCGTATTCCTTAACTGCGCAGTTTGAATACGGCGGCAACAGCTCAACCGCGCAGTTCACCCGCACCGCGCCCGACGAATGGAGCGGAACATTGACCGAGCCGTATTCACTGCAGGGCGTTGAAATAAGCTACACCCCGCTCGAAATGTCTGTTTCTTATTCGGGCTTTTCGGTTGATTTAGACAGCGCACCGCCGAACGTAAACGTCACTGCGTTCCTCATGCTTTGCGCGCTTGAAAGCGCGTTTAAAGGCGACGCAACCTCAGTGACTTCCGGTAAGGACTGGGTGGAAATCACCGGCAGAACAGACGGCGATACATACGTTTTAACACTTAACAGAGTCGGGCTTCCCGTGTCGCTTGATGTCCCTGCAAGGCAACTCAAAATTACTTTCAGCGATGTTACTGTGAAGAATTTTTAGTATAAATTCCGCGCTTTTACAAATAATAAAAATACGATGCAATGCATCGTATTTTTATTTGAAAGGCTCATTAAAATGAAAAAGAAACATAGAAACCCAACGCTTATGCCGCGCAACATCGAATCAATGTCGCCCTACGATATGTGCGCAATTTCGGACACTAAAAAAACCGACACCGTAATGAAAAAGCCGCGCGAAATGATTGCAGACATGACGGCGGCAGACACTGACCCTAACGGCTCTTATACAGGTGCGCCTGTGAACAGAAACGAGAAGCCTGTGCAGGACGCGGACGATTTATAAAAGAAACGAGCGGCTTGACAGCCGCCCGTTTTGTGCAATATTCACAAACCAATATATATATATATATATTGCACAATAGACATTATTATACATTATGTGGTATAATTATGTAGGCGGAACGGATAAATCCGTTCCCTACAAATATTTTGGAGGACGAAAGAAATGAAAAAAGTAATTTCGGTTTTACTCAGCATGATTATGGCATTGTCGCTTGTGACGGCGGTTTCTGCTTCGGGCTTAACGACAGCGGACGCGCTCACGGTGCTTCGCGCGGCGGCGGGCATGATTGAGCTCACAGCGGAGCAAAAGACAAATTTAGGAATCAGCGGCACACCGTCAACTGCTGACGCACTCAGGATTCTGCGCGTAGCGGCAGGGCTTTCGACGGAGCAAGCGTCGGTGGTGGGAACGTGGAAAATTTCTGATGAAAGTATTAAAGAATATATTGATTTTATGCTCGGCGTAAATTGGCTCTTTGCTCAAAGGGTTAGTGAATGTACGTGTGGATGTGATGGGCAGGACAGGCGGAACGCCTCCTGTACAACAGTAAATGAAATAATCGCAGAAGAAACAGCAAGACTTCAACCTGTAAGGCAAGAATTTAAAGAGGACGGAACTTGGGTAAGAACTGAGTGGAACTATGAATTTGTAATACCAAGCGACACTGTTCGATACATTCAAGATGGGCTTAGGATTCTCACTCCCGATATTGAAACTTATATACCTGCTCCCGATGATTGGTGGCTTCTTCATTGGATTTATGAAGAAGAAATAGCTCATCCTAATAAAATCAGTCCTTGCGGAACGATGTTATACATTTTTAACACTCATGGGTATAATACAGCCAGAATGGCTGGTTATATCATATATGTAAGAGCATAAAAACAAAGGGCGGCTGTGAAGCCGCCCTTTTTCTAATCAATCGTAATTTTAAACACCACGGGATTCGCGCTCGAAACTGTTTTTGTTTCGATTGTCAGCGCGTCATTATCCCGCGTGAATACAGGCTTTTCATCGAACCCCAAAACCTCAACATCTTTGATTATACTGAAAAAATCATGCGAGCGTTCAGCGAGCGTTTTTATTTTTACCACGCCGCTTTCGGGGTAGATTAAAACAACTGCGTACAAGCTTGCACCGTTCTGCGTGAAGCGTATATCCTCGCTCGTGAACTGCTTTTCCTCGCCGTCCGTGAAGTGCCCTTCCTTAATTTGCGTCGGGCCTTCACCGAAAGTACGGAAGCAATTTGTATCGTAAATCGCCTCGCCGTTGACCGCGAGCCACGCGCCGATTTCGCGCAGAATAGCAACTTCTTCTTCAGGAATTTCGCCGCTCGCCTTCGGACCAATGTTGAGCAGAAGCGAGCCGTTTTTGCTGACAATATCAACCAAATCGCGGATAATCGCACTGCTTTTTTTGTAATAATTCTTCTGCGTGTAGCACCACGAATTCGTCGCCGCGCTTGCGCAGGTTTGCCAGAAATAGGGCTTCATGGAAGCGAACTGCCCGCGCTCAACGTCAAGCACAGCCGAGCCGAACGCGAACGCGTCATGCTTGTAATTAATCGCTACAGGCTTGCCCCATTCAAGCCCGCGGTTGTAGTAATACGCCGCGATTTTTTTAAGGTACGGCTTCATTGCTTTGATTTGCACCCACCAGTCAAAATACAGCACCGCAGGCTGATAATTGTCAATAAGCTCAGCCGTGCGCACGAGCCAGTCCTCCATGAATTCTTTGCTCGGCTCGGGCGTGTAAATATCGTAGTGGTCAAGATTATTTTCCGGGACTGAAGCCCAGTAAAAATCGCCTTCCTTGAAGTCGCCGCAGATGTCACTTTCAAACTCTCTGCCGTTTCCGAAAAACCACCAGTGCTCGATTCTGTGGGAGGACGCGCAAAGCCGCACGCCGCGCTTTTCTGCAGCTAACTTTAGTTCGCCAAGAACATCGCGCTCGGGACCCATTTCAGCGGCGTTGAAACGTGAGATTTCCGACTTGTACATTTGAAAACCGTCGTGGTGCTCGGCGACAGGCATGACGTATTTTGCGCCTGCCTGCACAAACAAATCAAGCCATTCATCGGCGTTGAATTCCTCTGCCTTGAACAGCGGAATGAAGTCCTTGTAGCCGAAGCTTTTATGCTCGCCGTAGGTCTCGATATGGTGCTTAAATTCGGGCGAATCCTTGATGTACATATTGCGCGAATACCACTCGTTATTGAACGCGGGAACGCTGTACAAACCCCAGTGAATGAAGATTCCGAACTTGGCGTTCTTGTACCACTCAGGCACAGGAACGCTCTTCATGGAATCCCAATTATCCTTGTATTGACCGCCGTTAATCACGCTGTCAATTTGGTTTAAATACTCTTTTTTAGTCATTTTTTATTCCTTTTAATCGAATGTCGCGCGAGGAAAAGCCTATGCTAACTTCTCCCGCTTCGAGTTCTTTTAACGTGAAAATAATTTCCTGCTTTTCGCCCGCATGAAGTAATATTTTCTTAAACGCGCGCAGACATTTTTCTGCATATAATTGCACAGTTACCTTGCCGAAAACTGCACCGATATTCTCAATTTTGCACTTAATTTCCGTGCCGTTTATAGTAAGCTCGGAAAGCTCAAACTGCGTGTAAGAAAGCCCGTGTCCGAACGGGAAAAGCGGCGTTATATCAGCAGAATCGAAGTGCCTGTAGCCGACCTTATTCCCCTCTAAGTAACGCACTTTTTCCTCATCACCCGGGAACTCGCCTATGCTGTGCGAGGAGTAATCCTCGAGCTTTAAAGCGAAGGTTTCCGGCAGACAGCCGCTCGGATTTACACTACCGAGAAGCACGTCCGCAAGCGCGTGACCGCCCTCACAGCCCGCGTAATAGCTCCACACGATTGCTTTCGTTTTATTCGCCCAGCGGCTCATATCAACCGCCGAACCGCCGTTCATCACAATAATCATGTTCGGGTTTACAGTGAGCAATTCTTCAATCAGCGTGTCCTGCCGATACGGCAGAATCATGTCATCGCGGTCGAAGCATTCGCGGTCTTGCAGGTGGTTCAAGCCACCCACGAAAATCACGTGTTCATGCTCACTCGCAAGCTTTACCGCCTCGCGCCGTAAGTCCTCGTCGGGCTTCGGCGGGTAGATTTTCACGTTGTTAATTTCGGGCGAAATATCATGCGTATTGCAGTCAAAAAGCTCATAGGTTTCCGCCGCGTAACCGCGCGCGTAAGTCACCTCGCAGTTGCCGCCGAGCCGTCCGCTGATACCGAGCAGCGGGTGAATTTCATACAGGACTTTGAGCTCCGCACTGCCGCCGATTTCAGCGTGATGACGGCTTGCGTTATCGCCGATAATCAGCAGTTTTTTCAGCTTTTTGGGCTTTAAAGGCAGAAGCTTTTCTTCGTTCTTGAGCAGAATTATCCCCTCTGCCGCAACGTCATAAGCAACCGCGCGATGCTCGGGAATATTGTAAATTCCGCGCTTGCGATTATCAGAAAACATTTTTAAATTTTCCATTAATTTTAGCACGTTCAGCACTTTTTTGTCGATGTCGGCTTCGCTCACTTTACCCTCGCGGACAGCCGTGAGAAGCGGCTTCGCGAAGTAATAATCATCGAAGTCGGGCGTATACGACATTTCAATATCCATGCCGACTTTCGCGGCTTCCTCAGTGTCGTGAATTGCACCCCAGTCCGAAACGACAGCGCCCTCAAAGCCCCATTCGTCGCGCAGAATCTTGTCAAGTAATTCCGCGCTATGCCCTGCGTAATGCCCGCGGAATTTGTTATAAGCGCACATCACTGTATGGGTTTTTCCGTCCTTGACAGCCGCCTCGAAGCCCGGCAGGTAAATCTCGCGAAGCGCCTGTTCATCGACTTCTACGTCGATAGACATTCGCTTGGTTTCCTGATTATTAACCGCATAATGCTTCACGCAAGCCGCGACATCGCTCTCTTGAATTCCGCGAATTAAAGGCGCGACAACCTCTGAAATTAATAACGAGTCTTCGCTCATGTACTCGAAATTTCGCCCGCAAAGCGGACTGCGTTTTATGTTTATGCCCGGTCCGAGAATCACGTCCTTGCCGCGCCCGCGCGCTTCCGCGCCGAGCACCTGCCCTTGCTTGTAGGCGAGCTCGGGATTCCAAGCCGCCGCAAGCGCGCCGCCGCTCGGCAGGTAGGTAATATTATCGTTTTTGCTGTTGGGAACCCAGCGGTCGTTCATGAACTCATTGCGCACGCCCATCGGGCCGTCGCTGAATTTAAGCGGAGGGATTCCAAGCCGCGGAACTCCCGCGGTTTGGAAAATCCCACAGCCGTGAATCATGCCTATTTTTTCTTCGAGTGTTAACTGCGTCAGTAACTCTTTGATTTTCATAGCTTTAACTCCGCTACTTTCCCGTCTTCAGCGGTGACAGTTTTATCGCCGACAGTGATTGTATTGCCGCTGCGGATTGCTTTTATAGTAAGCTTGTCGTTACCGTTCACATCGGGGATTATGCAGCTTGCCTCACCGTCAGCAGACATATAAAACCGCAGTGTTACGCCGTTTGCGTAGTCATAATCAGGACGGTTGTCAACTGCGCCCATAGGCAGAATCGTGCCGTCACGAACAAAAATCGGCATTGAAAAATAGTCGTATTTTTCAGTGTACCAGCGTCCGCCCTCGCGTACCTCGCCGCTTAATAAGTGCGTCCACTTACCGAAAGGCAGGTAGTAATTCACCTCGCCGCTTTCATCGAAAACAGGCGCGACGAGCAAGCTGTCACCGAACATATATTGTCTGTCAAGATAATCTGTTGCCGGGTCACAACCAAATTCAAACGCCATCGGACGCATAACGGGAATCCCTGTTTTGTGCGCTTTTACAGCCATTGCGAACAGATACGGCATAAGTCTGCACTTTAATTTAATAAACGCGGCAAGCACCTTGCTCGCTTCATCGTCATAAGCCCACGGCACACGGTAGCTTGTCGAGCCGTGCAAGCGTGTGTGCGTCGAGAACGCGCCGAAGCCTATCCAGCGTTTATAAACATCAGCAGTCGCAGTCATTTCAAAGCCGCCAATGTCGTGGCTCCAAAATGAAAATCCGCTCATAGCGAAGGACAGCCCGCCGCGCAGAGATTCCGCCATAGACGGGAAGTTTGCAGAGTTATCGCCGCCCCAGTGTACGGGGAACATCTGACCGCCGGCGTGCGCGCTACGCGCAAAAAGAACAGCCTCACCTTCGCCTTTAATTTGCTTTAGCAAATTAAAGACACACTCATTGTAAATATGCGCGTAGTAATTATGCATACCAACAGGGTCTGCGCCGTTGTGATATTGCACGTCAATCGGAATCCTCTCGCCGAAGTCCGTCTTGAAGCAATCCACACCCATATCAAGCAGAGTTTTAAGCTTATCAGTGTACCACTTCGCCGCCGCAGGGTTCGTGAAGTCGATTATGCCGATTCCCGGCTGCCAATGGTCCATCTGCTTAATGCCCTTGCCGTCAGCGCGCATTAAATAATAGCCTTTTTCGAGCCCCTCACGGAAAAACTTCGTCCCCTGCGCTATGTAAGGGTTAATCCAAACGCAAATTTTGAGTCCTTTTTCCTCTTTGTAACGCTTCAGCATACCGCGCACGTCGGGGAAGGTTTCGTTGTCCCATTCCATTTCGCACCAACGCAGTGCCTTCATCCAGAAGCAGTCGAAGTGGAAAACGCTGAGCGGAATATCGCGCTCTGCCATGCCGTCTATGAAGCCGGAGGTAGTTTCTTCGTCGTAGTTAGTAGTAAACGAAGTCGAAAGCCACAGCCCGAACGACCAAGCAGGAGGAAGCGCAGGACGCCCTGTCACGCTCGTGTAGCTTGAAAGAATTTCTGCAGGTGTTTCGCCGTAAATGACCTGAAAACGCAGCTCTTCGCCCGGCACAGAGAAGCCTGTGTAAGAAACCTTCTCACTTGCAACCTCAAAGGAAACGCTGGAGGTATGGTCAACGTAAACGCCGTAATTACGGTTTGTCATGTAGAAAGGTACGTTTTTGTAGGAAATCTGCGAAGATGTTCCGCCGTCCTCGTTCCAAATGTCGATGCTCTGACCGTTCTTGACAAACGCGCTGAAACGCTCGCCGAGCCCGTAGACACATTCGCCTACGCCGAGGGATAATTCCGCGACCATGTAGGGCTTATAATCAGCTAAAAGATAATTTTCTTTCGGGAACATGGTAGACTTTTTGCGTCCGTATTTCATGTAGCCGATGTTGCGGAAGCCGCAAGATGTCAGCACTTTGCCGCCTGCTTCAAAAGTAAAGCCGAAGTTCTCGCGGTCAACGCGGACGGTCATCTTGCCTGCCGTCATGACAGCTTCCTTGTCGGTAACTTTTATATCAGCGGGGCAAGGCGAAAAATTCTTTTCAAGCTGCGGTTCTTTTCCGTCGAAGCCCTCGAAGTGACGGCAGTGAACGCCGATTGTATTCTCGTTTACAGAGCGGAATTCAATCGTGAGCGTAGGTACGTCTACAGATGCTCCGCGGGCATAAATCGGGCGTGACGGGCAGATTAAACGCATACAGCCGTCCTCTGCCTCAACTGCATACGCCTGCATAGCGTACATTTCATTCGCGTCCTCACTGCGAAGCCAATAACCTTCAGTAAATTTCATGGTGTTAAATCCTTTCTGTTATATGTAGGGGACGCCCTGTGTGGCGTCCCGTTTTGATATGGCGGGACGCCACACAGGGCGTCCCCTACGTTAAATCTATTTTATTGCATTGCTAAAACTTTATTTTCTTCTATTCTGCGTCTTTGCGCTTCAATTTGAATCCAGTCGATGCACTGGTCGTAGCCGTAAGCGCGTGCATTTTTGTGCATATTAGCGATGATGTCATCAAACTCCTGGTCGTTCTTTGCGTAAATCGCGCTCCATGAGCCTGCTCTGATTTCCTGTGCAACCTGCTCCCAAATTACTTCAAGTTCGGGAGTTTTTTCGCCGAACGCGAAGGGCGTACCAAGAGAAACCGCTACCATTCCCTGGTTCCTTAAAAACTCGTCGGCAGTAACTACGTCACCCGCCCAAGCGCGCCATGAAGCTTCAGTTTCGGAAACGGGCTGGGTTCTGATTGTGCTTTCCCAGTTGCGCCAGTTAAAAGTATCGCCGTTTGCCGCGTCGGGGTTGACGGAGTCGCGGTTCCAGGTCATGTTGTTGTGCTGAAGCTCGCCCTCCTGATAAATCATTTCAACGCCGTTAAATTCAATGATTGTTCTTTTGTCGTCGCGGGTTTTAAAGCCGACATCAGTAAGGAAGGTGTTTCCGTTTTCATCATAGTCCCACGTTACGCCCTGCGGTCCATACTCATTAGTCAGAACGCCCTCGGGAGTGCAGAGCCAGTTGATGATTTCCATAGCGAGTTCGGGATATTCGGAGTTCGCGCCGATTCCCCAAACTCTGTTGTTCCCGTAAACATTGAGCCCGTCAACTAAGTTCATTTGGTCTGCCGCGGGTATACACTGAATGGATTTGCCTGCTTCCAAGTTTGCAGTAGTATTATATGTTTCAGCCACAAAGGTGAAGATGTTCCAGAAGGATACGCCGTTTCTGTACTTCGCCGCCGCATCGTTGAAGGTCTGCGTCATTGAGTCGGGGTCGTACAAGCCCATTTGGAACAGCGTGTTGTAGAACTTAAGACTGCGGGTGTACCAGCCGTTCGGTTCAAGACAGCCTTCAAATTCCTGCGTTGCAACGTGATAAAGCCCGAAGCCGAATTCTTCCCAGCCGTAAAGGGCGGGGGTAGACTTAACCATCATAACCATGTCGCCGTCCCAGTCGGGGAAAGAGGAAACGCCGTAGGTCGGTGTTCCGATTGAAGACACAGGCTCTAAGTCGCGCATTGCCGCCATAATCGGAATATAATCTTCCAATGTGTTAATCGGAGGCTTTCCGAGCTTTTCGTATAAATCCCAACGCAAGTAAGGGTAATAGATATGTGCTTCGTGGTCTTCCGCGCTTCCGGCGACGTTATGCCCGAAGCCGTAGACAGTTCCGCCTGTTATGCCGCGGTTTTTTTCAAGCGCGAGCTGCATATGCTCACTGATATAAGGTCCAAAATCTTCAAGAAGGTCATCTTTTTCCCAGTCTAACAGCATACCCGCGTTGACCGCTTCTAAGTACTGTCCGCTGTCAGTGCCGAAGATTACAATATCACCGAGGAAGCCGCCCTGCATACGAGTTGCAAAGGTTCCGTCCATTTCGTTGATAATCGTAACTCTGACGTTGAACTTTTCGAGGAAAACCTCTCCTCCCCAGCCACTTTGCACGCCGGCAGAGTTCGCGAGCTGCGAATAAATCACAAGGTCAACCGTCTCGCCCGATTTTTTGTTCCTGCTGCCGCCGCCGCTTCCCTCAGCGCAAGCCGCTGTGAGCGAAAGCGTCATGATTAATGCCAAAAGCACCGCAATTTTCTTTTTCATAAAAACCTCCTAAATTTATATTGTTTGTAGGGACACGATTTATCGTGTCCGCAACGGTCGCCATAAATGGCGACCCTACATTTAACCTTTCACCGCGCCGAGCATAAGCCCCTTCTGGAAATATCGCTGCATAAACGGATACACACAGAGAATCGGGATAATCGAGCCCATCGAAACCGTAAGCGAAACAACACGGTTGCTCAGCATGAGGTCAACGTCGAGCGAGCCCTCCCGCAGAACATCTCCGATGTCTGACGCGAATTGCAAGTAGAGGTAGAGCCTGTGCTGTAAGGTATAGAGCGTCGGTTCTGCCTGCATTAATATAATCGAGTCGGTGAATGCGTTCCAGTGACCTACCGCGCCAAAAACCGTAATCGTCGCCAAAATCGGCTTACAAAGTGGGAGAACAATGGCTCTGAAGGTGGTAAAATACCCTGCGCCGTCCATGAATGCGCTCTCCTCAAGCTCCTTCGGAATAGATTCGATGTAGGTTTTAACGAGGATAATGTTAAACGGCTGAACGATTGCGGGAATGATATACCCCCAGAAGTTGTTCGTAAGCCCGAGCATATGCATATTCATGAACCACGGAATCAGCCCTGCATTAAAGTACATAGTAATGATGATGAAGCGGTAAATGAACTTCCGCCCGAACATCGCGTCTTTTGTTACTAAGTAACCTACAAACGCAGACGTAAGCACCATCGAGGCTGTTCCGAGGACTGTGCGTGAAATCGTGATGAATAACGCTCTGCCGAGCTCCGCCGCCTGCATAAGCGCAGTGTAGTTCGTGAAGTGAATCCCTTGTGGAAGCAGGTTAATGCGCCCCGAGGATACTAATTCATTATCGCTGATTGTATTGATAAAGAGATAGTAAAAAGGGAAAATACAAATAATGGTGAACAGCGTAAAGAAGACACCGTTGAAAATATTAAACGCTATATCGCCGCCTGATGATTTTTTATAATGGTCTAATTTCATTCTTCTCGCCCCCCTTATACTATGCTTTCGCCGCGCAGCAGCTTAGAAACCTTGTTCGCCGAGAAGAGCAGAGTTACACTGATAATCGACTTCAACATTCCCATAATTGTAGCGAGCGGAACGGCACTGCTTGTTTGTGAGGCTAAGCCCTGGTTATAAATATACAAGTCCAAGACCTCAATTGTAGACCTGTTTGCATGGTTTTGGAAAACTAAGTACTGCTCCAAGCCGTTGGATAATACGTTTGCGATTCCGAGCAGAAGAAGCACGAAGAAGGTAGACGCCAAGCCCGGAACCGTAATATGCCACATTCGGCGGAAACGCCCCGCGCCGTCAACCGTCGCGGCTTCATACAACTGCGGGTCAATGCTCGAGATTCCTGCTATGTAGATAATTGCACTCCAGCCGAGCCCCTTCCAAGTCCCCCACAGCCACATCTTCAGCCACATACTGCCGTTGTCCATGAGGTGATTCGTGCCGCTTTCCATGATTCCGAGGTTCATGAGCATCCAGTTGAGGAAGCCTTCTGTCGAGAAAATAGCGAACGCCACACTGTAAACCAAAACCCAGCTTATAAAGTTCGGGATTGTGGTCAGTGTCTGAATAGCGCGGCGCGGGTGATTCGATTTTATCTCCGCAAGGAAAATAGCGAACACCATAGGAAGCCACGAGGTAGCGATTCCGATTCCGCTGAGTGCGAAGGTGTTTGTGAGAACGCGGACTATGTCGGCGCGTCTCGCAGGGTTGCCGAAAAGGAACTCAAACCATCTGAAGCCTACGAAGTTTTCCATTGAAAGCTCCTGCCCCAAGCGGAAGTTGAAGAAAGCATAACGCCAGCCCCAAAGCGGCAGATACGCGAAAAGCGCAACTAACACCAAAAACGGCAGAATCATGAGGAACAGCCGATATTTGGAATCCATTTGAAACTTTTCGTTTTCCTCCGATTTAGGCAGAGAAACTAATGTCGCAACAGCTAACACAATCATCGCCGCGAACAAAACATAAAACAGAATAAATCCCAAGGGTTCAATAGGCTCAAGGCGGTGAACATTGGCGTTTTCGTTCATCATGCCGTAAGCAACCCGCAGAATCGTGTTCCCGACAATCCCGACAACTGAGCCGCCGAGCGCGACTACTAAGCCGAGACGGCGCAGCTTTGTATTGCCGAAGCTGAGACAGGCGGCAGCAGCGAGAGCGGCTACGCCGAGAAAGGTAATCAGCGCGCCGAAATAAATTGTCTGAATCGTTGAATACTCAATCCACTCCATGCGCAGAGGGCGGTTGAAAACGTCATTAAATATAATGCCGGGCGAAATCGTGTTAGTAAATAACGACGCGTTGCCTGTAATCAAGCCGCTCATCTTCGCAGGGTTAAACGCAGGGAAGAACGCCGCAAAGCAGGTAAGAACAACCAAAGCCCGCTTAATGATTATCAATGTAGCGGAAGTACTTTTTGTCATAGTAATCACCCCTCGTAATAGTCAAAGGTAATGCTGATTGTTTCAATGCGGGTATTTTTGAATCCGCCATACGGCGTCGCAGTTATATCGTTCAAGTCGCCGTCGGGGGTTCTGGCTTTTTCCAAATCAATATTGGAAACGGGAACCCATTGGTTGTAAATATTAACTCTGGTGGTAACAGGGTTATCGTTAGTGGTGTAGGGCACGCCCTCGGGCTCTACAGGCTCGCCGTTTATCAGAACTTCCGTAAACTCGATAATATATCCGGGCCATAAAACCTCGGCGTTTACTATTCCGACTGCCGCAAATTCAAAGCCGTTCGCGTAGCCCTTGTCGGTTTTAGTGAAATCGAGTGCAACCGTATATGTTCCCGCGCCCGTAACCTCAACGTCTGTCGCGATTAAGCCGCCGGGAGCACTGTCGGGTCTGTACTGGTCTTGGTTGCTGTACTGAATCGTCCAGTCACTGCAAGCGTACATAATCCACGCAAAGGCTTCGTCTGCGCTGTAGGTGAACTGCGGTCTTGATTCCGCTCTTCTCTGCGACTGAACAAGAGTCATTTCCGCGTCGAAAATAATATCCTCAACAGTCATTTCGAGGCGCGATTCAACAGCTACAGACTTGAACAATCCCGCTAATTTGTCAATCGCATCGTCATCGTCCTGACGTGCTTTGATTCTGAACTCAGTTCTGCTGTATACGCCGCCCGTGTCCCATAAAGTCGTCGCGTAGCCGTGCTTGTCAGCAAGTGCAAGGAAGTGCGTAAAGAAATTAAATCTGTCCTCGCCCACATTATCGAGAACGCCCCATTCGCCGATTAAAATTCCGTAGCCCTGCTCGGTGAATTTCGTCAGCATACCTAAGAGATTGTTCATTTCCTCAATCTCGGCAGATGTTCCCCAGCCGCCTACGCCCGAGGTATCGCCGCAGTAGCTCCAAGGAGTGTAGTAATGTACGCCGAGAATCAGCTTTCCTGCAGGGTCAAGAGGCATAACATATCTGTCGTCCATAGTTTTAAGAACATCAGTATGGAAGCCTTTCACAAGCAGAAAACGCTCTGCGTTGTTGCCGCCTGTTCCGCGCACTATGTCGATGAATCTTTGGTTTATAACAGTAGTCATTTCGTACTGTTCGTTTTCGGTAAGCGTGCCGCCTGTCGGGCTGAACGGCGTTTTGTCGTTCAAACGGTCGCCGAGCTCTTCATTTGCCGACTCAAGAATCAGCCGTCCGTCAAAGTGGTTGAAGCGTTCAGCTACCTGCGTCCACATTGTCGTATAGATTTCCATAGCTAAGTCGCGGATTTCCTGCTCGGGGTGCCCGAACATACTCCACCAGCCATGGTCCCAGTGGTTGTTTACAATCGCAATCATGCCCGCGTCGAGCGCGTAATTGACGATTTCTTCAACGCGGTCTAAGTATCTCGGGTCGATTGTAAAATCCCAGTTTTCGTAGTCCATTTTGTTGCCGACTGCGAAGCTCATCGCGTTTGTCCAGGCAACGGGAATACGCAGAGTCGAGAAGCCGGCTTCCTTCATGCCGTTTATGCTTTCCTGCGTTGTTGTCGGCTGTCCCCACATACGCTCGTAAACGCCGGGGTCCTGCATAGGCTGGCGGTTTGCCGCGCCGCAGGCTTCCATGGTGTTTCCGAGGTTTACGCCGTGCCCCATGAGCCGCGTCATTTCGTTTGCAGTGAGGCTGAAAATAGGCTGGTCGCGCAGATACCCGAGAGTCCCCACTTCAAAGGACGATTCAACGGGGACGTTATTGTCTCTGTTATTATCGGGGTTTTCCGGATTGTCACGATTATCTTGATTATCGGGGTCGTCAACAGGCTCAGTCACGCCGCAACCGCCGAGCAGAATCACAAATGAGAGAAGAACAAATAAAAAAGATTTACGAAAGAGTTTCATATTCTAATTTGCCTTTCATATTAAATGCGGGGTTCGACCCTCGTGTCTTTCTGCCGAAAGCCACACGCGCAATGCGACGAGGTCAACCCCTGTATAATTCAATTATTTCTTTTTTTTAGCAACTACAGCGATTATAATTACTACAGCTAATACACCTGCGATTACGAAAATAATCCAAATCGGGAAGCCGCCTTCGTCGCTGTCGTTATTGCTGCTTGCGGGAGCTGAAGCGTCGCTGCTTGCAGAATCGCCTGCATCTTCGCTACCTGCGTCGACTGCGTCCGCTACTGCTTCTTCTGCTTTATCGTAAGCAAAACCGCTGATGGTAAACTCGATAATTACTTCGCCGTCTGCAGGCATCATGTAGCCGAACAGACCCGCGTCACCGCCGAGCTCAGAGCTCCATTTATTAATTACGTGAAATCTGTAAAAGTCCGCCTTGTCGTTATTGTCAATGCCGACTACGATAGCTTTGTTTCCGGGAGTTCCGTCAAACTGCGAAACTGTTCTGCCGCCCATCATTACTTTTACGTCCGAGAACTGAACTGCGTCGCCCGAAAGCGGAATGTTTGTAGAAACGCCGAGAATGTTAAAGGTTTCGCAGGTGTCTGCTAATGTTAAGTCCTGCGCGCTTACGCGGTAGGTTCCGTTGCCTGCGAGCTCAATGTTGTTGAAAGTTCCGGGGCGGATGCCGTTATCTGTGTGGAACAGTTGGTCAAAGCTGCCGTCAAAGCTGCCGCCGTTAGATGCCCAGTCAGAGCCGTTCGCGCCGAAGCTTTTAGATTCCCACTCATCACGGAAGTTCCAGTTTTCCGATTGAATATTAATGAAAGCCATGTATGTACCGTTCGGGTCGAACGCGCCGTCAATTTCGTCAGAAATCGCAACTGCTTCAACAGGAGCGTCAACAGCAACTGCGTCTGCGTCAGCCACAGTAACTACAAAAGAGATTTCAATTGATGTAAATTCGTCAAGCCCGCCGACTTCGAGCGGCTGAACTTCGATGTCGGAGTTCCAGCGGTTGCAGATTGTAAGGCGGAGAGTACTGCCTTTTTCCATACCCTCATCATTGATGAAAGCCGCGCCCATTGCGATTTCCGCGCCGTCAAGCTTAAAAGAGGTAATAGCGGCGGTATATTCGGGATAAGGTACGCTTGTTTCGATTGCCGCGTAGTTTTCATCAAACTTTACGGGTTCGTCAAAGGTAATAGAAATCGTCGCTGTTTCGCCGATTCCGAAAGATGTTGCGGCTATGTCGCCGAGTTCCCAGCCGTTAACGTCGGATACAGAGCCGTCAAACTGTGCGGCGAACTGCGCGTTGAAGGTTTCAGTTGCCGCGAAAGCTGTTCCCATCGGGAGCAGAGCCGTAAGCATAAGTACACTGATAATTAACGCCCAAAATGACGCCTTTTTTGTTCTGGTTTTCATAAAATTTCCTCCGGTAATTTTTAATTTACATTTACAAGGCAAGGCTTTCAAGCTTTCAAAAGTATACTTGAAAAATTTGCCCGCTTAAAGTCCAATATATCACAAGTTTATTTATTTGTCAATAGATTTCGGCTCGAAATACAGAGAATTGTGCAAAACGACGAACGAATTTACATAATAAGGTTACGCTTCAAAAAGGTCAAAAAAGATAAAAAAGCAAAAAAACACTTGTATTATTTTTTTCAATAGTGTATACTTAAAGGACAAGAAAAATTTTACAGGAAAGGACACTGAACGAATGTTATATTCACACGAAGTAGAGCAAATGTGCGTGGTCGCTAAGGGTGCGAGCCACGGGCCTGCGCCGATTCCTCAAGAAGGAAAGTGGACAAAGGCATATGAAATCAAGGACATAAGCGGGCTTACGCACGGCGTAGGCTGGTGCGCGCCTCAGCAGGGCTGCTGTAAGCTGACATTAAATGTCAAAAACGGCATAATTGAGGAAGCGTTGATTGAAACGCTGGGCTGCTCCGGCATGACGCACTCGGCGGCTATGGCGGGAGAAATCATGCCCGGGAAAACTATTCTCGAAGCCATGAACACAGACTTAGTCTGCGACGCTATTAACGTTGCTATGAGAGAATTATTCCTCCAGATTATTTACGGACGTTCGCAGACAGCGTTCTCCGAAGGCGGACTTCCAATCGGTGCAGGGCTTGAGGACTTAGGCAAGGGCTTACGCTCGCAGGTAGGGACAATATTCTCGACAGGCGCAAAAGGCGTCCGCTACATGGAAATGGCAGAGGGCTACATTAATAAGCTCGGACTCGATAAAAACGGCGAAATCATCGGCTACGAGTTCGTAAAGGTAGGGCAGATGTTAGAGCAGATTCGCAAAGGGAAAAGCCCCGACGAGGCTTACAAAGCGAATATCGGCACATACGGCAGATACAGCGACGCGGTCAAGTACATTGACCCGCGCGAAGAATAACGAGCATTTAACAATTAACAGTTAACAATTAAAAAATTAAATTTTAGTTACGAAAGGGAAAATTATTATGGAACAGAAAAAACTTTATCGCTCAAAAACCAACAAAATATTAGCGGGCGTTTGCGGCGGTATCGCCGAGTATACCGGGATTAACACCACCTTAGTGCGGGTTATCGCTGTTGTTTCGGGCGTAGGCTTGATTGCTTACATTGTACTCGCTCTTTTGATTCCCGAAGAACCGACTGAGTGAGCATTAAAAATACGAAAGGAAAAATTCCATGTCAAACATAAAATTTGAAGGTCAGAACAGAAGACAAAGCAAAATCGACGCTTGTCTTAAAGAATACGGCATAGCAAGCCTTGAAGCGGCGCGCGATTTATGTCTCGAAAAAGGCATAAACGTAGAAGAAATCGTCAAAGGCGTTCAGCCTATTGCATTCGAGAACGCAACCTGGGCGTACACGCTCGGCACTGCAATCGCAGTTAAAACAGGCAAAACCAACGCCGCAGAAGCCGCGGCTACAATCGGCATAGGCTTGCAGGCGTTTTGTATTCCCGGCTCGGTCGCGGAAAACCGCGACGTGGGCTTAGGTCACGGAAACTTAGGCGCAATGCTTCTCGAAGAAGAAAATAAGTGCTTCTGCTTCTTAGCGGGACACGAGAGCTTCGCGGCGGCAGAGGGCGCAATCGGCATTGCCAGAACCGCCAACAAAGCCCGCAAAGAACCGCTCAGAGTTATTCTTAACGGCTTAGGAAAAGACGCGGCTTATATTATTTCGAGAATCAACGGCTTTACCTACGTTGAAACCGAGTATGACATTCCGAGCGATAATCTTAAAATCGTGAAAGAAATCGCTTTCTCCGATGGCGACAAGGCAAAAGTAAAGGTTTACGGCTGTGACGATGTTTGCGAGGGCGTTGCAGTAATGAAGAAAGAATCCGTGGAAGTCAGCATTACAGGCAACTCTACGAACCCCACGAGATTCCAGCACCTTGTTGCAGGAACTTACAAAAAATGGGCGACAGAGCACGATAAGAAGTACTTCTCTGTGGCAAGCGGCGGCGGAACAGGCAGAACGCTTCACGCCGATAATATGGCGGCAGGCCCTGCTTCCTACGGCATGACTGACTCGATGGGACGTATGCACGGCGATGCACAATTCGCGGGCAGCTCGAGCGTTCCTGCGCACGTTGAAATGATGGGGCTTATCGGTATGGGGAATAACCCGATGGTAGGTGCGACGGTGGCTTGTGCGGTGGCGATTAGCGAGGCTTTTAAGGCGTAGAAAAATAATTAATACAAACCTCCCGCTTTTCAAAAGGCGGGAGGTTTTACTACTCACACACTGTCGGTAGGCAGAATTAATATATCGTCAGAGAAAAGACATTCCACAGAAATAAATTTAACACCCTCATCTCCGAGTTCAAGCGTATATTTCATTGTCTTCGCGAGGAGGAGATAGCCGTAATCGCCATAGTAATCAAGGATAATTTCCACGCCCGTATCTGTTGTTTTCTCTGAAACGAATACCGGATAATGCCAGAACCAACCGCGCGCGGGAACTTCATACTCATCGAGAGCTTCGCGGTTAATATTGGTTATTCCGAAGGTATATGCGGCTCTGTCAATCACATAATCAGTCGGCATTTGCCAGCCTTCCCATGAATCCTCGTTTCCTTGAAGCTCTTCAATCCTTTTGAGAGCAAAATGTAAGCGAGTATGAAAACTATTGTCAGACCAGTTCCGTCTTTCTCTTATTAAGTTAAAATCGTTTATAGTTTCAAAAACATCAAAATTGCTTGAAAACAAGGCGCACATTTGAGCATATTCATTGTGTTCAGTTAGATTCCAATATCCGAATATTTTTGTACCTATCGGCGTGAATTGTTGTATCGGCGACCATGAATGATTGTCTTTAATTTGCAATTCCCATTCGCGTCCGCCGCGCGTGAAAATGTCGTCTTCGCCGTCTTCGACAGTTATGTAAAAGACAAAAGTCCATATTCTTCTGTCAACGTACATGGTATGACGTCCGTCATCTGTATGGACATAAACTATATCAAATTCCGCGAAATCAAGTTCGCTTACAAAATCAAAACCCTGCTTGCTGTAATCACCGAAAATCTCACTCAAATACTCAACATCTTTCTCAACAAATGCGCGTTTTATATCCTCAGCGAGTTCTTCCTGCCATGCGGGATTTTCGGAGCGTTCATACAGGAAAAATTCACGCTCGTCAATGACGAGTTCTTTCGGTTCAGGCTCGGGTTCAGGTGCAGGTGCAGGTTCCGTCTCAGGTGCGGTTTCAATGTCAAGCGGCTCTTCAGCTTCAATTTCAAGCAGAGCTTCCCCTTCGTGAGTCTCGGGAGCTTCCGATATATTTTCGCTCCCGCAAGCCGTAAACAAAAATATTACCGCGAGTAATAAAGCCATCAATTTTTTCATAAATAACCCTCCCCGTCAAGCTGTTACTTTAATAATACACAGATTATAAAGCAAAGTCAACGGGGAGAGCGATTCTGTAATTTAATTGTAATAATTAGCCGATAAACAACTGCCCCCAGCCCGTTCCGCTCTTACCCACGCCCATGTGCGTGTAATTCGGATTGAGGATATTCGCGCGGTGTCCCGAGGAATTCATCCATGCATTTACCACGGACTGCGCGTCTTTGAAGCCCTTCGCGATATTTTCGCCGCAGACTCTGTAGCCGATACCGAAATCACGCAGAACAGTGAAGCAGCTCGTACCGTCGGGGCGGGTGTGCGAGAAGCGGCGCAGAACCTCCTCAGCGCGCACCTCGGCGGCAGCGCAGAGGTCTTCGTCAAGCTGAAGCGCGGAGAGCCCTCTGCTTGTTCTTGCTTCGTTGACGAGATTCAAAACCTCCTCGGCATATGTAGAGCAGACTGCGGGAAGTGGCTCGGGTTCAGGCGGCTGAATTGGTTGTACCGGCTGAACAGGCGCGGGTTGGCAAGAACCGGTCGTGCAGGTATTATTTGCGTTACAATTGTTGGTTGTGCAGGAATTGTTTGCGTTACAATTGTTGGTAGCCGGGGGATTATTCGCCGTGATGTTATTTCCGTTTGCGTTTCCGAAGAATCCCAGGTTGCCCCGCAGAAGGTTTGTAATCGGACAGCCGCCTGCGTTTACGTTAGTATTTGCGCTTCTGTTTCCGAAGAAGGAAGCGAAATTCCCGAAGGGGCTTCCTGAGCTTCCTCCTGCCGCTCTGTTAAAAAAGCTTGTCAGCGGGCAGGACGCCGAGGCTGTAATGCCGGTCGCAGAAACTAAAAGCGCGAGAATTATGCCCGTTATTAATGTCAGTCTAAGAGATTTTTTCATCTTATCCTCCAATAACGTTCGGCTTTTCACCGATTTTTTCTTGTGAATTAGTTAGCTGTGCTAAACATATGATACCAAAAAACCCTTTGTTTGTCAAGGTAAATAAGGGTTTTTCTTTTATGCAATTAATTACAGAAATGGAAATTTGAAATAATTTTAAAAAATTTTGGTTAAACACTTGACAAGGCACATTCAAAAGTGTATAATATAATAGCTGTCGGCTAAAAGTGACAGCAATGGGGACTCAAGCGGGAGTATAGCTCAGCTGGGAGAGCATCTGCCTTACAAGCAGGAGGTCACAGGTTCGAGCCCTGTTACTCCCATGATTCCCCAAAATGGTCCGGTAGTTCAGTTGGTTAGAACGCCAGCCTGTCACGCTGGAGGTCGAGGGTTCGAGTCCCTTCCGGATCGCGAAAATTCTTTTATGAATAAAAACAGGACAAGCCCCGAGAATACAAGGCTTGTCCTTTTTATGCACCTTCAGGGACTCGAACCCCGGACCTACCGGTTATGAGCCGGGAGCTCTAACCAACTGAGCTAAAGGTGCAACTATTAACGAACAAACAACATTATAACATAAAATAAATTTCTTGTCAAGTATTTTTTTCAGAGGTAAGCATGAAAAACACAAATTTATCAATGCTCGCGGACTTCTATGAATTCACGATGGCGGGCGGCTATTTAAAAAGCGGATTATATAAGAAAAAAGCCTACTTCGACGTATTTTTCCGTGCTGTCCCCGATAACGGCGGCTTCGCAATCGCGGCGGGGCTTGAGCAGGCTGTGCGCTACATAGAGCAGCTGAAATTCACCGATGAAAATATTTCTTATCTGCGCTCAAAAAATCTTTTTGACGAGGATTTTTTGACGTATTTGAAGAATTTCCGCTTCACAGGCGATGTTTACGCTGTACCGGAGGGCACTCCGGTTTTCGCGAATACGCCTCTTATGACCGTATGTGCGCCTGCTATAGAGGCGCAGTTGATTGAAACTTATATTCTGCTCGCCTTGAACCATCAGTCGCTGATTGCGACAAAAGCCAATCGCATTGTCAGAGCGGCGGCAGGGCGCGCTGTGTTAGAATTCGGCTCGCGCAGGGCGCAGGGCGCGGACGGCGCGGTTATGGGCGCGCGGGCGGCGTATATCGGCGGTTGCGCGGGGACGAGCTGCACGCTCACAGACGAGCTTTACGGCGTGCCTGCGAGCGGAACAATGGCGCACTCGTGGGTGCAGATGTTCGACACGGAATACGAAGCGTTCAAAACTTTTTGCGAGCTTTACCCGAACAACGCGGTTCTGCTTGCGGATACCTACAACACGCTGAAAAGTGGCGTCCCGAACGCAATTCGCGCGTTTAAAGAAGTGCTTGTTCCGCAAGGAATCAGCGACTTCGCGATTCGCTTAGATTCGGGCGATATATCATATATTTCAAAAAAAGCGCGTAAAATGCTTGATGAGGCGGGCTTGCATAATTGTAAAATCGTCGCGTCAAACTCGTTTGACGAATATCTTATACGCGATTTAATTATGCAGGGTGCGGCGGTTGATGTTTTCGGCGTGGGCGAACGGCTGATTACAGCTAAGAGCGACCCTGTTTTCGGCGGCGTTTATAAGTTAGTCGCGCTTGAAAATGAAGCGGGCGAAATCGTTCCTAAAATCAAAGTAAGTGAAAATATTGCGAAGATTCCCGTGCCGCATTTCAAGAAGCTATACAGGCTTTTTGACAACGAAACAGGCATGGCAATCGCAGACGAGCTCTGCGTTTACGATGAAATCATCGACGAGAGCAAGCCGCATATTCTCTTTGACCCGAACGCGACATGGAAAACCAAAACGCTCACAAATTTCACCGCAAAGGAACTGCAGGTTCCTGTAATTAAAAACGGCGAATTAATTTACAATTTGCCTACTCTTGCACAAATTCGCAGTTACTGCGAAACACAGGTAAATCTTCTTTGGGACGAGATGAAACGCTTCGAGTATCCGCATAAGTATTATGTAGACTTATCGCAAAAATTATGGGACATAAAACACGAATTACTAAAAATGTAGGGAACGCATTTATGCGTTCCGAAACGGAACGGATTAATCCGTTCCCTACAAATAAACAGGAGGACTATCATGCCTAATCCCTACTTACCCTTACACGAGTACATTCCCGACGGAGAACCGCGCCTTTTCGGCGACCGTGTCTATATCTACGGTTCGCACGATAACGCAGGCTCAGACAGCTTCTGCGACTTCAAGCTGAAGGTCTGGAGCGCGTCTGTTGATAATTTAAACGACTGGGTTTGCCACGGTGACGCGTTTCACACGCAGGCTGACCGCGACCACCCGAGCGACACCGACTGGACTGACGGCGTTAAAAACGCGCTGTTCGCGCCTGATGTTGTTGAAAAGGACGGTAAATACTACCTTTACGCCTACATTATGGACGCAAAGGGCTGTGTCGCAGTGAGCGATAAGCCCGAAGGCCCCTTTAAGCTGATTTCGCAGTATAAATATAATATTCCCGAGGGGCGCGGCGACGAATTCTGCAACAACGGCTGGTTCATTGACCCCGGCACGCTTGTTGACGACGACGGCAGAGTTTACGTCTACTGCGGCTTTGAGAAGTCGTTTATGGCGGAATTAAACGCCGATAATATGTACGAGGTGATTGATGGGACTTACATCGACGATATTATCCCTGTTGAAGAGCCGCACAGGTTCTTTGAAGCCTGCTCACCGCGCAAGGTCGGCGATGTTTATTACATGATTTACTCGCCGAATCCGGGCAGCCGCTTAGTTTACGCGACGAGCAAGTCGCCGACAGGACCTTTCGAGTTCCGCGGGATTATCGTTGACAACGCTGATAATTATCCCGGCGGTAATGACCACGGCTCGATTTGCAAAATAAAAGACCAGTGGTATATTTTTTACCACCGCATGACTAACGGGACTATTATGTCGCGCAGAGCCTGCGTTGAGCGGATTGAAATCCTTCCCGACGGTTCAATTCCGCAGGTTGAAATGACCTCGCTCGGCTTTGAAGAATCGCTGAACCCTTATAAAATCACGCCAGCTGAAATCGCCTGCTATTTAACAGGAGAAAAGCCGCTCATAACCGAGAAAAACGTATTTGAAAGATATATCACGAATATAAAAAGCGGCACTGTCATAGGGTATAAATACTTCGATTTTGGCGAGGATTTTTCAAGCAAGACGATGGAATTTATCGCCGATGTAAAAGGCACGGGTTGTAAATCGAAGATTACACTTATGCTTGACGACCCCGACTTAGAGCGAGGTGCAAGCTTAGGCACACTTGAAATCGGCATGAATGACGGTCAGTACAGCGCGGCGGTCACGAGCGTAACAGGGCGGCACGCGGTTTATTTCGTAGTTGAGCACTGCTTCGGCGGCTGGTTCAAGGATATGTTCGATGGCAGAAACTTGTTTGAATTAATTTCATTTGTATTCGTAAAGTAGGGGCGGATTTTATATCCGCCCGTAAGGAGCTAAAATGAACTGCAACTGCAACAATAACAACGAAAACCTAATCGCAATACTGCAAAAAGCGCAGGAGGAAAGTGGCTGGCTTTCCCGCGAGACGCTTGAAAGAATCGCAGAAGAAACAGGGATAACGCTCGCAAAAGTCATAGGCGTAGCGACGTTTTACGCGCAGTTCCGCGATAAGCCGATAGGCAAGAATCTGATTCTGCTCTGTCAGGGTACGGCTTGCCACGTTAACGGCTCTGCGGAAATTGAAGCGGCGATTCGTGAGCATTTGAAGGTTGAGGAAGGCGAAATTACCGCTGACGGCTTGTTCACCTACAACAACGTCGCGTGCCTCGGCTGCTGCAGCCTTGCGCCTGCGATGATGATTGGCGATAAAACCTACGGGAAACTTACACGCGAAAGCACAGTTAAAATTTTAGATGAATATGTAGGGTGCGCCGTCCCCGGCGCACCGCCACCGGAGGTGGATTGATGAATATTAGAGTAGGAATGGGTTCGTGCGGCATTGCCGCGGGCGCGGGTGAAATATTCGCGAAGCTTACGGAAAACGGCTTACAGCCTGCACCTGTGGGCTGTAATGGTATGTGTTATTTAGAACCGATTGTTGAAATTGACGGCAAAATTTATACGCAAGTCAGTGCAGAAATGATTGATGAAATTTTATCTGGTAGGGGCGCGCATTGCGCGTCCGAAGAAGCGGATAAAAACAAAATCGCACTCCGCAACTGTGGCATAATTAACCCCGAAAACATCGACGAGTATATTAAACGCGGCGGTTATCAGCCGCTGACCTTAACGCCCGAGCAAGTAATAGAAAAGGTCAAGGCTTCGGGGCTCGCAGGGCGCGGCGGCGCAGGCTTCCCGACTTGGTTTAAATGGCAAGCGGCTCGCGATTCTGTCGGCAACAAAAAATATGTAATCTGTAACGCCGACGAGGGCGACCCCGGCGCATTTATGGACAGAGCGATTCTTGAGGGCGACCCTCATTCGATTCTTGAGGGAATGTTAATCTGCGCTCACGCAATTGGCGCAGATGAGGGTATAATCTACGTTCGCGCCGAGTATCCACTCGCAATCAAGCGGCTCGAAATTGCGATTGAGCAAGCGCGTGAACGCGGTTATTTGGGCGAAAAATTCGACATAAAAATTAAAGCAGGTGCAGGAGCATTCATCTGCGGTGAAGAAACCGCGCTGATAGCCTCGCTTGAGGGCGAGCGCGGAATGCCGCGGCTGAAGCCGCCGTTCCCCGCCGAGAAAGGCTTTTGGGGTAAGCCGAGCAATATAAATAACGTCGAAACCTTTGCGAATGTCCCGTGGATTATCCGCAATGACGGCGCGGCGAACACAAAGGTTTTTGCGCTTACGGGGAAAATCGCGAAAGGCGGACTCGCTGAAGTGCCAATGGGCTGTACGATTCGCGATGTTGTGTTTGATATAGGCGGAGGAATTCAGGGCGGCAAAAGCTTTAAGGCAGTTCAGCTTGGCGGACCGTCGGGCGGCTGTATTCCCGCGAGTCTGCAGGATACAAAAATCGATTATAAATCGCTCGCTGAGACAGGCGCGATTATGGGCTCGGGCGGCATGGTCGTCATGGACGAAGGCTCGTGCATGGTAGACATGGCGCGGTTTTTCCTTGATTTCACCTGCAAAGAAAGCTGCGGAAAATGCGCGCACTGCAGAGTCGGCAACCGTAGATTGCTCGAAATTCTTGAGCGGATTTGCGCAGGTGACGGACGTGAAAATGACATCGAATTGCTCGAAGAATTAAGCGAAGAAATCAAAGCAGGCTCGCTCTGCGCGCTCGGTCAAACCGCGCCGAATCCCGTTTTAACGACTATAAAATATTTCAGAAACGAATACGAAGACCACATCAAAAATAAAAAATGTACAGCGAAAAGCTGCAAAAAACTGCTGACTTATTCTATTGATTTGAGTAAGTGCAAAAAATGCAATTTATGCGTGAAAAAATGCGCGGTGAGCGCAATTAACGACTTTGTAATTGACAATGAAAAATGCACGAAATGCGGTTTGTGTGCGAGTTTATGCAAGTTTGAGGCGGTGATTATTGAATGATAAAATTAAAAATAAATAACCTTGAAATTAGCGCAGAAAAAGGCAAAACAATTTTACAAATCGCGCAGGAAAATAACATCGAAATCCCGACTTTGTGCCACGACGAGCGCGTCGAAGTATTCGGCTCGTGCGGAATCTGCACGGTTGAAATCGGTGATTCGCCGCGGCTTTTCCGCGCGTGTTC
>WQYC01000026.1 GCA_009781425.1 Oscillospiraceae bacterium
ACCCGCTTTCACTTCTCCGAAGTGTCGGGAGAACCCGAACCCCTGCTACTGTTGCGATTCCGCACTTTTATTTCTTCTCTTTTTCAGTTTTGAGAAGTAATCAAGCGGAATAATTTCCTCACCACGATTTATATAAATCGTCAGCAGTTTCATAATCACGGCGGGTTCGACACCGTAAAAATAAATCGAAGCGTTTTCGTCACCCTCGTAGTTGAAAACTCTGCTGTGCGTGAGGATTTTTTCTTTCAGACGGATAGCCTGTTTACTCTGTGTAGTTTCACCGATTATTTTCTCACTTGCGATAAAAAAATCGAGTGCAGTCATCAGCGTATTAAATAATTCGTGCGGGAGATATAATTCTGTGTCGGGTTTATTCCTCGTCATTTTCTGTGTCATTTTCGTCACCTCCCTCCGTCAAAATACCACCCTGCATTTCTGCGGGTGGTGGTGCAAGTTTTATTTCGGGGAATGTGATTTTATCCATGTATTTCTCATATTCCGTTTCCGACATTCCCGAAATATGCGGGGCTATTTTTTCGAGATACACACCCCGATTAAACAGCCGTTGCTTTTTAGCTTTTTCGGCTTCTGCCTTTTGCTTTTGAAGAAGTTTCCTCTGCTCGTTTTTTAGTTTCTGCATTTGCTCGTTCTTGTCAATGATTTGTTGCTCTAATGATTTTGCCATAGTAATGTCCTCACTTTCTTAAATATGATTTTTGTTGTATTTGTTGTAATAGAAAAGCGGCTCACGATTTTTACAAATCATAATCCAATCCTTTTGTGCCGACTTTTTATTGCAACCTTTCCGTTTCTTTGCCGTCACGCATTTATAATAGCGATGGACTTTCATCGTGCGACTTGTACCGCTTTCCCCAACCATAAACGCTCCACATTTTCCGCATAAAAGCTTAGTTGTTAGAAGATAGTCGTCCTCTGCTTTAAACCGAGCAGGGGCTTTTTTATTTTTTGCCATTTGTTCCTGTACTTGTTCAAATAAATCAAGCGGAACTAACTGCGGAACACCGCCGGGAATAATATGTGTGCTGTATTTATATTCCCCGATGTACACACGATTTTTGAACATTCTTTGAACTGCATCTATACGAAGTGTGCCGCCTCGACAATGCCTAACACCTTTATCGGCGAGGAATTTTACAATATTAACTATTTTATCACCCTCGCTATATTTCTTAAATGCTTCAAGAATAATAGGTGAAGTCAACGGGTCAATCTGCAACTTTCTTTCTTCGTCAATCACATAACCAACAGGAAAACTTCCATTATTCCATTTACATTTAAGCGCATTTTCGGTTTGACCACGCTTGACTTTTTCGCTCAATTCGGCTGAATAAAATTCTGCATAACCCTCAAGAAGTGATTCTAAAAGTATGCCTGTTGCATCTTCTGAAATTGGCTCGGTTGCCGAAACAACTTTAACACCGTTCTTGCGGAGAATGGCTTTATAATGTGCCGAATCGTAACGGTTTCTCGCAAATCTATCTAATTTCCAAACTATAATCACATCGAAAAGACCTTTTGCGCTATCTTTAATCATTTTTTGAAATTGTGGACGATTATCGGTTTTTGCCGACAATGCACGGTCAATATATGTCCCAAAAATCGTCATCCCTTTTCGTTCGGCATATTCTCTCGATTCACGGATTTGCCCCTCGATACTTTCTTCCCGTTGATTATCGGAACTATAACGACAGTATAATACAGCTTTCATTCAACACCGCCTTTCATCATTTGCAACAAAGTATCTTTCAACTTACCGCTCATAGGCGAGTTCGGGTCAAAGCACATTTCGATAAACCGCTTCATGTCCTCGTTATCTTCAATCTTTGGTTTAAAATCGTACAGCTTCCCCTCGGGCTTGTCCGTTCGCCCGTATAAATAATCGAGAGAAACATCAAACAAATCTGCATACACCAACATAGTTTTATACGAAGCTTCCGCTTGATTATTCTCATAACGATTAATCCCTGATTGAGTTAATCCAACTTTTTCTGCAAGTTCTTTTTGAGAAAGCATTGTGCCTTTCCTCAACGCTTTCATTCTTTCAGCTACAATTTTCATGTACCAACCTCCATGTTTCGATAATAACATTATAGCCGATTATGTGGTATTTGTCAACCCTATAATCGGCAATATTAAATTTATTTTTCAAATACGTGCATAGCACCGAGCGAAGCGATTGCAGGGGTTTGGGTGCAACCCAACAAGCAAAAGCGAAGCAGTTTGACACAAAGGGTACCATTGTGTCATGCTTGCTTTTTGCAAAATGGTATCATTTTGCGTTGCTTGCTATTCTACCCAATCGCTACCGCAAAAGACAATTTTTTATTCAAGAGTTTAAACAGAACATATCATACAAGGTGTTTGCGTTCCATCTTTAATATGATAGGCAATATCATTTTCAAGGCAAAACTCAATTACTACCTCGCTTAATTCATTATAAAAAGCCTTATGCTTTTTATAGCTTGAAATCTCTTTATTATAATTGGTTCGTCCAAAAATTATCTTATCAACGAAAGAAACCGCTTCCAGTATTTCGTTTAATTCTTGCTCAATAATATTGGGTGTAGGGTAAGGTTCAATACTAACCCATGTTTTACACCCACGTTCATGCAATTCCCACAACCGCTTTATTCTTTCAACGTATGACACCGCACCGGGTTCTATGCGTTCTCGAAATTTTTCATCTAACGAAATTAAGGTTATGCCATATTCGTTTTCATCGGATAAGTCGGCTAATTCCAACGGAAGCAATCCTTTTGTCAGAGCTGTGCATTTAATTCCCGATTTGTTCAGCGTGGATATAATTTTAAAACTCATTTTGCATATATCATCATAACCGTACATGAATGGGTCGGTAGTGAAACATAAATGAACAGATTCTATTCTTTGTTTTAACTTCGGGATTTCTTTTTCCAAGAGTTCATGTGCGTTTGTAACAATTTTAGGTTCTATCCATTCTTCATAGGTTTTTACTTTACCAAATCGTTTAGCCAACAGGAAAGCATAGCATGGATATTTACACCCATGAGAACAGCCTTGAACATGGTTGAGCGTATAATCTCCGTACTCTACTCCGGTTTTATACAGGAGGGTTTTGCGTTCTATACAGCCAAGAGTTTTATTCATATCGCACCCCTCTTAACGAGGGTTTGCTTTGATTCTACATACCCATAAATATTTTTTAGTTCTTTCTTAATTTCGTTTCTATAACCATCAGATGGAAATATTGGGTGTTCGTCTAATACCCTCCACATATCTTCGAGAGGTATTTCCGAGTATTCTTTGAACTTTGCATACAAATATTCTGCAATGTCTTTGACAAAATAGCAGTTTTCGTCTTTTACTGTTTTCAATTCATCAACAGAAATATCATCGCCAACATCCAATACGAGTTGCATATTTGCATTTGCCGTTTTTGATGAAGATTTATCGCCAAATGTTTTCCAAGCAGTTGACTTAAATAACTTAAACCCTTCGATATTTCCACTACAATGGAGAAGATTATATATCAATGCGTTCGTTGTATTGAAAAAAGGGAATGAGGCAATGTAATATGGTTTGCTTGACGTACCACGTAATGCAGTTATTATTTCACGAATACGCTTTTCGTAGGCACTTCTGTCATTACCAAACGTGAGTAATTCTTCGATGTTCGACAAATAGGTTTGTTCATATTTTTCTATAGCAGACTCACTTTTTGCCTGTGAAGCTCCGCGAATTGTATCAGAAACCATATGATTTATAATGACCTCCCCCCAATTGCGGAAAAACGGCAACAATGCTTCCCACTTTACAGCAGCATGATAAGGGTCATAAATAAGCAAATAATGCAGGTTTTTCTTGAGGTCAATTTTAGAAGCAACATCTTTTAACAATTCATTGCCGTCACCAACACGTGCTTCAATATGTAGATTGTTTGTGTTGTCAGGCAGGTGTGTTTTTAAAAGTTCTATCTTTTTGCTATCTAAATCATTAAACAATAGCCACGCTTTTTTTGTAGGATACTTTTCCATGATTTTTGCAAAATAGTTTGCAACACGAATAGGTGTTCCAAGAATATTATTGTTATAAATACCACTGTTGCACATACAGTCGATGAATACAAGCCCGTTACACTTCGTACCCTTTAAAACCTTATGTGTCCACGCTTCCACATATTTTTCAATCAATTCAAATTTTTTAATTGTATGCGGCTTTGCCGTGTCAATTTTTATTTCTGTGGTTTTATTGATTGCCATCATTCACACCCCCATTAATTCCATAAAAAGCTTTTAGTTCACACTCAAGGTCTTGTGCTAATTTAATAACACTATTTCCATCATTCTTATAAGGAATAACTTTATAATGTTCTACATCAAATTTTGTTTCTGCGAATGGTTCGTTTGGCTTTTTGGGGTTGCTTATAAGATATAATATATTTGCAGAATCTCCTAATTTCGCCCTAATTAACCCTTGAGCAAAGCCTGCTTCGTAGTAAACATTCGCATTTTGGTTTGTTAAATCCGCTATTAAAAGCCCAGCACTTTCGATTTTCAAAAGAATTTCTTCTACAATATCATATGAAAATCCGACAATCTGCTTGTCAATGCGTACAGGTGCAGGCAAATCAAGCCCTTCGTTATCGTTATTTATCTTTGCAACCGCACTTACAATTGCTTCAAATACAAAATCTAAAGAATCCATAAATGGCATAGCGACAAAAATTTGTTTTCTTCTTATTTCAAATATATTATCAAATACTCTAATAATACTCGCAGGGTCAAAATTCTTTAGTTTATATAGTTTATTATTGATGAACCAAGTTGTGTAAGCATCCAATTTTACTTTTGGTTTATCCTCTGAAAGAGAATAATAAACATACGGCACAATCGAAAAACGATTAGCGCATTTTTGCAATTTGCACACATCTTCAAAGTACGTGTTGTTCAGCTTTGAGAAAATTTCAGCTAATTTGTCCGCTGTAATTTCAATATTGCGGTCAAGCAAAAATTTGACACAGAAAAGCACTGCATCGTCTTTTTCTTTAAAAAATGCACTCATATTTCTTAACGGTAATTCTTCATGCCTGTTCAAATACTCTTTAGTAATGGCGAACGCCTCATCGAAATCACGCAATTCATCAACATCAAATAAGTTTAATAACCCCCTGCATTGCTCAACTTCTGTTAGAGGTTTTGCTTTGGCATTTATGTTGTGAAAAATAGTCATTTCTGATTGTTTTGCACGTTGTTCATCGGACGATTTTTCGAGCAATATGATACTAAACGGAATATTTTCCCCCTTAAATCTATGCCCCAATTCCTCAAAAGCCATTAAACGGTGGTTTCCGTCAATGCGTTTGAATGGCTTGGCGTTAAGCGTTTCGGGTAACAACATTGTTATGAAACTTGAACTTTTGTATTTTAGAAACTTGACCCCTGCTTTATCAACAAGTTCAACAGGTTTACGCGATGACTTTTCAAGTAGACTCTTAGTTAAATAATCTATTGGTCTAAAAATCTCAAACTCCCCCGTTGCTTCCGAAAAGTCGGGATTAATTTCTTTGTCATACCAATCATTTGTTCTGTAAGCTAACGTAACTTCGGGAGTGTAAACCGATTTCCCATCCTCGATAAACTTTTTAATGTTGTCGACGTGAACTTTGTCCTCGGTTCGTTGATACTCTCCTACAGCTTCCGAATATTTAACTATTGTGGATGCAGGTGCGAAACCTCTAAATACATAGAAGCCATCGTAGCAACGGTCTATCGTGCCAAATATTTTTACACTTGCCATTATTTTCAGCCTCCCAACAGTTCCTTTTCAAACCTTTCTTTTGCGTTCGCCCATTCTGTTTCAGCTTCATGTTTGAGTGTTAAAGCTTTTTCTCGACGTTTTTTTACCTCGCAAACGATAAAATTTTGTGTTTCTGTCGATAAAAAAGGTAACTTTAAATTTAACATATCCTCACGATTCAAACGATAACGGCTTGGAGTAGAGCCGCGAGTTTTTGAATACATAAGTTCCTTAAAATATGTTGTCCTTATAACCCACATAAGCGCAGTAGGGGAACAGTTTTCTTTACATCGAAGCACCAAAAATTCCGCTGAAGCCAATGTTCTGCGATATGTTTCATTAACAACAACAACTTTTTGATTTAATATAGTTGGTCCTAATCGCGCGACAAGAACATCGCCAGTTTCGACGACGAAAAAAGACCCCTCCATTTCGCTTGCAAATAAAGTGCGGACTTCTCCAATTTCCCAAGGTTTATTAGATAAATCGTCAATTCGTATCCAATCGACAATTTCTTCATTTAGATTTTTAACATTTACCTTGTTTTCAATAATATTGCAATAACTTATGATTTTAGCCATGTTTTCATTTATGCTTACACTCTGATAACGCTTTGCACTTATGACACCATCTAAGTTTTTATATTTTATTGCAAAGCATATTTTATTCACTTTGTTTTTTGAGGGTAAACCTATCAATTCCGAAACAAACCCGTCTATCCCCTCAAGCAACTCATCAGCTTTGCAGAGTTTTTCATTATATTTTTTCAGAGCAATAGACATTTCGGTTGCAAGGCGTGTTTGTGTTTCTCTTGATGGTAGAACTACTTCGAGAGATTTGTATTCTTCTTTGTTGATGTTGGGTTGCCCCGACGGACGTTGTGATTTGCGAACCCACTCTGCGTACTTTTGTGTTTTTGTATACCAATATACATATTCGGGTATAGCTTTCGTAGGGTCAATTACAAATCGAATACAGTACCCTGCAAAAACAGCTAACCCTAATGTTTTTTTGTGTTGATATGTTTTGCCAACTGTCGCTCCACTTCGTGCAAACAAAATGTCGTTGTCGTTCAAAACGTGTTTAGGCAAATAATCGGCAACGGTTGTAAATGTATGCTTTTCTTCTATTCCGTTGTCGGAAAAGTCGGTAATGCGTATATATTTGGGTTGTGATTTGTCGGTTCGCTCTATTGCGGTTGCTGATATGCCATAATCGGCTTCACGCAAGCACAACGACCCCAACGAAACGCTACCTATTGTTTCATTTTCAATGGGTTTAGGTAAATTATATCTTACATCAAACCTTTTCCCTATCTCCCCCGACTTAACCGCAAATACACATAGTTCATCTGCGGCGGGGGTCATACAAAAAAAGGTTTTGGATTCCTTTGAAACTCCTCGAACTGTTTTACAACTTCGGGTAACTGCGAGTTGTCATTTTCACGCCCCGTTGCGTCATATCCTATATTTTCGGGAGCTGCCATAAAGATTGTTTCATAATCACTCGCCACTTCGTTATCGCCCCTTTTGCGAACGAATATAACTGAGGCTTTAACTCCTGCACCAAAATGAGCAAATGCGGCTTGTGGTAAACTTACAACGGCAAGCAGTTGAAACTTTTCAAGGACAAAATCACGAACATATTGCATACTGCTATTAGTCAATATGCCGTCGGGCAAAACAATTGCCGCCCGTCCTGTGTCAGATTTTAAAAATTCCCATATACGCTCAATAAAAAGGACTTCGGAGCTTTGATTTTTACGAACTTTAGCTTTTCCTTTTTTATCGTAAGTATTACCAAGTTCAAATGAGCCGAGATAAGGACGTTCAGCGGCATTTATTTGAGAACCAAATGGCGGATTAGTCAATATTAAATCAAACTTATTACGGGCAAATCCACGATTTTGTGCGGTCATTTTCTCAATATTTTCGAGAGCATCAAAGCTAATAACATTCGTGTGTCCGTCATCATGAACAATCATATTCATTTTAGCAACACGAGCAATTTCATCGTTAATTTCTATGCCGAATAATCGTTTTTCAGCAAAATCATGCCAATATTTATAATGTTCTTTTGTATCTCTATCGGCGTATTCATCGGCTTGCTTGCGTATACAATCCAAAGCATACAAAAGAAAGCCACCCGAACCACACGAAGTATCGAGAACAAAATCGTCTTTATCGGGCTTCAGCATATCAATTGAAAATTCTATGATAGGGCGAGGTGTGAAGTATTGTCCGAAATCACCTTTGAAAAAGCTATCCATAAACCTTTCAAATGCAACTCCTTTAACGTCAAGGTCGGTTTTATTAAGATTGGTGCTTTCAAGATGGGAAACAACAGTACGCAGAACCCGGTCATCAACTTTAATTGATTCGGTAAAAACTTCGGGGTCGCGTTTCTTTTGCTCATCATATAATTTGTTTATTCTTTTCGCAAGCGAAGAAGAAGGTTCGTATGTTTTAAGTTGAAACTCGTAAGGTTCACCTTTTTTTCGAGGTTTTTGCTCATCGCTTATTTTTACGAAGATTAACTTGCATAATTCGCCGAACGCTGTGGGTGGCGATAAACGTCCGCCACCCCAAAGAGTTTGGTGGCATTTTTTTATGGTAGAAATAAGGTCTTCTCGCGATACAGGTTGAATATCGTTATGTTTATCACCTTTATAAAATCGAAATTCTTGCGGTTTACCGTATGCTTTAGGAAGGTCAGCAAGAATATTAATATCGCGTTCCATTGCCCCATATTTATCAGAAACATCAAGAACACGACGAGTTGCACCTGCAACAATCAAAACATAATCTGCACGAAGTTTTACCCAAGTTGCATTACCCACTCCCTGTTCGATAGCTTGGTTGAACTCTGCATCAGAAACACCTTCCTTTTTGCACTCAACCACAGCGAAAGGTCGTTTACAAGCATCATCGCGAAATATAACAATGTCTGCTCTATCCGTCGGTAAACGGTCGGGGATAGTAACTTCTATTTTTATACGGTTTGCAGGATATTCATAATGATATATGAGTTCTGCCCACACCTCTGCACGGACTTTTTCCTCCGGGTCATCAAAACGTTCGCTATGATTGGCGGCAGAAACATATGTAATTTTTTGTTTACCCTCTATACCTGTTATGTGAGCATAACCATCTTTGATTGCCTGTTTTAAATATAACATAGACATTGAATCTCCTATAATATTATTTTCGCAAACCGAAGTTTCTTGTTTAGTTTATACGGTTCATCAATACAAAAATGCTACCAAAAATGTAAATTTAAATCATTAAATTTTACTTCTTTGGTTATCATTTTTACTTTGAATTTGTATGTTAATATGTTTTGACTTGTCTAATTATACCAAATATTGCGATAAAAGTCAACGAAAATTTTAAAACATATAAATATGAGAGCCAAGGGTATCATGGGTATCAAGAGTATCATATTAGCAAAACCCATATATAGGTTTTTTTGGTAAAATCCCAATAATATCCCAATTTTGGGAAATGCTTGACAAATCGCATTTTATGTGTTATAATGATGAACATAGGAGGTGGTCGTTGCGAGAGAAGCAGTCAACATAATAACCGAAATCCCCACCGAAGCCATAGAATCACTGGCGAGGTGTTTATTACCGGAAATACAAAAATATTTTGAAAGCGAAGAAGGTAAAAGGGAATTCGAGGAATGGAAACTTAAAAATGCTAATCAAGCCGCACAAGCGGCGTAATAGATATAGCGGACGGGAGCAAAGGCTTCCGTCCGCCACTATTATTTTATACAGGGTAGCGGTATTTTACCGTTGCCTTTCTTTTTGGAATTAAAGTTCGGATATTTTATATAAAGCATAAATCCGAACGCTTCCCCAATAATTTTCAATTCGGGGTGGTTCGGATTATATACTTTACCTGCGGCTGAGAGGACTTGAACCTCCACCCGATTGACTCGGACCGGCACCTGAAGCCGGCGCGTCTGCCATTCCGCCACAACCGCATTTGATATTTTCGTCTGCACGACCCTTGTATTTCTGGCAGACATTTTCGTAAAATTTGAAATCTCGTTTCTCGTGTAACCCGCATAAATACAGGGTTTTAGGGGCTTTCGCCCGAAAATGCGCGTTAGTACCTGAACCGTACGTGTCTGCCAATTCCACCATATCCGCGAATTATTTTATTTTACGAAAGCTTCCAAAGCCTCGGCTACCGCTTCTCTGTCTAAATACTGCTCGTTGTGGACGTTTTCAACTGCGAAAAACGGCGTAATAACAAGCAAAATCCAGATAATTATTCCCGCGGCGTTAAGCGCGATTGCGAGCCTGCGCTTGCTTTTTACTGCAAGCGGCAAGCCGATTATACCGAAAATAATCATAAAATATACAGCGATTGAATCCAATAAGCCTGCGAGAAACACCGAAAAAATCGTCAGTACAGGCGTAAGCATACATATACCAAGGAAAACGCCCGCCTTGTAAAACCGCGGAATCATTACGTGCGCGGTGTTCGCTTCGCAGTGCTCGCACTCTAAAGCCGCTTCGTCAATTTTCAAACCGCATTTGTAGCAATACATCGCATAACTCCAATCAACTCTAAAAGTATAGCATAAAGTTTGCGGGTTGTCAATAAAAATATTTTTTATTATTTTTCATATTTCGACATTATTTATGGAAAATTATGGTATAATAGACTTACATGAAGCATATGCAGTTTGTGAAAAATTAAAAAAGGATGGTAAAAACATGAAGAAGTTCAGAAAAATCATATCCTGCGTTATGGCGTGCATTATATTGCTTAGCGCAGGAATGATACAGGCAAGCTCATGTACAAATTCATACCACACAGGGACTGTTTGGTATAGCGGAACAAATCTTAGGATAGGGGTTAATTCAAGCGCAATGAACTCCATACTTACGTTCAATGTTTACAACAGCGTTACCACAAGTGGAGGATGGAACAACCTTCACACACCGGCGAGGATACACATATCTAATGTTATACATTTAGGTGCGGCACCATCCGCTACTCGGGATATTGATGTTGTAGCATGGTATTACGGCTCAAGTAATAAGTTAGGAGAAGTAGTGCCTTATGACAGTTTTGGCAATGTCACGGGTGAATGGGGTAATTGGAGTAGTGCAGTAATTCGCATGACCGATTGTACGAGCATTTGGGGTGACGGAGGTGTATCTGCTACTATACGAACAGAGCGTGCCAGAAAAACATTTATTCATGAAGTGGGTCATGTTTTTAGGCTGTCACATCCGAATTGTAGCAATATATCCGGTCCATTAGCAGTGATGAGACAGGAAGCTGCAGATTTGAGCGCAACAACATCTGCAACGGTAGTAACGCACGATGAAAACAATATAGCAGCAAGGTGGAGGTGACAGAAATGAAAAAAATAATAATTATAAGTATATTAATATTCGCGTTATTTTTGACAGCTTGCTCAAATACAGAAACTCTCTCAGATACAATTGCCGGTACATTTGAAATCACGGAAGTTATTTCTACTTCCGGAATGGCAAGCAGAATAGTTTATAACTCATTACAAAAGTTATTAGAGCCGGCAAATTGGGGCGCGGGAGTTCTTGAAGATTACAGCGCAGACATAGCAGTTATCGGTGAATTTATAGAAGATGCAAATGCCGGATTTCGTTATGAATACAATGAACATTTTGGGAAAGATGTTGTGGTTGACGCTTTTGCAAGAGGGCAGTTTCTTGTAACTGAAGTATTACACGGGGATATCAAAAGCGGAGAAATTATTACTATAATTCAACGTTATGCTTTTGACGAAGAACGCAAAGCATTAATTTCATTCAGCGAATTAACCCCCATGCACAAAGGCGACGGCTGGATTTATTTTTTAAACCGCAATGGAGATGTATACGATGTTGTATCAGAGGCTGACGGCAGATATCCCATTCCCGATAAAGAGCTGACACAATTCATTAATGAAGTTTCGTCGATAATGAACGCAATAGAAGAATGGGCACACAGCAAAGAGCAAGTCGAAAGTATAGCAAGCGACAAAGAAGAGTGGAGATACTACAGAGATAGACAAGGTAGCCTTTATCGCTTTACGGAAGAAGAAGCAGAAGAATTAGATGATTTTTCTATTGCAATTCATGACCTTTTGGAAAAGATTGACGCTTCCGCGTTAGGCGTAATTAATCGCTACGATTTTAATTATATCATATATTCTGAAATTATTGAGTATTTTAAAATTGAAACGCGGGACTGGGTGAATCCGGGACGAGAATTTGACGCAAAAATAATTGAAATTTTTGAAAAGCAATTTAAAGAGTTTTCATAAAACAAATCAAAACCTCCGCGCATTGCGCGGAGGTTTTGATTTTCCTACCTTATTACCGTCCCCGGATAATAAAACGCCAAAATCTGCTTATAATCATATCCGTGGTGTCTTGCTAATATATTCGCGCCGTTTTGACTGAGTCCGACGCCGTGCCCGTAGCCGTAGGTGGTGAAGGTAAAGCGTTCGGTCGCGCTGTCGTATGTAAAATCAAACGCGGCAGAGCGCAGCTTCATTGTACCTATTATGTCGCGGAAACGCCTGCCCGTAAATTTAATTTCCTGCCCGTTCGCCGCGGTGTAGGACGAATGTCCGCCGACGGTCATGTCGCCCACATATACAGTATCGACGCGGTTTAAAACCTGCAGCCATGAAGCGGGGTCGCCTGTAAGATTAATTCCTGTGCGTTCGAGAACCGCGACTCTAATGTCAGTCGGGGTGAAGGTCGCAGTCAGTCCGTAGTTCGGGTCGTGCTCCTTGTCAAAGGCAGTCTGCACGCTTCTCAAATAAGGTATATCGCCGCCCCAGACGTTCGAGGAGCTCGAGGTATAGCCCGCGCTGGACGCGTAATAAACAGCCGCTATGTAATCGCCGTTATAATAAATCGCCTGCCCCAAAACATCTCTGACGATTCCGATTATTTTGTCGGAAGCCGCTGTAGCGAGCTCGGCGTTCGCAACGCCGCCTTGATTTTGATAGTGCATAACATAGGTGTAAGCCGCGACGGCTTGCGCCTTTATTGCTTCCTCATGAAAGGAACTGTTGATTTCTAATTGCACTATTCGCGAAACGATATTGAGCGCGGTGTCCGATACCTGTCCGCTTGAGGTTTGAACAGTAAGCCGCTGTGCAAGCGCAGGACTCGCGACTGTTTCGTTGTTGCTTGAAATTACTTCAGGCTCGGGCTCGGGTGCAGGAATGACAACAGGCGGAGCAGTCGTAGTTACTTCAGGAATTACAACAGGCTCAGGTGTAGGCGACGAAGCCGCAGTTGTCACTTCGGGAGCCGCCGTCGTCGTTATTTCGGGAATCGGCGTTACAATCTCAGTCTCAACTGTCAACTGTCCACTATCCACTGTCAACTGAAAAGGCACTGTATCCGCGTAAATATTATAATCCTCTTTCAGCGCGGGCGAGTCACTGCCCGGCAAATCAGCGAAGCTTGGCTTCGGGTCGTTTGCGGGGTTAATACTGAGGTTCGTGCCTGTTAAAAACTCGTCTTCTTCGCTCGGCTCTTGCGGGTTATCCAAAGTGCGCGGGGTTTCAAGCCCCGCATCGGCGAAAGCCGGAGGCATATCACCCTCGATTACGCCGGTGATTCCGAACAGCCATATATATGCCGACAGCACTAAAAATGCCGCCGCACAGCGGATTAATGACGAATTGCTCATAAAAATTTAACCTCTATTAATAATTATCGAAATCTTTAATATAATCCGGGTCCCAGCTGCGTCCTGCCCAGCCTGCAGGGTAGCGCAGATTGTAATACGCTTCAAACATTTTACGGTTCAGCTGACCGTCCTCGTTGACGCCGCGGTTGTCGATAAAGGCGTCGATTTCCGCTTCGGTAAAGCCCGCGAACTCGTTATCGCGGACGCGCCGCGCCACGACAACAAGCCGAACGCTCGAATCCGCGCCGTTGGAAAAGACCGAGAAGTCGCAGGTGGACAGCATTAAAAGCTCGTCGCCGTACTCAATGTCAACGTTGGTATAATACATACTCATGTCGAGAATATCCGCGACAAAGTTATCAAAATGCGGCTTGTTTCTGAAATAAACGTAATCCCAGTAGTGGAAAACATCGCCCTGCGTCCGCTCGACATTGGTTTGAATTACCGCGAAGATTTTATAGTTTCCGCGCTCATAAAGCGTATCGAAAACTATAGTAGGATTCAGCTTTAAAAACTCAAACGAGTCCATGCTTGAGGTATTATTCGGACGATAATTTAACAGCGGCTGAAAGAGGTTTTTGGTTTGCAGATTATGCCCGTAAACAATCGTAGTATGCGGGCGTTCGTCAGGGGTGAAGCGTCCCTCCCAGTCAGTGAAAATCGTGCCGTTTGTAGTGGGCCATCTTTCATGGTTATGATTGAGGTAAAAGTCGTTGTTGCCTATTCTTACGCCGTCCTCGTTATACTCTCTGTACTGGTAAACAGGATACTGCACAATCGGGTAAATTTCAAGCCAGCCCACGAAGTCGTCGTTCATTTCATAGAACTCTAAATACTCGCCGATTACCTGTACCTGCTCGCCCACAAGGTCAGAGCCATGGGGGAAGCCGGGAATATGCATGAGCAGATATTCTTCGCTGTCGTAGTCAATGCGGATTCTCACGAGCTCTGCGCGCTCTCTGTCGGTGCGTATGTCGCGCAGAATGTAATAATCCACTATTTGCATACCTGCCCAAATGAGCAGAGCTAATGAGCCGAGCAGGATTAATTTGCGTACTATATCGCCGCCCTTATCGCCCTTCCACGGAAAAAGCCCGCGAAGAATCGAAACGGCAATGTTTTCCTTGCGTCTTGCAACTGTTCTGCGTCCGCCGTGTCTTTTTCTGTTCACGGGTCGTCTATCGAATTCCGGCATTTTTACTCCTTAATGCAAATAATATAATCTTGTGTCTGCTTCGGGGTTTTCAAGCAGGAACTCGTCTAAGCCGATAACCTTGCTTGTGTCCCAGTTTCTCCCGCCCCACGCGCCGCCGAATCTTTGATACCAAAGCTTGAAATAAAACGGGCTGGGGTTCACCCATGCGGCGTCAATGTCGAAGCCGTCGGGGCTTTCACCCACGCGTAATCTGCGTGCGAATACCGCGACGCGCGCGTCTACCTGCTCGCCGAGCGGATAGTGGCAGGTTGAGAGCGTGAGTATTTCGTCGCCGTACTGAATGTCTACGTCAGTATAAAACGAACTCCTGTCCATGATGTTCTGCATGAAGTCGTAAAATTCTTCTCTGCTTGAGAAGTTGCGCTTTCTGAAATAATCATAAACATCGTCGTATTTATCTTCCTCGGTATGTACAAAGATTGCAGCGAAGACTTTATAATAATTATGCTCATATAAAGTGCTGAACTCGACAATCGGGTGCGCAGTATAGTGCCGTAGATGCCCCGGGTTCGCATAGTAGTAGGAATAATAACGCACTACAGGGTGGAACATTGAGCCGTCGTTCATGTTATGCGCGTAAAGAACCGTGTTGTCGGGGCGCGTTTCGGAGGTGAAGGCATTGCGCCAATCTGCATAAACCGAGCCGTAAGCAGACCGCACATGGTCAATCGTATATTTCAAATAGTAATGATTATCTTCAAGATTTTGCAAAACGGGATAATCTATTTTTGTATCATCGATTTTGAGCCAGCCGACGAGGTCGTGATTCCTGTCGTATGTAGTGATAAACTGCGGGAGAATCCCCGGTCTTTCAATTAATATTTCAAGAATCCGCTCCGCCGGCAAGTCGATAACCTCAGCTAATTCATTAGCGTAGGCGCGCAGAGCCTCGGGGTCTTGCGTGAGCATTTCGCGAGTTGCGGCGGCAGGCAGGTGAATCTGCCCCGAAAGCTCGAACAGCTCAGCCGAGCGTTCAACCTCGCTGCGTACCTCCTGATATGTAGCGTTATGCTTCTGCCCCTGCAGATTACGGCTGAAAATAAACGAAAGACAGACGATTGCAACCACGAGCGAAACGGCGAAGATTATCTTACGCACGATTTCAAACGGGGTGTCTGTTTTTGAGGGGAAAAGAGATTTTAAAAGTTTTGCGCGCTTGCGCCCGAAGGAAACCCGCTCATATGAATCGTCAGCAAAAACAGGCAGAACCTCCACTGTGTAGGGCTCCACTTTGGGCTTCGGCTTTACTGCCGTGCCTGCTTTTTTGCTTTCTACTTCGTCTAATATAACTTGAAGCATCATATCGTCCATGCGCGTCATTCCTTTCTTTTAATCACCGTCATAGCTTAAAAGATAAGTTTCATAGTCCCAAACTCTGCCTACCCAGTTGCTTCCGTAGCTTCTCGCTTGTAATTCATAGGGCAGGAACTGGCGGTTAATATGCGCTTTTTCAACATCAACGAACAAGCTTTCACCGTCGCGCACTCTGCGCGCGAAAACAACCGCGCGTTCAGCTTCCGTTTGCGGCCAGAAGCAGGTCGAAAGCGTCAGAATATGGTCGCCGTATTCTAAGTCAACATCAGTGAAAATAACGCTTCTGTCCATGATGTCTAAAATATAAGTGTGAAAGTGGTCGGCGTCTGTGAACTCGTGAACTACGTGATAGTTATAAACCTCGCCGTATCTTTCGTCCGTGTTGAATAAAACAACAGCGAAAATCTTCCAGTCGTGCCGCTCATAAAGCGTATTAAAATGCACAATCGGGTGCTTTTGATAATAAGAAATACCGTGCCCGTAGTAGTAGGCTTTGTAATAATCCGCTACCTTCGCAAACATATTTCCCGTGTAGATATTATGCCCGTAAAGCACGGTGTTTCCCGGGAGAACCCCGTCGTCCTCAAAGCCGTGGCGGTAGTCCGCGAAGATTGAGCCGCCCGCGCTCCTTGCGCCGTCGAAATTGTGATTAAGATAATATTCGTTATCCCCGATTCTTCTGCTTCCGCTGTCATTGTACTCTACGCGCTGGTAGACAAGGTAGTTCATGACATGGCGGTTGAGGTCGCTGTAGGGCAGGCTTGAGGTCATATCGGGAATAAGAATATGCCCGACTAAGTCGTTGTTATAGCTCCAGTGCTCAATATATTCGTCAAGCATGGGGAGCTGTCTGCCGCGGTTGACTTCATTGCGCATTTCATCAGAAACGTTAGGGTTAAAAATCCCTTCTAACTTTTGGTCAATTTTGATTTGCTGATAATGGTCGTTCAGAAAAATATACGCTTCTGAGCCGCCGAAGTAAATCAGCGCGGTCAGCGCAATCAGAAACACGCATTTTCTGCCCATTTCAAACTTGCTGTCGCCCTTCCAAGGGAGCAGACGCATAATAAAGCGAACGAAAAAATTGCGCTTTTTCCCGTCGACATAGATACCTGTCGGGCGCGGTCTTGTGTTGTAAGCTATTGTTGCCATAAAATTTCCTCGTTGTAGGGAACGGATTTATCCGTTCCGTTAATTTCCGCGGAACGCATGGCGGTTTCCAAAGAAAACGCCGAAATGCAGTTCCCTACAGAATCGTATTAAGTATCAAAATTAATGCTTGCCTGACTGATTCTAAGCGAATATATTCTCTGTTATCGCTGTTTATTTGTAAGTGTAAAATATTAGTTTTTTCTTCACAAGTGCAAGCGAAATAAACTGTTCCTACGGGCTTTTGCGGCGTTCCGCCGCCGGGACCGGCGATGCCTGTGATTGAGATTCCAACCACCCCGTCCGCTTCGCGTCCACCCCTCCACGGAGGGGAATTTTTCGCGAGTTTTCGTGCGCCTGCCGCCATTTCTGCGGCGCACTCTGCGCTTACTGCGCCATGAATTTCAAGCGTTTCGGGCTTAACGCCGAGCATTTTTTCTTTGATTTCGTTGGCGTAAGCGACTATTCCGAGGTTGAAAACCTCCGAGCTTCCCGCAATCGCCGTAACTGCGCCCGACAGAAGCCCGCCTGTACAGCTTTCGGCTGTGCAGAGCGTCAATTTCTTCTCACGTAATAATTGTACTACATTTTGTGCCGTTTTGTCAAGATTATAATGCATATTGTTAATAAGTTCCGCTCTTTAAAATGCTTTTATGGTAGTTTTTTCCATAAAATTCTCGATTAAATCAGCGTTTAAGCGTTCTTCGAGCTTTTTTATGTCGCTTAAAAAAGGCTTGAGCTTAGGGCGGCGCGGCGTGAAAACCGTACAGCAGTCCTCGTAAGGCAGCGTTGAAATGTCAAAAGTGCCGATTTTGCGCGCGATTGCAGTTATTTCAATTTTATCCATGCCGATGACAGGGCGGTAAACAGGCAGGGGCGACGCGTCGTCCGTACAGATAATTGCGGCAGGTGTCTGGCTCGCGACCTGCCCTACGCTCTCGCCTGTAATTATCGCTGAGCAGTAATTTTTCGCGCTCAGCTTAGCGGCAATCTTCATCATAACCCGCCGCAGTAAAACCGTCATGTATTCCTCGGGCGCGTTGTCGCGGATATCCTCCTGCGCTTCGGTTAAATTCACGCAGTACAGATTGATTTCGCCGCAGTATTCAGCGAGCTTTTCGCATAAGCTTTCGACCTTCATCAGCGCGCGCTCAGAGGTATACGGCGGACTTTGAAAGTGAAGCATATCGAGAGTCATGCCGCGCTTTGCCATCATGTACGCGGCGACAGGGCTGTCGATTCCGCCCGACAGCAGAACTAATGCCCGCCCCGAAGCACCTACGGGAATTCCGCCCGCGCCTTGCAGCTTATTAGGGCAAAGGTAAGCATGAGTGTCGCGGATTTCAAGATAGACTACAACATCGGGATTGTGCAAATCTACCTCCAAAGGCTTCTGCTTCTTTTGATATGCTTCCCAAATTTCGCCGCCGAATTCCCTCATTAATTCCATTGAATTCATCGGAAAGGTTTTGTCGGCGCGCTTGGCTTCTACCTTGAAGGTTTTCGCGTTTGCAAGGGCTTTTTCTAAGTAAGGTACGCCGAGCCGAACTATTTCTTCGTAGTTTTTCGGCAGAGCAAGCGAACGCTGAACCGCGCCGATTCCGAAGACAGTGAGCAATCGCCGTTCGATTTCGTTAAAATCTGCTGTTTCCGACTTCGGCGTTATGTAGAGCGTGGACTGCGCGCGGCTGTACTTAAAATCGCCTAAGCCGCTCAATCTGTGTTTTATATTTCTGACCATGCGCTCCTCGAAGAGCCGCTTGTTGTTGCCTTTGAGGGCGATTTCGCCGTATTTTGCCATGAAAACTTCCATGTATCCTCCACGGACGCGCACTGCGCGCCCCTACCGTTTAAATCTATTTATTCCCGCTTTTAATATTTCAGCGAATATTTCAATTTCATCTATAGTATTCTCTGCCGAGAAGCTTAGGCGCAGTGCGGAATCTGCGTCCTTTTCAGTCACGCCGAAGTCGAGCAGTGTGCGGCTTTTTTTGTTCCTTGCGCAAGCCGAGCCGCTCGAAATAAGTATATCATTTTCCGCAAAATAGTGCAGAAGAATCTCGCTTTTCACGCCATTCACCGAGAAATTCACGATATGCGGCAGGCTTTCGGAGCCTGCTCTGCTGTTCAGCCTATAATTAACACCGTCGAAATTCTCCAAAAGTTTCGCCAAATGCTCTGAAAGTTCGGTGAAATGCGGGTGATTATACGTGAAATTCTCGACTGCCGCGCCAAAAGAAGCAATCAGCGCCGTCGGCTCTGTTCCCGAGCGCAAGCCGCCTTGCTGTCCGCCGCCGCGAATCCGCGGATTCAAACGCTTTTGGATTCCGTCGCGGACAAAAAGCCCGCCGATGCCTTTGATTCCGTGGATTTTATGCGCGCTGATACTGATTAAATCGCCGTTAACAGGAACCTTCATGAACCCCTGCGCCGCGTCGATATGCACAATGCAATTCGGGACTCTGCTCTTGACAGCTTCGTAAAGCTTCACAGTGTCGATGATGAAGCCCGTTTCGTTATTAACCGCCATGACGCTTATAAGGTGAACATCTTGGTCTAAAGCCTCGATGATTCTGTCCTCAAGGCTCTGGTTTTTTGTGGGCGAAAGCCGCAGAACACTGACCGAGGACGAGCCCGTGAAGCCGAAGCGTTCGATTTCGGCAATCGGCTCGGCGACTGACGGGTGCTCTATTGCGGTTGTTATAATTTTGCGCTGTTTTTCGTTTTTAGGGGCTTTTAAGCCGAAGAGCGCAAGGTTATTGCTCTCCGTTCCGCCCGACGTGAAAACCAAGTCGCCGCCTGCAGGAAGCTTCGAGAGAATAGTTTTTTTCGCCGCGTTGATAATTTTTTCAGCTTCAATCCCGCCCTTGTGCAACGAGGACGGATTGGAGTAATTATCAGTAAGCGCGCGGTTTAAGGCTTCGACTGCCGCCCTGCACGGGCGAGTCGAAGCGGCGTTATCAAAATATATCATATTTTCATTATACCATAAAACGTGTGAATTTCAAATAGTATATTTAGAAAATTTTGTGAAAAAATAGAAAAAATGGGGGATATTATAATGCTAAATATTTCAAAACGCGCCTTTGTGCGTATAATTGCGTTCACAGCGTCAATAATTACAGTGCTTTTGATTATGGTGCTGACAGGCTTTGCGGAAGCCGAGCAGGTCAAGCTTGAGCTTCGTAATAACCAAAATCGCGCTGCTGCTGAGCTTTCCCGAAGCTTCGAGAACATAAAAAATACGCTCCTAAAAGCGCAGTACAGCGGTTCTCACGAGTTCCTAAACGAGCTTGCAGTGCGGCTCGGCAACGATACTGCGGCGGCGAAAGCGAATTTAGCACAGCTTCCGCTTTCGGACTTGAACCTTGTTAACACGAATAAGTTTTTGTCGCAGGTCGGGAACTACGCAAAGGCGTTAGCTCTCGGCGGCGCGGAAATAAGCGCGGAAGACCGCGAAAACTTGAAATTGCTTTATGATTATGCGGTTTTGCTGACCGAGCAGGCTTGGGATAGCGGCGGTGAACCGCCGCCCGATGTAACCGACGGCTTCAAGGAGCTTGAGGATACTTTCGCGGAGTATCCGATGCTGATTTATGACGGACCTTTTTCCGACCATATAATGCAAAAAGAGCCGTTAATGCTGATTGGTGCAGGGATTATAAGCGAGGAAGCGGCTCTTGAAAAAGCAGTGCGAATATCGGGTGCACAGGGCTTAACACTGCTGACCGAGGAAGACGGCAGAATGGCTTCTTATGTTTTCGCGGACGGGAGCAGGACGATTGCGATAACAAAAGCGGGAGGGCATTTAAGCTATATGCTGGGCTACAGAGCCGTCGAAAGCGAGAGAATATCAGCCTCACAAGCCACACGCGCGGCGAAGATTTACCTCGAAAAGCTCGGCGTGACGGAAATCATCGAAACGTATTACGAAACGCGGGGAGGCGTCTGCATAATTAATTTTGCGGGAAAGCAGGGCGACATCACGCTTTACACGGATTTAATCAAGGTTGCAGTGGCTATGGATACGGGCGAGATTTTAAGCGTCGATAAGCGGGGTTGGCTCGTGAATCACAACCCGAACGGGCGCGAAATAAACGAACCGCTACTGAGCGCGGAGCAAGCGAGAGCGCGGGTTTCGCCGTTTCTTACGACAGAAAGCGCAAGGCTCTGCATAATTCCATCGGACGGCATGAACGAGCGGCTTTGCTACGAATTCCGGTGCGTTTCGCAGGACGGGCGGCAGGTTTTAGTGTATATCAATGCAAATACAGGCAGAGAAGAGCAGATTTTCCTGCTTGAAATCAGCCAAAACGGGACTTTAGTTGTATAAAGTCGAAATTTGTAATAAAATTGTAAACAAAAAACACTTGAAATTTAATACAATATATGGTAGAATGTAAAAAAGGACATACTTTTTGAAGTCATTGAAGCCATAAAAAAGGTAACTTATGAAAAAAATCTTATTAATAATAGCGGTTGCTTTGCTTTTCGCGGGTTGCAGCGAACACGGAAATCGCGGCGAATACGGCGAGTATGAATTCCCCGCGCCGAATTCGGACAACGCTGATAACCTGAAGGAAAACGAGCGCGTTCAGCGGCAGAACGGCGCGGGCGCGCCGCTTGCGGACGAGAAGAACAGTGAGCTTATTGTCTCACCGTTTGAGGAAAATCAAATAGTGCTGACGGCGCAGTCCCTGCTCGGAGTAGAGTTTAACGACGGCGGAAGCAGTCCCGACGAGGGCTTCGACAATTCGGGGTTCATTCATTACGTTTTGCGGCAGAACGGCTACGTCAACAGCCCGCGCGGATTGCAAGAGCAGGCGGTCATGGGCAACGCGGTCGGTTCGATTTCGGAGCTTATTTCGGGAGATTTGGTCTTCTTCTCCGATAACGGCGAGCGGGCGGCTTTCGGCGGGATTTACATTGGTGACGGCTTGATGATTAGCTGTCGTATGCCGGGCGAGGCTGTGCGCGAGGTTGATATAACCGTAAAATATTACATGGACAGCTTTTTCACCGGGGTTCGGGTGATGTAATCTTGTTTGAATAAAAAATAAACCCCCGCTTAGGCGGGGGTTTAAAACTGTATAGATTTTAGTGGTCGTGGTCGTCGTCGCAATCATCGTCAAGGCAGGGAGCTTCCATTAAGCCTGCCGCGATTCTGAGAATGATTACAGCGTCTGCTGTGTTGATTTCGCCGTCGCCGTTGAGGTCATAAACCTTTTTCATATCGTCGGTAGCTTCGAGAAGACCTGCCGCGATTCTGAGGATATTCAGCGCGTCGGAGGTTTTGTATGTGCCGTCAAACTCAACAATAGCTGCGGGAGCTGCGGGTTCAGAAGGTTTTTCAGGTTCGGGAGCAGTTGTGCCGCCGCCTGCTCTTGCGATTTCTGCACCGGTGTTGTCAAGGTATTTGTGGTTTACAACGTTGAAATCGCCCCAGTCGCTCGCGATTAACATTTCAATATAAACGTTTTCTGTAGCCCAATTTGCTGCTGTGAATAACTGAACTGTGCGGCTCCAGAATCTTACGCTGTAAGTAGTTCCTTCAACTAAGGTAGCCGTAATAGCTTTATCTGCGCCGTCGTTACCCCACTCAGAAACCGTTCTCCAGCCGCCAACGTTGTCATTAATTACAACACGTCCTCCAAAGCCGCCGTCAAGCGGGCTTGTAACGTTGATAATGAATTCAATGCCGAAGATTTTCATTGTATCTTCTTTTGTAAGGTCATGAGCGTTCTCGCCGTGGAAAGGTCTTGCGCACCAGTCTTGTCCGCCTGAGCCGAAGTTAGAGTTTCCGATTTTTGCGCTTGCGGGAATCACCATAAAGCCTGCCGCAATTGCACACACTACTAAAACTGCCAAAAGTTTCTTTAATCTCATTTTGAATCCTCCGTTTAATTTAATTTTCATGACCGAAGTCATTCGTAATTTCAATTATACATTTTTATTAAACAATTTTCAATTAGCATATTGTACAAAATTTGAGCTGAAATTTTGGAGCGGTGGTTTTTTGCGTGACTACATTGACAAAAATTCGACGCTTTGCTATAATTAACATATGTTTACAGAAACAATTAACGGAATCAGCTTGACTTTTGAAACTGCGGACACGTCTTTCTCGCCGCTCGGCGCGGATTTAGGTACACTTGCCATGCTTTCGGCGGCGTTCAGCGAGAACGCGGTCATTAACGCAGGGGCAACCCTACTGGACTTAGGGTGCGGCTACGGCTTGGTCGGCGTTTACGCCGCGAAGCTTATCGGCGCAGAGAACATAGTCATGAGCGATGTTTGCGAGGACAGTGTCGCATTGGCGCGAAAAAATGCCGATTTGAACAATGTCGGCGGCGTGAAAATTATTCAAAGCGACGGCTTCCGCGATATACGCGACAGCGGCTTCTCGCTGATTCTTTCTAATCCGCCTTATCACACGGACTTTTCTGTGGCGAAGCACTTCATCGAAAAAGGCTTCAACAGGCTCGTTATCGGCGGAAAAATGTTCATGGTGACCAAGCGGCGGGACTGGTATAAAAATAAGCTGTCTTCTGTCTTCGGCGGCGTGAGAATCACGGAAACAGACGGTTATTACGTATTTTGTGCAGAAAAGCGCAATGCGAATTACGCAAAAAGGAGAAAACATGATTAAATTATCACGACTATTTTCAGACAACATGATTCTGCAAAGGAACGCAGAAATAATTATGCGCGGATTTTCCGCGCCGAATGAATTTGCTACGGTTAATTTTGCGGGGAAAACAGCGAGCGCAAAAGCCGACGACAAGGGCTTTTGGAGCGTTTCTCTCGGTGAATTCGCGGCGAATTCCGAGCCGCAGAGCATAATAATTACATCGGGCGGCGAAACGCTTGAAATCCGCAATGTGCTTATCGGCGACATTTGGGTTTGCGGCGGTCAGTCGAACATGGAGCTCGCGCTGAACCGCACCTGCCATAATTTCCCCGATGAGCTGGCAATCACGAACCCGCTCATAAGGCAGTTTAAAGTTCCGCAGGTTTATAATTTTGACGCGCCTGCCGATGAATTTTCGCTCGCGAACTGCGGTTGCGGCTGGGAGCACTTCTGTCCCGAAAACGCGCAGAATTTCACGGCTGTCGGCTACTTCTTCGCGAAGAAGCTGACAGAAAAATACGGCGTGCCTGTCGGATTATTGAATACTGCAGTCGGCGGGACGCCTGTTGCGGCGTGGATGAGCCGCGAAATGCTCGAGGAATTAGGCTTAAAAGAAGAGCTTGCCGAAGCCGAAAAGTGCAAAGACAAGCAATACATAGAGCAGACCTTGAAGGACGAAGACGCGAACACGACAGATTATCACTCGCGGCTCTGGAAAGCTGACCCCGGCTGTCAAGAAAAATGGCGCAGTGCGGACTTTGACGACAGCGACTGGGAAGAAATCCCGCTCTGCAAGGACGTTGACAAGGGCACAGGGACGTATTGGTACAGGAAAACTGTCGAGATTCCCGAGGAGCTTCGCGGACAGGAAGCGACGATTTTCTTAGGGCTTGCGGTTGATATGGACGAGGTTTTCATTAACGGTGAAAAGCTCGGCGCGACCTATTACCGCTATCCGCCGCGCGAGTATAAATTCACACTGCCGCAGGAAAAATCGCTGACAATCGTGGTGCGCCTGCTCTGCTTCAACGGCTTCGGCGGATTTACTGCGGGCAAGAATTATTTTATCGCGACTGAAACTCGCACAATTGACATAGGCGGAGCGTGGAAACGCCGCCACGGAACGGAATTCGAGAGCCCGAAGCCTATGGCGTTCTTCCAGTACAAACCGACAGGCGTTTACAACGGCATGATTTCGCCGCTGTTTAATTACGCAATGAAAGGCATAATCTGGTATCAGGGCGAGTCTGACGCCTGGAATTACACCCGCTACGCCGAGAAGCTCACGGCTGTAATTAACGGCTGGCGAGAAGCTTGGGCGACTGTTAAGGACGAAAAAACTGCGCCTTTTATTCAGACGCAGTTGGTATATTATGCATTGACGGGCGACACAGACTGGGATTTAATCCGCGAACAGCAGAAGAAGTGCCTTGCACTGCCCTGCACAGGGCTTGCAGGAGGCTATGACCTCGGCGAATACAACGACCTGCATCCGCAGAACAAGCGCGACGTAGGCGAGCGGCTTGCGCGGCTCGCAATGCGCTTAGCTTACGGCGAGAAAATGCCGCCGAATGTGTTTGAAATGTATAATTGTTAATTTAAGACAACGAAGGCATATTCCGCTTCATTGCTAAATTCGTTATCCCAATAAAAGAACATTCTGTAGCCGATGAAAACGACGTCGGAAGTCTCCGCCTTTTCAAACGGAAAATCGAATCTGTAAACGCCGAGCTCGCGGGTTTGCCTAAAAAGAACTTCTTCTCTTTCGGCTATATCGTCTCCGTCCTCGTCAAGGAAGCATTTCTGTATTCTGATGTTATCGGGGCGGTGTTCGTAGTCGGTAACTTCAACCGCGATTATCGCTCCTGTTTCCAAAACTGCGGAATTTTCCCGAAGAAACGGCATATCGCGTATTAAATCCGTGCGGTCATAAATCGAGCCGTTCCACATATTAGGCGCGGCGGAATAAATCAGCTCTTCACCGTCTGCCGTCAGTAGGATTGCAGGCGGTTTGTCCATAAATGCCGATGCTTGCGGAGGGCTGTAAACCTGCCCTGTCCCTGCGAACGGCTCGCCGAGCGTGTTGCTCAGAAAATCAAGCACCCACGCTTCATTTCCGACATAAAACACAATGATTCTGCCCTGTATGAAAAAATGCGGATATGAAATCCACGAGACCTGAACCCCTCTGCCGTCGCGGTAATTGAAGCCGTGACCGCTTTCGTTGACAATTTTTGTGTCGGCTTGCGCTTTGCTGTTACTGCTGTAGGAATAAACCGTGAAGTGTTCTTCCTGTTCGCCGCTTCGCACAATTATTGTTTCGGCTTTTCCCGTCAGCAGGTCTTCGTCCCACGTTATTTCCGAGATTTCATGCTCAAAGCCTGCGGCGGTAATCGCGTTCAGCAGTGCTTCAAGGTCGGAATTCCCTGTATTTTCCGCGCAAGCTGCGCAGACTGAAAGTATTATCGCAGAAATTAAAAACAAGCATAATAGCTTTTTCATATTTATCTTCATATTTTTCACCTCAACTGTAACACAAAGCTACTCTGCATAAAGTTGCATTAAAAATTCTTCTAATGTCAGTCCCGACTCGGCAAGCTCCCGCGCTCGTTCCACCCCCACGAATCGCCAGTGCCAAGGCTCGTAGATGAAGCCTGTGATGTGCATTGCGTCCTCGGGGTAGCGCAGAATAAAGCCGTAGTCGTGCGCGTTTTCCGCGAGCCATGCGAACTCGCGCGTGTTTTCAAAGGAATACACGTCATAGCTTCCGCTCGCGAAGTCTATCGCGATTCCCGCGTTATGCTCGCTTGCGCCCGGATAGGCAACCTCAGTCCCTGCGACAAGCTCGGACTGCGCGAGGTTTAAGCCCAGCCCAAGGTAGTAATTAATCCTGCGGTCGTAGATTTCCTGCTGTCTTTCAATCGTGCGGAAGCCCTCGATTATCACAATATGTATGCCGTCAAGCCTTGCGGCTTCAAGCATTTGCAGGGCGTATTCCGCAAGCCGTTCGTCAATCTCGCGCCACCATTCGTCTTCCTCTCCGAGCGAATACAAAGCGATTTCAAAGTCGTCGGGAAGCGGATTTTGTCGGTCTATGAGGTAAAAAGCCCACTCGTTGTCGTATATTTTTTCGGGCGGAATTTCTTCCGGGACGTCGAGGACGCCGCCCCCTACGTCTTTTAATGACGATTCTGTTGCGGGCTCGGCTTCAATCGTTAACTGAACTAACGCCGATTGTGTCATAACCGGCGCATCTATTGTTACAAGTTTTATTGCTTCTATGGCAGGTTGTTCGTCAGGCGAAGCTACAAAAAACACTGTCAGCATTGCACTGATAAGCATGATTATTTTACGTTTCATAAAGCAATTATATAAAATAACGGCAGTTTTGTCAAGAGCCACGCTTGACAAAACTGCATTTTTATGGTACATTTATTAAAAAGAATAATAATATAGATTACAAAATGTGTAGGAGAAAGATTATGAAAAAACTAAACGCCGGAATTATCGGCGCGACAGGCATGGTTGGTCAGCGGTTCGCGTTGCTGCTTGAAAATCACCCGTGGTTTGAGGTCACTGCGCTTGCGGCTTCGCCGCGCTCGGCAGGCAAGACTTACGGCGAAGTCGTAAAAGACCGCTGGATGATGGATTCGCCGATTCCCGAAAAGATGAAAAGCATGACGATTCTTGACGCTTCGGACGTGAAGGCGGTCACTGAAAAGGTCGACTTTGTTTTCTGTGCCGTGGATATGAAAAAGGACGAAATCCGCGCACTTGAGGAAGCGTATGCAAAGGCGGAATGTCCTGTTGTTTCCAATAACTCGGCGCACAGAATGACGCCCGACGTGCCTATGCTGATTCCCGAGATTAACGCCGAGCACGCAGAAATTATTGAAGCACAGCGAAAACGTCTCGGCACTAAGCGCGGCTTCATCGCGGTGAAAAGCAATTGCTCGATTCAAAGCTATGTTCCAGCTCTGCACCCGCTGTTGGGGTTCGGCATAAAAGATGTTCTCGTTTGCACTTATCAGGCGGTTTCGGGCGCAGGCAAGAAGCTCAAGGACTGGGTGGAAATGCAGGACAATGTAATCCCTTTTATCGGCGGCGAGGAAGAAAAATCCGAGCAGGAGCCGCTCAAAATTTGGGGTAAAATCGAAAACGGCAAAATCATCGACGCGACAGGCATAAATATAACGTCGCAGTGCATACGCGTTCCTGTGTCTGACGGGCATTTGGCGGCAGTTTTCGTGCGTTTTGCCGATAAAAATAATAAACCGAGCAAGGAAGAAATTATAGAAATCTGGCACAACTTCGGCGGCGTTTCGGAAACCTTACCGTCTGCGCCTTGGAATTTCTTGAATTATTTTAACGAGGATAATTTTCCGCAGACGAAGCTGCACCGCGGCTTAGAGAACGGCATGGCTGTTTCAATCGGGCGGCTTCGCGAGGACTCGCAATACGATTATAGATTTATCGGGCTTTCACACAATACGCTGAGAGGCGCGGCGGGCGGCGCGGTGCTGATGGCGGAGCTGTTGAAATCTAAGGGCTATTTTGATTAAGGAGAATTATGCCGACATTATCAATGTTTCTTGGGATTCTCGTGAAAATGAACTGGAAAGATACAGGGCAACATAAATTACCTCACTTCCATGCTTTTTATGCCGAGCATGAAGCATCATTCGGTCTTGACGGTGAGATTATAGCCGGAAGTTTTCCAAAGAAGCAAGCCGCATTTGTAAAAGCTTGGGCTTTACTTCACGAAGATGAACTGCTTGCTAACTGGAAGTTAGCCTTGGACGGTGAGGAAATATTTAGAATTGAACCGTTGAAATAGGAGGTTTATATGCGCGAACAAGAAGATATTATTTTTGGCAAACCTTTAAACCCGCGCGTTTTAGATGTTTTACCGACTGAGGATTATAAATTATTTCTCACATTTAATAATGGCGAAAAGCGTGTGTTTGATGTTAAAAATATTTTAAATTTACCTGCATTTAAAAAGCTTTCAAACAAAGAATTCTTTAAAGCAGTTAAAACAGAATACGGCACGATTGCGTGGGGCAACGATATTGATTACTGCCCTGATACACTGTACAATGAAAGCGTGCTTATAAATTAATAATAAGGAGCAAAACTATGAGAAATCCAATTTACACCGGCTCGGGCGTGGCGATAGTCACCCCCATGAACGAAAACGGAAGTATAAATTATCCGCTGTTTGGCGAGCTGATTGAACGGCAGATTAAGGGCGGCACGCAGGGCTTGATTATCTGCGGAACTACGGGCGAAGCAAGCACCATGAGCGACGACGAGCATATCGAGTGCATACGCTTTGCAGTCGAGAAAAACGCGAAGCGCGCGGCTGTTGTCGCGGGGACAGGAAGCAACGACACGGCTTATATGGTCGAGCTGTCCGAAAAAGCCGAGAAAGCCGGCGCAGACGCACTTTTACTTATGTCGCCTTATTACAACAAAACCTCGCAGAGAGGGCTTGTAAAGCACTTCGGCGCGGTCGCTGATAAGGTAAAAATCCCGATAATGCTGTATAATATCCCCTCAAGAACAGGCATGAACATTGAGCTTGCGACGTTTAAGGAACTTGCCGAGCGTCCGAACATAACAGCTGTAAAAGAATCGGGCGGCGATGTTAAATATTTCTCGACGCTGATTAACGAATCGGGCTTGGACGTTTACAGCGGCGACGATTACATGAATGTGCCTGCAATGGCTCTCGGCGCAGTCGGGACGGTTTCGGTCATGGCGAATGTAATCCCCGAAATCGCGGCACAAATCTGCACGCTTTGCGCGGAGAACAACGTTCTCGAAGCGGGCAGGCTCAATCAGAAATACGCGCGCTTCATGGGCTCTGAGGGACTCTTCATGGACGTGAGCCCTATTCCCGTCAAGCACGCGCTGAAGCTGCTCGGCATAAACGCGGGAAGCCCGCGCCTGCCGCTGTGCGACATGGACGACGCAAAAATCGCGCTTTTAAAAGCAGAAATGGAAAAAGTAGGTTTATTGTAGGGGACGCTGTCCTCAGCGTCCCGAAAATAAAAAGGAACATGATAAAATGACAAAAATTGCATTATCCGGCGCGTGCGGAAGAATGGGGCGCGTGATTGCGACGCTCGCCGCAGGGCGCAGTGACTGCGAAATAAGCGCAGGAATCGACTGCCGCTGTGAGAAATACGCCGAGTTTGAAATGTATTGCAGCATCAGCGAAATAGGGGAAAAGCCCGATGTTGTGATTGATTTTTCACACCCGTCTTCGCTTGATGATATTCTTTCGTTTTGCAAGGCGCGCGGCGTTCCTGCTGTGCTTGCGACTACGGGCTATTCGGAGGAAGAAGTTGAAGCTATTAAATCCGCGGCGGAGCAGATTCCCGTGTTTTTTACGGGGAATATGTCGCTTGGGATTAATCTGCTTGCGGACTTAGCAAGGCGCGCGGCGAAAATTTTAGGAAGCCAGTACGACACGGAAATCATCGAGAGACACCACAACCGCAAGGTGGACGCGCCTTCAGGCACGGCGTTCATGCTGGCTGATGCGATTAACGAGGTGCGCGCGAATACTTTAAAATACGTTTACGGGCGCGGCGGAAAGCACCAGCCGCGCACTCAGAACGAGCTTGGAATTCACGCGGTTCGAGGTGGGACTATAGTTGGCGAGCACGAGATTATTTTTGCGGGGCATGACGAGATTATTTCCTTGTCACATTCTGCACTTTCGCGGGAGGTTTTCGCGAACGGTGCGATTAACGCCGCGCTTTTCCTCGCAAAAAAACAAAAAGGTTTGTATGATATGTCTGACTTATTAAATTCTGTAAAATAAAGGAGATTAAAATGGCTACTCAAATAATTACCACGCCGGGCGTTTCGATTGTTACGTTTAACAACGTGGCGGTTTCGCACCAGAATACGTTTATCTGCGAGGTTTTCGAGCAGTCCGCAAATGCGGGCATAAACATCGACATGATTTCGCAGGCTCCCGCCGCATCGGAAAAAATCAGCTTCGGTTTTACTTTTTCCGATGAAGATATGCCTAAGTTAATTTCGATAATTAATCAGATTTCAAGAAACCTCACACCTATGATAAACGTAGGCAACGTCAAGGTTACAATCAAGTCGAGCGAAATGGTAAGCAATACGGGCTTCGCTTCGCGCGTCATGAATGTTCTGCGTGATATGGACTGCCTACCGCTACTTGTTACTACGGGGATTGACGAGATTTCGGTGCTTGTTTATGAAAGCGAGTGCGCGGATTTGGAAAAGAAGCTGAAGGAAGCGTTTGCGTAAGTAGAAAAGAGGTTTTTATGACAAACAAGGATTTATGTATTGAAATTATTAGCGGGTTCGGCGAAGAGCAGCTGAAAAATGTTGTTGTGATGTTACAGAGCATAAAAAATATCGCGGCTGAAGCCGCAGATGATGCTTTCTGTTTGCAATTAGCAGAGGATTATGAAAATGACCTCACCGCTGACAAGAGCGAAACGATGTCAATCCAAGACTTTTCAAAGGAACTGGGGATTGAGCTTGAATGAATTACAACATTTCCATAACGAAAAAAGCGCGGAAATTCATAGCTTCTCAACCTAAAAACAGACAGGAGCAATTACTGCGTGCGATTTATAAATTGCCGCAGGGTGACGTTAAAGCTGTTACGAATAAAAAAGATATGTATCGCTTGCGTGTCGGTGATTATAGAGTGATTTATACATTATATATGAACACTCTGACAATCACAGTTGTCAACGTCGGTAATCGCGGGCAGATATACAACGATTTATAAATTAAGGGAACAACTAAAGTGGTTCGAGATATGACAAAGGGCAGACCTCTGCCCATAATGATAAGGTTTACAATCCCGCTCCTGCTCGGGACAATCTTTCAACAGCTCTACAACATGGCGGACACCGTAATAGTAGGGCGGTTCATAAGCCCTGACGCACTCGCGGCAGTCGGCACAACAGGCGCGCTGAACTTCCTTGTGCTCGGCTTTACTATCGGCTTGTGCAGTGGCTTTTGCATACCTGTTTCACAGCGGTTCGGGGCGGGCGATATAAACGAAATGCGGCGTTTCGCGGCGAACGCCGTTTATCTTTGCGCTTTTTTCGCGGTAATACTGACAACGCTCACCATGCTTTTCACAAGGCAGTTGTTGCAATTCATGGACGTACCCGAAGAAATTATTGATATGTCTTATTCCTACATAATTTTCATCTTCGGCGGGATTCCCGTCGCGATTGTTTATAATATTCAAGCCTGCCTGCTCCGCGCGCTCGGCGACAGCAAAACACCGCTGTATTTTCTCGCGCTGTCTTCGCTTATAAACATAGTGCTGAACCTGCTGTTCGTGGTGGTTTTAGGCTTACATGACGTGCGTTATATCGGGCTCGGAACTGTAATAGCGCAGTCTGTTTCTGCAATTTTGTGCTTTATTTATATAAGACGAAGCTTTCCTATTTTGCGCTTTACTAAAGAAGAAATGAAATTCTCTGCAAAACACGCGAAAAAACTGCTGTCCATGGGCGTGCCGATGGGCTTGCAGTTCTCAATTACTGCGCTTGGCTCGCTGATTCTGCAAAAGGCAATCAACGGACTCGGGACAATTGCGATGGCTTCGCTCACGACCGGCAACAGAATCTCGCTGTTCCTGTTCATGCCAATGGAAACTGTAGGGCTTACGATGGCTACCTTCTGCGGGCAGAATCTCGGCGCGCAGAAGCTTGCACGAATACGGCAAGGAATCCGCATTTCAATGCTTGTTCAGCTTGCTTACAGCGTGCTTGTCGCGGGGGTAGTTTCATGGTTCTTCGGGCGCAGTCTTGCCGCGATTTTCGTAGGTGCGGCGGAAACGCAAATCATTGAGAACGTCGCTTTTCAGCTTCGGGTAATGGCAGTTTCGTTCTTCTCAATAGGCGTATTGTTCATTTTCCGCAATTCACTGCAAGGCTTGGGCTATAGCATGATGGCAATGACGGCGGGGTTTTGCGAGCTTGCGGCGCGGCTGTTCGTGGCGTTTTTCCTTGTGGAACGCTTCGGGTTTCAAGGTGCGGTTTTCGCGGGTCCGCTTTCGTGGGTGCTCGCGGACATTGTGCTGATTCCCGCTTATTTCGTGATTATGAAACGGTTGAAGAAAAAAATAGAAACAGCGGGGCTTTTCTAAGCCCCGCCTTTCATTTGCACAACTAACTATTATTCTTCGTCTTCTTCGGCTTCATCTTCGCCTTCTTCATTGATTTCGCCGTCTGTGTCATTTTCGTCCGCTTCGCCGTCAGCGTCTTCGTCGTTTTCGTCCGCTTCGCCGTCAGCATCTTCATCGATTTCATCTGCGTCAACGTCTTCGTCGTTTTCGTCCTCGTTGTCGATGTCGTCAACAGGATTTGCGGGAGCGATTACCTCGGGTTCTTCGGTTTCGGGCTTACTGTTTTCACAGCCGACTAAAAATACCGAAAGAGAAAGTGCTAAAATCGTGATAAGTAAAACTGCTTTTTTCATGTTAATTTCCTCCGTTTGTTTTAAATTTTTTCTTGATTGCGGAAGACGTTTTTGTCTTGCCTGCTTTTATTATATTCGCTGAAAAACCGCCTGTCAAGCGAATATCTGAATTGTAACCGCGGCGTTTCCAAACTGTAATAAAGAAGCGCGATTTTGTAATCGCGCTGTAAATATTTGAAACCGCTTTGTAATAAAAAACGAAAAAAATTCCAAAAAACGCTTGACAAATAAAAATCAATATGATATGATAATGATATTAAATACATATACAGGAGGAAATTAATATGTCTAACAAAAATGTAAATGTTGAAATTGCCGCAAAAGCGGCGAGCGGCATGGCGGTTTTGGTTATAAACATACTGCTGATTATTGCGTCGGTTTTCGGGATTATTTTCGGTGTAATTGCTCTCGAAGACGGTAATGATGGCATCGGCTCGCTTCTGCTGATTTTGAGCGGGCTGCACTTAGGTGTGATTTGCTGGGTTTTGTTCGCGGGACTGCGAATTTTAAAGCCGAACGAGGCGTTGGTGCTTACGCTTTTCGGGAAGTATTACGGAACTCTTAAAGGTGACGGCTTCTTTTATGTGAATCCGTTTGTAAGTGCGGTGAATCCTGCGGCAACTACAACGACGATTACGCAGACAAGTGAAAAAATTGCAATCGGTACAAATACGTCAATTTCCATACCCAACAAAAGAATATCTCTGAAAAACATGACGCTTTCAAACGAACAGCAGAAAATCAACGACCTGCTCGGAAACCCTGTGGTAGTCGGCATTAACGTGATTTGGCGAGTGACGAATACAGCTAAGGCAGTATTCTGCGTGGATAATTACAAGGAGTTTTTGTCGATTCAGTGCGATTCCGCGCTTCGTAACATTATAAGACTTTATCCCTATGACGTGGCGGATGGCGACAACGAGAAATCACTGCGCGGAAGCTCGCAGGAAATTGCGGATAAAATCAAGGCTGAAATTCAGGAAAAGGTAGACGTAGCGGGGCTCGAAATCATTGAAGCGAGAATCACGAACTTAGCTTACGCAAAAGAAATCGCCGCGATTATGCTGCAAAGACAGCAGGCGTCCGCCATTGTAGACGCGCGCAAAATGATAGTTGAGGGCGCGGTCGGCATGGTCGAATTGGCTCTCAAAAAGCTGAACGAGGAAGATATTGTAACGCTTGACGAGGAGCGCAAGGCCGCAATGGTGAGCAATTTGTTAGTTGTGCTCTGCGGAAACAGGGACGCACAGCCGGTTGTAAACAGCGGAAGCTTGTATTAAGGGGTTGGTGTTAAATGTCAGCTTCCGAAAAGGGCGATAAAAACGAAAAAAAGCAAATACCTTTGCGTCTTTCCGCTCCGCTCTGGCGGGAACTAAGCGCGTGGGCGGAGGACGACTTCCGCTCGCTTAACGGACAGATTGAGTATCTGCTCTCCGAGTGTGTGAAGAAACGTAAAAAAATGTAGGGTTAAATAGCACGAAAAAAGGGACGCCACACAGGGCGTCCCCTACTATTTAATTTGAATAATTATCAAAATACCCCTGCACAAGCACTATCGGCGTGCCTTTGTCGCCGCTCCCCGACGTTAAGTCGGCGAGTGAGCCCAGTAAATCCGTAAGGTAGCGCGGGGTTGTCCCCTCTGCCGCCATGTCGCCCTTTAAGTCGTCTTTTTTATTTTTAATCCGCTCGAAAATCGCGCTTTCAAGCGCGTCGCCCGAAAGCTCTGAAAACTCGTTGTCCGCGAAGTATTTAAGCTTGATTTCGTTCGTAGTGCCCGTGAGTCCGCTTGTGAACGCAGGAGAAACTACAGGGTCAGCAAGTTCCCAGATGAAGCCTACAGGGTCTTTAAACGCGCCGTCGCCGTAAATCATAACTTCGATTTTTTTGCCGGTTTTTTTAAGGAAAGCCGCCGCAACCTCGCGCACGAAAATATCGCAGTTACGCGGGAAAAGCTTGATTCTGTCCTCGGTTGCTTTGTTGAAGCCGAGCACGCCGTATTCGGGATTGAAGCCCGAGTTGTTCACAGAATCGCTCAGTATATTATCCAAGCCGAAAACCTTGTTCGCGCCTGCTTTTACGAGCTTTTCCTTGGTTAATTTTCTTGTGTGAATATCCGCGCAGATTACGTTTTTTGTGTAGTTCAGAATCGCTGTCGGATTATTCGCGAAGATTATTTCAGCTTCTGCGCCTGCTTCGGTGATGATTTCCTTGTAGTATTTGATGTAATCAACACCTGTGAAAATATGTTTTTCGTAGCCAAAATGCTTTCTGAAATCCGCTTCGCTGAGTATGTCCGCGTATGGATTCACTCCGCTGTCGATGAGCTGTTCCGCAGTTATGAGATGATTCCCGACTTCATCGGACGGATAGCTCAGCATGAGAATTATTTTTTTCGCGCCGAGTGCAATCCCGCGCAAAGCGATCGCAAACCTGTTGCGGGAAAGAATCGGGAAAATCACGCCAATTTCAGAATCGGCAGGGAACTTGCTCTTCACGTCGTCCGCTATGTCCTGTACATTTGCGTAGTTGCCCTGTGCGCGGGCAACGATTGACTCCTTGACGGCGACGACGTCGCGGTCATGCAGTGTGAAATTATTCTCGCTTGCGGCTTCAAGCACGCATTTTACGATTGTTTCAACTAAATTATCGCCTTCTTTAATAATCGGGGCTTTGATTCCTCTCGAAATTGTACCGAGTGTTTTTGACATATATTTTCCTTTCTGTAGGGAACGCATTAATGCGTTCCGCCGGAACGGATAAATCCGTTCCCTACGGTCTTCTATATCTGAAAATTATAATAACCATAATTATCGCCGCTAAAGACAGCGCGCCGATAGTCATGAAAAGGTAGATGTAGTCTTCGTCCGCAGTTGAAATTGGCGGCAGTGTTGTGACGATTGGGGTGGTAATTACAGGCGTTTCGATTTCAATTTCATCAAGCGGGACGACATGAGTCGAATCCTGCGAGGAGAACTCGTCCCCTACGTTTACGGGGAAGAATTGTCTGAGCTCGGCGCGGTCGCCGCGGTGGTCAAAGGACAGCGCGAGCCCCGAAATATCGAAGTGTTTAATCACAGGAGTTCTCATGTGATAGCTGCCGTTCTCGAAAAAGCCCTGCCTGTCCCACGTCGGGTCAGCGTAAACCCAACGGCTTTCCGCTTCGTACCAAAAAGCAACCCACTCGTGGACGATTGTTTCTGTCGGCAGAAGCTCGTAGGGAACGCCCTCAAACGGATTCGCAATGCCGCCTTTTATGTTCAGCACTTTTAAGCCCGCCGCTTCCAACAAAGCCGCATAAGTATTGGCGATTCCGATACAAACACTGCGCCGCAGGCGGAGCGTCTGCGCTATAGAAACAGTTTCCTCTGTGACGTCATTATCTCTTGCGTCGCGGTCGTAAACTATATTCTCGGCGACCCAGTAGTTCAAGGCTTTGGCTATTTGATAATCGTCATCGGGGTCAATCCCCTCTGTCTCTTCTGCGACAATCTGCATTAAAACCGCGCGTGTTTCGGCGAGCTCGCGCGGGTCAAGGCTTGCGCTTAGGTAATTCTCGCTAATTTCGGGCGGAATCACGCGGTAGTCTTCGAGCGCGGCGGCAGTTCTCGCGGCAAGATTATTATCGCCGAAAAACCAGCCGTCATCGGAATTATATTCAACACGATAGTTCAAAGTCGAGCCGTCGTCAAACCTTATGACGGCGAGGGCGTTCGTAGCTTCGGGGACTGCGCTGTACTCGGCGGTGAATGAGCCGTCAGAGCTTCGCGAGAAGCGGCTTTCCGTGCCGCGCAGGGAAGAACCGCTGATGAAAAACTCTTCAACTACGCTGTCCTTGAAATAGCCCTCCGCGTGAATTGTGTTGCCGTCGACGGTGAGAATCGCGAAGCGGTCGGGGTCGTGAGAGGTTTTAAGCGTGTAGACACGCCCAAGCGGAGCCTGATAGGCAGTTGACAGTTGAGAGTTGACAGTTGACAGTATAAATAATATGCAAACAAGTGTAATCTTTATAGCTTTCATGCACTTAGTATAACATGAATAACTGTCAACTGTCAACTGTCAACTGTAAACTATCAAAGCTCGTCATAAAGCCGTTAATTGAGAACGAGCATATATCCCCGCCGATGATTCGCCCGCGGAAAACCAAAACATTCGCGAAAACATCGCCGCTTGCAGGGTGGTTTAATATGCGGAAGGTGTAGCTTTCAACTATGTCCGCGCGGTACCGCGACAGGTCGAAGCCCTGCTGTTTTTGCAAGCTGTTGTAGTTTTGATAGGTTTCGGTGAATTTTGCAGGGATTTGCAGGTTCTTAATCGTCACCGGCTCGGGTTCAACCGCCCAGCCGAAGGTGTTCAGGTAGGCGATTATGTCGGGGACGCCCTGCACACGCACCGACGCGCCATGAAGCGCGGCACAGCGAACAGCGAACAGCATGGTAATCATCATGATTACAGCGAGAATAATCAGCCTTTTTCGATTAATTCGGGTAGATTTATACATATAAGCACCAGCCTTTTTATAGATATTGTATACTTTCAATGTATATGGTACAAGATTGAACAAAATTCACAGCCTTGTATTGTC
>WQYC01000027.1 GCA_009781425.1 Oscillospiraceae bacterium
AAAGAACTCTTGTGATTGCCGCTGTAAGCGTGGTTTTACCGTGGTCAACGTGACCGATTGTACCGATGTTTACGTGCGGTTTATTCCGCTCAAATTTTGCTTTTGCCATTAGTCATTTCCTCCTAATATTTTGATGTTTCTTATAAATATCATTTTAACAAATTTTTACTGAAAAAGCAAGTCTTTTTTGTAAATTTTTGTTTTGCGTTGAATTATCTCGCTCTTTTTGTCGCAATTCCCTCTGTTATGGACTTCGGGACTTCGATATAGTGGCTCGGTTCCATTGTGTACTGTCCGCGGCCCTGCGTTTTTGAGCGCAGGTCGTTGGAATATCCGAACATTTCCGACAGCGGGACGTTCGCGTCAACTTGTTTTACGCCGTTTTTGTCGTCCATGCCTAAGATATTTCCGCGCCGTGAGCTTATATCGCCTATTACGTCACCCATGTAATCCTCGGGTACAAGCACCGAAACCTTCATAATCGGTTCGAGTATAATCGGGCTTGCTTTCTGCATGGCTTCCTTGAAAGCCATTGAGCCTGCGATTTTGAACGCCATTTCTGACGAGTCAACATCGTGATAGGTTCCGTCGTATAATGTGACTTTTACGTCTACAACGGGATAACCCGCCGTAACGCCCGCCATCATCGCGCCCTGAATCCCTTGGTCAACCGCCGGAATGTACTCCTTCGGAATCGCGCCCTGAGTAATCGCATTGACAAACTCGTAGCCTTTTCCGCTTTCGTTAGGCTCTATGCGGATTTTAACGTGACCGTACTGCCCGCGTCCGCCCGATTGACGAGCGTACTTTGTATCTTGTTCGACAGTTCCGGTAATGGTTTCCTTGTAAGCTACCTGCGGTGCGCCTACGTTGGCTTCTACTTTGAACTCACGTAACATTCTGTCTACGATGATTTCAAGGTGCAGCTCGCCCATTCCCGCGATAATCGTCTGCCCTGTTTCCTCGTCCGTCCAGATTTTGAACGTCGGGTCTTCTTCTGCGAGTCTTCCGAGAGCAATGCCCATTTTTTCCTGACCGGCTTTGGTTTTCGGCTCAATCGCCAGGCTTATTACCGGCTCGGGAAACTCCATAGACTCTAATACAACAGGGTGCTGTGCGTCGCAGAGCGTGTCGCCCGTTGTGGTGTTTTTAAGACCGATTGCCGCCGCAATATCGCCCGCGTAACAAATTTCAAGGTCTTGGCGGTGATTTGCGTGCATTTGCAGTATTCTGCCTAAGCGTTCTTTTTTGTCCTTGGTTGCATTGAACACTGCCGCGCCTGCCGCTACGCTTCCCGAATACACGCGGAAGAAGCAAAGCTTCCCTACGAACGGGTCGGTTGCGATTTTAAACGCTAATGCGGAAAAAGGCTCTTCGTCAGAAGATTTGCGAACGATTTCGCCGCCCTTGTCGGGGTGAACTCCCGTGACAGGGGGAACATCGAGCGGCGACGGCATATAGTCAATTACAGCGTCCAAGAGCTTTTGAACGCCCTTGTTCTTATACGAAGTTCCGCAAACTACGGGAACTACCGCGTTTGCTATGCAGGCTTTTCTTATGCAGTTTTTAATTTCATCAACGGTGATTTCCTCACCCTCGAGAAACTTATTCATAACTGCTTCGTCCTGCTCGGAAATCGCTTCGAGTAAAACGTCCCTTTGCTTCTTTGCTGTTTCGAGCATATCAACGGGGATTTCCTCGATTTTTCTGTTTTGACCCATGTCGCCTTCATAGACTTCCGCGTTCATTTCCACTAAGTCTATGATTCCGCGGAAGGTATCTTCCGCGCCGATTGGCAGTTGAATCGGAACAGCGTTGGTTTTGAGCCTGTCCCTCATCATGCCTACCACGTTTAAAAAGTCTGCTCCCACTATGTCCATCTTGTTGATATAAGCCATTCGGGGAACTTGATATTTGTCTGCCTGTCTCCATACTGTTTCTGACTGCGGCTCAACGCCGCCCTTAGCGCAGAATACAGTTACAGAGCCGTCAAGGACTCTGAGTGAACGCTCTACCTCCACTGTAAAGTCCACGTGACCCGGGGTATCAATTAAGTTAATTCTGTGACTTTTCCAGAAAGCGGTGGTTGCCGCCGAGGTAATAGTGATTCCTCTTTCCTGCTCAAGGTCCATCCAGTCCATGATAGCGGTTCCGTCGTGCGTTTCTCCAACTTTATGAGAAATACCTGTGTAAAACAGGATTCTCTCGGAGGTCGTCGTCTTTCCCGCGTCGATATGAGCCATGATACCAATATTTCGGGTCATTTCTAAAGATACATCTCTTGCCATTTAATAACCCTTCTTTACCACTTATAATGCGCGAATGCTTTGTTAGCTTCCGCCATTCTGTGAGTATCGTCGCGCTTTTTGCAGGCGCCGCCTTGACCTTTGAGTGCATCAAGCAGTTCGCCCGCTAAACGCTCTTTCATTGTCTTTTCATTGCGGTTTCTGCTGTAATTCGTGAGCCAGCGCAATCCTAAAGTTCTTCTTCTTGCCGGGCGAACCTCCATCGGAACCTGGTAAGTCGCGCCGCCTACTCTGCGGGCTTTTACCTCGAGCTGGGGCATGATGTTCTCTAACGCCTGCTCGAAACATTCTAAGGGTTCTTTTCCGGACTTTTCGCCGACGATTTCAAACGCGCCGTAGACTATTTTCTGCGCTACGCCTTTTTTACCGTCGAGCATAATGTTGTTTACCAAACGCGTAACCATTTCCGAACCGTACATAGGGTCGGGCAAAACCTCGCGCTTGGGTACGTTACCTCTTCTTGGCATCGTACTTCCCTCCTTCATAAAAATGAATTCTTAGGTACTGACGGACAATGTACAATTGACAATTTACAATGTACAATTATCTGTCTCCGCCATGCAGAGATAACTGATGTATATATCTCCGCTTACGCGGTCGTTACACTATTCTTTTAAATTTTTCGCCAATTGTACATTGTACATTGTCAATTGACTATTTCCCTGCCTTGGGACGTTTTGCGCCGTACTTACTTCTGCTCTGCATTCTTCCGTCAACACCCTGCGTGTCGAGCGTACCGCGAACGATGTGATATCGTACGCCAGGTAAGTCCTTAACTCTTCCGCCGCGAATCAGCACAACGCTGTGCTCCTGCAGTTTGTGACCTATACCTGGAATGTAAGCAGTAACCTCGTGGCTGTTGGAAAGTCTAACTCTTGCGATTTTACGCATAGCAGAGTTCGGCTTTTTCGGGGTATGGGTTCTGACTGCTGTGCAAACTCCGCGCTTCTGCGGCGACGAGTTGTCAGTTTCCTGCTTCTTTAAGGTGTTAAGTCCTTTTTGCAATGCGGGGGACTTAGACTTCTTTACAGAAACCTCCCTGCCTTTTCTTACAAGCTGGTTAAAGGTTGGCAATTCATTTCACCTCCTGTTTTTAAATAATAGTATGTGTAAATCATACCAAATTATTATAACCGAAAAAACGGCTAAAGTCAATAATTCCCGAAGAAATTTGTAACTTTTGCCGTTTTATGGACTTTAGAGCATGTTTAATTGTGCATTGTGCATTGTAAATCGTTAATTGCTTGGCATTCCTGTCCCTGCGGGGATTAATTTTCCGATGATTACGTTTTCTTTGAGTCCGAGCAGCGGGTCAACCTTACCGTGAATCGCCGCGTCGGTGAGCACTCTCGTGGTCTCCTGGAACGACGCCGCTGAAAGGAAGCTGTCTGTTGCAAGCGAGGCCTTCGTAATACCGAGGAGCAGCGGGCTCGCTGTCGGGAATTCAATCGTTTCACCTGCGCGTTCGCGCTCTTTGAGCTCGTCAATCACGCGCGCCAGCTCGTTTTTATCAACCGCAGAGCCGGGAAGCAGGAAGCTGTCGCCGGGGTTTTCGATTCTGACCTTGCGCATCATCTGACGTACAATAACCTCGATATGCTTGTCGTTAATATCAACGCCCTGTAAGCGGTAAACCTTCTGAACTTCAGCGATTATATAGTTTTCAACTGCCTGCTCGCCTTTAACCGCTAATACGTCGTGCGGGTTTACGCTTCCTTCTGTAATCGGGTCGCCTGCTTCGATTGTGTTGCCTTCGTCCACCTTGAGCCTGTAACCGAAGGGCACTGCATAGGTTTCCGCTTCGCCGTCCGCACTCGTTACAGTAATATGGCGGGTTTTCTTGACCTCTTCGATTTTCACAGTACCTGTGAGCCGTGACATAATCGCGCTGGACTTAGGCTTGCGCGACTCGAAAAGCTCTTCAACACGTGGCAGACCCTGCGTAATATCCTCCGCTGAAACTATACCGCCTGTACGGAAGGTTCTCATGGTGAGCTGTGTTCCGGGCTCGCCAATTGATTGCGCGGCAATGATTCCCACTGCTTCACCTGTTGAAATTGGATTGCCGTTCGCAAGTGACGCGCCGTAGCACTTAACGCAGACGCCGTGCTTAGCTTCGCAGGTCAGCACTGAACGAATATTTACTTTTTCTGCGCCGCTGTCCATGATTTTCTTTATTTCATTGTCGCCGATAAGCTTGTTCTTTGAAACAAGCACATTACCGCTGTCGTCAGTGAAATCATCAACGAGATAACGCCCCATAAGACGCTCTGCAAGCGGCTCTATGAGTTCCTTGCCCTCTTTGATTTCGTAGACCTCGATTCCGCCTGCCGCACGGCAGTCGTCGGTTCTTATAATAACCTCCTGCGAAACGTCAACGAGACGGCGGGTTAAATACCCCGAGTCCGCTGTACGAAGCGCAGTATCCGCAAGCCCTTTTCTCGCGCCGCGCGAAGAGATGAAGTATTCAAGGACGTTGAGCCCCTCACGGTAGTTCGCACGAATCGGGATTTCAATAGTTTCTCCCGACGTATTCGCTATCAGCCCTCTCATTCCCGCGAGCTGACGAATCTGGTTGATACTTCCGCGTGCGCCGCTGTCCGCCATCATATAAATCGGGTTGTACTGGTCGAGGTTTTGCATAAGCGCTTTTGAAACCTTTTCAGTCGATTCGTTCCAAATGTTTAGAATCGCTTCCTTACGCTCGTTGTTGGAAATGAAGCCCTGGTCGAAGTATTCGTTTATTTCCTCGACTTGCTTGTCGGCTTCCTGAAGAACTTCCTTCTTCTGCGGCGGAATCGTCGCGTCTGTTACAGCAACTGTAATCGCCGATTTTGTGGAATACTTGAAGCCGAGCGCCTTAACCTTGTCAAGCACTCCCGCAGTTACTGCAGTTCCGTGAATTTTAATGCAGCGGTCGATAATTTTTCCGAGTTCTTTATTGCCGACCTTGAAGTTTATTTCGGGTTCGAGCGCGTGTTCGGGGTCTGTTCTGTCAACGAAGCCTAAGTCCTGCGGAATCGGCTCGTTGAAAATCAGCTTACCTACTGTGGTGTTTACTATACGCTCACGTATTTCCTCGCCGGTGTCGCGGGTTACGCGTACTTTTATTTTGGAATGAAGCGTAATGAAGCTCTCATGATACGCCATAATCGCTTCGTTTGCGTCACGGAAGGTCTTCCCTTCGCCCGGCTCGCCGTCTTTTTCAAGCGTGAGATAATATGCACCGAGAACCATGTCCTGCGTCGGTACTGTTACAGGTCTTCCGTCCGAGGGTTTAAGCAGGTTCTTCGCCGCGAGCATTAAATTATGCGCTTCGTTCTGCGCTTCCACCGACAGCGGTAAATGCACCGCCATCTGGTCGCCGTCGAAGTCCGCGTTGTACGCTGTACAAACAAGCGGGTGCAGCTTCAACGCTCTGCCTTCAACTAAAACAGGCATGAACGCTTGTATGCCGAGCCTGTGCAGTGTCGGCGCGCGGTTAAGCAGAACAGGGTGGTTTTTAATCACGTCTTCCAAAACGTCCCACACGTTCTCGTTCGCACGTTCAACCATTTTACGCGCAGATTTAATATTATTGGAAAGTCCGCGAGCCACAAGCTCTTTCATTACAAAAGGCTTGAAAAGCTCAATTGCCATTTCGTTCGGAAGCCCGCACTGGTCTAATTTTAAGTCGGGACCGACAACGATAACCGAACGTCCAGAGTAGTCAACACGCTTGCCGAGCAGGTTCTGACGGAAACGCCCCTGCTTACCTTTAAGCATATCAGAAAGTGACTTGAGCGGTCTGTTGGACGGGCCTGTGACAGCTTTTCCGTGTCTGCCGTTGTCAATCAGCGCGTCAACAGCCTCCTGAAGCATACGCTTTTCGTTGCGGATAATTATTTCGGGAGCGCGAAGCTCAATCATCTTGTTTAAGCGATTATTACGGTTTATTACCCGCCTGTAAAGGTCGTTCAAGTCTGACGTCGCAAAGCGTCCGCCGTCAAGCAGAACCATCGGGCGAATGTCGGGCGGGATTACAGGAATCACGTCCATAATCATCCATTCGGGCGCGTTGCCGGAGTTTCTGAAGGCTTCAATTACGTCAAGGCGTTTGAGTAATTTAAGGCGCTTCTGACCCTGCTGAGTATTGGCTAACTGCTCTTTTAAATCGTTAGATACCCAAACTATATTGCTGACCCAGTTTTCTTTGGATTGCTTAGCGATGAACTCGTTGTCGGGATCGTTTTCTTCAACCGCGTCAAAAAGCTCTTCGATATAAGCCGAGCCTGTTTTGGTTTCGACGAGCGGAAGCCCCTCACGCATACGCTTGAGGTTGAGCGGGATTATAACTTCTTCGTAAAGCTTGCGGGCGATAATCTGCCCCTGCTCAAAGTCGCGCTCACGCTGGGTATACTCGTGCTCTTCCTTTTCCTCGCCGACTATTCTCATGCGGTCATAAATATCCTGCGGAAACTCTGAAATATAGCGGTAACGCTTCGCCAAATAATCCTCAATCTGCATCTTGTTCAGTCCGAGAATCTTCGCAAAATCGCTCGCGTTCGCCATTATATAATGGTCGTAAATATTCGCGCCGTACTCGGAAAGAAGCTCTTTAATCGCTTCCGCGCCCATGCGAGCGAAGAAGTCGTCCTCGTAGCGTTCCTTCATGTCCGAGTATTCCTTTTCGGAAAGAAGCTGACACTTAGTAAGAGCGGTATCGCCCGGGTCGATTACTACGTACTTCGTGAAATACAGTATTTCCTCTAAGCGTTTCGGCGAAATATCAAGCACCTGTCCTATGCGTGAGGGCGTGCCTTTAAAATACCAAATGTGCGAAACAGGCGCGGCAAGCTCGATATGCCCCATGCGTTCGCGGCGAACCTTGTTGCGGGTGACTTCAACGCCACAGCGTTCACAGACCTTGCCCTTGAAGCGGATTCGCTTGTACTTTCCGCAGTTACACTCCCAGTCCTTTTGCGGCCCGAAAATCTTTTCGCAGAAAAGACCGTCGCGCTCAGGCTTTTGGGTTCTGTAGTTAATAGTTTCGGGGCGTTCAACCGACCCGTAGCTCCAGTCGCGGATTTGCTCCGGTGAAGCCAGTCCTATTTTCATTGACTCAAAAGTATTAAATCCCAAAGTAATACCTCGATTCTGTAATTTTTATTAATTGTGCATTGTTAATTGTCAATTGTTAATTGTCCGTCTCGTCGTCGTAAACGTCAGTTTCGCCGAGTGTTTCTTCGTCGTCTTCATCATCTTCGTCGTCTTCAAGGTCGTCATCTTCGCCTGTGAAGAAGTCGCTTCCCTCAATTTCGCCTGTGATGAATTCAGCTTCCAAGTCCTCGTCAGCAACATATTCAAAGTCCTCCGCGCTTACGATTCCGACATCGTCGTCTTCGTCAAACTGCTGTTTGAGGTCGATTTCGCTGTCGTCCTCGTCGAGTACTTTTACGTCTAAGCCAAGCGACTGAAGCTCTTTAATAAGAACCTTGAACGATTCGGGAACGCCTGCCTTCGGGACGTTATCGCCTTTTACGACGGCTTCATAAGTCTTGACACGTCCTACAACGTCGTCAGACTTAACAGTGAGAATTTCTTGCAAGGTGTACGCCGCGCCGTAAGCTTCAAGCGCCCAAACCTCCATCTCACCGAAACGCTGTCCGCCGAACTGCGCTTTACCGCCGAGCGGCTGCTGAGTAACAAGCGAGTACGGGCCTGTCGAGCGGGCATGGATTTTATCGTCTACCAAGTGATGCAGTTTTAAATAGTACATATAACCGACAGTTACGGGGTTGTCGAACTTTTCACCTGTGCGTCCGTCGTAGAGCTCTGTTTTGGCGTCGTTGCTCATTTCCGCCATTTTGAGCATTTCCTGTATGTCTGTTTCTCTCGCGCCGTCGAAAACGGGAGTCATGATGTTCCAGCCTAATGCCTTTGCCGCGTAGCCTAAGTGAACCTCAAGCACTTGTCCGATATTCATACGAGAGGGAACGCCGAGCGGATTCAGAACTATATCAAGCGGCGTACCGTCGGGTAAGAACGGCATATCTTCAACAGGCAGAATCCTCGAAACTACGCCCTTGTTTCCGTGTCTGCCCGCCATTTTGTCGCCGACAGAAATCTTACGCTTCTGCGCAACATAACAGCGCACAACCATGTTAACGCCGGGGCTTAATTCTTCGCAGTTTTCGCGGGTAAAGACTTTTACGTCTACTACGATTCCCGACTCGCCGTGCGGGACTTTAAGCGAGTTGTCGCGGACTTCGCGCGCTTTTTCGCCGAAGATTGCACGGAGGAGTCTTTCCTCGGCAGTAAGCTCAGTTTCGCCCTTCGGCGTGACCTTACCTACCATGATGTCACCTGAACGGACTTCCGCGCCTATACGGATAATTCCGCGTTCGTCAAGGTCTTTGAGCGCGTCTTCCGATAAGTTCGGAATATCGCGGGTAACTTCCTCGGGACCAAGCTTCGTATCGCGGCATTCAAGCTCATATTCCTCAATGTGAATAGAGGTGAAAACGTCATTGTAAACAAGCTTTTCGCTGATGAGAACAGCGTCTTCGTAGTTGTAGCCTTCCCACGTCATGAAGCCAATTAGCACGTTTTTGCCGAGCGAGATTTCGCCTTGCGAGGTCGCGGGGCCGTCGGCGATGATGTCGCCCTTTTTGACCGCGGTGCCTTTGGTTACTAATGGCTTTTGGTTAATGCAGGTACCTTGGTTCGAGCGGCGGAACTTAACCATTTTATAAGGGTGCTCCTGCCCGTATTTATCTGTAATTGTGATTTCATCAGCAGTAACCTTTGTTACTGTTCCGTCGTGCTCCGCAAGCACCACAACTCCCGAGTCCACGGCGGCTTTGTATTCCATGCCTGTGCCGACAACGGGGCTTTCGGTAATCATCAGCGGAACTGCCTGACGCTGCATATTCGCGCCCATGAGTGCGCGGTTCGCGTCGTCGTTTTCAAGGAACGGAATCATAGATGTCGCCACGGATACTACCATTTTAGGCGAAATATCCATGAACTCAACTATGTCGCGGTTAACCTCGATGATTTCGTCCTTGTATCTGCCAGTAACGCGGGGGCGCAGTCTGCCCTCTTTATCAATAGGCTCGTTCGCCTGTGCAATTGTGTACACGTCCTCGACGTCGGCGGTCATGTAAACCACCTCGTCAAGCACTTTCCCCGTGCCTTTTTCAACTCTTCTGTAGGGTGCTTCAATGAAGCCGTATTCATTAATACGAGCGAAGGAAGCAAGGTACGAAATCAAGCCGATGTTTGGACCTTCCGGTGTTTCAATCGGGCACATTCTGCCGTAGTGTGAGTAGTGAACGTCACGAACCTCGAAGCCTGCACGCTCTCTCGAAAGTCCGCCCGGACCGAGCGCGGAGAGCCTGCGCTTGTGAGTAAGCTCTGCGAGCGGGTTATTCTGGTCCATGAACTGCGAAAGCGGAGAAGAACCAAAAAATTCCTTAATCGCCGCCACAACGGGACGAATATTAATGAGCGAGTTGGGGGACACTTTTTCTATCTCCTGTGCCTGCAAGCCCATGCGTTCGCGGATTACACGTTCCATGCGCGCAAAGCCGATTCTGAACTGGTTTTGAAGCAGCTCGCCAACCGAGCGAATACGGCGGTTGCCAAGGTGGTCGATGTCGTCCACGTCGCCGACTTCTTCGCATAAATTAATAAAGTAACTGATTGAAGCGTAGATGTCGTCAAGCGTAACGTGCTTGCTGACTAACTTGTCCGCTTTTTGTTTAATAGCTTCTTGGATTTCCTCCGCGCCGTCACAGGTTTCAAGGATTTCCTTCAAAACGTGGAAGGAAACTTTTTCGATTACGCCGCATTTAACAGGGTCAACGCCTTCGGGCAGGTATGGCTTGATGTCAACCATGCCGTTGCCGACGACTTTAACTTCCTTTTCCTCGCCCTGCAGAAGCATTTCCATTACGCCTGCCTGCTCAATTTCCTTGGCTTTTTCAAGATTGATGTACTGCCCCGCTTCAAGCAGAAGCTCGCCTGTGAGCGGATTTACAACAGGCGCGGCAGATTTATGCCCGACGATTCTTCCCGAAATACCGAGCTTTTTATTATATTTGTATCTTCCGAAGCGCGAGAGGTCGTACCTTTTTGCGTCAAAGAAGAGCGAATTTATGTGATTCTGCGCCGATTCAACAGTCGGAGGCTCACCCGGACGAAGCTTCTTGTAAACCTCAAGCAGAGCTTCCTCGGTGTTCTTGGTAATGTCCTTCTGTGTAATAGTCTGCACAATGCGGTCATCTTCACCGAAGAGGTCATAAATATCCTCGTCCGTGCCCTTGCCTAACGCGCGAATCAGCGTTGTAGCAGGGATTTTCCTGTTTTTGTCGATACGTACATAAAAGATGTCATTAGAGTCCATCTCGTACTCAAGCCACGCGCCGCGGTTTGGGATAACCGTAGTCTTGAAGAGCTTTTTCCCTGTTTTATCGTAGTCAAAGCCATAATAAACGCCCGGCGAACGCACAAGTTGCGAAACGATTACACGTTCCGCTCCGTTTATTATAAAGGTACCGTTGTCGGTCATTAGCGGGAAGTCGCCCATAAAAATTTCGCTGTCGACAACCTCGCCGTTGACCTCGTTCTTCAAGCGAGCCTTTACCTTTAAAGGAGCTGCATAGGTTACGTCGCGCTCCTTGCACTGGGCTATGGTATATTTGGGCGTATCGTCTAAGCGGTAATCAATAAAGTTGAGTTTAAATTTCCCGTTTGCGTCGGATATTTGCGAAACGTCGTTGAAAACCTCCTTTATCCCCTCTTCGACGAACCATTTGTAAGAATTCTTCTGGATTTCGATGAGATTGGGCATTTCAAGGACTTCTTCAATCTTTGAAAAGCTTTGCCTTGAAACCCTGCCTAACTGCACCGGCTTGACATTCACCATAGGCTTACACTCCCTTTGACCGCGCTTTTATTGATAAAAAAGCGCATATTTGTCCATTGTGACATTATATTAGTATATTATAATATTTTCTGTTTGTCAAGCATTATTTTCTAAATTTGTGAAAAATTATGAAAAAAGAGTTGACATAAGACGCGCTTTATGTTATAATTGTTTTCGCGACTCGTATTTTTCGCTATAAAAAATGAATTTTTTTGCTTCTATAGCTCAGTTGGCAGAGCGCGTCCTTGGTAAGGGACAGCAGTGCTTCCTGAATACCCCCATAAATTTGACAGCAATTACACCGATTTTGACAGCAATTTGATGCTTTTGAATATTTCGCAAGTCCGTAAACTCGCATTGTTATTGCGTTTGCTTCCATAGCTCAGGTGGCAGAGCGCATCCTTGGTAAGGATGAGGTCGACAGTTCGAATCTGTCTGGAAGCTTTCAATCTATGACTGGTTTTTCCCCCTAAAACCGCCTAAAATTATCCGCGTTGCTGTCAAAATTGCTGTCAATTGACAGCAATTTTAAATATACGGACTTTTCGACAAAATTAGGCATATCTGCTAAACACATTATCCAGTGTTTGTGCAGTTTGTTGATATACGCTATTGGACATGACATGGCTGTAGATATCAAGAGTTGTCGAAACTTTTTGGTGGCCCATCAAGTCAGCGACAATGCGCGGGTTCTCGCGTTCTTCCAGCAAGACAGTAGCGAACGTGTGACGAAAAGTGTAAAGCGAAATGTGTTCATCTTCAAGCTTATGCTTCTGAACAAATCGGACAAGCAGGCTGCGAAGCCCCGAGTAAGTACGCATTGCGCCGGTTTTAGTATTAGGAAAGACGAATTCACTCTTGATGTTCCGGTCTTCACAATACACCTGCCATTCTTCCAAAACGGCAACCACTACATCGGGCATAACAAAGGTTCTGACGCTCTTGGGTGATTTAGTTTTGCCGATGGTCTGCCCTCTTGCGGTGACATTGCCGCGCTCGTCGAATGTAATCACGCGGTTTAGTGCTTGCTTGACAGAAATAGTTTTTTCTTTGAGGTTGACATTCTCCCATTTCAAAGCAATCAGTTCTTGCGGACGTAACCCTGTAAATGAAAATGTAATAACGATGGGCTTTAACAGTTTATCCTCAGCGACCCGGTTAAGTACGCTTTGCCGAATTTCCTGCCGAAGAGCTTTCTCCTTTTCTGCGTTGTCGCTATTATTTTTCTTAATAATCACGTCTGCCAAAGGATTTGCGGTTATGTAGTGCTTCTTGACCGCATAAACCAAAAACTTATTAAGCAGACTCTTCATCTTGTTAATAAAATCTGCTGAAAGTCCCGCTTTCACCTTTTCGTTGAAGAACCGCTGAAGCCTCACAAGGTCTACGCTCTGAACGTCCAAGGCGCCAAATGCCTTAAAAAAATGATTCTTCAACATATTTCGGTGCTTTTCCTCTGTTACGCTTGATATGGTCGGCGCAACAAATAAGTCATACCACTCTCGGCACAGCACTTCAAAATTGCGTTCATTCTTGGCAGACACGGAAATGTAGCCATTTGTGAACACTTCATCGGTCAGCGCAGTGATTTGCTTTGCGACCTCCTGGCGTGAGGTTCCGTAGATAGTTCTGCGTATTGGCTTGCCGTCTGTTTTGTAGCCGACGGTGACTGCGCCGCACCAGCGTTTATCCTTGCGCTGATAAATAGAACCTTCGTTGTTACCACGGCGTTTAGCTTTGGATTTTACTTCTTTAATTTTAGGCATACAGCATTCCTCCTTTAAAATGCTCCCTGCCGCGAAATTTATCTGTATATACTATTATATATAGCGGCAAGGGTTTTGTCAAGGATTTATCAGTTTTGTTTCTGCGTCAGCGACCACATCGCAAATGCGATAACACTGACGACCTTACGATTCCCGATTTCGACTGTAGGAAACACCTCACTGTTTAGAAGCTGGCGAATATTGTTTCGTCCGACACCCATGATTTTTACAAGGTCTTCGCAGTCAAGGAAGTCTTTATTATATTTTTCGGCGATGCGCCGCGCTTCGATGGCGGCGGCGACACCGAGTTCAGAGTTTATATTTAAAAAATCTTGTGTATAATTCATGGTGTGTCTCCTAATGAAGGTTAATATCTGTGGGGTTGCGACCGTAGCTCTTGCGAGCTCCGCATTACAACAGGGTTTACGCACCCTGTTGCGCTTTGCAATTATTGCAATTTCGAGAGCGGAATAAACAAGAAGCGCTTTCCTCCAGTACCGCTGATTTGCTTGGCATTTCTCCCATCATGTGTTATAAGAGCACCTTGAGATTCAAGAGAATTTATAATGCTTCTTCTAATGCCTGATAACCCTAATTTTCGTATAATACTATCAATGTTCTTACTGAACAAACACAAGCAATCACTATGTATAAGCCCATCGTGTATGCTTTCATCAAAATTCTGCGAAGTTTTGGATAGTGTAAAACCATCATTTTTATAGTATACTTTTATAGCCATAAAATAATCGACTTTGCTGTGCGTATCAGTATCATGTCTTACCGCTTGTTGACCCTGATTTACGCGCATCTGTTGTTCTTGAATTAAAGCTGTAAGTAAGCTTTGAAAAGATTTGCTAAGAATTACAAAGTCTTTTTCAGAGATGAAACCTCTGTCGCAACAGTATTTGAGAAAAAGCCAATATCCTGTGTTTAAAAAGAAATGTGTTTCATTCAAACGGTCGTGTTCAGCTATTTTCACAGTATCGTAATGTTTACGCCATTGCCTGAGAAAACCAAGGATTTTGTAGTAATTTGTGACATACCAAGAAATGAAATGATGATAGAATGTGGATATAATGCATGGATTTTCTTGAAATTTCCTCAATTTTTCACCGTCCGGCGGCGGCGACATTTCAATCGGCAATATTCTTGCCGCATCAGAACCCCTCCCGATTAGATACTCACCCGTAAAAAGAACTCCACAGGTTGGCGTCTTCCCCGAATTCGGATTATTCTTTATTCCCCTGCTTACTCCATCCGCAATAATGCGTGTAATCTCGAAAAATGTTTTTTCTTGCTTTTTAATATCTTCGCGATATTCGGCAGGAAACAAATCATCAAGCACCACGACACAATCTTGCTTTATAAAAAGTAATTCTTCAGCTGCTGGTATGCTGGAATTTAATCTTATCGGAGGTGCCACTCCTTCATCTAAATTATACATTTGTGTAATTAGAGAGGCAGCAGACGTTTTTTTGTCCCCTGTATACCCATACAATTTGACGCTGACACATGGAGCTTTCCAAGCTTTTTTATATGCACAACGCATTATATAAAGTAACTTATGTGAAAGAATAACTCTCATCGGGTCTGGGCTTAGACTCATTAGTTCAAACATTTCTGCAACCGCATCTGCTTCCGTAATTTTTGGGTCAGTTATTAACTTGTATGGTGTCGGTGCCAGTTCCACGTTCGGCTTTTCTTTTACGCCGGAGGGCCAGATTGCCTGGCTCCCGGCATTAAAGAATGGTAATTCATCAATGATATGTGTTCCAAGGCGGTCAACAAAATATAATTCTTCCACCTTTGCATTTGGCAATCCCGCTTGTATTTTGTCCGCAAGGTATCGTTGAATTTTAGCGAGCGACATTTCCGAGTTCAAGCGACAGTGAAGACTTTTTGTCACCCATTTTATTGAATCTAATTCAGATATCGGCTCAATAAATTCATCGCTTAGCAATCCACTTTTAAATACTAATCTTAATTTTACAAAATGCTCCGATTCATCGCCGATATGCTTTATAACAATAGCAAGAACCTGGGGATAAAAATTACAAACAGGTATACCCTTTTTAGTTTTCATTATAAATTTCACATAAACACCCCCTGTAAATCAACTTTGGGGTTGTCTCTTTAAAATAGACCCTATGCCTAAAAATGCACCTACGATGGTAGCAACATAACCAATGAGGCTCGCAATTTCTTTCACTACTGTCTTGGCTTTTTGAAAAAACGTTTGCTCTTTCTTGGCAGATGCTTGCGTTGATTCGAGTTGCTTTACACGCTCCTCGGCTTCCCGCAATTGCGACTTGGTTGCCTCGTACTCTTCCGCTTTACGGCGGCTTGTTGTTGCATCATTACTTAAAGCGGCGAGAAGTTCCGGTTGAATGGTTGAGGCGAGAACACGTTTTTTCTTTACAGAGCGCCTTTTTTTCATTGGTAATTTCTTCGCGCGACATAAGCCGCATAATCTTTTCTTATCCATTAATATCCTCCTTTGAATTCATGCAGCTAAAAAGCTACTTAGTGTTTGCACCAGACCGAAAGGTCAAGCGCCTCTTGATGACAGCACGATACCCTAATCCCCCAAATACCCGCATATACCCGCATGAAAATTTGAATATTTTTTATCCATACTTTCAAAATTAATAATGTAAAAAGACAAATACTTTTATAACATTATTAAAGATAGTTCTGCTCGCCATTCAGTGGTTATTGCTGTGGGTGCTTGTTGTCAGTAGCATAATCATACTATTAGTTTATTTCAATTGTCAACTGACAACACACATAAACATTTCGGTTATTTAAATTATTTTTATATGAAATTTGTATGTTATTATTGTTAGTTCAAGTTATTTAAGTTAGAAGACAGTTATTTTTTTAAAAAGGAGCTTTTTTTATGAACGAAATCTCATATCCGGTTTTATGTGGCGGAACATTTTTCACATTAATTCTGCGCGCCTTAAAGCAATCGGATGATGTATTTTCTGCGCCCGATGTATTAACGGGCCTCATAAATATAATTCAACCCGAGTTCAAAAAGCCGGGTGAAAAAACATTCATTACTTTGACTTCACAGTTTAAAAGTTGTTCTCCAAAAATGCCAAAAATTTCTAAGCATTTACCTTTTACGAATCGTGACATTATTACTCATATCGAAACAAATATACCGAACAGTTATCATACATATCTAAAAGCTACGCAAGTATTTGTTGATAAATTTATAGATGTTAATTCAAGTACAAAGAAGAGCGTCATGTTAACCAAAAGATTACTTGAACTTATTAAGCGTGATGAAAGTATTAAAGACGACGATATATTCTACATTCGCCAAGATGGAACCTCTTTTACAAAACTTGAACTTTGTGGGTTGTCCGATATTTGCTTACCAGCTCTTCTTTTAGGCATTTGGCATTTTATTATAGTTAATAGAAAAGACAACAAAATCGGACAAGCGACCTATGATAGTTGGCACGAATCGCATAAAACGACAAGTAAAACAGGAGGTGCAGAAAGAGAATTTATTAGTGATATTGGAAAAAACATTAAGAACAACATCAATTTTGTCGGTATTGATGAACCCGTTTTTGCTTCCAAAACCATAGAGCCAAATATTGATGATACCAAAATGATTCCTGTGGATGATAGCAATTCAACCCAGAACGATAATACCTGCATCGAGGTAGTCGAAAAAGCAAATCCACCAATAATTGAAGAAAAAAATTTGGTAGTGGCAACTACCAATATGCCCGCAAAAAATGTAAGTGCCGACCCATCTTCCAGCAGCTCTTCCAATTATTTAACTGATTTTAAAGAGCGCTTAGCTAAGGTTTTAAACGAGAATAATCCGACTAAAACGTATAATTTGTATCAAGAAATGTATTCATCGTTAATTTATAAATACACAGCCAATACAGACATTGAACACAAATTAAAAACCAATTTACCTATAGATATTTTTCTTGAATACCTTTCTGAGTTCTGTTATATAGCGAGCAAAGATAACAATTATGATATGTGCGAAAATGAATTTACTTCTTATTTCAAGAAAATAAAATTCAAAAACGGCAGAGTGAATATAAATGATTTCATTTACGATGCTTGTTCAAATGCTTGTTTTATGTTCAATGATTATGGACGTTTACGGTTTTTACATCGCTCTCTTCAAGAATATTTAGTCGCACGTCACCTTAATAAAAAGCTGTCAGTTTTCTATGAAAAAAAAGAAAAGAAAAAGTTATGTAAAAAATTAATCACATATTTTGAACGCAGATGCAGTGTTGGGGACATATCTCTCGATATGTTAATTGAAATGAATCTACCCAAAGTTGAGAAATTAATATATGCACCGTTCCTTGAAAATATATGTGGCGGACTCAGAGGCCCTATGCTACATTTCAACTGTTATTGTTACGTCACAGAGATAAATTCACCTATTTCTGAGCTATATCGCTATGTTCTGCGCGGAGCAGGTTTTCATGGAAATTATGATGTTTCAGTTTGGTATGATGACGAAGAAGAATTTTCAATTGCGTATAAAGCAATGAAGAAATATTTTACCGACATACAAAACCGTCTATATTGAAAATGATTTATTTTTCTTTATCATACTGGAATTTTCCCATCCCCGCCTGCCTCAGCGGAAAATTCGAGAAAAGATTAACCTTACAGTCACACCTCAGCAGCCTCGCCCGCCCCACCGCCTGCTCCAGTTCGGATTCAATCAAATAAAACTGAATATCACGCAACTTTTCGTCATCGTATGTATTAAAAACAAACCTGTAGCCGTTATGCGTAACAGAGATATTTTTCAATCTTTCGCTCGTGTTGAAATCAAGTTTCAGAAAGTGCGCGAACAGCTTGTAAATCCATTCGGTCTGATGCGGAGTGCCGATTACGTCAATGTTTTCGCCTTTCAAATAGTCACAGCCCGCCGTGTTCCCGAACCACAGGTCGGACAGCCCGTACTTTTTGAAACTGATTGTATGCTCAAAACCCGACAATTCTTTAATACGTTCAATAATAGCAGGGTCTTTGTCAATGCAGGCGCGGCTCATGGATTTGTCGTAATACTGATTCAGAACACCTTTGTAACGCGCTTTCTTGCACTCAGAGAATTCAATATTACCCGCACCGAAGAAATACTTACATATTTTTTCGTCAACCGTAGCAGAAACCATGATGTACTTCGTGTCTTTTTTAAAGCTTGCCGGTTTCAGAAAAGTAATGCAATCCTCGGATAAGCCGTTCTCTTTTGAGGATTTTCGGTAGCAGAAACGCGTCGCAAAACAAAACGACGATAAATCGACCCCCATCGGTTCATCGTCATAAGCTTTTTTGTAATTGGTGCTTCTTAGCGTAAAAAACTCGTTTGCCTTTATTTTCTTGAGAGCTTGATTTATTTTCTTCACAATGCCGCTTTCGGGCGGCATCTCTCTTTTCAGTTCTCTCAGCTCTGAAATACTGATGTTAACCTTATCGGTTATAACGCTACTAAAAACTATATCCTCGTCGACGATTACAAGGTCGTACTTTGAGGTGTCTATGCTCAATAATTTCTTATGAGTAGTAATAGCATGACCGTCATAATCGTTGAATTCGTCTAACTTTTTAAGGTATTCCTTGAAAATATCAGCGCAGTCAGGGTCGTTGTTTGCGATATATTCCTTGAGCAACGGCAGTATCGGCTTACCCGATGCGTACAGAAGTTCGATTTCAACCCAAATATCCTCAGGTATATCGTCCTTGTATTCACGCAGAGACGGCGATTCAATTATAGCTATCCCCATTGCTTCTGCCCTGATTCGTATTTCGTGTTTCAATATTAAGGTAGGCACTGCAATCAGAACCTTTAACGTTGTATTTGTGAGAAATTCTAAGTATATATGCGTCTTTCCGAGGGCTGTCTGCGCTTTAATGACGTACCACTTCTTGCAGTAAGCCTCTACCGCTTTCAAGAACTGCCGCTTGAAGTCCTCCTCCGCTTCTTTAATTGAAACATAGTCTTCATCGCAGTTCGCGAGCTTCTCCATCTGATGATTGCCGACTTTTGCTGTAGACAGAATATTCGTACCGTGCTGACACAGGCTTTTATACTGACAGAAGCCGTCACAGGAGGCAGGCTTGTAGACATCATTGAAATAGCCTAAATAATAGTCCCACGCATCATATTTCCACTTTCTGTCATCGAAATAACAACAGGAGCGGAGGATATTTTTGAATCCTTCCGCTCCTGTTTCGACTTGAATCAGATTGGTCGCTAAGCCGAACAACTCATGGTGGTGCAGAATCCTGTCACCTGATACGAATTCACGGTACAGTTGACAGCGGGATTTAAGGTCTTTGAGTACACTTGATCGGAATGGTTGGTGGTTTTTGCGGGGGCTTTTTGGCGCAGAGGGATTGGTATCTCCCCCCATGTTAATAATATATTGCTTTTTTGGTGAAAACCCGCCATCACTGTGTTTAGTTAATATAATAGGTTTGGGCGAGATTTTACCATTGCAAGATGTACCAACTTCCTCTGCGGTTTTATCTGCTACAGAAACATCAAGAAAACCTCTCCGGTTCAAGGCTATTCCGGTTTGCTCGGAGAACTCTCGGATCTTTCTCTTGTAGTGGGTTGCTCCGTATTTATCCTTTAAACATAGACTCATATTCCGAAACAGTGATTCTATGTTGATTTCCGGGAACTCCTTGTCAAGATGCAGCATTTCTTTTCCACCGAAATACATCTTGGAAACATCACTTGTGCAGGATTTATCGGCTTCGGGGAATATTGTACCTAAAGCTTTGAGTGAAGCCTCTGCGACCCTTATATCAGAAATCGGCACATCGTTCATGAACCCGACTCGGAATTTATCTGCGTCCGTACCGGACAGCGTTTCATAGGCGAACAGAACGGGTAGTTCGTATTTTTCTGCTCTGTCAAGCACCTCCCGATGTGTGATTCCACCGTCAAAATCGAGAACTAACCACTGTGTTTGCTCGAAGTTTTCTTTGCCTCTTCTGCTGTTTTTGAATGTCGCAGGACTGAAAGAGCGACCCTGAGAACCTATGCTTACGATGTCGTCGCAAAGAAATTCACGCTCTAAGCTTCTCGCGCTTCTGCCGAGTCTTTCGCTGATTGCGGCTACTTCGCTGTCGGCTGTGGGTTTTCTGCGGTATCTCATGTTGTCTAAGCTGATTTTTATGTTTTCCATTGTTTTAAACTCCTAAATAGATTTTAAGAGTTTGTGGGGTTGATGGAAAATATTAAAAACGAAATCACCCTCAAAGGTGATTTCGTTTTTAATATGTTTTATGTAAGTTATGAGTTCATATCTGCTGTCCAAAAGTGCGTGTTTCGTAGAGAGGCGTGGGTTGTTGATTTGGGGTGGGGAGGATTGAGGGGTTTATATGCAACACACACGGCAACATCTATGATGATACCAATCGTTACAGCAAAGTTTATCGTAACAACTATTACATCCACAATCACAAAAATTGCGAATCTTTACATAATCATAATTTCTCGTTTCGACAATTTTATAACCATTAGAATCTAAATCACCCATATGTTTATCGCTCGGGTGTCCATAATCGTTTTTTCCATAAGATACAACGGCAAACTTGTCAGTATTTCCACTTGATGAGTAGTACGACGGACAACAATTTGGGACTTTCATTTTTGCCCCATGGTGAGGTACGACGACGTAGTTGTATGCTACATTGTCAATATTAATGCTTGATGGGAGAAAACTATATTCACAATCTCCAGATAACAGAATTGTTTTTTCATCAGTAGTTAGCGTGATAATCAAACCACGGTTATTCTGAGAGTTTGCTGCGCCATTGCCATGCCACAACTCAAAAGATTTATCCTTAAAAATTCGTTTGCCAACATAGTCTGCGTCAACTAAGAGTAGTTTTTCTTTCTTATGCAAATAAGCTGCAAGTCTGCTCGCTCCTACGGTTTTTGTAGTAAACACATTAAGATTAGGGGCAATCCAAGATTTGTTAAACACATCATCATCTAACAAGCACACCCCCATAACATGGTCTAAATCCCAATGCGAGAGAATAATGACATCAGGCTCAAAATGCGAAAAATATCTATCACGCATATATTCAACTCTATATTTATCATCCCACTCGCTTGGTTTGGTGCTGTATCCAACATCAAACAAAAATTTTGAGTTTTTCGTTGAACTATTTTTTCCTTCTATGTAGACACAATTACCTTGTCCCACATTATAAATTTTAACGCTGTAATCGCATTGAAAGCCTATATATTTTAATACAGAATTTATTTTTTTGTTTTCAGCGATTGCTCTTTCTGTATCTAATATATGACCAACATCTAAGTGTTGTGCAGTGTCGGTAAATACCAATGTCATCTCTCTTCTTTGAAAAGGGCTGGCACTAAATATTACATCACCGTCTAAACGTAAATACCTATCAGAATCCTCTTTTGTTGGAGAAAAGCGACATTCAAACCAAAGGTTTTTGCCAATATTGGCACCACACCTGTCCATAAAGGCTTTAATTTTCCCAATATTTTCATGGGTAATTTCGACAATAAATTCATAGAAATAAGGAGTGTATTCACCATATTCCTCTGTGTTGTATTTCCGATAGTTATTATTGTAACCGTAATCGTCAAAAAAAGTTCTATCTGCCTCAATCATGGCATCGTTAATCAATGATATGTGAATATCAAATCTCTCATCTGTTACCTTTTTAAGCAAATTCCATATATTCTCAATGTCTACATTAAACTTTGCATACAGCCTTTTTTCGCCATCTTTATTGAATGGATATGCTTTTAAAGTTTTGGCACTAAGTTTTCTTTCAGTTTCTTTCATATTTACCTCTTCAATATTTGTATAAAATTTACTCTTCAAACTTGGCTACTTAATATTATACAGCGTTTCGACAATTTTTTCAATACCTTGTCCCAACATTTTCAAATATTTTTTATAACTCCTCACAACCCCGCATAAACTCAAACAACCCCTACTATCATGGAGGACGTGTCAATGCCATTTTTCAACCTATTCAAGTCAAAAACTGCCAACAACAGCCTGTCGCTCTCGCAGACTTTCTCATTCGGGAAATCCGCTTCGGGGGTGGACGTGACCGAGCGGACAGCATTGAACGTATCGGCAGTCTATTCCTATTCCTATTCCTATTCCTATTCCTATTTCTACACCCCACCCACCTTCAAATTATTCATAAACTCTATATTATAAACAAAAAAAAGGGCGACGTCGCCCTTGTTATGCTTTTTCGATTTTTATAGAATCCATGAGCCTCCCCACGTTTAACCACCCCCTCCTCCACTCCCACTCCCGTCTAAAGTACATCGGCGTGAACCAAATATCCGAACCATTATTCGCTACAGGGAAAAGCACATGACCCAAAGCGGGCTGAGTAAAGGTATTCCCAACAATCACATACCCCGCACAACCGAGCAAACTCAGTTGAATAAAACACATTCGCGCCACCACCGGGTCAATGTCCTGCCCGACAAACAGCACGTCTGTCTGATAATTAACGCCGCTCTCGATTGCGTTCTGCGCGTAGGCAATCAGCATTACCCCACTCCCACAAGCGCAATCATTCACGGATATATAGCCACTTTCTTTAATCTGCTCTGCCGGATTATCCCCCGCCATTTTCGCCATCATCAAGGCAACCTCATACGGCGTAAAATACTGCCCGCGCCAATGATTCCCAAGCCCCATTTCCATGTACATACTTCCTAATACGTCTGCGAACCCCTCCTGCTCGAAAGCTAAGACAATCTCCGCAAACATCGTCGGGAATAATTCAATTAATTCTTTTGGATAGCGTTTAATCCTCCGCAGATACTCCTCCTCCCGTGCCTGAACCCACTGACACGGCTGCGCTAAAGCCGCCGCGCAGAAGTACATCAAATCGTCCCAGACCTGCCAGACATTGAATTGATTTTCAAATTTATCAAACAGCTTCATCAGCGCGGTGCGGTGTTCCTGTCCAACTTTTTGTGTAATACCCTTTCTCAAATCCTCACCTCTCATTCTTATGCATACTCGTAAACCTCGAGCTTAAACCGCTCCAAATGCTTGTTTAGGCTTTCGAGGTTGTCGGCTTTAAACCCGAAATCCTTGAAATCTTTCATGACTTCATCGAAAGAATCATAATAATGCGTATGTTCGCTTAAAGCTTTCAACCGCTCGCCGAACTCCGCCAAAGTATCATTGTCAAGCTCCAAATCCTCGATTTCAAAGTAGTCAAGCAGATAACGGTCAGTGAAGAATCTGCCTTCAACATCGGTGTTTACGTAGATTCCCATGCCGGGTTCTTCTGCGATGTAAACATAGGAGAGTCCATACTTCTCAGCCATTTTATCCCACACCTGCGGCAGAGGCTCCCATGCAGTTTCCATGCTGATGAGTACATGGTCGCTGTGTAATTCGCAGTTTGCGAAGAAGCCGCGGCAGTAAATCTCATTTGTGTCAATCTTGTTTTCCGTCAAGTAATTCCCGACCCAATCCGAATGACTGCCATTCACATCTTTAAAATCCATATACTTGCTGACATCAGTATAGAAGGCTTCCAGCAGGCAGTTCCCGCTGTCTTCCTGATAGAAAGCAATAGAATTGCTACACCAATTCGGCATTGTCAGCCTCCTCCCATTTTTCAGTTATATTCGCTTTATCAAAAGCTACAGGTTTCAATCCCGTCTCCATTTTATAAAAGAACATCTGCCTTATGCCGTCATCGAATTCAATCACCTCGTAAAGAGAGAGAACGCGACCATCGAACCCGGTGGATATTTGCTTCGTTAATTCCTCTAAAGTCATTGAACACTGAGTTTCATAGCACAGCTTATACCGATGCGCTGATGGGAAATTCATGTTAAAAGTAACATGAAACAAATGACTTTGCATATTTTTGAATTTATATATCCTCAGCATTGGCGGCCGAAGCTGACGCGAACACCAAGCCGGGATAATTCTCTTAGGGTCGCTGTGAGAAAACCGTGTTGCATTCTTACCAAATAAGCAGTATCTTTGGTTATAGGTCATCATGATTCCTTGCTTTTTAAGCGGCTCGGCTGTTCCATGTATATAATAAAACTCACAGTCCGAGCATTTACTTCTTGAAATTGTTTTCACGCTCCCGCTTTCCTTTCGTTAATAAAGTTATAGAGCGTCGATTTCGATATGCCGCAGCTCTTACAGGTTTCATCAACCGAAAAGCCGCCATCATACATCTTCAACGCTCTGTCAATCTGCTCTTGGCTTGTTTTGGGTCTGCCGCCGACTCTGCCGCGCGCCCGTGCCGCCGCAAGACCCTCCCGAGTACGCTGAGCTGTCAAGTCAGCCTCAAACTGTGAAAGTCCTGCGAATATCGTCATCATCAGCGCACCCTGCGGGGTTGTGGTATCAAGCCAGGTTTCCTTCAAACTCCGAATATCAGCACCTTTGGCTTTAATCATGTCCACGATTGCGAATAGGTCTTTGGTACTGCGGCTGAGTCTTGTCAGCTCGGAAATAACCACAACATCACCCGCACGAAGCTGTTCAATCATCTTCATCAGCTCGGGGCGGTCGGATTTTCTTCCGGTGACTTTCTCGGTGAACAGTTTTTCTGCACCGACGGTTTTCAAGGCATCAATCTGTCTGTCGAGATTTTGGTCGGCAGTTGATACTCGAGCGTAGCCTGCAATCATAAATAAAACCTCCAATAAACGCTGAATGTACAGCATTTTTGTACTTTGATATTTGTACGAGTTTTTTTACTTGAAAATCAAGTTTTTGCACCGATAATTGGAAACAACTAAAGTTTCAAAATAACGTCCGTTTGTTGCACTGTTAAATATCCCAATCCTCAAAGAAAATGAGCTGATGGAAGGATGGAGGTCGGCTCCGTATTTCGTTTGTAAACGAATACGGAAGAGACCGGTATCCTGTAATCAGCTCGTTGAATTGTCAGAAGAAGCAAATCGGGAGGAGACCCGTTGGGCTTCAGCCCTAAGGGTCTCCGGTGGATTTGCGAATTGCTGCCAAGGTCAATACGCCGGGTCAAACCACGGCGCACTTGCTGCGAAAACAAGTTATGCATTAGGATATTTTTGATTTCCCTGTAATCTACGTTACGTCGAAGGAGATGAGCGCGGCGTATTAACCGCAGCGGATACCTGAACACGAGGCAAATGTCAATAACTTTTCTGGTAAATTATTAACATCAATTCATGAAAACCCCGATGCGCTCTACATCTTCACCGCCGACTCCCGCGACCGAACCTGCACTTGAGCCTCCGGTCTGGCTCCCGTCGCCTGCGCCCGCGTCCCCTTTCAACTGACTTTTTGCTACTTCAGCGAATCGCCTGAAGCGTTTGTTGCCAAACAATTCATTACATAAGAATCATGCGGATAAATCCGCTTTAATACACGCTTCTATGCCTACGCCGTGCTTCTCGCCGCACTGTTTAATGAGATAGTTGATATAATCCCGCTCGACCATTCGGTAGTACGAAATCAACCCGCCGAGAACCTGAATATCGTGCAGTTCCCAGCCTCGTCCCGATTTTCTGTCGCGGATGTAATTATCGAGCATTGCTTTAAATTCTTTCTTGCGTTTATGCCCGACAGTGATTTGGTTATTGCCGTTCAGCATTAATCCGAGATTCCAGTTTCGTCCGGCTGCAGAACCGTAACGGGTTTTGGCAGTGTTAATCGAAAACGGGGCATTAAATTCCGAAAGCGTGTCAATTACGAACTGCTGAACTTTCTCTTTATCAAAATCAATCTTGCAGGAAATCAATAAATCATCGGCATAGCGCGTGTAAACAAACCTTCGGCTGTCGAAGCTTCTGAGCGAATTACTCAGCTTATGGTCAACCGCAATCATCATCAGATTCGTCAGGAACGGGCTGATGGGCGTACCCTGCGGCAAGCCGTTGTTCAAGAAGCAAAGACTCAAAGCCCGCTTCAGTTCACCCGCTCCCACTTGGGAGCTACCCTCCCGGCTTTTTACAATTTCGCTGAACGGAAACAACTGCGAAAGCATGGCAAATACAAACTTCTGTGTCGTGCTTCCGAAGAAGTTCGAGAAATCAAGTTTCAAAAACCACTTGCTTTCGTTGCGCTGATGGCGTTTAAGCGCATCGATTGTACTGCGACCTTTGACGTAGGCGAAAGCTGTTGTGTGATAGAGCGCGAACATATTAATCTCGAACAGGGTCTTGAGTTCCCGCAGTGCTGTCATCAGCTCCGGCAAAGGTGCATCAATTCGACGTAAACCGCCGCTACTTTTGGGAATGTGAAACGAGTGGTACAACGATTTTCTGCTTTGCACGAATAGTGATTCTTTAGAAGTGTTGAACGCTTTTAAAGCCGCAATCATATTGTCTACATCTGTATTTTCCAACAACCTCTGATTCGGCTGTTCCACGAAATATGTGCGCGTGTTCGTGATGTTTGGCTGAACATATTTGCTCAGGTCGTCAACGCCTGCAATCGCTTCCTCAAAGGACATTTGACGGTATACGGGCGGTTGTTTGATTGTGATATATGGCATAAATCCTCCTTTTTGAATAGTAGAACCCCGCTACACTTGAAATAAGTGTAACGGGGTATTTGTAAAACTATAAATAACTATGACTCTAATTGTTTCCACTCGTCGCCAACCAATTGCCAATACTTTAAGACTTTTATGTATTCAAGCGACAACGGCGTGTGCAAACTAAGCTGAAACACATCGGGGACGGTCTTGATTTGCTTCAAGGCTTCCTCCCATCCGATTTCTTCCTTAACAAATGCCTCAATCGTATCTGCCGCCATATCGTTGGCGATGTGCCCGAACACCATATCGTGCGAATGTCGAGGCTCTGCGGTTTGAGATAAGTCCTTGCGGCGATTTAACTTGACAAATTCTAACCATTCCTTAGAAGGAGCATCAAACCGCAATAAATCTAATGCACCACCCGAAAACACGGCATCGTCCACTTCATAACATATAATGGTCGGTGCTTCGCCGTTCGGCGGGAATCTGTCCAACGCCCACGTTTTCGCCATTTCAAAGCTGCTTCCCAGATAGAAACCACGCCCAAAATCGGTACGTTTGTTACCACGTTTTAGGTTGATTTTATCAATATATTTGTAGCCGCCGTGATACCAAAGCATAAATTATGCCCCCTGCTGTTCTCTTAAAGTTCCCGACAATAACTCTCCCATATACTCATAACCCTGCGTGTGGAATGAGCCGTAGCCGTTTAATGCCCACTCGACCAAACCGTGCTCGTTGAGCAGTTCTGCGGTATCTATAATGGGTTTGTTTAATTCTTCGGCTGTGTATTTGATGCACTTAACTAACCACATCGCTCTAACGCTTTCTGTATGATTGCTCAATTCCATGATAGTACCTCCATGACTTATTGGTTATAGTATACCCGATTTTCGTTGTTTTGTCAATATTGTTATGCAAGTCGTTTTGTAATCTACGGTGTGAAGACGCGGGCGACGCATCCTGAAGACCGGGCTTCGAACGCAGGAGTCCCAGCTCCGCGGCGTGATGTCAAGATGGATTTCAAATGAATCGAAACCCTGAAACCTTGATGTTTCCTGACTTTTACCGAATTGCTCGATTCCCCAACGCCGCAGAATCTCTTCAGCGCCTTCCGCCGCGCACTGCACTGAATTCCTCCGGCAGCCTCGTTCACCTTACTTTTTGATACTTCGGGTATAACCACGAAGCACTTGCTTCCGCAAGTTATACATTACAAAACTAAAATGCGTCTAATATAAAATTAAACGCATCAATTTGAATAAATTTCTTTAACCCTGCGCCTTTCACAGAATTGATAAAGTTCGCCACTCCGAGCGAGCAAATCGTCCGAATCGTCGGCGCAACCGACAGCGTAACATTGCAGGCGGAGACCGGCGTTTCTGTTTTTGCCTCCTCATGCGTGAAACTCATTGAGCGAATGAAATCGTCCACAGATTTCATGTCGCTCCAGTCCGCAGCGTAGTGCTGAGCATCGGTCAAGCGTGTGCGGAAATCGAACATAGCCTTGATGTATGGATTATTCTTGTTTGCTTCTGCGATTTGTTTTCTCAGCTCGATATTATCCACGCAGAGAAACACGTATCCCGACAGCTTTTGCGAGGTATACCCCCGCTCGTCAATATGAATGTTTTCCGTAGTCTGCGGATTGATTTCGCAGAGCATATTGGTGAGTGCTTCCACCTTCGGCTTGCCGACGTGCTTCTGCCGGAACATCTGATTCGCTAAGTTCTTCGGCTCTACGGTATCGAAATCGTAAAGCGTCAGCTTGGTTAAGCCGAACCGCGTCAGCAACTCCGCCACTGTTGACCCGACCGACCCGCAGCCTATTATGTGAATCCGCTTCTTGCAGTCCTCCGGTTTGAAGAAATCGTAAGACTTCGATAGATTCAATGTCTCCATGCGTGTTCCTCCATTTCAAACAAATTATACATTTCGCACCGCGAAAACGGGAATTCTTCTTCCGGGAAGTTAGTCTTTTTCGGCTTCTGAACAAGCTTTTTGTTGCCGAGCTTCTGCACTTTTTCTCGTGCGTCTTTGAGAAATTCGTCCATGCCTTCTTCACCCATAATTCTGACTTCGACGTCCTTATCCTCGTAAAGAATATTTCTTTGCATATCGTAAACAAGCGTGTGGACGTTCAGAGACTTGTTCCAAACCATGAAGATATAGAACATATCCGGTTCAAGCTGCTCGAGAATCTGTTGGCGGTGGCGGTCGTCCACGCCCGACGGATTCACGCTCATGTTGACATGGCTGTGACCTTGCATTTTAATTTTGTCGAATGTTTCGTTATCAAAGGCGTAGAGCCACTTTGAGTATTCCTCTTGGTCGGTGTTGACAGTGCTTCCCGTTACCTCCTGCGGATAAACGAAGATGTCTTCGATTATGAAGTCAGATTCGCCGTCCCTCGTGACAGTCCCATGCCAGGCGACTTCGTCGGTGAACGAAGTTACGAGAGCCACTGTTTTCTTGTAAGCTTCCGGTGTGAGCCAGACGGTAGCATGGCTGTTCTCATAACCGAAAGTCTTGCTGTAGTTTAACTTGCCGTCGGACATCTTCAGTTCATTCAGAAACGTTGTAAAGTCGCTCTGCGCTTGCTGCTTCATCTCCTCTGTCATTCTTATTGGTCGTGACATAATCCCTCCAGTTCCAAAACCACCTCATACGGCGTTAACAACGTTCCGTCCTGCTTCTCAATACAACTTTTCGACGAGCAGGATAATTCTCTCGCAAACTTCATCATCACGGTCGAGTCATAGAAATTCAAGTTCCGCGCAGAAACAGCAGCCTGGTCAATCGCCCCGACATAGTCCCGCTTTTTCATATATTCCTGAAACCTCATCGCATAGCTGCCAATACAGCCGTGGTGCTGGATATGAGGATTCGGCAGGTAGGAACTGCTCTCAGGCGGGAACATATACATCTTGGCGGCTTTTAAGCCGTTTTTCATGTCCGCGGTGTATGCCGCACAGATTCGCAGTTTGTATATTCCCTCAGAGAAAATAGCCTTGTAAAGCCTTTCCATCTGCGGTTTCGTAATCGCGGGATTAAGCTGCGAGTACAAATAACCTTTATGATTTTGCACATATTTGTCGAACGCTTCTTGGTCGTAAATATCAGCATACCCATGCACCACAAACTCAATCACAGTGCCGTTTACGCTTATCAGCGACAGGTTCTTGTTGCACTGGAAATATCCCATGATTTCGGAGTCGTCCGAGTGTTTATCAATCGTACATTCCAACCCGGCAAGCGTGTATTTGCGCTCTTGGATTTTATCCGCGACATCTCGCAAAGAATACAAATAGCCTTGATATTCAATTTCATGTTTATCAATTTCGGCTTTGATTTCGTCAAGCCTGACACGCTCGAACGCCGTTTCAAAGCCTGCAAGCTTCGTGCGGATGATTTCCGCTCTGATGTCAATTTCTTTCGCGAATTCTTCAATCATCCGTTCATAATCTGTAGACGTTTTGTTCCCTAAACTCTTTAACAGCGCGGTTTCCTGCTCTGTGAGAGGAGAAGTTTTGAACAATGACGGCAGATACTTCGGAAGCATCATTTGAAGTGCGTGAAACTGCTTCAGCTCCAATCTGTCTGTAAATATGACAGTACTGCGGTCGTCGGCGTTATGATAGAAAAGCGCATTTAATTTCCTTGCATAGAAAACCCGTAAGTCCTCTTGCAGAGCGTAATCGCTCATGTGACGTTTACCCACGCCTGCATTAGTTTTGATGATTTCGAGCATCTTCTCGCCTGCGTCGGAAGCCACTGTATGAACGATGAAAACCCGATGTCCCGTGGTAGTACTCGGGTACTTAATCGCCTCGGGTATAAAGCTATTCATATTAGCGTTGACCGACCACGAATCAAGCTCGCTACGGTAGAGAAAAAGCGGAACCACACTGAGCTTAACTGCTTCGCTCTCCGGCAGACGCTTACGAAGTAGCACCCGCATTGTCGCAAGAAAAGAACCATCGGGCGCACCGCTTGCATTTACATCTGAAAACAACCTGTCCGCCGCGTCGCTTGTTAAAGTCAAATCATGAATTTCCTTGGTAAACACTGTTCAAATCCTCCTCTCTAAAATATTTCAGGGTGGTTGGCGCAGTTCGCTTACCACCCCGATTAAGAATTTCAAGCATTATCGGCCTTGACTACGTTTAAGAGAAAACACTTTTCTGTAATCCCGAAGTCCGCGAAGGTTTTATCTAAGTCGCCCGGACTGAGTGTCGAACCGTCAAGGTTCATAATCCCGCGTGTATAGTCAATTTCCGCGTCTTCTAACGCTTTGCGGAGTGTGGTGTTTGGGTCAAGGATTTCAGTTTTGCGTTTGACGTTGTTGCCTAATGTTGCTTTTATCATTTTTAATTCCTCCAATAAAATAGTTGTGGGCGGGAATTCCCGCCCGTTTGATTCTTAAACACTCACTTGAATGTTTGCTGCGATTTTTTCGCGCTCGGCTTTGATGTCCTTCAGAGCCGTAGCGATTCCCGCTTCGACTTTTGCAAGATTCGCCAGAGCCAATCCCGCTTTGTCTAAAACGTATTCTTTCGCGTCTTCGGTGTCAGACGGAATTGGAAGTGTCGCTGTTGCTAACTTCTTCTCATCATTAGTCACGCCACCGAAGCTGATGCCGTGCTCGTTCGCGCTACTTGCACCGATACCGACTTTGAAGTATGCTTCTTTGGTTTCCTCGTCAACGAGAGCTAATGCCGACGGACGGTACTTCTGGACAGCTTCTAAGTCTGCCATTGAAACTTCGCTTGTAATTACAAACGAATTGCCTGCGATTATGGTTTTTGCCATTTTGAAAGTCCTCCTGTTTTTTATTATGTATATATATAATATATAGTTTTTGGTGGGTGAAGTTCCGAAATCAAAAAAGAGCTTCGTGAAGCTCTTTTTTTGAGGTCAGCAGGCAGACGGAACGGGTTTCTTCTTGCCAAGCTTTTCGAAGAATTTCATAATCGCTTTAACCACGTAAACCGCGGTGGTTACTACGATTAGAATGAGTTCGACAACTTTCTTTGTGCTCATTGCAAACTTCCTTTCCGATATATTTGATTAGACAGGCAGGTTGCCGCCTGTTAAATCACATGAGAAAACCTCTCCACGAGGGAGGGGTTTTAAGCGAATCTTATGAATGTTTCTACGATTTTTTCGATTCTGTTGTAGAGTGGGAGCTCGGGGCATTTCGCCCATGCGTTAATCAGCTCCATTGCTGAATATTCTATGTCTTCCAAAAGCTGTTCGGAATCGGGTTCAGCGTCATCGGGAGGTTTTATGCCGGTTTGAAGTTCGATTAAATTGAAAAGGCGGTCTGTGTCAATGTCTATCTGCTGATTGCTGTGTTGGGTGAGATATTCGATGTATACAGGCATTGCGGCGTTTATTACTTCGTCGCGGTTAACGCGCATAATTATCCTCCTTGCATTTTTGTTTTGAGAAAAGTAACAAAGCACCGCGCAGGTGCCTTGTTACTGTTATAATATATATTTGCGAGGTTGTCAAGTTGCGAGGGGAGGAAATTATTGTTCGATAGATATAAGCCCCCACTTTTCATCAAGACGAGCCCATGCTAAACCATCAGTGAAAGACCAAACTTCATCATATAATAATGATACAAGTTCATTACCGGTTGTGTCTATTAAAATCATTTTAAAACCTGATTCCCAATCACCAAACCCAACCAGAGCTAAACCATCATTGAAACCTCCTGCCCAGTCGTATATTACCGGTACAATTTCATTACCGATTTTATCTATAAAACCATATTTCCCATCAAAAGAAACTTTTGCTAAATCCTCAAAAAAACTCCAAATATTGTCATACGTTCGTGTTATCGGCACAATCTCTCTGCCTGTATGGTCTATAAAACCACATTTTCCGTTAAGCCAAACTGCTATCATATCCCCATAGAAGTGCCGAACATTATCATATATAAAAGGTATAACCTCATTACCCTGTATATCTATAAAACCCCATTTTTCGTCAAATTGAACTGCCGCCATACCTTCATAATAACTCCCAACATCGTCATATACAAAAGGTATAACTACATTACCCTGTGTATCTATGAATCCCCATTTTTCATTAAGTCGAACTCTGGTCAAACCCTCGGAAAAATACCCACTATCATCATATATTAAAGGAATCACCTCATTACCTGTTGCATCTATAAAACCCCATTTAAAACCGGTATCCCGGTTACCTATTCCAACCTTCGCCATACCCTCATAGAAATCCCAAACACTGTCATATATTAAAGGTACAATCTCGTTGCCAGTTGCATCTACAAAGCCCCATTTATTTCCATAATCCCATATGGCAACCTTCGCCACACCTTCATTAAAAAGGCTAATAACGTCATATATTAAAGGTACAACTTCGTTGCCTGTTGCATCTACGAAGCCCCATTTAATACCAGTTTCCCAATCATCAATCCCAACTGCCGCCATACCTTCATAAAAATCCAAAACACTGTCATATATTAAAGGTACAATTTCATTGCCGGTTGTATTTATAAAACCCCATTTAAATCCATTATCTCGATCACCAATCCCAACTGCTGCCATACCTTCATGAAAAGACCGAAAACTGTCATATATTAAAGGTATAATTTCAATACCAGTTGTATCTATAAAGCCCAATTTATATCCATTATTCCTATCACCTCTTCCAACCGCTGCCAAACCTTCATAAAAATCCCAAACACTGTCATATATTAAAGGTATAACCTCATTACCGGTCATATCTACGAAGCCCCCTTTTGTACCAGTTTCCAAGTCGCCTATCCCAACTACCGCCAAACCATCATAAAAATCACCCACCCAGTCGTATCTCGGTGGAACAATCTCAATAATATTTATTACTACTTTATCATTTAGAACGTAGTTATCCGCAAAAGATTCATTTTCTGTTTTATCCCTATTTGAAAGAAAAATAAATATCCCAACTCCAACAGTTACGATTAGAGCGGTCAAAGCTACTATTATTATAGGAGCGCGTGATTTTTTTCTTGAGTTGGCGAATGTTTCAGCAGAAGAATACTCAGCTTGTTGATGTGCTCCCGGTTTGCGATGAGCATTGACCGTTTTCATTATTCCGTCTGTAGAGGCAAAATAGCATTCAACAGCCGCTTTTAAAAGAGGAGTAGCCAAATGTGAACTTTTGTAAAGCGTATATAGACTCGCGTTGCTTGGGTTGCCGGTGGTTTCAAGCAGTTTTGTTGCTACATTAAATATTTTTTCAGCTGTGTTCTTTTTCGTGTTGACAGTATGGATTCTATAAAATGACTGACCCTCGACATGAACAATTCTATGAATAACTCTGTTTTTAAAAACACATTCGATAGCTTCTATATTTGATTCTATATTCCCCAACATCGGAACACCCTCCAAAAGCGGAAGCTTAACTATACTCCATTCTCCGAAAGGCAAGCCATGCATATTCATGTGTAAAAATTTTGCTAATTCCTTCAAGTCGATTTTATTATCAGCCGTTTGAGGTAAAAAGTGTTTTTCTGAATTGCGTTTTGCGTTAATTATTCCGCAGAAAAAATAAGTAACAATATATGAAATAACAAGTCCGATTAAACAGAAGAAAATAAAAATTATAAATAGAAATGCCGAAAACGGTTCACCTCCATTAATAGCTGCTCTTATAATTAAAAAAACACTTGCAACAGCTCCTATAGTCATTGAGCCAATTAAAAGAGTACGCCATATATTTTTCATCGGCTTTTTATGGTTTAAATAATCCTGTGCTGAATTGAATCCTGTTTCTTCTTTCAAACGATTATTAACGTATAAAAGAAAATCATCAGGATTTACTTCTATTACTTCTTTTTCCATAGATTGTTTTGCCTCAGGTTCAAAACGATTGTCTTGAGTCATTGTAATCTCCGCGACCGGCGGGTCGCAGAGATTCTTTAATTCAGTATTACAATCAAAGCAATATTTTGCCTTATCGCTATTTTGTTCGCCGCATTTTTGACAAATCATTCTTCTTTCCCCTATCTTTTATAAAGATTATACGCCTTACCAAGCTTTATAAAAATTCGTGGTGACTGAGCCACCTGGCATATCTTCATTTGGTAAGTCCATAGTAAGAGTATTTCCGCTTATTTCGTAGGGTATTACACTGACGACTTCACCACTGGTTGGGTCATATAATGTTAATATATCAGAAGTAAATTCGTAACCTAAAATTCCTGTGAAAATACCTATTGTATATTGATATTGAATACCGTCAGCTCCAAATTCCCATGTATATAACCCAAACATATCGCTCCAGCTCCCCAAGAAAGGATTTGCGGAAGTAAAATTGTTTTGGAATGACGAGCCGCAAAAACAACAATCTCCACCGTAACCGCAGTTAGAACATCGTTCAAAGAAATCACAATACGCACAATAGCCGCAGCCGGGGCAAATACCGATTATTCCGTTGCAAATAATGCAAATATTACCCGGCTGGATAAATTCAAATGTATCTGCAGGAGGTGAAGTTACTATTTCATTAACTCTTGGTAAAAACTCTATTGTTGCTTCGTTGAAATCAAAGTAATTAATAATTCTTGTTGTTGGATTTGAATCATAATCAAATGTTGTTCCTGTAATGATTCCATTTTGAATATCAAAATGTGCAATTTCTCTTGATATATTTACTTCAAAAGAAACACTATCTTTTACAGAATAAACTATCGTTCCGTCTGACGTTCCGGTACGAGTTCCCCAGTTTGATTCCCATGCGAAGAATTTTAAATCACCAATTATTTTAATATCATGAGGTGAGCCATATAAATTATCTTCTAAAAGAATTACATCGTTTTCTGTGATAAAGTAAAGCTCGGGGGGTGGGTCATCATAGGCTTCAGAAATTTCTGATAATACAGAGTCTCCGACCACTACGAAACATTCAAGGATACCATCGTTATCAAAATCATGAATTTCAATTACAATTATAGGTTTATCAGTATATTCCCGTAATTTATTAACAAAGAAATCATAATTTAATATAACCGGTGGAATAACTTCTGTCTCTAAAGGAATTATAGAATCATCAACAGCATATTTATTTTCATCTGTGATTTGACTCCCTGACAAAGGTATATCTTCAGCTTTTTCTCTATTTAAAAGCAACGCAAGAACACCTAAACTAAGAGCCACAACCAAAACCGCCAGCGTAGAAATTATTATAAGAACACGGAAATTCTTTTTTTGTGTTCCTGGCATTTCTGCGGTGTAGGAATATGTAGGCATTGGTTGTGTTTCTGATATTTGTTGAGTGCCTGCTACTGTATTAATATCGTTAATAGGATTCAGATGTACATCAGCCTGCACTACCGCATTGTTTGTTTCAGGTGAAATGTTAAAGTTTAGTTCAGTGTTGCAATCAAAGCAATGCTCCGATTTATCACTGTTGAACTCGCCACATTTTGGACATTTCATAATATTTTTCTCCTTTAATTTTTAGTATTTATGAAAAGCTAGTGATAATCAAAGCGATCACTATTATAACAATGAAGAGAGCAACGCTTTGTCCCACTTTACTTATTACTTTAGAAAAATCTGCACCGTTTGCTTTGGCGTTATTTATTCTTGATATACTAATAAATAATCCTATCAAATTAGTAAGACCGCAAGCCATAAATAATAATAGCGGTGTGTCCACAGAAACACCTGAAAAATTATCAAACCAAATAGATGTGAAAATCATCCTTCCAACATCGGTAAGCTCAAACCAATGCTCTAAATCATAAATTGTACGTGTAAATATAGCTGTTACCGCTAACAAAAGAAAAAACCCTATATTTTTTGCCAATAATTTTGCTAAGTACTCTGTATCATATATTTTTGTCGTAGTAAGTAGACTATTGTTTTGTAACTCTTGTGTTATAAAGCTTATAATATAGCAAAATGTTATTACCGGTAAAAAATAAATCATTAAAAAAACGATAAACATACCTTCTGAATCAAATCCCTCTACCATAGGAGCTATATATTCAAGAAATTTATATAGTTTATATAAGTTAAAAAATAAAATAAGAAATAAACCTGCTTCAATTATGCGAAGCGCTAAAGATATACCCCATATATTATCGCTTGCAGTATTATTTATTATGTAATTATTTGAATCATTGTTGCTGTTTTCCACGATTATGATTTCTGCATTTCTGCGCTGCTTGTATTCTGCAGTAATGTTTAAACGCTGCCCACATGAAAGGCAACTGCTCGAACTGCCGCGGCTAACCTTTCCGCAATTCTGACACACCAAAACATCACCGTTGGCTATTGCTGTTAATGTATTCGCTTTTTCTTGACACTCTTTCCTCAATATTGCAGAATCTCGATAATCTGAAATGAAATTAAATAAATTTATCGCATTAATACAAGCATTATGCGAATTCACTTGAGCCGAATAAGCGGCTGCATTATATATTACCTCACAACATTCATCAATATATATTTTCGCTTCACGATAATCTTTTACCTTGCGTAATTCGGTTAATGCCGTTACAGAATCATTTATGTTTGCGGCTCGATTTTTCAATTTTATTGCATTTGAATAAATCGCTTGATTTGCTTTTTCTTGATATTGTTTTGCCAGTTCTGCTGAATCGCGATAATCCGAAATAATGTTAAATAAAGATACTGCGTTTATGTAGGCATTAGCAGAATTGTTTCGATAAGCTTCAAATGCAGAGTAATATATTTTCTCACAACATTCCTCAATATACAAAGCAGATTCACGAAAGTCCTTGATTTTACGTAGTTCATTCAATGCTGTTATGCAATCATTTATGTTAGTAGCATTGTTTTTAAGTTTTATTGCGTTTTTATAAATTAACTCTGTAGCATGATTTGCACTTTCGGTTACATATCCCTCTAAAATCGCCTTGTATTCATCATCGGCGAACCTTAAAGCTTTCTTGAAATATTTGTTTTCCGACAAGGCAGAGCTTGCCTCGTTTAGTTTGCTTTCATCCGTTATTTTTTCCTCAACCATAAACAACCCCATGTATGCCTTTGCACATTCGGGGTCTATATCTAATACGCGGTTGTAATAGTCCTTCGCAGAATCAAAATCCCCATCTTCTAAGAACAGCGAGGCACGTTTCAAAAGCGTTTCTGCATTTGGTGATGTGTTTTGCGCTTTTTGATTTTCCATGATGAAACTCCATTCAAATGAACAATAATGTAGAC
>WQYC01000028.1 GCA_009781425.1 Oscillospiraceae bacterium
GCTTAACCTGACGGACAATGTACAATTAACAATTAACAATTAACAATGTACAATTGTCTTCAGAATTATGTCTTTGCTTCTCGTTTTTCACGCAAGTTTATTTGTTGTCAGTTATTCAATTTTGAAAGAATTGCATAGATTAACCCCGCCGACTTTTTAAAAAGCGGCGGGGTTATTTTTGTTATCTTACAAGAACGAAAACGCAGTCGTAACGCCGACGAAAACTAATGAAACCGCCGAGGAAAGTGTAATCAGAATATTGAACGAGGGTCCCGCTGTGTCCTTGAACGGGTCACCTACCGTGTCGCCGATTACTGCGGCTTTGTGCTGTTCGCTGCCCTTGCCGCCGTGGTTTCCTGCTTCGATGTACTTCTTTGCATTATCCCACGCGCCGCCCGAGGTCATCATGAACACCGCAAGCGCGAAGCCCGCAACGACAATTCCCGCCAACATTCCAACAACGCCCTCAGCGTCAAGGAAAATGCCTGTGCCGATAGGTACAAGAAACGCAAGTAGCGACGGCGCAACCATCTTGCGGAGCGCGCTTTTTGTGCAAATATCTACGCAACTTGCATAATCGGCTTTCGCTGTGCCTTCCATGAGCCCGACGATTTCCTTAAACTGCCGCCTTACCTCGATAACCACGCTCTGCGCCGCCTTGTGTACAGCGGAAATAGTAAGCGCGGCGAAGAAAAACGCAGTAACTACGCCGATGAAAAGTCCGATTAATACAGGCGGATTCGTGACTGTTAAATTAAGGTTTGAGCCTAAGGATTCCTCCGCCAAGGTTACATATGAAACAAGCAGAGCAAGAGCAGAAAAGCCTGTCGCGCCGATTGAGAAGCCTTTTCCTGTTGCCGCTGTCGTGTTGCCGAGTGAGTCAAGCGCGTCGGTGCGCTGACGAACCTCCTCGGGAAGCTTCGCCATTTCCGCAATGCCGCCCGCGTTATCTGCGACAGGCCCGAAAGCGTCGGTAGCAAGGTTAATTCCGAGAGTTGCAACGAGTCCCACGGAAGCTATTCCGATACCGTAAAGCCCCGCTTGGAATGCGCTGTCCATCATTTCTAAGGAAGCGTGACCGCCGGAGATAAAAAAGCTGATTAAAGCCGCCGCCGCTACGGTCAGAACAGGGCCTACCGTGGCTTTCATGCCGAGCGAGATTCCGCCAATCATGACTGTCGCCGTGCCCGTTTCGCTGGACGCGGCGAGCTCTCTTGTAGGCTTGTTAGTGTCAGAAGTGTAATATTCCGTGAAATATCCGATGAGCAGTCCCGAAATAATGCCTATTATAATCGCGCCGAAAATCCCCCATGCATTGCTTTGCATCATTTCGCCGAATTCACCCTCGGAAATCCGCGCAACTAAAAAAGTCAGCGGTAACGCGGATACAGCGGCAATACCTGCAGCAAGGAAAGTCCCCATGTGCAGGGAGCGTAGCAGAGACTTTTGGTCAGCCTGCTCCTTAGTACGCACAAAGAAAGTACCGATAAGCGAAGCGATAATCCCCGCAACAGAAATCAAAATCGGCAGAAGCATACCGCCCCAGCTGTAAATCCCCACGCCGAGCGCGAAGGTAGCGATAATCGCGTGAGCGTAAGCCTCGTATAAATCCGCGCCCATTCCCGCGACGTCGCCTACGTTGTCGCCGACGTTATCCGCAATAACAGCAGGGTTACGCGGGTCATCTTCGGGAATCCCGACCTCAACCTTACCTACTAAGTCCGCGCCCACGTCTGCCGCCTTGGTAAATATACCGCCGCCGACCCGCGCAAACATCGCCATTGAAGCGACACCCAAGCCGAACTTAACCATTGCCTGTCCGATTTCGAGAGCTTCTGCGTTAAAGAAAAAGCGCAGAACCAAAAGCCACGCTGTTATATCAAGCAGTCCGAAGCCGACAACCACAAAGCCCATAACCGTTCCCGATGAAAACGACACGCGAAGCCCTTTGTTGAGGCTTTCGCTTGCGGCGTTGGCAGTGCGGGCGTTGGCATTAGTTGCAACCTTCATGCCGATGTAGCCGGAAAGCCCTGTAAAAAAGCCGCCTGTGATAAACGCGAACGGAGCGAAACGGTTAACGAGTCCGCTGTCCGCGCCGAAAAGCGGCGGGATAAAAGCAAGCAAGCAAAGGATTACAAACACGACTGCGAAAAACTTCACCACAGAGGTATACTGCCGCTTCATGTAGGCTTTCGCGCCGGTTCTTATATCCGCAGCTATTTCTGCCATTCTTTCGCTGCCCTCGGAATATTTGAGCACTCTGCGGCTTTGAATATACGCGAAAACAAGCGCGATAGCGGCACCTACGATTCCGAGCCAAAAAAGATTAATCATCATGTAATTGCTCTCCTTCAAGTATAATTATTAAAAGTATAGCAGTCCTATTAATTTTTGTCAAGATTTACATACTCGCAGAACCTGAACTCCAAGCCGTCGTGCGTCTTAGCTTCAGACTCGGCCTCAAGCCTCCAGTTATTCATTTTATCAACATTCGGGAAGAACTTGTCCGCCTGCTCGCCTGCGTTAACCTTAGTAATATACGCGCGCTCGCAATGCGGCAAAAACAATTCGTAAATCATCTGCCCGCCGATAATGAAAACATCTTCGGGATTATACTTTTTGGCTTCTGTGAGGACTTCTTCGACAGTTCTGCATACAACTGCATTTTCTGCTTTTGTATCCTCATGCGAAAGGATTATGTTTATGCGGTTTTTCAGCGGTTTTGAACCCGGGAGCGACATAAGCGTATTAAGCCCCATTATGACTACCTTCCCGTTAGTTTTATCCTTGAAAAACTGCATATCCTCGGGGATTGAATACAAGAGGTCATTCTTGCACCCGATTCCCCAATTGTTGTCTACTGCTACGATTATGTTCATATTGCCACCTGTATTTTCATTTTAAATTCGTGCGTTTCGTAATTTTCGAGCGCGAAATCATCAACCGTAAATTTATAAAAATCCGAAGCATCGGGGTTGATTTTAAGCTTAGGGGCAGGGAAGGGCTTCTTTGCTATAAGCTCCTTCACGACAGGAACATGGCGGTCGTAAATATGCGCGTCTGCGATTACGTGAATCAGCTCGCCGATTTTCAGTCCGCTGACCTGTGCAAACATATGCAGAAGGATTGCGTACTGGCAGATATTCCAGTTGTTCGCGACAAGGAAATCCTGCGAACGCTGATTGAGTATGCCGTTGAGTTTTCCTTGCGTGACGTTCAGCGTTAAGCTGTACGCGCAAGGGTAAAGCCCCATTTCATGCAGGTCGCTGTGGTTGTAAATATTCGTCATTATGCGGCGTGAAGCAGGGTTGTTTTTAAGGTCGTACAGCACGCGGTCAACCTGGTCAAACTCACCCTCGCTGTACTTGTGTTTAATCCCGAGCTGATAGCCGTAAGCCTTGCCGATACTGCCTTTTTCGTCTGCCCACTGATTCCAAATCTTAGAATTCAGCTCGTTAATATTATTGGATTTCTTCTGCCAAATCCAGAGGATTTCATCAATACAGCTTTTGAACGCGGTTTTTCTTAGCGTCAAAGCAGGGAATTCCTCCGATAAATCGTATTTATTAATCACACCGAATTTTTTAACAGTGTGCGCAGGCGTGCCGTCGTCCCACTTAGGGCGGACGTTTAAGTCCGTGTCCCACACGCCGTTGCTTAATATATCGTTGCAGTTTTCGATGAAGATTAAATCGGCTTTGCTCATGAGTTATACCTCTCCTAAAACAAGTGCGTTGTAAATAGCTTTTATAGCTTTTTCAAAATCGTCCTCATTTACGCCGACGATGATATTAAGCTCGGACGAGCCTTGGTCAATTATGCGGATATTAATCCGCGCGTGCGACAAGGCAGCAAAGACTCTCGTCGCTGTTCCGCGCCGTTCCTTCATTCCGCGCCCTACGATTGCAATAAGTGCAAGCTTGTGCTCAATTTCCAACTGTCCCGGGCGGGCGACCTTGCTGATTAATTCGGGCAGATTCGGATGCGTTTCCAAAACACTGCTGTTCACGACAATCGACATAGTATCAATGCCTGTCGGGATATGCTCAAAGCTGACGCCCTCGGTTTCAAACAGCGTAAGAATTCTGCGCAGAAAGCCGATTTCATTATTCATTTCATCTTTTTCGATGTGAATAACGCTGAAGTTTTTCTTCCCCGCAATACCCGTAATTACCCGCACAGGCTCTTTCCCTGAAACCTCGGCAACAGGCACAATCATCGTGCCGTGGGCTTGCGGCTGGTTGGTGTTTTTAATGTTAATCGGGATTTTCGCTTCACGCACGGGAAAAATTGCGTCCTCGTGCAGAACTCCCGCGCCCATGTACGAAAGCTCACGCAGCTCGCGGTAGGTAATCGTTTCGATTCCCTCGGGATTCTCGACTATGCGCGGGTCAGCAACTAAGAAGCCCGAAACGTCCGTCCAGTTTTCGTAAAGGCTGGCTTTAATCGCTTTTGCAACGATTGAACCCGTGAAGTCCGAGCCGCCGCGCGAGAAGGTTTTTATAGTTCCGCAGGGCTTCGCGCCGTAGAAGCCGGGCAGGACAGCGCGCTTGTAGCCGCCGAGAATCATCGACAGCGATGCGTCGGTCAAGTCAGCGTCAAAAGTCCCGTCGGGGCGGAAATGTATTGCTTTCGCCGCGTCAACGAAGTCGTAGCCTATGAAATTCGCTAAAATCAAGCCGTTGAGATATTCACCGCGGCTTGCGGCGTAGTCACTGCCGCTTTTCTTCTTGAAGTTCTCGATAATCCTGTCGTACTCGTCGTCAAGGCTGATTGTAAGGCCCAAATCTGAGATAATTTCGTTGAAGCGGTTCGCTATCGGACGGAATTCCGCGAGCGCGTTCTTGCCCGCTAAAACTGCGTCATAGCAGGCGTAAAGCATATCGGTGACCTTTACGTCCGCGCCGAAACGCTTACCCGGGGCTGACGGAATAACGTATCGTCTATCCTTGTCGGCGCGGATAATTTCCGCGACTTTCTTAAATTGATTAGCGTCAGCAAGCGAGCTGCCGCCGAATTTTACTACTTTTGCCAATGTATTTACCTCCGATGATAGTAAATTAGTAATTAGTAATTATAAATTATTAATTATTTTCTGCTTCAAGAGCGTTTTTCTTGCGTGAGTAAGCCTGCGTAATTGCCGCGAAATCCTTTTTGCGATACGCTGTTTCTGCGTTAGTAACCTTTCCGTTTGTCATAATTACCTCGTCGTTATTATGCAAAATATACGGATTTGCCGCACAGAATAAATCGAAGGATTCTCCCCACTGCTTAGGGCTGAACATTACAGGAATTTCCTCGCCGTCCGCTAAAATAATAAACGTCCCTGCGCCCATGATTCCGATAATACATACAACATCTGATAAATTAACAATACGTGCGGGAACTCTGCGTCCGACGCCGAAAAACCAGTCGTCTGTTATATGCTGACCGCTATTTATAGTATATGCAGCTTGTGCAAGCTGAGTTTTGATTTCGATGACAGCTTTTTCAAGACCGCCGTAATTTTTTTCTATCCGCTCTAAATCTTTGAGCAACGCCTTCCTCTGCTTCTTGGCTAACAGCGGTGCAAGCAAGCCGATTCCCGCAAAATACAAGCCTATAGCCATTACGCCGACCGAAACCCATGTAACGATTTCAAGCGCTTCACTGCCCGGCTCAAGAGTGATAGCAGAAGCAATAATCCACGGCACAACAGCAAGGAACAAGCCTATACCTGTAATAATAGCGGCTCTTTTTTTGTTTGGAATATGCGCGTTTTGTATGTAGCTCGCCAAATCCATATTCGCTAATTCCTGTGCGGTTTTGGCTTTCATTTGTAACTGATTCATGTTTATACTCCTTTATAATTATATTTAATTATATCATAAATTTAATTTCTTGGCAACCGCTAAATTACCACAAAATCAATCATTCCAAAAGCAACATTCGCGTTTTCACAGCGGACGCGGACTTTATCGCCCAGCGCGTAACGCCTGCCCGAGAGTTGTTCTGTGAGGCTTATATTATCGTCAGCGGCGCAAACGCCGAGCGATTCCCCGCTGACCCTGCCCTCGACTGTATTCGCGAGCATGACGAAGAAGCCCGTTTGCGTTACGCCCGAAATAATCCCGTCGAACTCCTCGCCTACACGCTCTTGCATATATTCAGCCATGAAGAACTTTTCGCAGTCGCGCTCGGCGTTTACGGCGCGAAGCTCGGCGTGCGAGGACTTAATTCCCGCCTCATGGACGAACTTTCCGAAGCGTTTTTTAACGCCCGCCTTGTCGTTGTTAGTAACAAAATCGCTTAAAATTCTGTGAATTATGAGGTCGGGATAACGCCGAATCGGCGAGGTGAAATGCGCGTATTCCTTCATCACCAATCCAAAATGCCCGAGCGGCTCGTCGGAATATTTCGCCTTCATCATAGCACGTAAAACAAGCGTGTTTATAACTCCCGCTTTCTCTGTGCCGCGCGCCTTCTCAATAATCCCCGCAAGGTCAGACGCTCCGCGCCCTTTTAAGGTATATTCCGCGCCGATGACAGCTAATGTTTCTTTTAACGCTTCAAGCTTCTCAACAGTCGGCGGCTCGTGAATGCGGTAGACAAAGGGGAATCCCGAGGCTTCTGAGCCTCCGGCGTCCATCGCTGTTTTCGCCGCGCAGTTATTCGCCGCTAACATAAATTCCTCGATTATATTCTCGGAAACGCCGCCCTCGCGCTTTTCCACGTCAACGCACTTGCCGTCTGTGTCGCAGATAATTTTAGTTTCGCTCGTTTCGATGAACGGTGCACCTCTGTCCTTGCGGTTTTGCTTGAGCTTTTGTGCAAGCTCCTGCATGAGCGGCAAGCGGTCTGCAACCTCGGCGTAACGGGCGGAAATGGATTCCGCCCCTACATTGCCGTTCCCCGCAAGAATCTCGTTAATCTCCGAATAAACGCCCTGCAAGCGTGATTTAATTACGGTTTTCGCGAACTGAAAGGCTGTAATTTCGCCGCTGTTGGAAAGCTCCATTAAGCATGAAAAAGCAAGTCGCTCGGCTTTCGGGTTTAAAGAACAAATGCCGTTCGATAATTCTTTCGGCAGCATCGGCACTACTAAATCCGCGATATAAACGCTTGTTCCGCGTTCGAGCGCGGAGAGGTCAAGCGGCGAATTTTTCCGCACATAATGCGAAACGTCCGCGATATGTACGCCGAGCTTGTAGCCTGTTTTGGTTTTTTCAACAGAAATCGCGTCGTCAATGTCTTTTGTATCCGCGCTGTCGATTGTAAAAATAATTTCATCGCGCAGGTCAAGGCGGCTTGCGATTTCGGACTCGGAAATGCCGCCGTCAGCAATTGTTTTCGCGCTGTCCTTAGCTTCTTTTGAAAATTCAACAGGTATGTTTTTCTCGTCGATATACGCGCTCACGCACACTCTTGCACTGCTTGCGTTGCCGTAAATCGACGTTATGTCCGCCGTATGCTCGCTGTGCCGTTCGCCGCGCTCGCGCAGGGAAAAGCTGACCTTATCGCCCTCGCGCGGCTTGAAGCCGCTGTAGCTGTTAATTATAATCGCGTCGCCCGAAAAGCTGTCGGGGAGTATGCAAAGCCTGCCGCTCTCGCTCACAATCATGCCCGTAAGCACGCGCTGACTTTGTTCTTCAACGAGAACTACTTCCGCGCCTGCACTCATATTTTCGCCTCTGTCGCGGTTCGTCACCCGCGCGATTACAATATCGCCGGGGACGCTTCCGATAAGCTTCTTGCCGGGAACGAAGAATTCCTCGCCGGATTCATGGTTTTTTATGAATCCGTGCGCCTTAAAAACCCGCATGACTTCGCCCTTGAAGAAGTCTTTCCCTGCAAGTCTCCAGCCGCCCTTGCTTTGGTTGATGAAGCCCTTGCGTGACAAATCGTTCAGCGCGGGTTTAAGCTCGGTGGTTTTCTTCGCACCTGTGGCTTTGGCGATGTCATTGGGATTGAGCGGCTTCTCTGCGCTGAAAAGCGCGCGGATTATTTTATCCGTAAATCTTTTTTTCATGTTTATGTCCTTTTATGAAAATACGGGCATAACTATCAAAGCTACGCCCGTTAATGGTTAAATTATGTTTAGTCTTCAGCCTCAGCCTCAAAGTCCAAATCTGCGAACAGCGCGTCCCAGTCTATGTCGTCTAAGTCGCCGTCAAGATTGATTTCCGTGCCGCCGCCGGAGGGCGCGTCGTCCCCGCTGTCTCTGAAGTAAACAGCGAAAATATTCACCACTAATGTAACAACGAAGAAGAGAATCGCCGCTGTTCTTGTGGCCTTTGCGAGCTGCGCTTCTTTAGAGCGACCCGAGTTTTTCTGATAGAAGTTGTCGGAGCTGCCGCCTGTCAGTGTCTGCGACATACCTTTCTTTGAATCCTGCATGAGCACCATGATTATGATGAAAACGCAGGACAGTATTAAACAAATTGCACTTATAATTTCAAGAGTTCCCATTTCAAATGCCTTTCTTTTTAACGAAATTTACCGTAATTTATTGACGCAAAGATTATTATAGCATAGAAGTGTTGACTTGTCAATACATTTATGTTAAAATAATAGAGAATGAATTTTACGAGGTAACAATATGAGAATCATACCTATAAAAAGTATAAACAAAAATGCCGCAGAGCCCGAGGGCTTCGTTAATTTCTCGGAGGAGGAGTATCGGCTCGGCGTCGTCGATGCCGCGCTCGGCGTAATAGAAGCCAACAAAAATGGCGGGAACAAGCCGATTGTGCTGATTACGGGTCCCTCCGGCTCGGGCAAGACCGTCACGGCGCACAGGCTCCGTGCAGAGCTCACGAAGCTCGGCGCGGCTACGCATATAATTTCGATGGACAACTATTTCAAGCCGCTCAAAGGCGGCACTGACGGCGTTGACCTTGAATCGCCCGACCGTGTTGACCGCGAGCTTTTCGCGGAGCAGGCAGAAAAAATCCTCAGCGGCGAGGAAATCACACTTCCTATTTTCAACTTCCAAAAGCAGGACAGGGAGTGGGGCGGGAAGTTCAGGCGCGGCGAAGGTGAATTTGTAATTTTCGAGGGAATACATATGCTTAATCCCTTGGTTTCGGGCTGCTTAGCGGGGCACGCGAGCAGCGTTTACGTCAGCGTGCGTACAAGGCTCAAAAGCGCGCTGGGTCACTCGCTTCATCCGTCCAAAATAAGGCTTATGCGGCGTTTCGTGCGGGACAAGCTGTTCCGCGCACGCACGTTTTTCCAAACTATGGAGCATTTTAACAATGTTCAGCGCGGCGAAAAGCTTCACATAATGCCTTATAAAAAGCACGCAGAGTTCGATATTGACACGTTTGTGCCTTATGAAACGAACGTTTACAAGAAGCATATTTTTGCCGAGCTTGCCGCTGCTCCCGAAAAAAATAATTTTGTTTACGAGCTTTTAATGTTTTTGGAAGAGCTTGAAAATATTGCCGACGAGTTCGTGCCGGAAGACTCGCTTGTACGTGAATTCATCGGCGGAAATACTTTAATGTATTAAATTGTTTGAAAAAACGGAATATTTTTTTACTTGAAAAAGCGCGGATTTTGTCATATAATATAATCATACATAAAACCAAAATGAGGAAATTTAATGAAACTTATAGGTCTTGACGTCGGCTCAACAACAGTTAAAATCGTTGTTCTTGAAAAAGACGGAACACTCTTGCACAGCAAGTATCAGCGGCATTATTCTGATATAAAGAAAACTCTCGAGGAAGTCTTAAACGAGGGGTTAGCGGCAATGGGCGAAGACGAAGCCGCGAAAATTGCCATTACCGGCTCGGGTGGCATTAACGCCGCGAACTGGCTTAATCTGCCCTTCGTGCAGGAGGTCAGCGCGGGCGCAGAGGCTGTACGGCGGTTCATTCCCGAGACTGACGTTGCGATTGAGCTCGGCGGCGAGGACGCGAAGATTACATATATAACAGGTGGTTTGGAACAACGTATGAACGGCACCTGTGCCGGCGGAACAGGCGCGTTTATTGACCAGATGGCGGCGTTATTGAACACAGACGCGGCGGGGCTCAACGAAAAAGCCAAGAGCTACGAGACTATTTATCCGATTGCGTCAAGGTGCGGTGTTTTCGCGAAAAGCGACATTCAACCGCTGCTCAACGACGGCGCGAAGAAGTCCGACATTGCGGCTTCTGTCTTTCAGTCAGTCGTGAATCAGACAATCAGCGGACTCGCTTGCGGCAAGCCGATTCGCGGGAAAGTCGCGTTTCTCGGTGGACCGCTGTTCTATCTTTCAGAATTAAGAAAACGCTTTGAGGAAACATTAAAATTAACCGAAGAAACTATGATTTTCCCCAACAACGCCAATCTTTTTGTAGCAATGGGCGCGGCAGTGTCTTCAAGCGCGCTCGAAACAAACATAGAAGAGCTCAAAAAGCGCGTTAACTTGCTTTCAGAAGTGGAAGTCCACGAGGTTGAGCGGCTCGCGCCTTTGTTTGAAAGTGAAATAGGGCGCAAAGAATTCATTTTGCGGCACGCGAAGAACGTAATTCCCGAGAGCGTTTTAAGCGAGCAGAGCGGCGCCTGCTACCTTGGCGCGGATATGGGAAGCACAACGACAAAAGCCGTGCTGATTAATAAAGACGGCGAGATTATCTTCTCGCATTACGATAATAACATGGGCGACCCGCTCAAGTCCGTAATGGGGATTTTAACAGAAATTTACGTGAAGCTTCCTAAAACTGCACATATCGCGAAAGCCTGCGCGACGGGCTACGGCGAGCATTTAGTTAAAGCCGCGCTCGGCATTGACTACGGTGAAATCGAAACTATGGCGCACTACAAAGCCGCGCGAAAGCTGCTTCCTGACGTTGAATTTATTCTTGACATCGGCGGTCAGGACATGAAGTGTATGCAGGTGAAAAACGGCGAAATTGAGTCGGTTCTGCTGAACGAGGCTTGCTCCTCAGGCTGCGGCTCGTTTATAGAGAATTTCGCAAATGCGCTTGACATGAACGCTTCCGAGTTCGCGAAAATAGGACTGACTGCGGTGAGTCCCGTTGACCTTGGCTCGCGCTGTACGGTTTTCATGAACTCCCGCGTTAAGCAGGCGCAGAAGGAGGGCGCAAGCGTCGCTGATATTTCGGCAGGCTTGTCGTACTCGGTGGTGAAAAACGCGCTGTTCAAGGTTATAAAAATCCGCGACAGCAAGGAGCTTGGAAAGAGCATAATCGTGCAGGGCGGGACGTTTTTGAACGATTCGGTGCTTCGCGCGTTTGAGCTTGTGACAGGGCGCGAGGTTTTCCGCCCCGACAAGGCGGGCTTAATGGGCGCGTATGGCGCGGCATTAACCGCACTTGAGCGCGACGACGGCGAGGGCTCGGCGATTGCGGACAGTGAAAAAATTGAGAATCTTACTATAAAGAAAACAACTGCAAGATGCGGAAAATGTGCAAATAAGTGTCTGCTTACGATTAGTAAATTCTCCGATGATTCCATGTACATAACGAATAATCGCTGTGAAAAAGGCGATACAACAAGTAAAAAGAAAAACGAAGAAAGCTTGCCGGATTTATACGAGTGGAAATATAATCGTTTATTTGATTATTACAAGCCGCTCCCCGAAAACGCGGCAAAGCGCGGCGTAGTCGGGATTCCGCGGGTGCTCGGAATGTTCGAGAACTATCCGTTCTGGTTTACGTTTTTCACCGAGCTTGGCTACAGCGTGAAGCTTTCGCCGCACTCCAGCCGCGAAATCTACGACCTTGGCATGGAAACCATGCCGAGCGAATCGGTCTGCTATCCCGCAAAGCTTGCGCACGGGCATATCTACGCGCTTCTGAACGACGGCGCGGAGTTCATCTTCCTGCCGAGCCTGCCTTATGAAATGGACGAGCGCGACTTAACAGGCGGCGATAATCATTACAACTGCCCTGTTGTCGCGACCTACGGCGAGGTTCTGCGGAACTGTGTTCCAGAGTTCCGTGAGCATAGAATAAATTTCATGAATCCGTTTCTGCCTATTTACGACAGGGAACGAATGGCAGAGCGTTTAGTAGAGGAATTCGACGTTTTAAATATCGGCGGTGCGGAAATAGGCGCGGCACTTGTCAAAGCTTATAAAGAAGACGAAAATTTCAAGAACGATGTCCGTAAAAAAGGCGAAGAAACGCTTGAATTACTGCGGAAAACAGGCAAAAAGGGCATAGTGCTTGCGGGAAGACCCTATCACATTGACCCCGAAATCAACCACGGAATCCCGCAAATGATTAGCGGCTACGGCTTCGCGGTGCTGACTGAGGACAGCATTTCGCACCTTATGAAGCCGAAGCGTCCGCTTCGTATAGTTGACCAGTGGATGTATCACACGCGGCTGTATTCAGCGGCGGAAATTGCGGGGAAAACGCCCGAACTGGAACTGGTGCAGTTAAATTCCTTCGGGTGCGGGCTTGACGCGGTTACAACTGACCAGGTGCAGGAAATTATTCAAGGGTACGGCAGGGTTTACACCACGCTTAAAATTGACGAGGTTAACAACTTAGGTGCGGCGCGGATTCGCTTGCGTTCGCTTGTTTCGGTAATCGAAGAGCGCGAGCGTAAAAACAAAAACAACCCCGAAGTTTTTAAGGGCTACAAAAAGCAGCCGCCCTTCACGCAGGAAATGCGTAAAAACCATACTATTCTTGCGCCGCAGATGTCACCGATTCACTTTGAGCTTGTCGAAGCCGCCTTCCGCTACTGCGGATATAATTTAGAAATTGTGCGCGACTGCGGTAAGGACGCGGTTGACGCGGGTTTGAAGTACGTCAACAACGACTCTTGCTATCCCGCAATTCTGACCGTTGGGCAGTTCATGGCGGCTCTTGAAAGCGGCAAGTATGACCTAAACAACACGTCGCTGATGATTACGCAGACGGGCGGCGCGTGCAGAGCGACGAACTATGTAGGACTGCTGAAAAAAGCTCTTGCTGACGGCGGATTTACCAATATACCTTTGATTTCGCTGAACTTCGTAGGTATGGAAAAACAACCCGGCTTTAAGCTTTCGATGAAGCTTGCTATGCGCGGCTTCATGGCGGTGATTTACGGCGATGTGCTTTGCCGCTGTTTATATCGCACTCGTCCTTATGAAATGGAAAAAGGTTCCGCGAACAGGCTCTACGAGCAGTGGGACAAGAAGCTGAAGGAAGACTTAAAATCACTTAGCCTGCGGAAATATAAAAAGAACATCAAGCAAATCGTTAAGGACTTCGCGGACTTGCCCGTGTTTGATATAGAAAAGCCGAGAGTCGGCTTAGTGGGTGAAATCCTTGTAAAATACCACCCGATTGCGAACAACAACGTCATAGACTTAGTGGAAAAAGAAGGTGCGGAGGCTGTAGTGCCTGATTTAATGGGCTTCATCTACTACATATGCGACCACGCGAATTCTAAATATGAGCTGCTCACGGCTTCAAAGAAGCGGTATTTCTTCTCAAATCTTGCGATTAAAGGCTTTGAATGGCTTGAAAAGCCATACTTAGAGGCTTGCAAGGGAACTAAGTTCGGGACTTTCATGAAGATTTCCGAAATGCGCAAATTAGTCGACGGCATAGTTTCGACAGGGAATATCGCGGGCGAGGGTTGGTTCTTGTCGGCGGAGATGATTGAATTAATTCACAGCGGCGTGAATAACATTATCTGTATGCAGCCGTTTGCGTGTTTGCCGAATCATGTCACAGGAAAAGGCATAATAGGCGAGCTGAAACGCCGCAACCCCGAAAGCAACATAGTCGCGGTTGACTATGACCCGGGCGCATCGGAGGTAAATCAGATTAACAGGATAAAACTGATGTTAGCTCAATGTCAGTTGACAGTTGATAGTGGACAGTTGACAGTTGACGGGAAAAATGATACAATTAAAGAAGAGTTAATAAAAGTATAAATTTAAAAGGTTAAAGGAGAAAGACTATGGCAGAAATTAAGTTTTCAACAGGCGGAGGCAATAACAACAACATGAACATCGACGGCAAAAAAGCGCAAAAGTGGACAGTTGCATTGATTGTAATAATCGGCGCGGTTATTCTGCTTTTCAACTGCTTTGCGATTGTAGAAGAGGGCTTCATCGGCGTGAGATACCGCTTCGGTGCGGTTGTGCAGGACGACCTCATTCCCGGGCTCAACTTTAAAATCCCGTTTATCGAGGAAATCAGACACGTTGAAATGAGAAATCAGATTTACACCTTTGAGGGTGACGCGTACACCCGCGACACACAGCGAGTGAATAATCTGCGGATTAAGCTTACCTATTGTTACGACCCGAACTTCATGACAGAGCTTATTCAGCGCGTCGGCATTAATAATATTGAAGCGCGTTATCTTGTTCCGCACGTACAAAAAATTTCCCGCGATACAATAGGCAGAACCAATGCGGAAAGACTTGTACAGTCGCGCGGCGATATTCAGTTTGAAATTCAGGAAACGCTCGAAAGAGAATTAGCGCCCTTCGGAATCATTGTAACTGCGGTTGCAATCGAAAACATCGCGTTTGAATCGGAATTTGAAGAATCCATTCAGCGCAAGGTTATCGCCGAGCAGGACGCGTTCCGCATGGAAAACGTCACAGTTATGCGCGAAGAAGAAGCGAAGCAGGTAGTTATCGCGGCTGAAGCGAGAGCGGAAAGCGCGATAATCGAAGCGGAAGCCGAAGCGAGAGCGATTGAGCTTATTCAAGCGCAAATCGCGCAGAACCGCGAGTATATCGAATATCTTAAAATTATGAACTGGAACGGCATTTTGCCTCAGGTTATCGGTGACGGCGTGAACCCGTTCGTGGTGCTCGGAAGCGAGAATATTCCGGCGCAGAGACCCGCACAACAGCCGGCTGAGCAATAAAAATGGATTTTAACAACATCAACGACAAACAGCGTGAAGCTGTTATGCGTACCGAGGGTGCAGTGCTTATTATTGCGGGTGCGGGAAGCGGCAAGACAACGGTTCTCTGCTACCGAATCGCGCATATTATCAAGCAGGGACTTGCACCACCTTGGCGGATTTTGGCAGTAACCTTCACTAATAAAGCGGCGGCGGAGCTAAAACTCCGCCTTTCCGCTATGGAAATAGCAGACGCAAAGGACGTTTGGGCAGGGACGTTTCACTCGACCTGCGTGAAAATTCTGCGGCGCGGGATTGAGCTGATTGGTTATAAAAGCAACTTCACGATTTATGACTCTGACGACAGCCTGCGGGTGATTAAAGCCTGCATGAGTGAGCTGAATATGTCGGACAAGTCGTGGAATCCCAAGCAGATTCAAAGCGTGATTTCAAGCGCGAAGGACAAGCTTCAGCCGCCCGACGAATTTAATGTTTACAAAGACGGCAAGCCCGATTATATGCTTGAGAAAATCGCCGCGGTTTACAGCGCGTATCAAAAGCGGCTCAAAGCCGCGAACGCTCTTGACTTCGATGATATAATCGCGAAGACTGTCGAGCTCTTAGAAACTGCGCCCGAAGTCCTCGACAAGTGGCAAAAGCAGTTCAAGTACATAATGGTTGACGAGTATCAGGATACGAACCACGCGCAATATAAGCTGATTTCCATGCTTGCAAGGCAGCGTAGTTCCGCTGATGGCGGAACTACTGACGGGAATCTCTGCGTTGTCGGCGACGAAGACCAGAGCATTTATCGCTTCCGCGGCGCGACGATTGAGAATATTCTGTCCTTTGAAGAGGAATTCAAGGCGCATACAGTCAAGCTTGAGCAGAATTACCGCAGTACCGAAACTATTCTTGAAGCGGCGAACGCCGTGATTAAAAACAACACTCAGCGCAAAAATAAAACGCTCTGGTCGAAGCTCGGCGAGGGCGAGAAAATAGAAGTAAGGACGTTTTTGAGCGAGAAGCGGGAAGCAAGCTTCATAACCGAAACAGTCATGAACGGAATCGCGCAGGGTAAGAAATACTCTGATTATTTAACGCTTTACCGCATGAATGCGCAATCGCGGACAGTTGAGCTTGCGCTGGCGGCTTCGGGCGTGCCTTACAGAATCATCGGCGGCGTGCGCTTCTACGAGCGCAAGGAAATCAAGGATATACTTGCATATTTGAGCGTGATTGAAAACCCGGGCGACATGGTAAGACTGCGGCGGATTATAAACGTTCCCAAGCGTGGAATCGGCGACGCTACACAGGCGGAAGTCGAAAACATCGCGCTGGGACTCGGAATCTCGCCTGTCGAGGTTATGGAGCGGGCGGCAGAGTTCGCAACGCTCGCGAAGAAAGCGAAGCCGCTGACGGCTTTAGCGGCGGTATTCCGCGACCTCGGCGACAGTGACCGCTACTTGCCCGACTTAATCGACGATATTTGTGAGCAGAGCGGTTATCTTGATATGCTCAAAACCGAGGGCGAAGAGGGCGAGGGGAGGCGGCAGAATATCGCCGAGCTTAAATCCTCTGCGATAAGCTTCTGCGAGGAAAACGAGGGCGCGGGGTTGTCGGAATTCTTGGAGCAGGCGGCTTTAATCGCCGACATGGACAGCTATGAGGAGGGCGAGGAGCGCGTCGTGCTCATGACTATGCACTCGGCGAAGGGCTTGGAATTCGACACGGTGTTTATAGTTGGCGCAGAGGAGAATATTTTCCCGTCGTACAGGAGCGCGGCTGACCCGCTTGAGGTCGAGGAAGAGCGCAGATTAGCTTACGTTGCAATTACGAGAGCGAAACGCAAGCTTTACGTTACAAATGCGCGGGAACGCTTGCTTTTCGGGCAGACACAAAGGAACAGAATTTCGCGGTTTATAAGGGAGATTCCGCCTGCTTTAACGATTGTCGAATCGGAAGAAATGCCTGTATTCGTCAAGCCCGAGCGCATAAAGCCCGACTTCACGCAGACGAGCGGCGTTGACAGGAAGCGCGACGCACCGAAGCCCAACGTGAGCTTTGCAGACGGCGAGCGGGTTAAGCATAAAATTTTCGGCGAGGGAACAATTATAGACGTGAGCCCGATGGGCGGTGATTGCCTGCTCGAAATTATGTTCGATAAGGTCGGGACGAAGAAAATCATGGCGAACTTCGCAGGGGTGCAAAAGATATAAATGTTGACCATTTGTTGACCAAAAAGTATTTTTGAAGATAAAAATGCACGAAAAATCCTTTAAAAATCAAAAATATTTGCCAAAACATGAAAAAGTTTACAATTTGTTAACACATTTTGGTAAATTATATACTATAATATAAGTGTAAAAATGTCTTTTTGCGACCTTTATGGAAAGGAGGGCGGAACAAATGACAATCGGAAACTTAGGAACTGTAGGTATTCACGCGCAAAGCAACTACTTTGCACCTCTTGACGAAGTCAGGGCGGTAGGCTCTGCAAGCTTGGCGCAGCAGGATTCGCAGAATTATCTGCGGGCTGATTACGCGGAGACGATTAAACCCGTTGAAAGGTATGAACCCGCGGGTGAAAAGCCGGATTTTGCGGCGATAAACCTGATGAAAAACAGCTTCCCAGAGCCGGTGCCTATGCAGTCGTTCAATCTTGAGGATTTCGAGACAGGCGCATCGTCAACCGGAGAACCGCAGATGACCTTAGCTGAGTTCCAGGCACAGCAGGAACAGCGCGTGCAGGTAGAAAGCCAAGCGCAGACTCAGCAGGTTCATGAAGCAATTGAAGAAATGGAGCGTCCGTCGGGCTCGCCGTTTCAGTCAAGCGCACAAAATTCGCTGAACCCGCAAGGCTTGAGCGAAAATCAGAGCGCGCTTGGAGCGCACACAATCACGCAGACGCAGGAAGTACGCGTTGAAGAGCGCGTAGCTGAAAGCGCGACTGTGCAAACTTCGTCTGAAAGAGCGGAATACGCCGCAAATTCAAGACTTACTCCCGCCCAAGAGCGCGGAGTAGAGGAATACACCAGAATGCAGGACTACAGCGACCCGACGAGTCTTAGCATGGCGAATTCACAGCTTGCGGCTTAATCCTTTTCTTTTACAGTTGCTTTATTAAACAAAACCTGCAACATTTGTTGCAGGTTTTTTCATGTTTTGCCGAAAATTCACATAAAACCTTGACAAAACGCCGTTTTCATGCTATTATGACTTGTTGCTGTTTTGCACAAGAAGGAAAAAGGAAAATGAAAAATAATCAAGGAATCAAAACAATATTAGCGGCAGTTGCCATTCAAATGACGCTCGGTATTGCATATATTTGGAGCGTGTTTCAAACAGGTATCGCCAACAGCATTTTCGGCGGGAACAACGCGGCGGCGGGAATGACCTTCTCGCTACTGCTCGCAACGCTGACAATAGGAAGCGTAATCGGCGGGAAGTTAGCGGTTAAATATTCAATCCGCAGAGTAGTGCTCATCGGCGGAGTTATACTCAGCGCGGGATTCTTTTTAGCGTCCTTTACCACCTCGAGCTTTCCGTGGCTTTTATGGGGGTCATACGGCGTCATGGGCGGCGTCGGCATGGGCTTTACCTATTCGACGACAATAGCCTGCGCGCAAAAATGGTATCCGCATAAAAAAGGCTTCGTCACGGGGATTATCGTTTCGTCGCTCGGCTTCGGCGGCGTTGTGTTTACGCCGATAGTTGAAATGCTTATAGAAAAGTTCGGCGGACAGGAAATAGGCGAGCCGAACACGTTTATAGTGCTGAGCGTGATTTTCTTAGTAGTCTGCACAGCCGGCGGGCTTCTGCTCAAAAACCCTCCCGACGGCTACATGGCTGACAAGGCTTCTGCCGGCGCAGCACCCGCAGCCGTAAGTCTTACACCCACGCAAATGCTGAGAACACCGAAGTTTTATTTAGTGACGGGTTCACTGCTTTTGGCTTGCATGGGCGGGCTGATGATGATAGGCTTTGCGAAGCCGATTGCAGTAGCGAAGGGACTCGAAGCGACCGCTATGTACGGCGTGTTGGCGATTTCTATGTTTAACTCGCTCGGGCGTTTGGTTTGGGGTATGATTTCAGACAAATTAGGGCGAATAAATACAATCATACTGCTGCTTTCGGGAACAACAGTGCTGTCACTGCTCGTGAACATGGCTGAAAGCTGGTGGATTTACGTTTTAATCGCTTGTATCGGCTTTTTTTACGGCGGCTTCCTCAGCAACTTCCCTTCGCTGACCGCCGATTTATTCGGAGCCGCGCACATGGCGACCAACTACGGCTTCGTGCTTCTCGGCTTCGGCACGGGCGCAATTGTCTCGTCGCAAATCGCGGGCTATTACAGGAATATCGCCGCAGAAGCAGGGGATATAAACCTGATGTTCCCCGCGTTTATCATCGCTTCCTGCTGTTCGGCGGCGGCGATTGTGTTAATGATTATTTTAAGAAAGCTTAGTAAGCAGAGCGGAGAAAATAAATAATGAAAAACGACCGTATTTTGAAAATATGTTTAGCGGGGCTTTTGATAGCGATGGGGATAATTATTCCTATGTTTTCGCCGCTCAAAATTATTATCGAGCCTGCTTCGTTTACATTAGCGAGCCATGTAGCGATTTTCATTGCTATGTTTATATCGCCGTCTGTCGCTATCGCAGTGTGTATCGGAACGACGGTGGGCTTCTTTTTAGGCGGCTTCCCGATTATTATTGTGCTTCGCGCAGCTTCGCACGTTATTTATGCAGCAATCGGCTCGCTTTATTTGCACGAAATTGCGAAAAAAAGACTAACCGAGAAGAAGCTTTGGATTTTCTCGGCTTGCATAGGGTTTATTCACGCTGTCGTTGAAATCGCGATTGTGACCGCGTTTTACGTCAGCCTTACAGTCGGCGACGCGTATTACGAAAAAGGCTACTTCGTGACGGTAATACTGCTTGTCGGGCTTGGGACGGTAATCCACAGCGTGATTGACTTCAAGCTCGCGCATATAGTTGCACTTGCGCTGAGGCAGCAGAAGAATCTTAAAAAACTGTTCGAGAAGGTTTGAGCTATTAAAAACGCAGAGCGGCGGGGATTAATCCCCGCCGCATTTTTATGTTATGTTTTTAATTTTTTGCTGTTAGAGTTTTCTACTCGTTTTATATGACCTTTCAGAACCATATTTATGTACTGCGAGAAAGACCTGTCGTTTTTCTCTGCATATATTTTAATGTTCTCAACAATATCACCGTCAAGCGTAATGCTTACTTTTTGCTTTAGCGGTCTGTCCATATATTATACCTCCTATTTCTTTAATAGTAGCATAATATCATATCATGTATTGACAAGTAGGATAAAGTAGGATATAATAATAAAAAATATTATCTTTAGGAGGACATCTATGTTTTGCTCAAAATGCGGAAAAGGTATAGATGAGGAAGCTCTTATCTGCGTACATTGCGGTGTAGGGACAGAAAAATATAGACAGGAGCAAAGACCAAAGAGACCAATAGTTGAGTTCCCGAGTGTAACGGCTTTTATAAAAAAGTTTTCAATTGTTGAAATTTTTCTTTTAATTATATCTATCATGATATGTATATTATTTTTCGTTGCACCGATTTTCACTTTGACTGATAAAGATGGTTCGTTAAAGGTTACAGCGTTTAACGCAACGATGGGCAAAATAGTAGCAGAAACACACGTGAGAGGTGAAACTATAAGGGTTGTTCAAACAACAAGAGATAGTTATGGCGAACTTGATACTTTGAGATTAATACATTTAAGTATGTTGGTAATTCCTATCATTCTTATTGCTTTAATAATTAAAGTGATTACAATTTCATCTTATGATAAGATGTTAAAGTTAAAAATTATTGATGTTCTTTTTAGGTTTTCAATATTGGGTATCGCTGTAGTTGCTTTATGTACAGTAGTTTATTTTGGCTTTTCTCCTTTAATACTTTTTATAAGAGAAGCGGCAAAATATGGAATAGATACTCCACCTATTCGGGTAGGTATCGGTATAATATCACCATTTATGTTATATATGGTAATATGTATTATGTCGAAAGTTCGATTTAATGATGTATATGATAATTATGTGGAAAATGGTGATGAAAACGATTAGTATAAAAAAGCGGCAGATTTCTGCCGCTTTTTTGCTCAAAATCTGAGTTTCTCGATTTCTTCCTCCGTCAGCGTAGGAACAAGCACTCTATTCAAAGCCCTTGAAATCACCTTCGCGAAACGATTAATCACGCTGTCAATATCACGCGGGACAACCATAGCTTCGCCGCCGAAGCTGTCGGTAATCCCGGGGCAGATTGACGACAGGTCAATCACAGTCGGAACGCCGAGCGCGACGACTTCACAGCCGCAGCCGAGCGTTCGCTTTGAAATTTCCTGCCGTGAGTTGCCTACGCCGCTCCCGGGGGCGATTCCCGTGTTTGTAACCTGAATTGTCCGCGCAAGCCGCTCAGGTTCGGCGCAGGCGAGGCTGTCAATCACCACAACCATATCAGGCTTAATGCCGTCTGCGATGAAGCCGAGCTGACGACTGCTTTCCATACCTGTCTGCGCAAGCACGCCTGTTTCCACTACAAAAACCTCTCTCATTCCAAGCTCGGTGAATTCTTCGCTTTGGGAGAGGTGCGCGGTGGCGGCGATTTTTGAAGCGGCGCGGACGCCGAGGCTGTCGGGCGTTATGTTCGCGTTGCCGAGCCCTGCTACTAATATGCGTCCTTTTTCGGGAATGAAAGCGGCGAGAACCCGCGAAAGCGCGTCCACTTCCGCGTCTTCGTCGTATTCAAGGTGAGAATCGCAGTGCAGGGTTGTGTAAATGCCTGCGGGCTTGCCGAGCGCGTTGCTCTCGGGGAGCTCGGTCTCGGTAAGCAGAAGCCCGTGAATACGGCGTTCCTTGCGGCTTATGCCGTCTTTTATAAGTTCTAAGGCTAAGTCGGTTCTGTTCATATGGCTATTGTTTGTCATCAAAAGTAAAATATCCCCCGAGTTTATTGACTTTTTGCTTTTAATATAGTACAATAGAATTACAAATATTGGGGAGTTTTCGTTTTGAAGCTATTTAATATGTCCGAAAAGAATAAAAATGACGAAATAGACGCTTTACGTGCCGAGCTCGCAGAAGTAAAAGCTGAAGCCGAAGCCGCGAAGCGCGCGAAGAACGCCTTCTTTACTTCTGTCGTTCATGAAATCCGCACATCTATGAACGCTGTCGCAGGGATGGCGGAGCTTTTAGAAAATTCCGAGAACAATGAAAAAACCGAAATAATAAAAACACATTCGGAAATTATGATTGAGCTGGTAGAAGACCTGCTCGACTTTTCGCGCATTGAAAACGGGACTTTCGATTTACAGCCTGAGCATTATTATTTTCCCGCTCTGCTTGAAAAGATTACGAATACGGCGCGGCTGAAGGCGCGGGAAAAAGCACTTAAATTCACTACAGAATTCCGCGAAGAGATACCGCCGTATCTATATGGCGACTCGGCGAAGCTCGCGCGAGTACTCGCGAATCTGCTGTCGAACGCGGTGAAATTCACCGACAAGGGAAGCGTTACGCTTTCGCTAAACGTTAAAGAAAACACGCTTGAATTCGCGGTCAGCGATACGGGAGCAGGCATAAAACCCGAGGATTGCTCAAAGCTTTTCGATTATTTCAAGCAGATTGAGGAGCGCAGGAATAAAGGACTCACAGGGCTCGGACTCGGGCTCACGATTACCGATAATATTATCCGCGCGATGAACGGGAAGCTAACTGTTGAGAGTATTTACGGCTTCGGCTCGACGTTTAGGGTTGAGATTCCTTTTGAAGCGGGCGACGAGGAACAAGCGAGCATAAGCGAGGACGCAAATAATCATGTTTACGCGCCCGAAGCAAAGGTTCTGATTGTTGACGACATAGACGTGAATCTAAGCGTCGGGGCAGGCTTTTTGAAGCTACATGGGATTACAGCCGACATAGCCACAAACGCCAAGGACGCAATCAAAAGAGTCTGCGAAAAGGATTATGACATAGTTTTCATGGACCATATGATGCCCGAAACCGACGGCGGAAAGGCTTCGGAAATTATTCGCAGCTTCGGCGGCAAATATGCTAAAAATGCCCAAAATAATAGCGAAAATAGCCTTAAAATAATCGCGCTGACCGCCAGCGTCTCGCCCGAAACAAAAGCGTTAATGCTTGAATCGGGCATGGACGACTTCCTGCCTAAGCCGGTCACGAAGCAATCGCTCAATCAAATGCTGAAAAAGTGGCTCCCTGCCGATAAATACGAAACAAAAAGCGAAGAAATATCTGAACAGAGTCCCGAAGACAAGCAGTTTTTCTCGGAGCTTGCGGAAAAAGCAGAGGGACTCAACACTGAGCTCGGCTTCAAACGCTCGGGCGGGACGGCGCAGGCGTATAGGAATTCATTGAAGCTGTTATATCGGCGGATTCCTAAGAGCCTTGAAAAGCTTGAAAAATATTTAAGCTGCAATTCAATGCATGATTTTAAGGTTGAAGCGCACGGAATGAAGGGCGCGCTCGCGATTAACGGCTTGGAAAGGCTTTCGGGCTCAGCTTACGGGCTTGAACTTGCGGCTGAAGCGGAAAACGCAGATGTCTGCAGGAAAAATCTGCCGGGCTTCGCAGAAAAGCTCAGCGCACTTAAAGCTATATTAGCAGAGACATTTCCCGAAAAAGCAGAAGCAAAAGAAACAAAAAAAGAAGGCGGCAGGGACGCTCTCGCCCGCATTATAGAAAGCTTGATTATAAACGTTGAGCGGTTCGACAGAACGTTGGCTCTCGAAGAAATTGAAAGCGCGATGACCCTGGACTTCGGCGAGGGAGATAAGCTTTTCTCGCTTTTGAAAGCAGACTTAGAAGACTTTGACTACGACTCGGCAATGGAAAAATTACAAAGCTTTAATACAGGAGGAAAAACATGAACAGCACTAATTCAAAAAAACAGGTAAAAAAACCTAAAATCTTAGCGGTTGACGATGTTTCTGTAGTACTTAACGCCATTACTTCCGCGCTTGAAGCGCATTACGAGGTTTTCTGCCTTACAAAAGCAGAGCAGGTTGAACGGTTTTTGAAAAACACCGACAACGTGCCGGACTTGTTCATTTTAGACATAGAAATGCCGGATATGAACGGCTTCGACCTTATTAAAGAAATCAGAGAATTTGAAGAACACAAGGAAACCCCTATAATAATTCTTACCGGAAACGCAACAGTGCGCAATTTTCATGTTGCATTTAAGCAGGGCGTAATGGATTTTATCGCAAAGCCCGTAGACTCAAAGGTTCTGCTTGAAAAGGTAAACGCGCAAATAAAAAGGAAGTAATTTTTATGGCTCAAAATATAAGTCGTAAAATAACAATTTTCCTCATCGTGCTGCTTATTGCATACGCGCTCGTTGAGGGTGTGTTGGGTTTTGCGGTTTATATTTCTGATAATACAAAGGCATACGCGGAAAACGCGCTGACAATCGCCGAAGCCGCCGCTTCTGACAATGCGGGAATCGCCTTGCTCACAGCAGGCACACAGGCGAGCGCAGTTTATATGCTTGAAAAAAGCGGCAACGACAGCGAATATATTCTCTTAGCGCTCGGAAGCGCAGAAATAAGCGCGGGAACAACCGTAAACGCGGCGGCTCTTGCGCCCCAAATAAGCATCGCATTTAACGAGGGAAAAACAAGCTCAACAGGGATTTACGAAGCCTACGGCGATAAGCTCATTTCGGGCTTCGCGCCTGTTTTTGACGCTCGCGGCAACGTAATCGCAGTCGCAGGTGCAGACATCAGCGCGGAAAAACTTTACTTAGACGCGCTGTATTACGCGGTCAGAAAGGTTTTGATTTCGGCGGGGTTTCTGTCGGTAATCGGCTGTTTAATCGCGCTGTTTGTTTTCGGGCGCAGAAGTAAGCTTGCTTCTGCCGACTTGAAAGAAACACGCGTCACCGATAATTCCGCGTCTGTAATTGAAAATATAGATTCGTTAGTTTACGCGACCGATATAGAAACGCATGAGCTGCTTTTCGCGAACAGCAAGCTGCTCAAAACTATAGGGCTTTCAGCGTCTGAAGCTGTGGGCAAAAAATGCTGGGAGGTTATCGGAAAGGGCGGCGCGCCCTGCGGGTTTTGCCGCTTACCGAGACTGCTCGCGGACAAAAGCCAAAAAGCCTACGAATGGGAGCATTACGACGAAAAGACGGCAAAGTGGTTCTTGTCGCGCGGCTCGCTGATAAAGTGGACTGACGGGAGAACCGCGCACTTCAAAATCGCGACAGATGTTACAACGCTCAAGGCTTACGAGGAGCAGATGAAGTATTTTTCTGCGATTATCGCAACGTCTGACGCGGGCATAATCGTCAACGACAGGCGCGGACATATACAGGAGTGGAACATAGGCGCGACGCACATTCTCGGCTATGAGCGAAATGAAGTAATCGGCAGAAGCCCGAAGGATTTCAACCCGCCCGCAAGCCACAAATACATAGAAAACATAATATCGCGCATAATCAGCGGCGAGCATATTCATCACTCTGAGGAAATGCGCCTGCATAAAAATGGTAAAAAAGTCTTCTGCTCGATTACTTACACGCCGATTATGGACGACAAGGGCTTGGTGAGCGGATATGTTTCGGTTTTTCATGATGTTTCGGAACGTGTCAGAAAAAAAAGAATGCAGGAAGATGCACTGCACGAAGCAGTGCTGAACGCGTCGGAAACCTCGCGCCTCAAATCTATGTTCCTTGCCAACATGAGCCACGAAATCCGCACGCCTATGAACGGAATCATCGGGCTTACGGAGCTTGCGCTTGAGGGCGGTGGGCTTACTGAAAAAACCATCGATTACCTTACAAAAATCCGTTCAAGCGCGGTAGGGCTATTAGATATAATCAACGATATTCTCGATATTTCTAAAATTGAAGCAGGTAAGAGCGAGCTCGAAAGCTTCGCGTTTACCTTCGGCGACGTGTTCAAAAGCTGTGAGGTTATTTCCGAGCTGAAGGAAAAAAACGAAGACGTAAAGCTTATATTTAACTGCGGCGAGCTTGCCGCTGAGGTAGTCTTAGGCGACCCGACAAAGCTTAGGCAAATCTTCATGAACCTGCTGTCGAACGCTATTAAGTTCACGAGCAAGGGCTCGGTGGAGCTTTCCGCTGAGGTTGCCGAGCGGCGCGAGGACAGCGTGGTTGTAAGATTCGCGGTCAAGGACACCGGCATAGGCATGAACGAGAAGCAAATCCAGCGGGCATTAGAACCTTTTGTGCAGGCAGATGCAAGCACTACCCGAAGGTACGGCGGAACAGGGCTCGGCTTGTCAATTACTAACGCCTTGCTTGAAATGATGGGTGCAGGGCTTATTGTTGAAAGTGAGGAGGGCGAGGGCAGTACCTTTAGCTTCACGCTGACCTTTAAAATCGCGAGCAAATCCGCGCCTATAATAGTAAACTTCGAGGATTATAACAAAGAAAACGAAGATAAGAAGCCTGTGTTCGCGGCGGAAGCACTTGTCTGCGAGGACAACTCCATTAACCGCCAGGTTATAGAAGAGCATTTAATGCGAATCGGTATTAATCCCATAATTGCCGAGAACGGTAAAATCGGCGTAAACATGGCGAAGACCCGTATGCGTACAGGCAAGCCGTTCGATATTATTCTGATGGATATTCATATGCCCGTCATGGACGGACTGGAAGCCATGCAGAAGCTAATCGAGGCAGGGAGCGAAACGCCTGTAATAGCAATGACCGCGAACGCTATGCCCGAGGACAGGGAGCTGACGCTTCAAAGCGGAATGTCCGACTATATCTGCAAGCCGTTCACGGCGCGGGATTTATGGAGCTGCTTGCTTCGCTTCCTTAAACCCATAAGATACGATGAAATAATTCCGAGCACCGTAACAGGCGACAGAAACGAAGTTATCGACGGCGTTTCCGGACTTGAAAAGTCCGCAGGAGACCCGGGACTTTACAAGAAAATCAAAACCGACTTCTACTTCAAAAACCTCAAAACGATGGAAGTCATTGAAGAAGCGGTAAGCCGCGGCGACTTCGTAACTGCGCACAGACTTGCACACACGCTCAAAGGTGTCGCTGTATTAATTGGTGCGGTGCGCCTCGGAGAAGCGGCGCGCTCTGCCGAGAAGTTCTATGCCGACGGGGTGGACGATGCGGAGGCGTTAGCGGTAATGCGCGAGCGGCTTGACGCGGTGTTAGAGGCTTTATCAGAGCAGGCGTTTGAATCGCGCAAGGAAAGCGAAAAGGCAGACTTCGCGGTGACGCAGACGAATATCGTGAAGGCCTTCGACATTATACGCCGCCTTGAACCGCTGCTCAAAGAGGGAAGCTCGGAAGCCACCGACCTTGCCGACGAGGTGAAGGCGACGTTCACGAGAGAGCAAAGCGAAGAAATGGTGCTTTATTTACTAGATTACGAATTTGACGCCGCGCTGAAGGAGCTAATGAAAATAAAACGGCAATTAGAGGGAGAATAATTATGAGCAAGGAAAAAAAGTTTAAAATCTTAGCAGTAGACGATGAAAAAGCGAATCTTGACCTTTTGATTCATATACTCAAGGATACTTATATCGTCTATCCGGCGAAATCGGGTGAAGCGGCTTTGAAAAAAGCGGCAGAAATTCAGCCTGACCTCATTCTGCTTGACGTAATTATGCCCGAGATGAACGGCTTTGAGGTTTTGGAGAAGCTTAAAGCCGATGACCTCACCCAGCATATACCTGTGTTTTTCATCACCGCGCTCAACAATACCGAGGACGAAAAGCGCGCGCTGGGTCTCGGCGCGGTGGATTATATAGTCAAGCCTTTTAATGCGGACATGGTGAAGGTGCGAATAAAAACACAATTGCAATTAATTAAATATATGCGAACTATCGAGGAACTCGGTATGTTCGATGAATTAACAGGTATGCCGAACAGAAAAAGCTTCGATAAACAGCTCATGGTTGAGTGGGGGCGGGCAGTAAGGGAGAAAACCCCTGTAAGCCTCATCATGATTGACGTTGACGAAGGCGAGGAGAACGCCTTAATTGAAGTCGCGGGCGTAATTAACGCGCGGCTCAAGCGGGTGACAGACGTTCACGCGCGCTACAGCGAAACGATGTTTGCGATTATTCTGCCTAACACGAACAGAGACGGCGCGGCGATTGTCGCGGAGGATATTATTAAAGGCGTGAAGGCGCTTACGCTTGAGGAGGGCGTTCAAATCACGCTCAGCGTCGGGATTTCCTCAACACAGCCCAAGCATGACGACCCGATTTCGTACTTTGTTTTGCAAGCGGACAGGAATCTTTTTAAGGCTAAAGCAGAAAAAAACACGGTTTCTTATTAATTTAAAAAACAGCAAAAAAGAACTCGTTTTTAAAACGAGTTCTTTTTATTTTAATTTAATTTTTAATCATCGGAAACAGAGCTTTTATATTCGGTCAAGAACTTTTTCAGAACCAAAGCCATGAGCACAGCTCCTATAACCCGCAGAATTCCGACTGCGCCGATTGCGTTATCGCCGAGCGAAACTATGATACTTACAAGGTCAAGCCCCGCATACGCGAAGATAATCAGCGGCAGATTGTAATTAATATTTTCGTTGTACTTGCCTGTGGTTATGATGGATTTTAAGCTGTCAGCGAGCTTAATCACGCCGAGGCTTGCCGCGATTCCCGCTATTGTCACTAAAATCGCAACTATCATTGCTACAGCGCCCGCGCTCAGGCTGACAATCGTGAACGAAATCAGCGCGGCGACGTTAGCGAAGCAGGCGAACTTAACAAAGTTAAAGCCCGGAGCGGATTTGCGCGGCTCTGATGTTCCAGCGAAGGTTCCGCTGTTGAGGATAAATCCGACGCCGAATAAAACGATTGGCAAAAGCATAACAACGTGCAGAATTGCGTCGATTCCGAGTCCGTCTACGCCGCGCGTTACGCCGTCGATTCTGATAAACATTACAATCAAGGAGAACAGCGTATAAAGCCCCGCTCCTGCTAAGAACATCATGTTTTTACCGTAGCCTACCGCCATGTTGAGGTAGTCGGTATCGGCGTCGCCTGTGAACTTCTTCATCTTGGCGTCAGCATTAGGCTTTTTCGCCGGCTCTGCTTTTTTAACGGGTTCTTCTTTTTTGACTTCTTCTACTTTCTTAGCTTCATCGGCTTTCTTGGCTTCATCGGCTTTTTTAGCTTCTTCTGCCTTCTTAGCTTCTTCAGCTTTCTTAGCTTCATCGGCTTTCTTAGCTTCATCGGCTTTCTTAGCTTCTTCAGCTTCCTTCGCCTTTTGTGCTTCTTCTGCCTTTTTGGCTTCTAAAGCGATTCTCGCTTCTTCTTCTTTTTTAGCTTCTTCGGCTTTTCTTGCTTCCTCTGCAAGTCTTGCTTCTTCGGCTTCTTTTGCTTTTTGGGCTTCTTCTGCCGCTTTTTCTTCCTCGGCTTGCTGTGCTAATTTCCACGGCGGCGGTGTGTCTTCCTTCGTCGCGTGATAATATTCGCCCCTGTGAGCCTCGCCGTCGTCTTCCTCGGAAGCAGACTCAAGCTCAGCCAAAGCGAGCTCTAAGTCCGAAGCGTCTTCAACCTCGGGCTCGGGCTCCGGCTCGGGCTTTATTTCTTCAATTATAAAGTCGGACAAGCTGTCGCTGACCGCAGGCTTCGGTGCGGGCGCGGAATCTATTATGAAAGCGGACATATCGTCGTCTTCGTCTTGCGGGACGTCGGAGACGCCGTCCCCTACATCGGGCGCGGGTGCGGATTCCATTATGAAATCGGACATATCGTCAGCCGGCTCGGGAGCGGGTGTTGTTACCTCGGGCGCGGCAGGAAGGGGCGCAGAAGAGTCTGACGCGGGCGCGTCACCTTCACCTGATGCGTAAGTACGAGTGTCAACTATTTCCTCTGAACCACAGTTGTAACAATTCGTGCCTGCTTTAAATTGAATACGTCCGCAGCCTTTACAAAGTTTCATTTACAGTTTCTCCTTTGAATTATATTTATCGGATTATCGGAATTGTTCTTTCAGTTTATAATCCGGAACATATATATCCATTCTACTATATTAAACGCAAAAAGTAAAGAGTATTTTTAAAAAAATGTTGAAATCTACGGAAAAATTTGAAATTTTTTCAAAAAAGTACTTGACATGACGTAGTAATTGTGATATTATGGGAATATAATTACTTTGTGTGGCGTAGTAGGGGCGACCCTATGTGGTCGCCCGCATGAAAATAACGGGACGCCACACAGGGCGTCCCCTACAGGAAGACGGAGGTGGTTATGTGATTAGCAGTGAGGTCATTCGCGGTTATATTGACCTGATGATTCTCTGCGTTTTGTGCACAGGCGAGTCTTACGGGTACGAAATCGGCAAATCAATCCGCGAAATCACCGAGGGCGAATACATTATTAAGGAAACCACGCTGTATTCAGCTTTTGCGAGAATGGAAAAGGCGGGGCTGATTGAATCCTTTCCAGGCAGCGTGACCCACGGGAAGCCGCGAACGTACTACAGAATTACCGAGCGCGGCAGAGAATTCCGCGAGGAAAAGCGGGAAGAATGGGCTTTTACTAAAAAAATCATCAGTAAATTTATAGAAATGGAGAATAAAAATGGAAACGATTAAAATTTACCTTGAAACAATGTTCTCGGCACTTCCGAAAACAGAAGAAGTCGCAAGGCTCAAAAGCGAGCTTCTTGTCAGCATGGAGGAGAAATACAACGAGCTCAAAGCCGCAGGCAAATCCGAGAACGAAGCAGTCGGGACGGTAATATCCGAGTTTGGCAACGTCGATGAGCTTACGGAGGAAATGGGAATCAGAAGCGCGGAGGAAGCAGATGACGGAGAAATTTATTTAACGCGCGACGAAACGATGGAATACTTAGCGGTGATGAAAAGAAGCGGCTTCTGGTTCGGAATCGGTGTGTGGCTGATTATGACGGGCGTTGCGCTGTTGATTTTAATCGGCGGCTACGGCGTTGTGAACGAGCCTGTGAATAGCTTAGTCGATGCGATAAGCCTTGTGGGTGAAACTGTAAGCGACGCTGTTAATGCAGTTTTAAGCGGCAGCGAAACAGAAGAAAGAGACTTCAGAGGCGCGGTCGGGGTTTTTGTTCTGCTTATGTTTATTGCAGGCGCTGTGCCGCTCTTCATCGTTCACGGCATGAAGCTTGAGCCTTACGAGGTTCTTGAATCAAAAAAAGTCCGCCTTGACACCGAGACACGTGCGGAAATTGAAATGCTTGACCGTGAGAATAATTCGCGCTTCGTTTGGAGCATGGCGGGCGGCGTTGCGCTGATTTTGTTCGCGGTGGCTGCTTTTATTCTTTTCGGCGTAATTGTCGCAGATGAGTACGGAAGCGCGCTTCTGTCACTCATGCTTTTCGCAATCGGCTTAGCTGTTTATATATTTATAACTGCGGGAATGAAAAAAGGTGCATATGAGTGCCTGCTCGGCAAAGGCGATTACGCGAGTATTCACAAAAAAATAAATAGCTATGCAAGCAATAATTCAAGAAGAATGGAAAGAATCATCGGTGTTGCGGCGGCGTTCTTCTGGCCCTTGGTGGTCGCGGCGTATTTACTGTGGAGCTTCGTCAGCGGCGACTGGCATATAACGTGGGTGGTTTGGCCCATCTGCGGCTTGATATTCGGCGCGTTCGCAGGGGCAATCGGCGCGTATTACAGCCTCGGCGGAGGGGAGAAGAACGAGGGGAGATAATTTGCATATTTTTATACTAATGAGTATTGACAAAACAAATTTTATATGTTAAAATAGAATCAGACAAAGGCGAAACCTATTGACGGTTAGCTTTTATGATAAGTTATGAAAATAACCGCACACATTGCTATTGGGGGCGGTTATTTTTCATTTCGTTGAATTTTGCGATTATTTCAATTACTGCACGCAGTATCAAATATAAGTATATCAACTCCATGGCGTCACCTCCTTTCGGAAGCTTCGCTAACCGTCCGTACAGTCGTTTAGACTGTTCGTCTTTATAGGAATCACCTTGTCCTTGAATTTAATATATCATAATTCAAGAAGAATGTCAACACATAATATATAAGTTTTCATTGCTTTGCACTATAAATTATATAATATTAAGTTTATAGTATAATTCTTTGCATTGCAATGCACCGCGCTCCTGTGCTATCATGTATCATAGGAGGAATAGGAAATGAAAAGTTCAAAAAACGCCGCCTTGTTCTTCGCCGAAAACCGAGAAATTATTCTCGCTTTCGGCGAATACTTTTTGGAGAAGTTGTCGGATAAGGAGTTGCTTGACGCCCTCGCCGAAAAGGACTTAGAAAAGCTTGCGAGAATCTTCAAGCTAATGTTCGACAAGAGCTTCACAGGTGAAGAAAAAACAGAAAAAGAACAGAACCGCACACTCGAAGAAATCCTCAAAATATTTAAAAAAGAAGGGGAGGTTAATTGAAAAACAAAACAAAAAAATCGCTGTCGGAGAAGCAGCAGGAATGTTTGGAGCTTCTCAAAGACGAAAAACTTCAGCGAATCAATATTTTAGAGGGAAGCGTGCGCTCGGGGAAGACGTATGTTTCCCTGCTTTTATGGGGTTTTTGGGTTGTGACAAAGGAGCCGTCCTGCACTTTTTTAATGGCAGGAAAAACGCTGATGACTCTCAAGCGAAACGTCTTAGAATTATTAGCAGATATTTTTGAAGGGAATTTTTCTTACTCGCTCGCTAAAAAAGAAGCCAAGCTTTTCGGGCGGCGGATTTATTTAGAGGGTGTCAGTGATGCTCGCAGTGAGGGAAAAATCCGCGGTTTAACGCTTGACGGTGCGTACTGCGACGAGCTGTCCTTGTTTGAGGAAGACTTCTTTAAAATGCTGTTGTCGCGGTTATCTAAAGAAGGCGCGAAGCTCTTCGCGACTACTAACCCCGACCACCCGAATCACTGGCTCAAACGCGAGTATCTTGACAATCAAACGCTCGATTTACTCGACGTAAAATTCACGCTTGACGATAATATTTATTTGTGTCCAAAGTATGTTGAAAGCCTCAAAAAAGAGTACACCGGAATGTATTACGACAGGTTTATTTTGGGGCTTTGGGTGGCGGCTGAGGGTAGAATTTACGGCGAGTTCGACAAAGCAAAAATGGTTCTCAGCGACGCGGAAATGCGTGCGCGATTTGAGGAAAATCCATTACTTTTTACAATCGTCGGTGTGGATTACGGAGGCAACAGAAGCGCGAGCGTTTTCAGTCTTGTGGGTTTCGACAAAGGCTTCAAAAACGTTTATCTTCTGCGCGAGCATTACGACAAGCAGAACAAATCTGCCGAAAGTTTAATTGCGGATTTTACGCAGAAAATCGCCGAGTGGCGCGAGGAATTCCCCGCTTTGAAGGCTGTTTTCTGCGACAGCGCGGAGCAATTGCTGATTAAAAGCTTTCGTTACGCTGTGCCTGTTGAAGTGAAAAACGCGCTTAAACGTCCGATAAATCAGAGAATTGCAATGCTGTGCAGACTTGTTTCGGCGGGGCGTTTTTATGTAAATTCAAGCTGTACGAAGTTTATTGAAGCAGTGGAAAACGCTGTCTGGGACGGGAAGCAGGGCAAGGACACGCGGCTCGACGACGGTAGTGTAAACATCGATTCGCTTGATGCGTTTGAGTATGCGATTGAGAGGTACGAGCGGGAATTATTCAAGTTCTAAAAAGAAAGGATTTAACATGAATATCAAGAATATGTTTAGAAAAAGTACAAGCGGGTTGCGGGTGTGTTATGCTCTAATAGATGTTTTAATCAAACATCGAAAATTGCAGGCGAGGACTGTAATTGGAGCAGAGAGATTGTGTCGGTGGCGTATGCAATTCTGTCAAAAATAAATGAAGAAAGGATTATAAAGTGGAAAATAATAAAATCGTGCCGCCGATACAGCTTGAAAAGCGTATAGGCGGTATAACATATTTGGTTGCTGTCAATTTTAAAACGAGCGGGGAAACTGCAAAGGAAAAAATCTTACGCTTGATTAAAAGAGAGGTGAATAATATTGCCTAATTCTCAAAGCTCTGAAACTTCCCGCCGGAAAGAGGATAATATGTACAATCAAAAGTTAAAAATCGCATACGAGCGATTGAGCCGTGATGACGAGCAACAAGGAGAGAGCAACTCTATAACAAATCAAAAGTTGTTGTTAGAGGAGTATGCAGAGCGGAACGGTTTCACGAATCTAATACACCTTATCGATGACGGTTGGAGTGGTACTCGGTGGGATAGACCCGGTATAGTCAAGTTAATTGAAGAAGTGGAAGCAGGGAAAGTCGGGCTTGTACTTGTAAAAGACATGAGCCGTTTGGGGCGCGACCATTTAAGAGTAGGGCTTTTAATGGAGCAATTCCGTGAGCGCGGTGTGAGATTTATTTCGGTAAGTGACGGAGTAGATACGGCGAATGGCGAGGACGATTTTCTTCCGTTTCGGAACATACTTCACGAATTTTATGTCAGAGATACTTCAAGGAAAATCAAAGCGGCTTTTCATAGTCGCGGAATGTCGGGTAAGCCCACGGCAAGCATACCGCCTTACGGCTATTTGAAATCCCCTGAAGATAGGCATAAGTGGATAGTAGACCGTGAAGCCGCCGAAGTAATAAAGCGCATTTATAACCTTACTATGGACGGAAAAGGTGCGTATCAAATATGCTGTATTCTTAAAGAGGATAAAGTGCCTGTACCCGGTTATCACTTGCAGAAAAAAGGTGTCGGACTTCATAAAAGTCATGTTTTCCCCGACCCATACAACTGGAGCAGTTCGACAATATGCAACATTCTCAAAAAGAGAGAGTATCTCGGTCATCTTGTTAATTTTAAGTCTAAGAAAAACTCATACAAAGATAAAAGAAATCACTATGTTCCCGAAAGCGAATGGGTTATATTTGAAAACAGTCATGAGCCGATTATAGACCAAGTGACATTTGACAATGTACAGCGCATACGAGGGAACGTCAAACGCCGTCCCGACGGTTGGGGTTATACTCACCCACTTACAGGATTATTATTCTGTGCTGATTGCGGTGGTAAGCTATATTGTCATAGGATTTATAACGGCAAGGATAAGCCGACCTATGTATGCGGTAATTATGCCAAAGGCTCGGCAGTAATTCGTTCGGGAATTGTATGCGAAACAGGACACCGCATAGACGCAACATCACTCATGGGGTTAATCAAAGATACGCTGAAAAGTATTATCAGCTTTGCGGAAAATGACAAGACAGCGTTCGAGAACGCTGTGCGTGAAACATTCACCGCCAAACACACGGAAGATACGAAAAAGAACGGAAAAAGACTTATTGTTTGTGAACAACGCACCGCTGAAATAGAAACGCTTTACAAGAAAATTTATGAAGATAACGCTCTTGGCAAACTACCCGACAAACGCTTTGCTATGCTGTCTGCTGAATACGAGAATGAGCAAATTGCACTTGAAAAAGAAATATCTGAATTAAAAGTGAGCGTTGCTCAATTTGAGGACAGTTGGAAACAAGTTGCGAAATTCACAGCATTGATAAAGCGTTACGCTGATTTTGAAGAAATGACGGTGACAATGTTAAACGAATTTGTTGAAAAAATTGTTGTTCATGAGCGCGCTCACAAAAGCAGTATTGATATTGTTCAAAATGTAGAGATTCATTTTAATTTTATCGGTGAATTTATTGCACCTATACCGAATGTTGAAATTGACCCTGCTGTATTAGCGGAACAGGAAGAAGAACAGCGCAAAATTGCAGAACGAAAAAAACGGCTACGTCAGAATTACCAAAAGCGCAAAGCAAACGGAAAACAAAAAGAATGGGAGCAGAAATACGAAAAAAGGCGCAAGGCTTTGAAAGCCGAGAAACGAGCAGTTTTACTTGCAGAGGGGTTGCAACTCGGGAAAAATGCTACAGCAGTATAATTATTGAAAAATAAGCATTTCAAGCGAAAATTTGAAGTGCTTATTTTTTATGGTATTCTTTAAAATAATAACGAAAGGAGCGACCCGACCATGAAAGTATATGGCTACATTCGCGTATCATCAGCCGACCAATGCGAGGACAGGCAAATCATTGCTATGACCGAAAAAGGAATACTACCCGAAAACATTTATACCGATAAACAAAGCGGAAAAGACTTTGAACGTCCGGCATATAAGCAAATAATAAAAATAATGAAAAGTGGCGATTTACTCTACATAAAAAGCATTGACAGGCTCGGCAGAAATTACGAAGAAATCCAAAGCCAATGGCGAGTGCTGACAAAGGAAAAAGGTGTAGACATTGCTGTGATTGATATGCCATTGCTTGATACTCGATTGAATAAAGACCTTATGGGTACTTTCATAGCTGATTTGGTGCTTCAGATTTTGTCGTTTGTGGCGCAGAATGAGCGTGAAACCATACGAAAGCGACAGGCGGAGGGGATAAAAGCGGCACGGTTGCGTGGGGTTCACATGGGTAGACCTGTCAAAAAGCCATGTGAAAACTTCGGGGAAATTGTGAAGCTGTGGGAGCGTGGAAGTCTGCCCTTTTCGGGAATATTGGAACAATCAGGCTTGTCAGAAAGCACATTTTATCGGCGTTTGAGGGAATACAGGCTAATAAATAAGAAAAAATGAACTGTCACAAGGCAAGCCTTTTGACATAAGCCGTTTTTAAGATAAAATAATACAGAATTAACAAAATTTGGCTAAAATTTTCACATTTTCTACAAAAATGCTTGACTTATAAAGAAAATTATGTTAAAATTTATAA
>WQYC01000029.1 GCA_009781425.1 Oscillospiraceae bacterium
CCGCTTCCCCGCTTCTTCAAAGACTTTCTTTACAAGTTCTTCGTCAAGCCGGATTGTTTTATTGACCGTTTGCCTGTCTTTCGGGTCAAATTCCATAAAAATCACCCCCATTACAGTACAATTATACATGAAATCGCACTGTTATAAAATACTACATACAAGCACCCATATAATGGTTGCAATTATGGGGGCAATGTGTTATAATAATTTTGAAATATATCAAATAAAGGAGCAAAGCAATGAAAAAAAGGGTATTTACGATTACGCTTGTCTTGGTGCTTTTAGCAAATACGGCGGGGATTCTGCCTTTTAGACTTGGCGATGGACTTGCAATAATTGCAGAAGCAAATATAACCACAGGCGATTTTATTCATGTAAATTACGCCGGATATTATGACGAGTATGGTGATAGAATTACTATGCCCGGAACTGTTATAACAGGATACATCGGAACGGGCGGTAATTTAACCCTTCCAAGAAGCATAAACAACCGTGTTGTTTTCGGTATAGAAAACAGCGCATTTGAAGGAATCAACAGCATAAGGACTATATCACTCCCTAATGCTTTGGTGGGTATAGGTGGCGGAGCATTCAGAAATTGCACAAATATGACCTCTGTGAACATTCCAAGCAGTGTAAATTGGATAAGCGCAGAAGCATTTATGGGTTGCACAAGATTATTATCTATAAATATACCATGGCGAGTGAAAACGGTTGATAATAGTCTTCTTGAAGACTGCACAAGACTTGTTGTGGCAAGGTTGAATAGCGGTACAGAGACGATAAACAGTCGCGCTTTTGCCAATTGCCCGAATATGAGAGCGTTATTAATACCCGCAAGCGTAACAACAATAGACCCTCTTATTTTCGGTGATTATTTCCCCGAAAACATAACTATCTATAGCCCCGAAGGTTCGGCGGCACAGACTTTTGCAATCCAAAATGCTATTCCGCACGTTATTGCGAACGAAGCAAATTTTAATTTAATCATGTCAAGATATATGTCAATCGTTGAAAACCATGATTTTATTGATGAAGACGAGCCGACTGACGGAAGAACGCTTAACGTCGTTATCAGAGACGAGAATTTCAACTTTATTTCAGATATAACTGTAGCAACAAGAGATAATTTTGATGGAATACAGATATATGATAGCGCAGTAAGTAACGAAAACGGACGCGCTAAACTGACCGTGCCGGAAGATTATGAAGGCGAACGAATACAATTAGTTGCATGGGCAAGAGGTGATAGCTTATCCCAACCTCCTATAATTGTCAGAACAGTTGAAGTTGATGAACTGCACGTTACACAAAATATAACAATACACGACAAAAGCAATGAGTATTTAGAATCGGCGACAGTAAACGGAAACTGCGTTTTATATCAAGCCGGAAAAGTAAATATAGGCGACCCGAACAAGCCAACTGCTCGATTTGATTTTATTTATAACGACCCGCAAGGGCGTATCCCTATGGAAGTAGAAGTTTCAAATAATAGAGAAACATGGTTCTCAAGTGTAGGTTGTTTTTCCGAAGAGAAAGATGTTCCTTCATCAAAACCAGCCATATTTAATGTTATCGTTGTGATATTTGCTTCATGCTTAATCGAAAGTGGAAATTTAAGATTGTTTTCATCGCTGAGGTTCTCAAGATTTAATTCAAAAACTAACCCTCCTAAAACAGGGGTATCGTCCGGGAATGGGATTGGAATTGTTTTTAATTCTTCAAATATATTCCCGATATTCGTTGGAGGGGCAAAATCATAAATATCAAAGCGTAATAAAAACCATTTGCTTGTGGTATTATCCGAAAAATAAAAACGAACTGTTATAGTTTCTGAAAGTATATTTACAGGGATATTTGCAGTTAAGACTTGCCTGTCTCGCGTTACCGCTCCGGGATTAAAGGCGGTATTTCTATATATTCTTGCTGTTGAAGCCTGTAACGATAGAGAAAACTCATGACTTCGGGCGGCGGGTTTAAGCTTCTGCGGCTTCGCCTGTTCTTCGGGGTGTCCGTGTAAATGCCGTCTGCGTTAGTATAGTTTGACGTTCTCTTAACGGATATAATTCCCCTGTTAAAGTCAATGTCTTTCCACTCCAGTCCGAGCAATTCGCCGCGCCTTAGTCCTGTGAAGATTGCCAGTGTGAAGAAAGCAATGTGTTGAAATTCTTCTATAGGCTGTTTTTGTAAGCAGTCTAAGAATTTCTGTGCTTCTTCTATGGTGTACACTTCGCGTTCGACCTCTTCGGCTCTCGGCAGTTCTGCCATGCGACAGGGGTTGTCCTTGACAATCTGCATTTTCATAGCATAACTAAAAACCGTTGAAATGAAAGAAACATGATTTTTAACCGTTTTCGGGGATAACTTCCGTGTCCGATTGTCAAGCCGTTCGCCGTTGCATAAATCGCTGATGAAGCGTTGAATCTCGCGGGGTGTGATTCTATCCATTCTAAGGTGTCCGATTGCCTTATAAACGCGGGTTTCAAGCCCTCTATAATTTACAATCGTGCGCCGTTTCAGCTTCAATTCTGCAACTTCCTCAAACCACCTACGAGCGAAGCTCTCAAATTTAATAACCGCTGTAGTTTTCCCGCTCTTACATTCTTCCTCAAACAATACCGCCTGTCGGTTCAGCTCCCTTTCAATTTGCTTTGCTGTCATGTTTTCGGGCGGCTTCCATGTCTTTGTCTGCCTTACTTGCTTACCGTGCATATTATAGCCATGCGAAACGGAAATTTTATAAGAATTACCTATTTTTTGTGTTGTAGCCATATCTTTATAGCCCCTCCAAGCCAAAAGACTATGGCGCATTTCCTTATATAAATTATAGCATATTTCGCTATAATTGTCAATAGGAAATACGCCATAAATGTAGATTTATTCGGCTTTTTCGCCGATAATATCGAATAAAACACTTCGGTTGATTAAGTATTTTTTGCCTGCTTTTATATGCGGCAGTGTACCGTCAATGCACATCTGCCGAATACGGAACGGTGTCAAGCCGTTTACGAGTGCGGCGGCTTCGTTAATTGTCAGCATTGTTGCCATTTTCTGCACTTCCTTTCATAAATTTTCTTGCTTTCGGGTTCTTGCTATAAACTCGCTTGTTCGTCATAACCTCAAAGCAATTCGCGTTGTCAATTATTTTATAACTGCGCTCAAATATTTTCGCATAGCCGTTCACAAGGTCAGCCGCTTCACGGTTGCACATAGTTATTTCGACAGGCTTTTTTATTCCTCTGCTTATTCTGTAGAGGTGAAAGCCTTTCGGGTAAAGTTTAAGCCGCGCGCCTTTGATGATTGCTTTGCTCTGCTTTTTGCCGTCTGCGCCGACCGTTTCAACGACTTTGAAATCGCTTGCTTTAACATTCGGCAGTTTCCCTGCCGCACTCGCGACATCTTCAAAAGACATATCGCCGAGGTATGCCGTGAGATACGCGCCGAGGTTGTCAGCTTCGCCAAGCTTTCGCACATTCACAAAGCCCTGCCGCCACATTTCGCGCACATCAGAATTTTTCATATACGGCGCGGGCTTGTCGAATATCAGCAAGCAATGCAAATGCCACGCGCCGCGCTGTTGCGGCTCTGCGGCTGTTATGTACTCATAACGTCCGTACTGCTTGCGACAACGGCGATTGAACGCACGGAAATCTTCCAAAAGCCGCTCGGTGTCCGTCATGTTCTCTGCATAAGTCAGCGTCAACCACTTGCAGTTTACATGATTCGTGACGTTAGTGTTAATGTAATCGCGCAGACGTTCAAGCGATTCTTTGACCCCCTGCGTTGAATCAAGCCTGTTTTCGCCGTGCTTGACTTCGTGGACTTCGCCTGTACCCTCGGACTTCACGATATAGAAATCATCGTTAATACGCTCAATCGGAAATTCGCTGTTTCGCTTGTCCGTGTACTTGACGGTGACTATATCGCCTGTCAGCTTAACCGTCACAGGCTCGCTGTCGTTAATATGTATGCCCTTGTCAATTCTTATAAATTCTTTCATGGTGCGCTCCTTTCGCTCGTGCGTGTTCAGATTTGCTTCAATAAGTCAAGTTAAACGGCGCGGTGGGCGGCTCTCGCTACGCTTCGCCGCCCGCCGCGCCGAAGCTTGTTATAATGGTTTAGACAATGCCGCCCTGCATAATGCTTTGACGGCTTCCATGTCACGGACTTGCGGGATTTTAATATGGCTCAAATGCGCGCCATTTTGCAAAATGCGCCCCTCGCCGCGTTTAAACCGCTTCTTGTTCTCGAAATCTTCGGGAAACTCGCTGAAAATCATGGTTTTCAACTCTTTGCTGATGTTCGAGAGGGCTATGACTGTGCCGAACTGCTCCCGCGAACCGAGTGGGAAAACTGCGCTGTCGCACCTTTGCGTGAAGCACCAAAAGCGGACAGAAGCACGACCGCAAGCCCTGCCCATAAGCAGTATTTCTGAAATTCTGCTCATTGTCTGCGTGGCGGCTTTTTTATCTTCTGCTTGTTGCGAGAGAACCGCGCTGACATACTCGTCAAATATGAAAGTCACAGGGTTTTCGCTCATATCCTCACCCGACAGCCGCGCGCAAAGTTTGCTGTAAACAATGTCGAGTGCGGCGAAAACGTCCTTATACTGGAAGTAACGCGGTAAGCCGTTCAAGTAGCTGAAAGTTTCATCACCCTTGAAATTCGCGAATATAATTTCGCCGTGCGGCTCGGCTTCGTGCAGTTGCGCTACAGCGCGATGAAGTGCGTAACTTTTTCCGCTTCCGCTCGCTCCGATTCCCATAAAATGCGTGTTTTCGGAGCGTGCAAGGCTCATTTCAATAGGTTCTCGCAGTCCGTAATTCTGCCACTTGTCGAGCCAGTAGCCGAGAGTGATTTTTTGATTACTCAATCAAATCGCCCCTTTCGGACGGCTTTACACCATGGGAGCAGTACAGCAAAATCCGATTACGGTTGTTGCCGCGATATTGAATAGGCTCGACCAAGCAGACGTTCAGAGCGTCCTCAATTTCGTTTTGAAGTTCTTCCCACCGCCGCAATGCGATACCCATGCTGTAGAAATCCAGTATAAATATCTTTGAACCTTTGATTTTCTCGCAGGAAACAAGTATAGGGCAACCGTTAATGGCGAGGTCATTCCGCTCAAATGCCATGTATAACCTGTCCTCAATTCGCCGTGCATTTCGGGGAGTGCCGAGTAGCATTATCATTGCAAAAGTCGGCAAGAAAAAGATTATCGCCATGAGTGCAGATGTTATCCAGCCCGCAACTTGCGGAAACAGGGGAATGTCAATATTTATCAATGATAGAGCCTTGTCTATGTAAGTCCATATGACCGACATAATTAAAACCGTTGTTGCCACAAACAAGCATTTCCACGGCTTTTCCCCTATGTTAGCAAAGCCTTTGCAAATTCGCAGTGATAACTTTTTCCTGTTCCTGCGCCGCTTTATGCGCTTGGCGGTTGATATATCAAAATCAATATTTTTTGTTTCCATTCAATTACTCCTTTCAAGGTGAGCCGCACAGGGGATAAACCCTTTATTTATCCCCCTCGGCTCGTGGTTTGTCCTACTTCGCGGCGTTTATGAGTTCAATGCCGCTTGCTTCCGCTGTAATTATGCCGCCGGTCGGATATAACGTCACGCGGCAGTCCGCGAACTTGACGAAAATGGGCTTCATCGCCGCGCAAGCCGCCGTTATAGCCTCGTCCGAAACATTCGGGAGCTGGTCAGCTCCGCGCACTTTTACGGTCAGCGAGGTAAATTTTCCACCTTGCAGTGCTACTGTAAACTTAGTGCCTATCGGTGTTTCAGAGGTTTTTTTGCCGTCAGCATACGGAAAAAGATTCGCTTTTTCCGTAAGTATTGCGAATTCTTGTCCGCCGTTTACCGCGGCGAGGGTTAAATCGAGTTTTTTAAGCATTGCTTTTCCTTTCCAGTTCCCCGCCGCATTGTCCGCGCTTGACCGTTTGGCGGAGTTTTGTTGATTTAAGAGCTTGCTCTAATATAATTGTAAGTGAAAAAGAGGACAATAATTGTCCTCAATTAAAAAATAAATTAAGATTATTTCATAAATTTTTTGTAAAGCCATGAGCGTTAAGTATTTCTTGCAGTTTTTCCGCTTCCTCTATAAGATTTTCTTTTTTTGCGCGCTCGATAGCCTTGTTAATCGTTTGCGATTCTTGATAACTTAATGAACGTTTCGCGCCGCCGACACATCTTACACCGCCGCCAACCCCCCGCTGTGTTTCTATGCCGCCGTCAGTTTCTTCATAAAGGAAGTCTATATCGCGGCGAATAGTTCTTAAAGTGGTTCTTTGATATTGCGGGGGTAGGCTGTTATAGATTTCTTCTATTGTTGTCCAGTTCCCTTTCGGTTTGCTGTGTAGTATTCGCAGAATTTCTTGTCTGCGTAGCGCGGTATAAGATTTTTTCCCTTTCGTCATTGGCAAATCCTCTTTTCAAGAATTTGCAATTATCGGTTTTATCTTCCCTATAAATATTTAAAAGAACAGGGAAACGCAAAAACCAAACCTTATAGTAGAACATAATTTAATGCTCTGCAATAGGTTTTGATTCTTACGTTTCCCTGTTTCAAAAGGTCAATATAAATATAATATTTATTATTGAGGTTGAAATACAATGACGAAACAATAATTGCCCATATATGCCCTATAATCTTAGATAAACAAGTTTACTAAGTGCTATACGCTTTATGTCACGTCGCTATAACGCACATATATGATAATCAGATGATTGCAATTTATTCAATTTTTATCATTATATCATAAAGCATATATAAAGTCAAGCAATAAAAAGCGACACCCTTAAAAGGTGTCGCTCATGTTATTATAGCACAAGATTAGATTAGATTATATCTTCTCAATAATTCCCGCCACAAGCCGCAGAATGTTCAGCGCATCCGTAGTCCCGACATCACCGTTCTTACCGTTCGCAACGTATTGCTGAATTGAATTCAATTCAGAGATTCCCGCAACGTGCCGAAGCAGTGCAAGCGCGTCCGTTGTCTGCACCTCGCCTGTGCCTGTTATATCGCCAGTCTTGAACGTCAGCACAAGAAAATCGCCTGTTTCTCTGACGTTTACGTTCGCGTTGCCGTTCGTGCCGACTGTGGAAGCTGAAACAAATTCGAGCGCGCCGCTTGCCGCGTTGAATTTCACAAGCACCGCGTTTTGACCCGCAAAAGCCGCGCCTACGCTTACGCTTGTATTGCCTGTCGCGCCTGTCGGGATTCTAAGCTGTCTGATTGGAATATCTGCGCTAAGGCTTAGAGCCGTTAAAGCTGTGCGCGGAATGTTCGTGACAGTCCATGTTGCTGTGCCTGTGGTGACTGTCGCTGTCGTGGTTGCGGGAGTTGTTGAGCCGCCGCCACCACCGCCGCCACTGCCGCCGCTTGAACCACTGCCCGAATTGTTGTTATTGTTGTTGTTATTTGTTTGTGCTGTGATTGTGACGGTTGCCGTTCTCGAAATCGCCGTGTTTACTGTTGACGTTGCCGTGATTTTGAGTGATGAAGCTGTGGCTTCTTCTGCGTGAACGGTCAGCAAGCCGCTTGCGTTTATGGTTGTCCCCGCGTGGCTGTTGCCCTCAACTTTCCATGTGACAGTCTGCGCGGGGTTGTTTGTTCCCTGCACTGTCGCGCTGAATTGTTGCGTTGCACCTCTCTGCACCTGCGCAGTTGCAGGGCTGACGGTAACGCCTGTGACTGTTGGTGTATTGCTTCCCGCTATTGTAACATGGGGAAGCTCGATAAAACCTTTCTTTTCGCCGTATTCGTAATTAACTCTGACTTTGCCGTCCTCAACAGCCCAAACAGCCTTTGCGCTATCGAAAAGGTAATAGTTAGTAAACAAATTCGTGTTTCTCCCTATGAACCAGTCTGGTATAGTCGTAGAAGGAACAGACCAACGGATAGCAAGCCCTCCGCGTGCAGTCTTAGTCACAGAAGCTCCCGCTACAAATCCGATACCTTTTTCGCCCGCGATTAAAAACATTTCTTCCGAAAAGCTTTCGGGGGCAAAGTCAATAGAACCGCCGAACCATAAAAACAAGCCGTTATGGACTAATACTTCAACTCCGTTATGTACATTTTTATTAATTGCTCCGCCGTTCATGGTAAAAACTCCGTTGTCACCTACAAACACACTACCGCCAACATCAAAGTTTGTCGCAGGTGTTTCAGATGATTTATTGTTTATAATTTCTCCGCCGTTCATAGTAAACGAGCCACCGCTGTCAACGTATACCCCGCCGCCGCTAATAGCGTTATTATTTCGTAAAACAACGCCGTTGTTCATTATAAAATTGCCGCTTACGGCGATAAGCGTTGCGCTGTTAGTCGGGAAAATATCTGCGCTTCCGTCTATAATTATATTTTCCAATGTAAGTGTCGCGCCGCTACTCACGCTAATAAGAGCACCCTCTATATTGCGTGTGAGTGTGTACAGACCGCCGCTTCCGCTTTTTATTGTGACATTTCCGTTTGCAACTGTAAGTGTTTGATTTAGAGCGATATTATTATCAACTATAATAGTTCTCGTCCCTGTAGCTGATGAAATCGCCGCCGCCAACTCTGCCGCGTTGCTGACCCGAACTTCTGCCGCCTGTGTTCCTTCGCCCTCAAGGATATGAAAGCCGCTTAACTGCGAAACAGCTTGATAAGCCGCTTTTGCGCCGACAGGGACGTAAATAGTAGTTATCGGCGAATTTAAAAATGGCGCGTTACTATCAGTAAAAGTCGGCGGTGTGCTTCCTTTAAATATAATAGTTTTAAGATTTATGCAGTTTTGAAAAGGGTTTCCATATATTTCCTCTATAACTTCGGGGATTATAACTGTGTTTACGTTTGCGTTAGACGAAAACACGTCACCCGTTATCCCTGTTATATGCAATGTAAACGTCCCCCCAAAAATAGACGGCATTGTAATAACAGACGGAATTGTAACAATAGCTTCTGTTCCTGTGTAACGAACAAAATCGGTATAGTCTCTTCCTGTCATTGGCATTTTATAAACTATGTAATGCCAATCACCCCATACAAAATCATCGCGAGGGCGTTCAATCGCCGCCGCAGGCATTGCGGGAATCAACGACAGCACCATAACCGCCGCGATAATAGTTGATAAAATTCTTTTCAATCTCATAATTTTTTCGCTCCTTATAATAAATTAGTTTGCAGGGAAAGCCCTACCTTTTCATATATTAACATTTTCAACAATAAATGTCAAGCTATAGATTCAAATATGATATATTGATAAATCCCTTGCGGATAATGACTAATCGCTCATTATGGGTTATTATAATTTAAAAGGGGTTTAATCATGATAGCTGAAAGAATCAAAGAACTACGAACAGAAAAGAACCTAACGCAAGCAGAACTCGCCCGAAAACTTGGACTTACAAGGGGCGGGGTCAACAGTTGGGAGCAGTCGCTATCTCTGCCGTCACTTCAATATCTCGTTTTGCTTGCTAAATTCTTCAACACATCAGCAGATTTTCTTTTGGGGTTGTCTGACCGCACAAGCATAAATGTAGAGGGCTTACGTGAAAAAGATATAGCATTAGCTAATGAAGTTATAGAGCGGTTAAAAAGTTATAACGAAAATGATAGTACATAATACACATTTCCTATTATCGTCCGTTTTTGAAGCCGTCAAGGGCGAGAGTATTATTTTTCTTGGATTCGGAAAAATAATCTTCCTCGCTTTCCTTGACTGCTACAAATTTTCGTGCTCGTGTCGTTTTGCCGACGGGGGGCTTGCGGGGTGATGAAAGTAAGACCGCCCACCGTCGCAACGACAAGTATAGCACGAAAACCACGGACTAAGGTTGCGCGGGTTGTTCAGCTTCTTCACCTCGGGGGAGCGTTACAAGGTGATAAATGGGGAGTTAAACAGCGCAGACACGTGATATATACAGGCGGCAGGATTTGAGCCTTGCCGCCTTTTCTTATGAAATGCTTGACAGTGGTGTGCAGTGGTGATATACTATATATAACGGCAAAGAGAAAAAGCCCCCTTTTGAGGGCTTTTAGGAAATGCACCATAATCAAATTTTGAATTAATTTAGTGTTTATTTGGTGTTTATTACTGCTAAAAGTCGTTGAAAATCAGTTTAGATTGCTCAAGATATTTCGCTGAGAAAGCGTGTGTTAATGCGGGATTAACGCAGATTGACAGAAATTGCATTAAGTGCGTAAGATTATTCGAATCCTGTCATCTCGATACCTTTTGAAACTATAAGAACCCATAAAAACATTTGAGGTCCGGGCTTAGCGCAGTGCGCATTGCCCGGACCTTAATTATGCAGAAGCTTCTTTCTTCGCTAAACGGCTCTTGATTCTTGCCGCTTTGTTTTTGTGAATCAGACCTTTACCTGCCGCTTTGTCAACTTTTTTAACTGCTGTTAAAATCGCCGCGCCGTCCGCGTTTTCCGCGTTCGCTTTTTTAAGCACTGTCTTCAGCTCTGACTTTTGCGATTTATTGCTTGCATTGGCTTTTTTAGAAACCAAAACTCTTTTCTTCGCCGATTTAATGTTAGCCACGTTTTCCCCTCCTCTTTGTTGGAATTTTGCAGCAACGCCGAAGCGTTGCTGCGAGTGTCTTAAAGAGTATTATAGCATATAATTTTTCATTTTGCAATAGTTTTTTGAAAAAATAATAAACTTATTGACAACCCTGTGAAAATATATTATAATTGTAAGGAACAAGGGGGGTTATAAGATGAACAAAGAAGATAAAATTTTATCAATACTTGAAACGATGCAAACCGATGTATCATCATTAAAAACCGATGTATCATCATTAAAAACCGATGTATCATCATTAAAAACCGATATGTCAGCATTGAAAATTAAAGTTGACGAAATAGATGTTAAAGTAGACGATGTACGTGCTGAAACAGACAGATTACATAACAGCTTGGCGGTTATCGAAAGAGACCACGGACTTAAGCTTAATCTGCTTTATGAACTCGTCCCTGATAAATTAAAAGAAGTTGATGAAATAAAACAAACTGTCGAAAAACTTGAATTTGGCAAGGAAGTAATTAGATTTTTGTCGTACATTGAAAGCAAACAAGCGAATTAAAACACTTTGAATAAAACACAAAAACTGTAAAACAATAGTAGAGGAAGCTCTGCTATTTTTTTATTACGGAGAAATTAATGCTCAAAGCTCAAATCAAACAAATCCTCGGCGAACAAAGCGATATAATCTACCTTGATTTTCTTATAAAAGGCGAAAAGCCCGCGGCGTTAATCGCCGTTGACGGGCTTGTAAACCTGCGCGCTGTCGGCGTTGAGGTCGTTGAGCCTCTGACTCTGCACGGAATCACATGGTTCGCCGCGCAAAAGGAAGAATCTGACGTTGATAAAATCATCAGCAGTATTTTATCAGGCGACGCTGTGTTAATCATTGACGGCGAAGAACGCGCGACTATCTTTGATTCAAAAGGCTTCTCCACGCGCGGTATTTCCGAGCCGGGGCAGGAGAACGTCATTAAAGGTCCCAAGGACTCCTTCATAGAAGCCATAAGAACCAACACCGCGCTGATTCGCAGAAGATTAAACACGCCTAAGCTTCGCTTCGCCGACGTAAAACTCGGCAAGGAAGCGCAGACTAATGCAGTTGTCGTTTACATTGACGGAATCGCCGAGCCCGAAAAAGTGCAGGAAGTACTGAAGCGGCTCGAAAAAGTAAGCGAAAGCTTCATAAAATCCACGAGCAGTATCGAAGAGGGCTTGAAGGACAGCCGCTGGTCAATTTTTCCGCAGGTCATGTATACCGAACGCCCCGACAAGCTCTGCGCGAACATCGCAGAAGGCAAAATCGGAATCCTTGTGGACGGCTACCCAATTGCGTTTATCGTGCCTGCTGTGTTTAATATGCTTTTTCAGTCGGGTGAGGACTATTCGCAGAACTACGCGCACGGCTCTTATGTGCGACTTCTGCGCTACGCGGGCGCGTTTCTGTCGCTGATTATTCCCGCGTTTTATGTAGCGATTACGACTTTTCATCATGAAATGCTCCCGACGAATTTAATGCTCGCGATTATAAAAAGCAAGCAGGCAGTGTCTTTCACAACGTTTCTTGAAGTCTTCGCACTGCTTGTCGCCTTTGAAATCCTGATTGAAGCGGGGATTCGCCTGCCTAAGTCAATCGGACAGGCGGTGTCGATTATCGGCGGGCTTGTCGTGGGTGACGCGGCGGTAAGCGCGAAGCTTATTTCGCCCGCAATCGTAGTTGTAATCGCTGTTACAGGGATTTGCGGCTTCGTAGTTTCCAGCGGCGACCTTGCGAACTCGTTTAGAATTACGCGGATTTTACTTCTTATTTCAGCGGGCTTTGCAGGGCTTTACGGCTTGTCGCTGGGGCTAATCCTCATGATGTATTATTTATGCCAGACAACCTCGCTCGGCGCGCCGTACATGACGGCGTATAAGGACGGAGACGCGGCGATTAAAGACGGCTTATTACGTTTGCCACGCAGGTAGGGTGCGACGCCCCCGGCGCACCGTAAAAACAACGGCGTGCCGAGGGCGTCACGCCCTACAAAGGAGAAACCATGAAAAATGCAATCTTAACCGTTATAATAATTTTTATCGTAATCGCCGTCACGGGCGGTCATGCGCGGTATTTCCCCCGCATGACGGAAATCACGCTCGCCGAGCCTGTTTTCGTAATCGGAATCGACCGGCGTGTCGCCGGCGACGGAATCGGTGCTTCCTCAAAAGTATCAATTATTTATGAAAAAATCGAATCAGCAGACGAGGGCGGCGGCGACGTGAATCAGAGGTACGTAGATTACACCGAGGGCTCGTCACCCGCGGCGGCTCTTGAAACGCTCAAAAAACGTTTTCCCAGAGAGATGGCAGTAAGCACCGCCGAGTATTTCTTAATAGGCGAGGAGGCGGCGGAAGACCTTGAAAAAGCTGTAGACTTCCTTGCTAAGAACAACGCTCTGCGGCTGACCGCTTCTGTGTTTATCGTGCGGGGCGAAGCTTCGGACGCCTGCGAAATTCTAACCGAAACGCGCACACTTGACATTCTGCGTAACTACGGCGAGTATTCGGGGATTAATGCAATTTCGAGCAGTATGGAGTTTTACGAGCTTTTGAGCAAAACTGCGCAAATTGAAAACAACGCGTTCACAGTCCCTGCGCTTGTATTCAAAGAAAAGAACGGTGAAATTATTGTTGTGCCGAGCGGCTACGCTATTATAAAAGACGGCGCGCTTGCGGGCTTTTTGGAGCAGGAGGCGGCGCGCGGTTATAATCTGCTGACGAATAAGTCGGTGTATTCGACGATTGAATTTGATGATTTTGCAACGCGCTTAGAAAACGCTCAGCGGCAAATCAGCTTCGAGTGGGACGGCGATGACTTAACAGGCATTACTGTTTATGTTGACTTCAACGCGTCGTTAATCGATAGCGGCGGCGTTTCGGAGGATAATCTGCTGCTGCGAAAAGAGCAGAACCGCGTGATTTTCGCGGAAATACAAAAAGCCGTCGCAGTATCGAAGAAGCTCGGCTGTGACTTTCTCGGAATCGGCTCGGCTTTGCGCATGAGACACCCTCTGCGCTGGGAGTGGCTCGGGGAGCACTGGGACGAAATATATTCGCAGGTTCCCGTTAAAATAAATGTAGATTCGAGGTTGGCTTGATGATGGTTTTTATCGCTGTCGCTGTTGTATTAATTTTAAGCGACATTGCCGAAATAAAAAAACAGAAGGACAGGCGGGTGCTTGCAGTTTATTGCACGCTTTTCGCGCTTGTTTTTATCGGAACGGGGTTCTATCACTATGGCTAAAATCACGACAAAACAAGCGTATACTTTATTTATGCTTGCGGCTTTTTCGCCGATGATTCGCCTTGCTTCGAGCCTTGGCGCGACGCTTGGCGGACGCGCGGGCTGGGCTTCAATTTTTGTTTCCTGTGCGGTTTTTTACGGGCTTGTGCTTATTTTAAACGCCTACTTTAAACACAACAACGCCGATTTATACTCGCTGTACAAATCGGCGTTCGGGAGAATAATCGCGAAAATACTTGTGCTTTTTTACGCAATTTGGCTTTTCGCGCTGTGCGGCTACTACCTCGGTGAGTTCACGAAAAAGTTCGCGGGGCTGATTATGCCCGGCGTTCCCGCCGGCTTTTTCGCGGTGACTCTGCTTGCATTAATTTTCATAATTTTAAGCGGCAAGCTTCAAAGCTTCGCGCTTCTCAGCAACATCTTCTTTTACGTGGTTCTGCTTGCGCTTGCCGTGGTTTTCCTGCTGCAAATCCCGCGAATCCGCCCCGAAAACCTCCTGCCCGTCACGCAGTACGACGTTTCGAGGATTATCAGCGGAGCTCTTCCGACGCTCGGGATTTTTGTGCTTTTAACGCCGTTGCTGTTTCTCGGCGATGAAATCGAAAAACCGCAAATGTTCAAAAAATACGGCTTGTTCACTGCGCTGACTCTGCTTGCGGCGGGACTTGTAATCTTCGTAACGACAGTCGGCGTTTTCGGCAAGGATTTAACCGCGAAGATGGAACAGCCGTTTTTAATGTCGGTCAAGACTGTAGGTGCGCAGGGCGCGCTTGAGCGCGTGGAGTCGGTGTTTCTGCTGCTTTGGGTCGTGACTGACCTTGCGATTCTTGTTATGCTTTTGCATATTTTGCTGAAATTAATCGGGCTGTTGTCAGGCGTGAAAAACACGCCGGTTTTTAAATCGCCGCTGATTCTCGGCGTTTACGTTTTGTCGTTGTTTACGATGTTTTCGGCTTATTGGGAAGAATTCGGACTGAAAATAAACTTGATTATGGGGTTTGGTGTGCCGGTGGTTGCGGTTGGGATGTATAAGTTAAAAAATTTGTTTAAAAAGCATAACAATGTATTGCAATTGTAGGCAAGTTGTGATATACTAAAGAAGAAAGGAGGTGAGAAGAATGGCAAAAACAGCAAGCCTGTATATCCGTATAGACCCGCAGGTGAAGGCAGACGTAGAAGCGATTTACGCGCAATTCGGCATGAGCGTGACGGACGCGATAAATGTATTTCTTTATCAATCAAGAAATATAGGAGGGCTTCCTTTTGAATTGAAACCCGCTAAAGAAGAATTGTTCGCAATGCTCAGAGAAGGCAGAGAGGCAACAAAAAGAGGGGAAAAGCGTCCTCTCGGCGACGTATTTAACGACATCAGAGAGGATATAAATAATGGAGAATTATAAAATAGATGTTTCAAAACCTGCCGAAAACGATTTACGCGGCATAATAAGTTACATATCGACAAATTTATGCGAGCCGGAAATCGCAGTAAAAACATCACATATTATCGAAAAATCAATAAAAGAGCTGGAACATATGCCGCAGAAATATCCGCTTGTAGCCGATGATTTGTTAGCCGCAGAGGGTTTTCGTAAATTTATTATTAAAAACTATATAGTGTTCTTTACAATTGATGAATTAGAAAAAACCGTCAACGTTGAAAGAGTCTTATATGCAAGGCGCGATTGGGTCAAAATAATCTCCTCGACTTCAAAACCCCCTTCAAAACAGGATACCCCAGCGACAGCCCGAACACTGCCAAGACTTGACTAAGAGCAAGCGGCACTGTCTTGAACACAGGCGACAGCAAGCCCGACGTCATCACGCACAGAATAATCGCAAACGAAATAAACACCGCGCCGATTAATTTCTTATTGTTGCCGAAGCGGGCGTTGAACAGCCCGCGTTCACTGTCCTTGCACTCAAAAACAAATATCAACTGCGACAACCCTAAGGTTGCCAAAGCCGCTGTCCGAGCCGCCGCAAGCGACCCACTTTGTAAAACAAGATGAAAAGTCAAAAGCGTGAAAAATCCGATTCCGAGTCCTCTCAGTAATATTTTAATTAACAGATTCCCTGCGAAAATGCTTTCATCGCTTTTTCGCGGGGGCTTTTTCATTATGTCCTCATCGGGCGGCTCCATGCCGAGCGCGACAGCGGGAAGCCCGTCTGTGACTAAGTTGATGAGCAGTATCTGAATCGGCAGAAGCGCGACAGGCATACCGAGCAAAAGAGCAAAAAGCATCGTAATTATTTCGCCGATGTTGCAAGAAAGCATATACCGCACGAACTTGCGGATATTGTTGTAAATCGTCCGCCCCTGCTCGACTGCGCTGACCAAGGTCGCGAAATTATCGTCCAAGAGCACAATCTGTGCCGCTTCCTTAGTAACGTCTGTGCCTGTAATCCCCATTGCCGCGCCGATGTTCGCTTCCTTAACAGCGGGCGCGTCGTTAACGCCGTCGCCTGTCATTGCGACGATATTGCCGTCTGCCTTGAGCTTTTTCACAAGCTTCAATTTATCCGCAGGCGTCATTCGCGCGTGGACTTCAGCGATTCCCGCCTGTCTTGCAATTTCCTCTGCGGTGTTCTTGTGGTCGCCCGTCAGCATAATCACGCGGATTCCCGCCGCGCGGCACTTGCGAACTGCGCTCTTGACCTCGGGGCGAAGCGGGTCTTGAAGCCCTTGAAGTCCGAGGAAAGTGTAGCTTTCTTTCGGAGCGCCGGAGGCGTCGCTCCCTACAGTTCTGTATGCAAAGCCGAGAATCCGCAGAGCTTTCGCCGCCATGCTCTCGACTTGAGCTAAAACCTCGCGTTTCTGCTTGTCGGTCATGTTGCACTGCTTCAAAACCGCGTCGGGCGCGCCTTTGAGCCAGTCGGACTGCTCGCCGTTTTTATTTTCAACCGTCACCGCCATGAAGCGCGCGGCATTGTCGAAGGGGATTTCTGAAATGCGGGTGTATTCGTCGTAGGGAACGGATTTATCCGTTCCGATAACATCGTTGTTTTTGCCGGAACGCATTAATGCGTTCCCTACAGCGGCGGTCATCAACGCCGTTTCCGTCGGGTCACCGACGAACGAACCGTCGGGTTGTTTCTGCGCGTTATTGCACAGCGCGCCGCATAAATACAGCAGGTTTTTATTTTCGCCCCAAGTGTCAACGACAGACATTTTATTCTGCGTCAGCGTGCCTGTTTTATCGGTGCAGATAATATTCGTACAGCCAAGAGTTTCGACAGAGTGAAGTTTATTCACAAGAGCTTTCTGTTTGTAAATCCGCCGAACGGCTAAGGCGAGCGATATAGTTACAGTCGCGGGCAAGCCCTCGGGAATCGCCGCAACAGCTAAGGAAATCCCCGTCAGCGTCATGTCGAAAAGCCCGAAGCCGCGCAGAACGCCGATGAGGGCGACAAGGAAGCAAACGGCAAGACAGGCGATTCCCATAATTTTACCGAGCTCGGAAAGCCGCTTCTGAAGCGGGGTTTTCTCGGGTTCAATTTCTGTTAGCATTTCAGAAATGCGCCCCATTTCGGTTGCTGTGCCGATTGCAATAATCTGTGCGACGCCGTGCCCCTTCGTGACGTTAGTACCCATAAAACAGCCGTCCCCTACACGCTTCGCTACGCCGAAGCTCTCCCCCGTCAGCATAGATTCATCACATTCGAGAGCTGAGGCTTCAAGAAGCTTGCAGTCGGCGGGAACGCGTGAGCCCGCTTCAAGTCTGATTATATCGCCGCGAACAAGCCTGTCGGCAGGGAGCGTGACAAGCCGCCTGTCGCGGTAAACCCGCGCTGTCGGGGCGGCGATTTTTTTGAGAGCTTCGAGGGTTTTCTCGGTGCGGTATTCCTGAAAGAAGCCGAGACAGGCGTTCAGAATTACTATTATAATAATAGTAACAGCGTCCCAAATTTCGCCCATGAGCAGGCTGAACGCCGTTGCCGCAAGCAGTATCAGCACCATGACGTCCTTGAACTGCCCCGCGAATACAGATATAAGCCCGGACTTTTTGGCTTCGGAAAGCTTGTTAAGCCCGTCTTCTTTTAATATTTTTTCGGCTTGCGCGGTTGATAAACCTGTGTATTTATGCATATTTCCCCCATATAATTATACGGCGCGCCGAGGGCGGACGCGCCCTACGTGCTTGTACTAAATATATGAGAGAAAAAATATTTTAGAATTGACAAAAAGCCGAAAATGTGCTATACTAAATGCGGGAGGTGAGCATGATGACCGAAAAGCTTATTAAAGAAATGAAAGAACTGAATAAAATCGCCAGAGAAAAAGGCAGGATTTTAACGATTGATGAAGCGTTTGAATTATATCCTGTTGAGGAGGAAGTTCACAAGGGTAAGTTGGAATACTGGACAAAAGGAGACGAACAAAATGAAGTGCGAGATAGGTGATATTGTTTTAGTGAATAATTTTACGTACCCTGACGGAACAAAAGGAACTTTGCATAGTTTTGTTGTAATGGATATTAATCAAGATGAATTTCAACTTGTAAATCTTGATTATCTTTGCTTTTTAATATCTTCAAACGTAAGTAAAAATAATACAATAAATAGTAGATTTCCTTATAACGAACCGATTTCACCCACGAAGGAAAGCGGATTACGGAGTGAGAGTCATGTAAAATGTGATATTATGTTTGAAACAATAAAAGAAGATGATATAATAATGCGTGTCGGCACGGTGACACCAAACCAGTATAATAAATTTTTATCGTTGTACAAACTTTCTTTAGAAGAATAAAAACCCGCCCCGCAAGGGCGGGTTTTTAAATTTCGCGAAAAAAATTTTCGCAAAACACTTGACATTCCAAAATCTTCCTGTTATAATAACTGTATTAGCACGCGTAGTACAACTAACACAATTAATACAAAGAAAGGGGGATTCCTATGTTCTCAATTATAATCAAAGGCGGCTCGCCTATTTATGAACAGCTTTGCGGGCGCATCACTGAGCTTATATCCACGGGCGTAATGCAAAAGGACGAAAAGCTGCCCGCCGTCCGCGAAGTCGCGAAGCAGCTCGGCGTAAATCCGAACACGGTTCAAAAAGCCTATACGATTTTAGAACAGCGCGGCTTGATTTACTCTGTTCCTGCCAAGGGCAGCTACGTCAGCAGCTCGGAAGAGGGAATAATATCAATGCGAAAAGGCGCGATGAAACGCTTTACAGACAGCGTAATAAATGCAATTAACTGCGGAATAGAAAAACAGGCTTTGATTGAAGCCGTCGAAACTTTATGACAGGAGAAAATACTATGATTAAACTCAATAACGTAGTCAAGACCTTCGACGGGTACGCCGCAGTTGACGGAATTGACCTCGAAATACCAAAAGGCAGTGCCTACGGGCTAATCGGCAGTAACGGCGCAGGAAAGTCCACGATTCTGCGGATTCTCTCGGGGATATACACGCTCGATTCGGGCTCGGCGACAGTAGACGGACAGGTCGTCTTCGATAATCCCGAAATAAAGCAGAGAATCTTCTTCGTCAACGACGAAACTGTTCAGTGGAACAACTACACTCTGCCGGAAATGCGCGACTTTTTCAGAACCTTCTACCCTAAGTTCTCGGTGGAAAGCTTTGAAGCGATGAGAAGTGCATTGGATTTACCCGCGAACAGGAAATTAGCTACCTTCTCAAAAGGCATGAAGCGGCAGGCGTTCGCGATTTGCGGGATTTCCTGCAGACCCGAGTTCCTTTATCTTGACGAGGCGTTCGACGGGCTTGACCCGACTATGCGAATCATCGTAAAGAAAATGCTTGTAGATGCAATGCTTGACAACGAGATGACGGTAATTATTTCGTCGCATAATCTGTTTGAAATTGACGAATTCTGCGACAGGGCGGGGCTTCTGCATAAAGGTAAAATCGTCTTTGACCGCGAGCTTGACAGCCTTAAAGGCAACATTCAAAAGATTCAGACAGCTTTCGACGAGGATTACACTAAAGAAGATTTCAAGGACGCCGGCATTAATATTCTGCACTTCGACCGCACGGGAAGCGTGGTTTATCTGATTGCAAAGGGCGAAGCGGAGGACATAAAAGCGAAAATCGCCGCCAAGAACCCGAAAATCCTTGACATAGTTCCGTTGTCCTTAGAAGAAATATTTATCTACGAATTGGAGGTGCTCGGATATGATTTCCAGAATAGCAAAGATTAATAACGACTTTTTAAAGTACACGCTTTACAGAATTTATTCTTTGAAGTCGCAATTAATAATTATGATTATGTGCGGCGTTTTGAGCTTTCCGCTGATTGCGTTTGCGGCTTCGCTTCAGCTTCATGCGGAAAACTCGTATAGCTACACAAACAGAGAGGGCTCGTTCCTTATTATAAGTATGTTCCTGTGCGGCGTGGCGGCTGTTGTGTTTATGCTTTTGGTTTACACGAGCGGCGTCAACTGCTATGATTATTACAACCGCCGCGAGCGCGTTGACCTTTCGTGGTCGCTCCCGATTAAGAGCCGCGACAGATTTTGGGGAGACTTCGCGTCAGGTTTAATCCCGCTTACACTTGTTTACACAATCAGCGCAACTGTAGGACTGCTGATAGTAAAGTTCGGCTTCCCGAAAAATTATTTCGTGACTTCCTCGTCTACCGGGGAGCATATTATACCGACGTTTATTGCGGCAATCTTCGCGGGACTGCTGACGATTTTCTCGGTTTATATCCTCTCGGTATTCTGTGCGGCGATTTGCGGCAGAGTTTATGAAACCACAGCTTATCCCGCGTTGATTATGGCTATTATTCCTGCGCTGATTGCGCTTTTCGGGCTTATGATTTTCAACAATGTTTGGCAAATTTATATCTTTGACGAGCTCAAAACCGTGCTCGGAGGGACATCGCCCGGCGGCTTCTTAGTCGTATTTTTCATCGAGCTTGTCTCGTTCGGCTATTGGAACGATGAAGTGAATTTGAGCGAGCATTTAACCTTCCTGAACCCCGCGATAATCATTCCTTTTGTTGTAATTAATGCAGGCTTTTTGACAAGCGCGTTTTACTTAGCCAAGAAGCGCGGCGCGGAAAAGACAGGAAGCGCGTTCGCGTTCAAAGGCGCGCTCGAAATTATCCTTGCATTAGTAGTCTTTTGCATAACCTCGCTGTTCTTTGTCGGCATTATGAACGACAATGACGGCTTCGACGCGGGCACTGTTTTCGGTTTAATTGCGACGACGGCAATCGCATTCATTATTCTCGATGTTTCGGCGAAGCGCGGCTTCAAGAAGATGGGCAGAGCGGGCATAAAATACGTTTGTATGCTTGTAGGCTCGGTTATACTTTCCAATATTCTGCTCACCGCCGACGGCTTCGGAATCGGCAAGCGGATACCGAAGCTCGACGATATAGAAAGCGTCAGCCTTGATGTACAGCACCTTGACAGCGTATGGTTTCCGCAGTATTTCTATGACCCGACCGGTTATTTTGGCAATAACGAGTTTAAGGACAGAGAAAATATCGAGCTGCTCCGCGAGCTTCACGTTGAAAGCAACGAAAACCCGCGCAACTACGAACTCCCAAATATGCGCGGCAGCTATTGGGAAAGCACTGCTTACGGCGACGCGCTTAAAATGCAGCAGCCCTTTATCTACACCTTGAAAAACGGCGATACTTTTACAAGAGACGTCCGCTTGAACGTCGGGCAGTTAGAGCGGCTTCTGCCTGTGCTTCTCAGCGACGAATATAAAAGCTTTCACATTAACCAAATAGACGACTGGTTGAAAAAGTATCCAAACGCAAACGCGACCGCAAGGTTTTCAGACGTCACCGGTGACGGCAAAACTATTGAGGGCAGGAACGCGGCGGCAGACGTAATGCGGCTTTATCAAGCGTTCAAAACTGACTACCTCGCAGAAACCTTTGAGCAAAGATTTATGTCAACCGAAAGAGTTTTAGGTTATCTGATGATTAATTTTGACGAGCCGGTCATGAGCCCCGACGGCACAAGAATAAATTATCATCACAGAACATGGGTGAATTTTAATGTGCTCGCGCATTACACGAATTTAATCGCAGAGCTTGAGCGGCAGGGCTTTGACTTATCGGGTGAGCTCCCCGAGGATTGGACATTACAGTACGGCATAACGCTCTACAAGTCTGAATATGTCGGCGCGAACGAAGCCACATCGGCAATGAACTGGTGGGCGTGGGGAGGAAGCAATGATTATCAGCATATATCCGATGATTTTGCGACCGAGGAAATGCTCGAGCTTATAAAGGTTTTATATAACGTCATGCAGCCGTCTCTTTTAGTGCAGAGCGAGGGATATTTGCTTAATTTTCCAAACAGATATATGGGGAATTTTGTTATCCCGTCTGACTATAATCATGTCGCACAAAGACTGCACACGCTTGCACGCATAGCGGAAAGAGAATGGCAGAAGGAGCAGGGCTGGCTCGTTGATGAATATAAGGGTGTTTATTATGAAGATGATTATTATTATGAAGATGATGATTACTATGAAGATGATTATTATGTAGCGTGATGGGAATAACGAGAACCGCCGAAAGGCGGTTCTTTTTTTTATTCACGCGGCATAAAATTAACCATGATTACAGCTATAAAGAGAAATTCGGCAAACGCCGCCTACGAGCAAGCGGTCAATTTTTTACCCATGTTTAAAGACAAGCTTCTCGCGCTTCCGCCGCAGATACAAAAGGCGGCGCGGGAAATTCGCCTGCGCGCGGGACAAGCAATCGCCGTTGAATACGACAACAAAAGACAACTTATAAACACTTCGGTCACAGCCGAGGACTTGAAGAATTTAATCGAGCTGTTCTGCGATTTCTCACTTCACAGCTACGCGCGGCAGTTGGCTCAGGGCTTCATAACGCTTGCAGGCGGACACAGAGCAGGCTTTTGCGGGACAGCCATAATTGACGGCGAAAATGAGCGCGTTACCGCAATCCGCAACATAACCTCGATAAACCTGCGTATAGCGCGGGAATTTATCGGCTGTTCTGATAAATTATTCAATTCATTGCCGATTGAAAATATAAAAAGTCTGCTCATAATCGGCAAGCCCATGAGCGCGAAAACTACAATTCTGCGCGACTTTGCACGAAATTTGTCCGACGCGGGCTACAAAGCCGCTGTTATAGACGAGCGCGGTGAGTTATGCGCGAAAGGCGCGAACATAGATACTCTCGACAGCTTCCCTAAGAAGGCGGGCTTTATCACGGCTCTGCGCGCGCTTTCGCCTGATTTTATACTTTGCGATGAGGTTGCGGACGACGGCGCGGAAATTGCGCAGTGCCTGAACAGCGGCGTCGGCGTAATACTTACCGCGCACTGCGGAAGCCTCGAAGAAGCGTTGCAGTCGTCTGCGCTTTCGGGCGTGATTAAAAACGTGAGCTATATTGCACTTTTAGGAACAGGAATAAATATAGGTGAGCTGAAAGGCTTATGGCGAAGGGACTTGAAAAATGAGATTGGTTTTAGCAATATTTTGTCTGCTTGCGGGAACAGTAATCGGCTTATACCGTTCGGCGGAGCTTAAAAAGCGCGAGCTTCTGCTCGCGGAGATTATTCGGCTTCTTGAAGCTATGGCGGTGCAGATTCGCTATCGCGCGCTTCCGCTTGGCGAGCTGTTCAGTGAGCTGCAAGGCGGAGAGTTTTTACAATTAATAATGAACAATGAACAATTAACAATGAACTGGCGTGAAAAGTGGGCTGAAGCTGTTGACAGCTTCCCTACACTTAAAGGTGAGCGTGAAATTCTTCTGTCAATTGGGAACTCGCTCGGAAACAGCGATTCAGCGGGGCAAATTGCTATGCTGGAGCTTAACAAGGAGCTGCTGTCGGCGCGTCTCGTGGAGGCCTCGGACGCGGCGTCGCGCAAAGGCGCGATGTACCGCTCGGTGGGGGTTTTGTCGGGGTTAGGTTTGGCGATAATTGTTGTGTGAATTTGTAGGGCGCGACGCCTCGGCGCGCCGAAATAAAACGGTGTGCCGAGGGCGTCACACCCTACATTATTAAAAGGCGGTTATTTATGGAAATAGATTTAATCTTTAAAATAGCCGCAATCGGTATTATAGTTGCGGTGATGGGGCAGTTATTGAAACAATCGGGCAGAGAAGAACAGGCGATGATGACGAATATCGCAGGCTTAATTGTCGTGCTGATGATGATTATAAACGAAATCGCGTTGTTGTTTGATACTATTAAGAATGTGTTCGGACTTTGGTAGGGAACGCATTTATGCGTTCCGAAACGGAACAAACACAACGCAATGCAACGGAACGCATAAATGCGTTCCCTACGAGGAAATTAAATGAATATAACTGCACTTGTTGGCTTAGGCTTAGTCGCGGCGGTGCTGTCCATCATTCTGCGGCAGTATAACCGCGAATTCGGGCTTTATATCCCGCTTTTAGCCGGAATAATTATTCTTGTCGCCGTGATTACCGCCATGCGCCCTGCGCTTGATACCGTGAATAATTTAATGTCCGCGGCAGGTATGAATAATATCTACGGACAAACCCTGCTGAAAGGCTTGGCAGTCTGCTATTTAACGCAATTAGCGACAGACGCCTGCAAGGACGCGGGCGAAACCGCAATCGCGGGCAAATTAGAGCTCGCAGGGAAAATAGCGATTGTAATACTGTCACTGCCGCTGTTTAACAGCTTGGTGGAATTAATTACGGGGTTGATAGCTTAAACCACCCCGCCTCTGCGGAGGCACCCCTCCACGGAGGGGAATAAAAAATCCCTATATAAGGAAATAAAAATTCCCCTCCGAGGAGGGGTGGCAGGTGAGTGCAATGCACGAGCCTGACGGGGTGGTTTAAATGAAACGAATTTTAATTTTTATTCTGCTTTTTTTCTCTTTCTCGATTCCTGCATACGCTGACGACTTCGGGCAGGATGCATCCGACTTTGGGTCGGATGTGCTTATTTCCGCCCTGCCCGAGGAAGCACGGGAATTTATGAGTGAGAATTACATAACGCCTGATAATGCGGGCGCGCTTAGCTTATCGCCGTTTTCGGTTATTCGCGGACTATGGGACGTTTTAATGCGCGAGCTTGCGCGTCCGCTTCGTATGCTCGCCGCTTTAACAGGCGTAATCCTGCTCTGTGCAGTCGCTGAAACCCTGCGCGACGGCGCAAGCGGCTCTACAGGCAAAGCCTCCGACGCCTTCGGAATCGTCGGCGTGCTTGCAGGCGCGGGGTTGATGATTATGTATGTTTCGGAAATAGTCGTCCGCGCCGCCGCTACGCTTCATTCGGGCGGAATTTTCCTGCTGACCTTCGTGCCTGTTTTCGCGGGGGTAATGGCGGTCGCGGGGCAGTTAACGACCGCTTCGGTTTTCAGCGTGTCGGTTATTACAGCCGGACAAGTTTTTACTTACATAACCTCGATGATACTGACGCCGCTTGTAAGCTGTATTCTCGGCGTTTCGGCGGCAGGCTCGCTCACGCCTGACCTCAAAATCGAAGCGTTAGCGCAGACGATTCAAAAGGTAGTGATTTGGACGCTCGGCTTGCTTGTCGTGTTGTTTACGGGGCTTCTCTCGCTTCAAAGCTTCATCAGCGGCTCGGCGGATACAGTCGCGCTGAAAGCCGCGAAGTTTGCGGTGTCGAATTCCGTGCCGTTCGTGGGCGGCGCGGTCAGCGATGCGCTCAGCACCGTGCGCGGAAGCGTAAATATTCTCCGCAACAGCACGGGGACCTTCGGGATTATCGCGGGTTTAATTATAGTCGCGCCGACTTTAATCTCGGTTTTTGTGCATAAAATTGCACTAAGCTTGGCGGCGGCAATCAGCACGGTTTTCGGGCTTTCGCAGTTGTCCTCGCTTCTCAAAAGCGGCGAGAGCGTCATGGGGATTATTTTTGCGCTGCTGTTTTGTTTTACGCTGATTTTAATAATTTCGGTGGCGTTAATGCTTTTTATTTGGAATGGTGGGGTTTGAACCACCCCGTCAACCAGTCTGCGGACTGGTTGCCACCCCTCCTCGGAGGGGAATAAAATAATCTTAAAAAGAAACAAAAATTCCCCTCCTGTGGAGGGGTGCCGCGAAGCGGCGGGGTGGTTTTATGCGTGCAATTCTTTTAAACATTTGCTTCGTTGCGGCGGCGACCGCCTTGTTCCGTATGCTTGTTCCTGAAAACAGCTTTAAAAAGCAGATTAGCTTTTTGATTTCCTGCTTTTTTATTACGGCATTAATCTCGCTTGTTTCGGGCGTTAATATAAACTTCGATGAGTTTAAAAGCGTTGAATTCGGTACTGCGGCTGAGTTTACGGACTTCTCCGAGCAGACGACAGCGGCGCGGAAGCGCGCGATTGCGGAGGAATTGTCCGCGCGGGTTCGTGAGGTTTTGGAGCGGGAGGAGATTTACCCGTCCAAAATTTACGTAATTGTTAATATTTCAGGTTTGTACAGCATATCTATTAATGAAATAATGCTTGTTCTGCCGCCGGACGCGGACTTTGCGAGAGCTTCGGCTTTAACAGAGCAAACAGTAGGCAGGGACATAAAAGTAACCATCGAAGCAGACGCCGAGCCGGAGCGTGAAATCCCGCCGCTTCCCGACTGGGCAATCCCGCGGCAAGACTAATGTAGGGGACGCCCTCCGTGGCGTCCCGATAAAAGAGGAAAGCATGAAAAAAACAGACAACAAAAACCTCTCCGCTTTCATAGTTAAAAATGACAAGGCGGTAAAAATCATCATCGCTGTCGGATTCGCGCTGATATTGCTAATATTGTTTTCGGAGCTGTTCAATTTTGGAAGCGACAGCTCGAGGACAGCGCAGGAACGAAGAAGCGACTCTGCATGGTCAGGCGGCGATGCAGACGCGTATGCGCGGCAGCTTGAAGGGCAGTTAGCAGAGCTTCTGTCGGAAATCCGCGGAGTCGGCAGAGTAAAGGTGATGATTACGCTCGGCAGCGACGGCGAAATCCGCGGAGCCGCGATAGTAGCGGAGGGCGGCGAAGATGTGCAGGTAAAGCAAAGGGTGGTTGAAACCGTGTCGAAGGTTTTAGGCATCGGCACGTCAAAAGTAAGTGTCGTATATTAAATTCATAATTCATAATGCATAATTACGAGGAGGAAATTACCACTATGAGAAAGCCAAAATTTTTACGCAAATTAAGACTGCCCCGAATCAATATGATTATCGGGAAAAAGCAAATCGTTGTCACAGGGCTGACGCTTCTGCTCGGCGCGGCGATTTATGTTAACTACATCTACGCCTCCGCAGACAGAACGCCCGAAAACCTCATAATCCCTGAAGCAGACACCGAGGTGCGGGGCTCGTATTACGGGGACGCGGCGTTTGTTTCGCTGACGAGCAATAGTAATAATATGTCTGAAGAGGCGCGCGCATATTTCACGCAGGCGCGCATGGACTTGCAAGAAAGCCGTGATGAAGCGAAGGACTTCCTTGAAGCGATGTTCCACGGCGGTGACGCGAGAGGCGACGAGCTTGCGGTTATGGCGCAGACAGCCGAGCGGCTCAGAAGCAACATCGAAAGCGAAACCAAGGTTGAAAATCTGCTCAAGGCGCAGGGCTTCGCAGACGCATTAGTCTACATATCGGACAGAGGCGTGAACATTATCGTTAAAACCGAAGAGCTCGACGCGGCGGGCGCGGCGGCAATAAAAAGCACGCTGCTCTCGGAGGTCAGCGTGGCGGCGGAGAATATAACTATTGTGGAGATAAATTAAGGGTTGACAAATTAAGATAAATAATATATAATGAAAATAATAAAGGCAGACCCAGCGGTCAGCCAAGAATTGTTACAAGAAAAAGTAACCGACTCTTCAGCCAGCGGTTACTTTTTGCTTTTTTTGCGGAGTAACTTGTATGTTAGGTACGCCAACAAAAGTGTTCCCACCGCTGTCAGCATTTGCCAAAAGTCGCTCCAAAGCATAATCATTGCGCCTCACCTCCTTTCGTTCATTTGCGGGGAGGTTTGGCTAACCGCTGTTTTATAACCGTAGTTATGGTCTGCCTTACGGCTTGCACCGCAAAACAAGCATAACATAAAACTTTATTTTTGTCAATAAATGTAAAGAAAGGCGGACAAGCCTGACGCCACATCTTGACATCTCCCTCACACTCACCACCATATCTTGCAAATCTGTGCAAAAAATTCTATCGTGAGCGAATTGTATAACCTCACAAACCCCTTTCGTTAATCTTACCAAAAGTTTCCCCCTTTTATTAACATTTCTTAGTTTTCGACAAAGGTTACAAAGCGGTAACAAAGAGGTAACGCCCCAAACTTGTGCAACTTGCACAGTTTTGGGGCTTTTGTTTCATTTGACATATACAAAAAAGAGGGGTATAATGGGGGTAGCTTCGGTAACGAAGATACGAATTAACAACGAATAGGAGGATGATTTTTTGCTTAACTTAACAGCCGCGCTGTTCACATCAGGCGGCGGGAAAATCAGGAAGGTAAAAAACGCCCTGCAACACCGCACAGCGGTTTCGCTTCTCTCAATTTTCACAACCTGCATCGTTATATTTCTCATGACCGGTGCTCTATATTTCCGCAATGAGGTTACAATTACCGACGACGGCAACACCTATAAAATCTTCACGACGCAGACGACTGCGGAGGACATTCTGCGGGAGCAGGGGCTTTCACTTACAGGGCTTGACTATTACAGCTTCAACGAGGGCACAGGTACAGGGCGTGCAAATATGTCGCTCGAAATCACCCGCTCGCACGGAGAAACTGAGACCGCAACTAACGACATTCGCCCTCTCGGGAGAATCGAGCTTAGCGAGAAAGAAGTAATTTCCGTAAACCTCAGTTCGGTCGCTTACCTCGGGATTGAAGCGGCGGTGAGCGTTACAAGCTACGCCGAGCGCGTTGAAATAAATTCAATACCTTTTGATACTATTTCCGAGCCGTCTAATCATGTGGCAATCGGCACGACAAAGGTTGTCGTTGAGGGCGTTGAAGGTATCGAGCGCGTTTCAGTAGTAGACACAATCAAGGACGGCGAGGTTATCGCCACCGAGATTATAACAAGAGAAGTTTTAAGTCAGCCTGTAACCGAAGAGCTGCAAACAGGGCTTGCATTTTCCGAGCCCTACAGCAAGCGGGAATTCCCCGAAATTGAGCTTGTTGACGGCGTTCCCGTGAACTATGAGTTCATGCTTTCGGGTAAGTCTACGGCTTACACAGCAGGGCCTACCTGCCAAACGGCAAGCGGGAGACCTTTAGTAGTCGGTTCAGTCGCGGTTGACCCTAAGAAAATCCCTTACGGCTCGTTAGTTTATATCGTGACGCAGTGCGGCGAGATTGTATACGGCGCGGCTGTAGCCTCGGACACAGGCGGATTTATCCACAACACCGACGTTATAGTTGACGTTTACATGGGGCTCACGGACGATAATCTGACTCACGCGATTAACTGGGGCTTGCGGCAGGTTGATGTTTATGTAATCAGCACGGGTATATATTAACAATTGACAATTAACAATGCACAATGTACAATTAAAAATTATCGGCTTGCAGGATTCTGCAAGCCGATGTTATTATTGTCTTGTTACGAGCTGGTCTACAAGTGCTGTATTGTTTTCAATTAAATAAAGCAAGTTGCGGGCAGTGCCGCACGGCTCGTTTCGTCCGCATTCCCACGCTTCCACGGTGCGCGGCGAAACACCGAGAGCAAGAGCAAGACCTTTTTGCGAAAGGCGCAGGCTTGAGCGCACACGCGCAACATCGGCAGCTTTGTATTTAGGAACAGGGATTTCGTATATGGAAACCCGCGCTTTGCTTTTATCGCCTTTTTTATAATCGACAGCTTGTTCCAAACTTTCTTTAAGCCTGTCAAAATAATTATATTGCTTCATCAGTCAGTCCTCCTTAATATCCGAAATTAATTTATTAAGTATCCGTTTCTGCTCCGGCGTTAAATCCTCTTGCACATTTTTCGGATAAGCGAGCAACAGATAAATATGTTCACGTATTACAACATCAACATATACGACCCGAACCCCTCCCGATTTTCCTCGTCCGCTTGCCGCAAAGCGCAGTTTGCGCCCACCTGATAAATGAGGAATCACTTTGCCGGTTTGTGGGTTTTCTAATAATATGCTTTCCAACTCGCGTAAATCGTCGTCATTTAATCCTGCGCTTTTCCAATCTTCCTCGAAAACTTTTGTTCTTATAAATTCACGTGTCATTTATTTTTACCTCTAAACTAAATTATATACTATTCAATCGTATATTGCAAGTGTTTTTTACAATTAATTTGACTTTTCCATTTTTTTTTGCTATACTATATGTTGTATGGATAATAATAACATAATTTACGGCAAGAACGCCGTTTTAGAGTATCTGCTGACAGACAAGCCCGTTGACACGCTGTACATCAGTAAAGGTTTACAGGGCGTCGGCAAGCATATCGCGCTCATGAAGCAAAAAGGCGGCGTAGTCAAGGATTCGGACGCTGTAAAGCTTAATGCGTTGACAGGCGGCGAAGACGCTCGTACAGGCGGAATTGTGCTTCTAATCCCCGAAACGGAGTACGCCACGCTTGAAGAGCTGCTTGCAGTTTCGGCAGAAAAAAACTCTGCGCCTTTTATCATTATAGCCGATGAAATTTCTGACCCGCATAACTTGGGTGCGCTGATTCGCACTGCGGAAGCGGCGGGCGCGGACGGCTTGGTGATTCCTAAGCGGCGGAGCGCAGGGGTAAACTCCACTGTTCACGCAACCTCGGCAGGTGCGGCGAGCCACCTCAAAATATGCCGAGAAGCGAATCTTGCGGACGTAATCAGCCGCTTGAAAAAGCAGAACATCTGGGTTTACGGCGCGGATATGGACGGCGAGCCTTTTCACAAGCAGGACTTTAAAGGCGGCGTTGCGCTTGTCATAGGCTCGGAGGGCGAGGGGCTTCGGCGGTTAGTGAGAGAGAACTGCGACGTCATAGTCGCTGTAGATATGTACGGAAAAATAAATTCCCTCAACGCTTCGGTTTGCGGAGGGATACTGATGTACGAAGTTGTCAGACAGCGCCGAGCCGGCGCGGGCAATACGCCGCGTAGCGGCGGGGCTAATGATTAGAGGTGGTGAGGACTTGGATAAGGACTTTTCAATAGACGATATTCTTGCGGAGGTCGATAAAAAGCGCGGCGGCGGTTCAACCGCGCCGTCAAGCCATGATTTCGGTGTAACAGAGATTATAGACACCGAGCAGCTTTTTGCTGTCCCGAAAAAGCAAAAACCCGCAATAATCGACGAACTTGACGTAGGGGACGCCACGTCCTTCGCGCAATCCGCTGGCGTCCCGCAAAAACCGAAGAAACCCCCTAAGCCAGAAAAAATAAAGAAAGAAAAGCCCGAAAAACCCGAAAAAACAAAAAAAGGCGATATAGTTTTCAAAAAAGCTGTCGTCCCGCCGAAAATGGCTGTTGACAGTGGACAGTTGACAGTGGATAATGGACAGTTGCCGAAGCCTGTTTTCGATAACACATCACCTGAAGAAGAAAAAGCAAAGGCGAACAGCAGTAAAGCTGTTTCTATCGGCGGCGATTCTGATTCTGAGTTTGAATTCCCGAAGCTTGAAATCACGCAGGTGCTCGAAAAGCTCAAGCCCGCACCGATGGACGAGGCTTTAAAGAAGCGCGGCGAAGCCCTGCTCGAAGCTGACATGGCTCTTGAACAGCCGCTTGAACAAATTGATGCACTCAACCCCTATGATATGCTCGAAAAAGCGGCGGACAGCGAAGCTTTCGCCGATGACGAGGAAGAAAAGGACAACCGAAAGTTCATTTCGCTGTTATCGGGCGATACAAAAGGAATCGCAGACGGCGACTTGAAAAGCATAGCGGAAGCGAATATTGCGAAATCTGAGGAAACAACTGCAGAAGTTGTGAAAACCTACATACCATCATCGAACACAAACGTAGTAGGGAACGACACGCCCTTCGCGCAATCCGCCGGCGTTCCGGAATTGAAGCCGGGTGATGACGACGCTGACGACTCAGCAGGGCATTTAAGCGAGAAAGAAAAGCGCAGTAACACCGCGCTCATCGATTCGTTAAATAAAGCTTTAAAGGAAAAACGCGACAGCGATGTTGACGCGTATCGGACTTTGCCCGATGTGCAGGGCGGTGCATTTACACCGCAATTTAGTGCAAAGCCGATTACTCACGGACTTAACATAGACTATAAAAAGCAAATACTGACCGACACTTCGCTGTCATTAACAGGGAATCAGCCGCAGTTAATTGAGCAGAAAATCAACGAGCTGAAGGGCAAGCGCAAGCGTAAAATCCGCGACTTTGTGCTTGAGGACATTGAGGACGACAGAAACCCGGACTATTACGACGAAGAGGACGATTACGGCGACTATGACGACTACGGCAAGGGCGGGCAGATTTGGAGCGACCTCTGCGAAACACATAAAGGACTGAGAGTCCGCTTCTTCATACTCTTCGTGATTACCGTGCTTGCTTGCGTTGTTACCTTCGGTAACGACTTAGGCATTATGAACGCAAACGTGCTCGGCATAGATATGCGCTTTCTTGATAAAGCCCACGACGTTCAGGGGCTGATGTATCTCTATCTGATTCTCGGTATGCTCGGGATTATCACCTGTGCGAGCGTGGTGCGCAGAGGAATCATAAACCTGTTTACAGGGAAAGGCGACTGCGACAGCCTTTGCGCTGTGCCTGCCGTTGTGTCTACGCTTACGGTGATTCCCATGCTTTCGGGGACGGGGAACTTTCAGCTCGGAAATGCTAACGTATTCGTAGCCGTCGGGCTCGCGGGACTGCTGTTCAACACAGCGGGTAAGCTGATGATGATGGCGAGAGCCAAGCGGAACTTCGGCTTTGTGAGCGGCGATAACCCGAAATACTACGCCGAAATAATAGAAGACGAGCAGGTTGCGCGCGCTTTTACGAAAGGCGTTATGTACGAGCTCCCTGTGCTTTGTGCGGCGCGCAAGACTGAATTCCTCACAGGCTTCCTTAAAAACAGCTACTGCAACGACAAGGCAGACCAGTTAAGCCGCTATCTTGTTCCCGCGGCGTTCGCGGCGGCGATGGCAGTGGGGCTCGGCGCGTTGTTCCTGCCTTATGAAAACGAGCAGCTTGCGGGGAATATCTACTGGGCTTTAACAGCGGCAAATGCAACTCTCTGCGCGCTTACGCCGTTTTCGATTATGTTCCTTGTAAATAATCCGCTGCTGCGCGCTTCAAAGGCTCTCGCGAAAAACGAAGCTGTCGTGCTCGGATATAACTCAGCCGAGAAATTCGCGAAGGTAAACAGCGTGCTTGTAGACGCGCAGACGCTGTTCCCTGCGGGCAGCGTAGACTTCAGAAACTTCAAACGCTGTCAGCAGCCGAACTCGCTGACCCCCTTCGCGATTGACGACGCGATAATTACTGCCGCAAGCCTTGCAATCAAAAGCGGTTCGATTTTGACCTCGATGTTTTTCGATATGCTCGCGGGCAAGAGCGAAATGCTTTACCCGATTGACAATTGTATTTATGAAGTCAACATGGGGATTTCCGGCTGGATGGGCAACAAGCGCGTCATGCTCGGCAACCGCGACCAGATGAAGCACCACGGCATAAAAGTCCCCGATTTCAAGAAGGAAGAACAGTATTCAAAGAAGTTCGGCGACGTGGTTTACTTAGCATCGGGCGGCGAAACGATTGCGATGTTCTTCCTCAAAATAATCCCGAATGAAAAAATAAAACGCTCATTGCAAGCACTTCAAAAGCAGGGTGTCGCAATCGTCGTGCGGACTCGCGATTCGCTTGTCACCACGAATTCGCTCGCTGAAGCGTTTGAGCTCAGCCCCGAGCGTCTGCGGGTGATACCGTTTGACCTGCACGCGAAGTTCGACGACTGCACGAAGTACGCTTCCCGCGGCGACGGAGACGTTGCCTGCGCGGGGACCTTCTCGTCGTTCGCCGCCGCACTCGGCGCGGCAAAAAAGGTCATGCACAGCATTCTGCTGTCGTCGTCGGCGTTGTTCACGGGGCTTTTCCTTGCTGTTATATTCTGCATAATATTCACGATTTTCGGCGGAAGCGTCATGTTCTCGTCAACAGGAGTTGTGGTATATAATGCGTTTTTCTTTGTTGCGATGCTGCTTATGCAGGGGGCTCGGAGGTATTGACGGGTATGATTGAAAAAGTTGGCGAGTTTTCGGTTAAAGTTGTCAAAGCACTTAATCTTGACATTATTGCAGGGACGGCGATTTACATAGGCGAATCAAATATAAAACATATGAAAGAACAACATCCGGGGGATTATAAAAAGTTCTATACACGACTTCAAAGAATAATTGAAACACCCGATTATGTAGGAATTAATAAGTCTGATAATTCAATTGAAATGGTAAAAAATTTTGGAGTTCATGTTAAGTTAGCTGTCAGAATCGCAAATGACGGTGAATACTATGCGAGGTCGCTTTATGAAGTCGGAAAGAGCCGTGTCGAAAATTCTATTAAAAGAGGACAATTAAAACCATTGACAAATATATAAAAACGTGATATAATAAACTAAACAGAGGACGGGAATAGGCAGCCGTCGCCCCTCGGAACAACTCTTCAGCTGGGAGCCGAGGTTAGGAGATGTGGAATGTAGGTCGCTCCACCTGTTTAACTTTAAAATAAAACCCGCTCACTCAGAGCGGGTTTTACCGTTGCTTGCTTTATTTCACACCTCATAATACTTATCATAATTAACAAGCTCATCAAGCATTTTCGGGAGCTTCTCTTCCATTTCCTCGTCCTTGAACTGGCAGGTCCCCACCATCGGGTGTCCGCCGCCGCCGTATTTAAGCATGAGTCTGCCTACGTTAACCTTACTTGTACGGTTGAGAATCGAGTAGCCGACAGCCGCCGCGCAACCCAAGCCGCCCCGCCCCGAAACTATCCAAGCGGAGATATTCTGCTCGGGATAAAGGCTGTAAATCAGAAATCTGTTGCCTGTGTAAATCGTGTCAACGCCGCGCAGGTCAGTGATGATTACATCGCGCTCAACGCGAGTGTACTTCGCGACCATTTCCTTGAAAAGCGCGGTCTGCTCGTTATAAAGCTCAATGCGCTCTTTTATGTCGGGCATATTCAGAATCTCGTCTGTCGTCATTTCGCGGCAGGCAATCAGCAGCTTTTCCATGAGCTGATAGTTGCTGATTGTGAAGTTGCGGAAACGCCCCAAGCCGGTGCGCGGGTCCATTAAGTAGCCGACAAGAATCCAGCCCTCGGGGTTGAGGATTTCTTCGCGGGTGAGGTCGCCTGAGTCCACTTTGTCAACGGCAACCATAAGGTCATCGAACTGCGGGAACTTCTCGCGTCCGCCGTAATATTCGTAGATAATGCGCGCACAGCTCGGGCAGGGGCGGCTCTCGCCCACATACTTCCCTGCAAGCTCGTTGCGCTCAAGCTCACTCGCATGATGGTCGAACCAAATCCCGCAGCCCGGCACATAAGGCACGTTCGCGAGGACATCGTTCTCGGTGACTGGAACTAACCCGTCCTGCAAATCCTTAGGGTGCGCGAAGGAATAGGTCTCTATAATTCCTGCTTCAAGCAGTAATGCTCCGCAGGCAAGCCCGTCAAAGTCTGAACGGGTGATTAAATTCATTGGCATGAGCTAACCCCTCTTTCAACATTATACATAACGAGTATAACATAATTTGGCG
>WQYC01000030.1 GCA_009781425.1 Oscillospiraceae bacterium
ACACCAAACGCGCCAGTCATGCGGGATAAATTCAAGTAACGGTTTAACAGCATAAAACGGCGTGTAACATTCGTCACCCGCCGCCGTCCTGTTAGATTGCAAATATGCTGTGTTTAATGCTATCTTTTCACTTCCTTTTCTTTTTTATTGATTTGCCTTGAAAAACGCATCGGCAAAGCCGGACGGCGTTATGCTTCTGCGTACTTGCCGTAGGTTAAGACCGCAAGCGGGGTTATACTCATATCCGCTCGGCAGTTTCGGCAATTCCCTTGAATTTAACTGGTCGAATTTCGTTTTAACGTAGTCTACCGTGTTTTTGACGGGCAGCTTGAAATTTCCCCATAAGTGGGTCAGCTTCATATATCCGTCCCCGTATTGCCACGGCTGAAACTCTAAGGCGGGATTGCCTAAGAAGAACCGCAAGAACCCTCGCGGATTCTCTAATGCCCAAAACTGTAACGTAGTTTTTAAGGCTGTGGGCTTTGACAGCTTATATTGACATTGCCAAATAATCTGTAAACACCTTTCGACAAGTAACATTGACTTTTCCAAGTCGCGGGGCGTTTTAGCTGTCAGTCGCGCAAAGCTGAAATGCGTACAAGTATTACGCCGAGGGCTTCTATGGCTTCCTGTTCGCTTCCCTGCTCATATAGGCGGCTTATAAGCCCATACAAGCGCGACAGCGTTTTAATCGGGTTGTCAGACAGTTCAAAGGCAGCTTGACCAAATAAAGCAACCACGGCAAGGGTGAAATAATCTATTTTCTGATAGTCCGGCATACCGTCAGCCGCAAAAAATGCTTGCTTTTTCTTTTTTTCTGTGCTATTATACATATATAAACCTCCTACAATGTAAATACCCTGCCTTTATGCGGTTTTGGCAGGGAAAATTAATAATTTTATGTGGAGCGCATACTTTTCTTTGAAAATATCATAGCCGTAGCGTACCCACTATTTACCCACTATGACCTCAATACAGGGTAAAACGGGTTAAACCATAATAACACGATTATCCTTTATTCATGGTACTTTACGGCATTATTTAACACGTTTTGGTATGCAATAAAATGCTTCTAACAGAATTGGTAAGGACGAGGTCATCAGTTCGAATCTGATTAGAAGCTGAACATAAACCCGCACAGCAACGCATTGCGCGAGGCTTCTGCGGGTTTTGCATTTAATGCAAGTTATCGCGTAAAGACCAAGCAAAGACCAAAACAACTGAGCCTAAAAAATAAAATCCGCGAAGCCGCTTTACAAGCGATTTCGCGAATTTTAAGAAGCGTGCGGCTAAGAGGACTTGAACCTCCATGCCCTTGCGAGCACAGCGACCTCAACGCTGCGTGTCTGCCAGTTCCACCATAGCCGCATACATACCGAGGACTAACTTGCTGTTTCTATCAACAGCAAGTTATATTATAACAGATAATCTTGTCCTTGTCAAGCATTTTTTTCAAAAATACACCCGCAATATTTTTGCCTGTAAAGTCCGTACTCCTTTGAAAGTTCGATTGAGCGTTTAAAACCGTCATTCTTCTTAAAATCTTCTAATAGCGCGCCCTCGCTTAATTCAGACAAAATTTTATTGATTAGCTCGGCATTTTTATGCGGACTGACTGAAAGCGTCGTCGTAAAAATGTCAAAACCGCGCGCTTTTGCAGCTTCTGCGGTTTTGCTGAGGCGCAGTTGTATGCACTTTTCACAGCGCGAATTACCCTCCTGCTCGCTCTCAAGCCCTGCGACAGCGTTCAAGAACGCTTCGTGGTCATAATCACCCTCAATTAGCTTAACGCCGAGCATGGAAGCTAATCGCCGCTGTTCCGAGAGCCGCTTTTCGTATTCTTCGGCAGGCATGATGTTCGGGTTGTAAAAAAATAAAGTTACTTTATAATTTTCAACGAGCCGCTCTAAAACCGCGCTACTGCACGGCGCACAGCAGGTATGCAAAAAAAGGCAAATCTTGCCGTCTTTTTTTGTCGAATATGCCACTTTACAATACCCCCGGTTTTATATATAATAAAATATACAGATTGAAAAAATGAGGTCGCCGTAAATGAACAATGATTTTCCGCGTATTTTGTCGCTTCTTCGGAGCGAGAAGCACCTAAGCCAGAAGCAGGTCGCCGAGGACTTGGGAATAGCGCAGGCGCTGCTTTCGCATTATGAGAAAGGCAAGCGCGAGTGCGGCTTGGATTTTTTAGTGCGCGCGGCGGATTATTACAACGTTTCCACAGATTATCTTTTGGGGCGCTCGCCTGTCAGCGCGGGGACTTTTCTGAAAGAAAGCGACATTCCCGACAGCAGCGACACAAGCAAAGCTGACGGCTTTTCGTTTTCGTCGTCGCTCGCAAAAAAGCTGATTATAAGCAGTATTGACGTGATTTATTCAATTCTCAATAAAGCTAAAAACAAAAAGTTAACTCACAGCATAACAACGATTCTGTCGCTCGGGATTTATAAGTCGTTCAGGCTCGTTTACAAGCTGAACCCTAAAAACGACAAGAAGCTGTTTATAGTTAATGAAGAGGCGGCTTTCCGTGCCGCTGTCGCAGGGGAGCTCATCGCCGAGGGTGCTGCGCTGACGGCAATCAGTGAAACCACAGGTGTGCAATCTGATGAAATAACCACAGCTTCACTCGAAAGCGAGTATAACAAGCAAGCGGCGGCATTACTTAATCTAATCAGAAACAGCGAGAATATGATTAAAAAGTACGAGTAGTTATTCCGGCTCAACATTCTGCCCTTTTCTCCTTTTTAAGAAGAATTGCAAAGCTGAAACGCCTGCGCGGTAATTTATTACTACAATCAGCACAAATAGTATAACAAGCGAAATATAATAAAAATTCGTATTTTCAATAAACATGACAATCACACCCATAACGCCGAGCAAACCGAGGTTTATAGCCATTTTAACAGGTTTTAAGTCCATGAAAACAAGCGAGCGTGTGTCAATGACGCGCACCGTGAAAACCACGATATAACTGATTAAAGCCGACAGCGCGGCACCGTTGATTCCGAGCGGTCTGATGAGCAGGAAGTTGAGCAGTATATTCACCAACGCTCCGCTCATCGCGGTCAGCATTGAACGCACAGATTTTTTTGAAGCGACGTAAACACTTCCCATGAAAGTAGAAAAGCAGGTGAAAACAACTGCTAAAATTATAGGCGGCGAATGACGGAAAGCTCCCTCAAAGCCCTCACCCTGCGCCATTATGCTGAGAACGCGGTTTATAAATAACATCATCGTCGCCGCAACGACGTAAATTATAGACTGATAAAAATTAAATACGTCGGAGTAAAACTTCGCAATAGTTCGGGAGTTCCGCTCTGTTATAGCGGACATATTCCATGCTTGCGAGAAAATCCCTGCAACAAGCGCGATTATATTAGGAAGCTTATATGCGGCGTTGTAAACGCCCGTGTAATCAAGCCCGTGCATAGCTGTGATAAAAAACGTCCCCGAAACATTCGTCACCCACCACATAATCGTAGTCGGCATCATCGGAATCGAAAAGCGGAACATTAATTTACGCAGTTGTCTGTCAATACCGAAAAGCTTTATATATGCCGAAAGCCGTCCCATGTAAAACAGGAATATAATCGACGCTAAATCCGCGAGCACAACCGATAAAACATAACCGAGCACGCCAAGGTTGAAAACGAGCAGGAAAATTAAATTCAACGAGATATTAATAATCGTAGTGAAAATGCCGTCAATTGCAAAAAGGCGCACGTTTCCGGTTGAGCGGACGAATAAAGCGCAGACGCTCTTTATGCTGCCGGTGAAAACGTACAGATAAATTAAAATACTGTAACCGGAAAGAAAATCAATCAGCCCGATTGAGGGTACGACGGGTATAAATATAATCAATCCGGTGACAGTAGTAATAAGACCTATTGAGAAAACCTGCGACTTGTCGTATTTATCATCGAGCCCGAAGCGAATGACCGATTCGCCGACGGACAGCGTGATTATCCCCATAATAAGCATACTCGCGTTAACGATTATACCGACTGCACCGTATCCGTCGGTGCCGAGCATACCGGTGTAAAACGGCATCATTATGTAAACGAGCAGCTTTGAGCCGAATTGCCCGAGCGCGAGGATTAGCGTATTAGAAGCGAGCCGCTTATATCTGTCCAAGACCTAATCCTCCGTTTTAATAATCATTGCGCTTTTAAATATAGTGCAAATTAACGCAACCGCTTGAAAAACTCGCTAAGAATCGCGCCGCACTCCGTTTCCAAAACCCTGCTCCGCACCATTGGCTTATGGTTCACGGGGTAGTCATAAAGGTTTAAAAGTGAGGCTACAGCTCCGCTTTTTTCATCGAATGCGCCGTAAACAAGGCGTTTTATTCTCGCGCTTGAAATTGCACCCGCACACATGGGGCAGGGCTCTAAGGTCACATAAACAGTGCAATCCGACAGCCGACGGCTATTTAAATGCCGTGCGGCTTTTTCTATTGCAATCAGCTCTGCGTGCCGAAGCGGCGAGCTTTCCCGCTCGGTTAAATTATAGCCTGTGCCTATAATTTTTCCGTCTGCGTCGATTACAACCGCGCCGACAGGTATTTCGTTCAAAGCGGCGGCTTTCTTCGCTTCCTCAAGCGCGAGAAGCATGAAATGTTCGTCGTTGTGCATAGGTTTTTCGTCCTTTATATATGCTTTACTGTGCGTTTTATTTCTTCTTTTTAATATCTATAATATTTGGAATTATAACAGTTCCGAGAATCAAAGCAGGGAATCCAAAAGCACTTAAAACTAAACCGCGTTCTTGATAATCAATTATAAACAATAATATTGAACCAATAATCCCGATACTTATTAGAAGCCATTGCCTTTTATTTTTCATATTAATTCTTCCTCCGATTATATGTGCGAACTTCTGCGAATTCAAACCACCCCGGCGGCTTCGCCGCCACCCCTCCACAGGAGGGGAATTTGTTTTATTTTTGCACTTCCCAATTCCCCTCCTTGGAGGGGTCGCCCGCAGGGCGGGGGTGGTTTCTACTTCAATTTTAAATGCAACTCCTCAAGCTGTTTCATATCCACCTCGCCCGGGCTTCCCGACATGAGTTCGCTTGCGTCCTTTGTCTTCGGGAACGCCGTAACGTCGCGCAGGCTTTTCGCGCCGCACAAAATCATTGCGAGCCTGTCAAGTCCGATTCCCGCGCCGCCGTGCGGAGGAGCGGCGAACCTGTACGCGTCAATGAGGAAGCCGAATTTGCTTTCAATTTCTTCGGGAGTTAAGCGCAGAGCCTTAAACATACGCTCCTGAAGCTCGGCGTCGGTGATTCTGATTGAACCGCTGCATAATTCAGTTCCGTTCAGCACAAGGTCATAAGCTTTTGCGTAGACTTTGCCGAAGTCGCCGCTTTCAAGATATTGCAAGCAATCATCATGCGGCATGGTGAAAGGATGGTGCATAGCGTCCCACTCGTTCGTTTCATCGTTGAACTCAAAGAACGGCATTTCGGTAATCCAAAGGTAGTTATAACCCGTTTCGGGAATCATGCCGAGCTGACCCGCTGTCTGCGTCCTCATCGCGCCGAGCACGCGCGAAACCGCTTTACACTTATCTGCGGCAATTAAGGCTACGTCGCCCTTTTCACAGCCGAGCAGTTTGCAAATTTCTGCAAGCTGCTGCTCTGTCGCAAACTTTGCGAACGAGCAGTTCGGCGCGTCCTCATGCCAGCGGATATAAGACAAGCCTTTTGAGCCGATGCCTTTCGCGAATTCAATCAGCTTGTCGATTTCCTTGCGCGTCAACGCCGCCGCGCCGCCCTTGGCGACGATTCCGCGAATAGCTTCTGCGTCCTTGAACACCACGAATTCTGTCTGCTTCGCGGCTTCGGTGAAATCCGTAATTTCCATGCCGTAGCGGGTGTCGGGCTTGTCCGTACCGTAGCGTGCGATTACCTCGTCATAGGTCAGGCGCGGGAGCGGCGTTGCAATGTCAATCTTCATGACCTCGCGCATGATGTACCCTACGAAACCCTCAAGCATATCGAGTACGTCGTCCACGTCTACGAACGACATTTCAAGGTCAATCTGCGTGAATTCCGGCTGACGGTCGGCGCGGTTGTCCTCGTCGCGGAAGCAACGCGCAAGCTGAATATATCTGTCGAAGCCCGAAATCATCAAGAGTTGCTTGTAAATCTGCGGTGACTGCGGCAGTGCGTAGAACTTCCCCTCGTGAAGCCGCGACGGCACTAAAAAGTCCCGCGCACCTTCGGGTGTGGACTTAATGAACATCGGAGTTTCAATCTCGTAAAACCTGTTCGCGTAGAAATAATCGCGGGTAGCCTTCGCTAAATTATGCCGAAGAATCAGATTTTTTTGCAAATCCGCGTTCCTCAGGTCAAGACTGCGGTGCTTTAGGCGCAGCTCTTCATTGGCTTTTTTGTCGCTGTGAATTTCGTAGGGCAACGGCGCAGACTTCGACAGAATCTGCAGGTCTGTGACGAAAATTTCGACGTCTTTTTCTTTGTTTACGTTCTCGCGGGTGCGTACAAGCCCGCTCGCCATAAGCACGTACTCGTTTTTCGCGCCTCCGGCACGCTCGAAAACAGAGCGGTCGGTAGTATCATCGAAAACAAGCTGAACTATTCCCGTTATGTCGCGCAGGTCAATGAAAATCAAGCCGCCCTTGTCGCGCACGCGGTTAACAAAACCGCCGACAGTGACGCTTTCCCCTGCTTCTGCTTTTATTACTTCTCCGCAATAATGCGTGCGTTTTAAATGTTTCATTTTCTGCTCCTTAAATTAAAAATTCTCTATCCTTTTATCTTAACATATTTTTCTAAAAAAAACAAGCCCGTTTTATACGGACTTGTTTTATTAAAAAATAGTTTTTATTCCTTGAGCGCACCCATCGCGATACCGCTTATAATATACTTTGAAAGAGCGATATAAACAATGATAACAGGCGCAATCGAAATCGCAAGACCGAGATACAGCGCGCCCATTTCTCTGAAGAAGGTGTTTCCGTTAACGATAACCTGAATAACCATCGGCAGAGTGAACTTTTCCTGGGTGTTTAAGATTAGGAAAGGCGTGAAGAAGTTGTTCCACGAGCCAACGAACGCGAAGATTGCCATTGTGAACGCGCCCGGTGCCGCAATGGGCATCATGATTTTGTGGAAGATGCCGAGCTCGGAACAGCCGTCGATTCGCGCCGCGTGAATAAGCTCTAAAATTACACAGCTTTCTAAGTACTGCTTGAAGAAGAAAACCGCACCCGCGCCGGCGATAGCCGGAAGAATAAGCGGGAAATAGCTGTCTAACCAACCGAAGTTCACTACTAAGCGGTAGAAGCCGATAATCGAAACCTGCCCCGGAATCATGATGAGGAACAGCACGAGCCCTAAGGTGAATTTTTTCAGTGCAAAGTTGTAAATTTCAATTGCATACGCGCATAAAAGCGAGAAGTAAACAGTGATTGTTGTTGTTGTAACTGAAATGAACACACTATTACCGAGCGCGCGTAACAGGTTCAGCGAGCCGCCCTTGTCAAGAATGTTCCAGTTAGTCGCTAAAAATGTCGACGGGAATATCGAAATCCCTTTATTGATTTGCTCGGTTGAGCGGGTTGCGTTGACAATCATTATGTATAGCGGCATAATACAAAGCAAAGCAATAATAACTAAAATAACGTAAATAGCGGCTCTCCCGATATTAATTCCTACTTTACCTGACATGGTTTAAACACCGCCTTTCTTTGCTTTGAGTTTTTTCGGCTCTTTGTCTTTGCCGATTCTCATTATAAAGAGCAGAATTATCGTCGCAATTAATGTAACTGCGAAGATTACCATGCCTGCCGCCGCCGCGAGCCCAAGGTTTCGGGTTGAGGGGCCTCGGAAGTACTCGCGAATCATTACAACGTTCATCGTTGCAAATTCGTTGAGGGTTCCGCCCGGTCTGCCGATACCTCCCGCAGTTCCGAAGATGTACGGAATGTCTATAATCTGCATACCGCCAACAAGCGATGTAACTAATATGTACAGCATAACGGGTCTCAGCAGAGGGAGCGTAATCTTGAAGAAAATCGTTCCGCCGCCTGCGCCGTCAACGTAAGCAGATTCATACAAGGATACTGAAATAGAGGTCATTCCTGCCATGACTATAATTATGGTAGAACCGAACCACAGCCACCATTGTATGTATGCAACCATGCCTGTCATGAATTCCGGGATTGACGCGAACATAATCGAAATCGCGTCCGGTGCGCCGTCAATACCCGCAACGACCTGCACTCTGTTTTCGGAAACAATGCCCGAGCTCGCCAACCACTGGGATATACCTAAGTTGTAAAGCAGCTTGTTAATTGGACCTTGGTTACCGATTAACATAGTGTAAAGCCCTGCAACTGTAGCAGGCATCAGCAGGTTCGGCAGGTAAAAAATCGTGCGGAAAATCCCGATAAACTTGAGGCGGAGCCTAAGCGACGTAAACCATACCGAAAGCAGGAGCGCAATCCCGATTTGCGGTACAAAGTTCATAAACCAGATTTTCCAGGTAGTACCGATACTGCCCATAAATGTTTCGTTATTAAAAACAGCCTGATAATTATCGAGCCCTATAAAGCGGAGCTCTTGCGTAAAGCTTCTGTTCGTGGCGTTTTGGAAGCTCATTATCACCATGTTTATAATCGGGTAAAGCGTGAATATCGCTATCCCGATAAGAAACGGAGCAACGAACACAAAACCCCATCTGTCAACCTTCGTGCCTAATCTTATTTTCCCTTTCATTGGCAAAAGCCCTCACAAACTTAAATTTTAAATTTGTATAGCCGAAATGGGCGTTTAAACGCCCATTACAGCTATTAACGATTGAAACTCAATCTTAATCAGTTTTGATTATGACCAGTCGAGGTCGGGTAAGATGTTGCGGATTTCGCTGCGGAAAGCTTCGAGAGCTTCGTCTCTGTCTCTTTCGCCGTTGATGAATGCGTTTACAGCGTTTCCGAATGCGTCTTGGATAGTACCGTCAGAAGCCTGGAGGTTCTTGAGCTGTGTGTTTCCGGCAATTGCGCCGAAAGCAGTGTAGCTGTTCTGACCGCCGAGGAAATCTGCAGTTGCAGCTGTATCAAAGAATTCTTCTAATTCAGCTACTAAGATTTTGCTGTTAACTACGTCGCCGGGGCCCTGGCTGATGTCAGCAATGTCAGGGTTGATTGCTTTGAGGTAATCATTGGTGTAAACACCTGTTGCCCAGTTTCTGAGGTTGTCAAGGCTGAGAGCCGCAAATTTTACGAATTCAACAGCGTTTTTCGCGTTGGGAGCATCGTTCATCGCGCCAATCCATGTGCCGCCCCAAGAGTAGGGGAAAGGTCCGTCTACGAGACCCCAGTCGCCAACTGTATTTTCAGCAGCAGGCATAATAACATAAGGAAGTCCCCATGTGGGCAGGAAGTAAGAGAAGATTCTCATTTCGTTGCCTGCAGTGTCAAAGAAGTCGCTGTTGAAAGAAGAGAACCATTCGCCGGACCACTGTCCTGCGCGTGCTTCGAGGTCTTCATCGCGGAAGGTTTTAGCGAGTTCAAAGAGAGATTCAACTTTCGGGTCGATTACTAATTTGTTGTCAGTAATCCAGGGTTGTGCGCGAAGGTTGTAGGTGGGGTTGAAGAATTCGTTAACACTTGCTACCATATAGATGTTAGCAGCGTGAGCTTTGAGTTCTCTTGCAGCAGCGAGGAAAGCGTCCTCGGAAGCTACTTTACCTTGTACGAATTCAGGGCTGTCATTTCCCCAAACGTCAGAAGCGATGCCTCTGCGGTAGAAGAGACCGCCGGGAGTTACTTGGTAAGTGAACGCTCTGATTGCGCCGTCGGGAGAAGTTCCGATGTCAACCATGAAGTCATACGCGCCGATTTCGTTGGAAAGACCTCTTAAATCAGAGAGATTCATGAGTGTGCCGTTTTCAACGAATTCACGAACGAATGCAGATTCAAGAGAAACTACGTCCGGAACGTTTCCTGCGAATACAGCGTTTAATAAGTTGTTTTTGAACTGGTCATCAGTGTCGGGAGTCATAACATAGGTTACGTTGACGTTGGGCTGTGCGTCCTGGAATGCAACAGTCATAACTTCAACTTCGTTTGTGAACGACCAAACGACTAAGTCGCCGTCTAATTCGCCTTCTGCAACTTCTTCAAGAACAGGAACAGGAGGAGCGTCGGGAGTACCGGGAGTGTCGTTGCCGGAAGGACCGGAAGGGCTGCCTTCGTCGCTGTTACAGCCCACGGCAAGACCGAGAACCATAAACATGGATAACATAATTGCTAATAATTTTTTCATGCTTTCACCTCATAATTTTAATCGTAAAGATTTTCGGCTGCGTGAGCAACCATATTCAGATATTATCACATTCGTTTTGTTTTGTCAAGACAAAATCACCATTTTATGGAAAAAAACTTATCCATTTACCATAAATCTGTCACAATTAACTAAAATATTACTCGAATCTTTTCTATTATAGTGCGAATATAATAAAAAGAATACAGCAAAACCGTCACAGGCTTTGCCGCTGAATGTAAAATTTTTACAGTTTTTTAACCCCGAGAGGTATTTTAAAGAAGAAATTATTACAAAATGATTACAAAAAGATTACAAAGATATTACAATTTCTTTTAATTTGCCCGAGAACAGCCGTAAAGCGGCAGAATTAACTGCCGCTTAAAGCCTTTACGAGTAACTGATTAGCATCCGCAGGGATTGCAGCCGCTGTTGCAGCAGCTACCGCCTGTTGCTCCGCCTACGAAGCCGTCTCCGCAGAAGCACCAGAGAAGAAGCAGGATTACGATTATCCAGCAGCAGTTACCGTTTCCGTTTCCGAAAAACATAATATGTTCCTCCTTGATTGATTTTGTTGTTTAGGTACTATGAAACGTTTCAATACTAAGATTATATTCAAAACAGAAAAATATGTTACAACATAAGGAGAAAAAATGTTAGAATTCAGCGATTTTACAGAAAAAGCCAACCGCGCGCTTGAAGAAGCGAAGAGCGCGGCGATGTCCCTCGGGCACATTTATATAGGAAGCGAGCATATTCTCTGCGGGCTGTTGAGCGCGGAAAACACTGTTGCCTGCTTAGTTTTAACTAAGCACGGCGTAACAAAGGACGAGGTTCTGCGGAAAATCGAGAAGGCTGTCGGGCGCGGGATTCCCACCAAGCTTGACCTGCGCGATTTTACGCCGCGAAGCAAGCGCATAATGGAAAACGCTATTTCCGAAGCACGCGGAATTCATCAGAATTTCGTCGGGACAGAGCATCTTCTGCGCGCTGTTATAAAGGATACAGAGAGCTATGCTGTACTATTATTAAAGGAGCTCGGCGTAAATCTCAGCGCGGTCAGCAATGACTGCCTACCCGTTTCCGAATCGTCGCGTGAAGCGAAAAACCGCGGTAATGATGACCCGCTTTCCGACAGCGGCTATGATTACACAGGAACAACCGACCGCAAGAAGGGCGGCAAGGGCGTGCTTCAAAAGTACGGCAAGGACTTAACCGAGCTTGCCCGCCAAAAGAAAATCGACCCCGTTATTTGCAGAAGCGACGAAATAGAGCGGATTATACAGATTTTACTGCGCCGCCGAAAGAATAATCCCTGCTTAATCGGCGAAAGCGGAGTTGGTAAGACGGCGATTGCGGAGGGCTTCGCGCTGAGAATCGCAGAGGGCGAGGTCCCCGAAAACATAAAGCATAAGCGGGTTTTCATGCTTGATATATCCTCTATGCTTGCGGGCGCGAAGTATCGCGGAGACTTCGAGGAGCGGATAAAATCCGCGCTTGACGAAATCATCAAGGACGGAAGCATTATACTATTTATAGATGAAATCCATTCTATTATAGGCGCAGGGGCGGCAGAAGGCGCGATTGACGCGGCGAATATACTCAAGCCGTTGCTCGCTCGCGGAGAATTACAGCTAATCGGCGCGACAACGATTGACGAATACCGCAAATATATAGAAAAAGAGGCGTCTTTGGAGCGGCGGTTTCAGCCTGTGACGGTGGACGAGCCGAATGAGCAGGCGGCTCTTGACATTCTTTTCGGGCTTCGGGATAAATACGAGGCGCATCATGAGGTCAAAATCACCGACGACGCGTTAAAAGCCGCAGTTTCAATGTCTGTGCGGTATATTAACGACAGATTTCTGCCCGACAAGGCGATTGACTTAATAGACGAGGCGGCTTCTAAAATGAGACTCCGCGCGTTCACTGCGCCGCCATTAGTAAAGGAACTTGAAGAGAAACTTTCGCGCGTTGAAGCAGAGAAGTATACTGCAATCGGCTCGCAGGACTTTGAAGCCGCGGCGAAGCTCCGCGACAGCGAAAAGGAATTAAAAGCAGAGCTCACCGAGCTTAAAATGAGTTTTAAGGACAAGGATGACGATTCAAAAGCAATCGGCGAGGAAGAAATCGCGGAAATAGTCGCGAAGTGGACAGGAATTCCGATTAATCGGCTTCAAGAGGACGAAGCCAACAGGCTTGCAGATATGGAAAACTCGCTTGAAAGCCGCGTAATCGGGCAGAAAGAGGCTGTCGGCGTGCTTGCGAAAGCTGTACGTCGGGGGCGCGCAGGGCTCAAAAACCCGAACCGCCCTGTCGGGACGTTCTTCTTCCTCGGGCCTACAGGTGTCGGTAAAACCGAGCTTTGCAAGGCTTTGGCGGAATCGCTCTTCGGTGACGAGAATGCGCTTGTGCGCTTCGATATGTCTGAATATATGGAGAAGCACGCAGTTTCTAAGCTGATTGGCTCGCCGCCGGGATACGTCGGCTTTGACGAAGGGGGGCAATTAACGAGCAAAATCCGCAGAAAACCGTATTCTGTCGTGCTTTTCGACGAAATCGAAAAAGCGCACCCCGATATATTCAACATTCTTTTGCAGATTATGGAGGACGGTATGCTGACCGCTTCTGACGGCCGCAAGGCGAATTTCAGGAACGCTGTAATAATCATGACTTCTAACGTTGGCGCGCGGCTGATTACGGAAAACAGGCAGAATCTCGGCTTTGTTAGCGGTGATTCTGCGCAGGCGGAAGACAAGAAGAAGCAGATTCTTGAAGAGTTGAAGAAGACGTTCAAGCCCGAGTTCATCAACCGCGTGGACGATGTGATAATTTTTAACAAGCTGACCAAGGACGACATCGGCAGAATCTGCGTAAATATGCTCGGCGATTTATCCGAGCGGGCGTCATCGCTCGGCATGGAAATCAGCTTTGAGGAGAGCGCGGTCGAGAAATTAGCACAGCTCGGCTATGACGATAAGTACGGCGCAAGACCTTTGCGGCGTGTGATTACGTCAAGGGTTGAGGATATGCTGGCGCAGAGGATTGTCGAAAAGCAAATCGGGCAGGGCGGCAGGCTGAAGGTTAAGGCGGAGGGCGAGGAGTTTTTGGTGGAGACGTTGTAAATATTTAGCGGCGGGGAATTCCCCGCCGCTATTCATCTTCATATAAAATTATTTCTCCGTGCTCTTTTTCGTAGCTTGTTATGTGTTTTTTGCATAGGTGTTCCAGTAAATTACTAAGGCTTCGAGTTTCTTCCTTAGCAATAAACCGCATTTTTTCTAAGTATTCGTATTCTAAATTGAAAGTGAAAGGTGACTTGTTAGTGGGCATGATTTCCTCCTAAAATATATTAACTGTTATATAACTGTTGAATATATATTAAAGGAAGACGATATTTTTGTATATAGTAACGGTTGAATAACTGTTTAATTTATGTTATAATATATAAAATTAACTTTTGGAGGGACGGAAAATGAAGAAAAAAGGTATTATAATTGGTGTAGTGGCAGTTATAGTTGTTATTTCAATAATATTAATTATTGCTTTAAGTGGTGGCGGTCTTTCGGGGACGTGGAAATTGATATTAAATGACGGTAGTATTATGACTTATACTTTTTCCGGTAATTCGTTCACAGCTACTGCTGCCGGAAGCGGTGTACCCGCTTGGTTTGTAAATGGTAAAGGTACTTATTCTATAACAGGCGATAAAATTGAATTTAAATATGACGATAGTTTTATTCAAGTTCTTTCTTTTTCACAAACTGAAAATACAATAGAGGTAAATAGATGGTTTTTCACTCGTCAAAAATAAATTATAAAAAATAGAGCAAGTATAAATTTGAATCTATTTCCTAACAACCCCCTCCCAAGCTGATTCGGGAGGGGGTAAATGTATTCGGTTGGCGTTTCGCCGCTAAAATATCTCCTGCTCAAGATTATTAAACGTCTCCGTATTGAAAAACTCTGCTAACGTTATATTCAACCCGTCACAGATTTTTTTGATTGTTGATACCGACGTTCGGCTGTTTGAGGTTTTTACTGCGTAATCTAAGGTCGACTGGGTGATTCCGCAGATTGTAGACAGCTTGTTGAGCGTAATCCCCCGCTCCGCACATAATTCATTTATTCTTCCTGTTATAGCCTCCGATAAATCCACAATAATCACCTCTAAAATGATTATACATGATAAGAAGCGGAAATAATTAACGGCGAGCCGTTGGATAAGAGATAAAAAAGATGATATAATGTAGGAAATCTGCTTTAAAGAGGTTTAATCAATGACAGACACGCAAATGATTATCCCGATGCTTTTGATTCTTGCTGTTATTTTGTTAGTACTATTTATAGTAGCGCTGAAGAACAGCGGCGGCAAAAAGCTTTCGGGAACATGGGAAGGCATATGCAACGGGACAGGCGTTGATTATGTTTTTTTCGGTAATTCGTTCACCTTCACAAATATCGGAGAAATCCGCAGCGGAACTTATATAATTGCCGGGAATCAAATCGAATTTACATACAGCGACGACAGCACAAGCGTTAAATCCTTTTTTCGCACAGAAAACACAATCACAATGGACGGCGTGCGGTATACGCGCAAGCCAAAAGAAATAAAACAAACATAAACACGAATTTGTTGACTACTCGGCAAATTCGTGTTATACTTTTAATATTACATATTAAGGAGCACTATTTTGGAACGACTGATTTCTCAATTATCAAACGAGTTCGGGCAGAAATCCGAGCACGTCACCAACGTGATTAACCTCATTGACGAGGGAAATACAATCCCCTTCATCGCCCGCTACCGCAAGGAACTGCACGGCTCGATGGACGATACGCTTCTGCGCGATTTGGCGGACAGGCTTCAATATCTGCGGAATTTAGACGCGCGCAGAGCCGAGATTACCGCTTCTATTGACAGCCAAGGTAAGCTTACAGATGAGCTTACTGCCGCTATTCAAGCCGCGCAGACTCTTGCAAAGCTTGAAGACATCTACCGTCCTTATAAGCAAAAACGCCGCACAAGAGCAACGATAGCGCGCGAGAAGGGCTTGGAGCCGCTTGCAGAACTGTTGTTCGCGCAGGAGTTGAAGTCGGGGACGCTTGAAGAGTGTGCGGAGCCTTACATTGACGCTGAAAAAGGCGTTGAGACCGCCGCAGACGCGCTTCAAGGCGCGAGCGATATAATTGCCGAAAACATTTCAGACGACGCAAAAATCCGCGAACAGCTGCGGACCTTCATGACCGATTACGGCTTGTTGGTTTCGGAAGCGGCGACAGAGGAAGACTCGGTTTATCGGCTCTACTACGAGTTTAACGAGAATATACCTAAATTACAAAGCCACAGAATTTTGGCGATTAACCGCGGCGAGAAGGAAAAGTTTCTGAAAGTGTCGGTTGACGCTGACCCTGTGGACTCGCTTAAAATAATCAAACGCAATGTGCTTAAACACAATCAAAGCATTTCGCATGATTTTGTGGCGGCGGCGGCTGACGACTCGTACAGCAGATTAATTTTCCCGTCGCTTGAACGTGAAATCAGAAATAATCTGACAGATATGGCTTCCGAGCAGGCAATCAAGATGTTCGGGCTGAACTTGAAGCCCACGCTTATGCAGCCGCCTGTTAAGAACATGGTGACGATGGGCTTTGACCCTGCGTACCGCACAGGCTGTAAAATCGCTGTCGTTGACGGGACAGGTAAGCTGCTTGAAACAGGCGTGGTTTACCCGACTGCACCGCATAATAAAACCGCCGAAGCGACCGCAACCTTAACCCGCATGATTAAGAAGCACGGCGTAAAGGCGATTGCAATCGGCAACGGCACAGCTTCAAAGGAATCGGAAATCTTCGTTTCGGATATGCTGAAAACGCTCAGCGATGTTTCGTACATGGTTGTGAACGAAGCGGGCGCATCGGTTTATTCCGCATCGAAATTAGCCGCAAAAGAGTTCCCCGAGCTTGATGTTTCGCTCCGAAGCGCGGTTAGTATCGCGCGCAGATTACAAGACCCGCTTGCCGAGCTTGTCAAAATCGACCCTAAGGCTATCGGCGTCGGTCAATATCAACACGATATGCCGCCTGCCCGCCTTGACGAAACGCTCGGAAACGTCGTCGAGGACTGCGTAAACGCCGTCGGCGTGGACATGAACACTGCCTCCCCTGCCCTCTTAGCTTATGTTTCGGGACTGACCGCGACAACCGCCAATAATATAGTATCCTTCCGTGAGGAAAACGGCGCGTATACAGCGCGCAGTCAAATCAAAAAAATCCCGAAAATCGGGCCGAAGGCCTTTGAGCAGTGCGCGGGATTCCTGCGAATTCCCGAAAGCAAGAACATTCTTGACAACACAGGCGTTCACCCCGAAAGCTACAAAGCCGCCGAGAAAATCCTTGAAATCTGCGGATATAAATTAAAAGATGTGCTGACCAAGGGAGTTGCGGGACTGCGCGAGAAGGTAAAGGAAATCGGCGCGGACAAGGTTGCCGAGCACAGCGGAATCGGTGTACCTACAGTGAACGACATAATCGGCGAGCTTCTGAAGCCCGGGCGCGACCCGCGTGACGAGCTGCCGCCGACTATGCTTCGCACTGACGTCATGGACATGAAAGACCTCATGTCGGGCATGGTGATGAAGGGCACGGTCAGAAATGTTATAGACTTCGGCGCGTTTGTAGACATCGGCGTGCACCAGGACGGGCTTGTGCACGTTTCTGAGCTGTGCAACCGCTTTGTGAAGCACCCGTCGGAGGTGGTGAAGGTCGGCGATATTGTAAACGTCGAGGTTTTGTCGGTTGACCCCGATAAAAAGCGGATTTCGCTAAGCATGAAGCGCGCGGAAAACAATTGACAATCATGGTTGTTTGTGATAAAATAAAGCTGACAAAAATAAATCTACATAAAGGAGTTTCATTATGGCTTTTTGTTCAAATTGCGGAGCTAAATTAACAGAAAACGCGGCATTCTGCTCGGGTTGCGGAAATAAAATCGAGGCGGCGCAGCCGCCCGTTCAAGAAGCACCTCCGCCGCCTGTTCAAGAACCTGCGCCGGTTCAGGAAATTCAAGAACCAATGCAAACACCCGATTGGCTCAATCAGCCGGAACAGCCCGCCGCTGACGAACGACCCTCCTTTATACCGCCTCCTCCGCCGCCTGTATCCGCAGAGCAAACACATCAGGCATACATAGTTCCCGAGAAAACTAAGCAGGGTAAATCGCCGCTTGCAATCATATTAATCGTGTTTTTGGCATTAGCGTTGTTCGCGGGGGGCTTCTTCGGCGTGCATTTTCTGTTGCCTGTTGTTTTGGGCTCGGGAACAAGCTTCAGCCGCGACAGCGGCGGCGAAAGCCCGCGATTCCGCAACACTGACGGCGGCGAAATAATTACCCTCGACCCCGATGAAATCCCGCGCTTTGAGATTACCCCCGTACCCGATGATTTACGTCCTGCGGAATTCCCGCACATTGATGTTATTTCTAACGACAGCGGCAATCTTATAATTTGGTCGTTCACGGACGAGGTTGAGATGCTGTCCGAAGCGTTTAAAAAAGCTTATCCTAACGTAAATATTGACTATGTTTATACACCCGACTGGGACGACCAATTTAAAAATAATCTGCTGAACGCAGTTTTCGCAGGAAATGTTCCCGATGTTGTCTCGCTTGAAGCGAGTTTTGTTCGGGAGTTCGTTGAAAACGGCTCGCTGATGAATTTATCTGAATTAAAACCGCTTGCCGATGAGCTCGGACAGTATCAGTTCGTGCTTGACATAGGGACTTCGCCCGACGGCGCGCTTCGCGCGTTTTCCTACCAAGCGTGCCCCGGCGGTATGTTTTACCGCAGAAGCATTGCTCTCGATGTTTGGGGTAATGACGACCCCGCTTTTGTGCAGTCGAAGGTTTACGACGCTGACGCTTTTTTAGCCGCCGCGAAAGAGCTTAAAGCACACTCTCCAAATATTTTTATGACGGGAAGCATAAACGAATTTCTCAGACACGGTTTTAATCTCCGCAGTCAGCCGTGGATTGTCGATAACAAACTTGTGATTGACCCGAAGGTTGAAGCGCTTTTTGACCTGGCGAAGGCCTTCCGCAACGAGAATTTAGAAGCACGGGCAGGGCAGTGGTCGGGTGAGTGGTTTTATTCTTTTAACAGCGAGCTTTACGATGTCGCAAGTAACGAAATGCGGATTTTCAGCTACTTTTTGCCGACTTGGGGGCTTCCTTATGTGATTATGCCGACCGCAAATAATACAATAGGCGACTGGGGCTTAGTGCAGGGACCTTTCCCTTATTCATGGGGCGGGACGTGGCTCGGCGCGATGAATGATGCGCCTAATCCCGAAAACGCTGTTAAATTCATAGAATTCGCAACGCTTAACGATAATATTCTCACAGACTGGGCGATGGGGGGCTTGAATCCCGACGATAAATATTTTAACCCTCAAGACGATTTTATCAACAGCAGCAAGGTCGCGCGGGAATTAGTGCCGGGCTTCGCTTCCTCGCCGCAATCTGACTTTCTCTGCGGACAAAACTTCTATGAAGCATGGGCAGAAATCGCGGAGAACACGCAGTTCAAATGGTCACAGCGGACAGATTGGTTTATTCAAGACTCTTTCGGAAATGCAATAATGCGCTATATTGAGGGGCAATTAGACAAGGAAGAAGCTATTGCAAATTTCCGCAGAGATGTTCGCGAAATGCTGCCCGACCTTGATTGGCAGTAATTATGTTTAAAGATATTTTTGAGCTTTACAATAAAGCTCTACCCGCTTATCAAATGCGGGAGGACGACTGGCTCTCGTGGCTTAAACCCGAGCTCGCCGAAATCAAGCGCGCTTATGACGGTGAAAAATTAGCGGGCTTCGCGCTGATTCACGGGAATTCTGTTGCACTGCTTTGCGTAGATGAGCAGTCGCGCGGGCGCGGCTTCGGGAGCAGGTTGCTTGAGGAATCCGAGGCGTTCATAAAACAAGCAGGCGCAAACAGGGTTATTTTAGGGCGGGGACGGCATTATATTCTGCAAGGCGTTCCGAACGAAAACCCCGACGTCGTCAGCTTTTTTGAAGGACGCGGTTACGAAGCCGAGTGGACAAGCGCGAATATGGCGACTCTGCTTGACGGTTTTGAAATTAATAAGCTTGATATTCCGCCGCTGTCGGCGGAAATAAGCTTCCGCTTCGCGGAAGACGCGGATAAATCCGCGCTTCTCGCCGCAGTTGAAGACGCAGATTCGAGTTGGGTTCATGTGTTTGAAGACTGCGCCGACCCTGTTATGCTTGCTGTTAGAGACGGCGAAATCGCGGGTTTTCAGATATTGGCGGAGGACGGCGCGCGGTTCACGGCAAAGGGCGGGAAAATCGGCTGTATCGGCTGTGTCGGCGTTGTGCACAAGGCGCGCGAGCTCGGAATAGGCAGGCGCATGGTCGCTGAGGGCATGGATTGGCTTAAACAGCGGGGTTGCACGGCGGTTGAGCTACGATATGTCGCTATCGTGGATTGGTACAGGAAGCTCGGGTTTTACGTCGAACGCGAGCAATGGATGGGCGAAAAAGCTTTATAAAAAATAAAAACTGTCTTGAAAAAGACAGTTTTTTATTTGGTTTTTATTAATTTTGCAACAGATTCAACGTGCTTAGTCCTCGGAAACATATCAACTGCGCAAACCCGCGCCACTTCATAGCTTTGCAGAAGCTTTATGTCCCGCGCCAAGGTCGCGGGGTCACAGGAAATATAAATTATTCTCGGCGGCGCGAGCTTAGCAATTTTCTGCAAGGCTTCGGGAGCAAGCCCTTTTCTCGGCGGGTCAACTACTATGCAGTCGGGCTTCATGCCGTCCGCTTCAAAATCCGCCGCATCGGCACACAAAAAACTAACATTCGGAATATTATTCAATAGCGTGTTTTCCTTCGCGTCAGCGACAGCGGCGGCGCAAAGCTCGACGCCCAAGGCTTTTCCCGCGTCTCGCCCTAAGTATAGCGCGATTGTCCCTGTGCCGCAGTAGAGGTCAAATAAAAATTCATGCGGCTTTAAATCCGCGTATTCACGCGCTTTTTCGTAAAGCAAAAACGCCGCCTCGGTATTCACTTGGAAGAAGGCTTCCGGTGATATTTTAAAGGTTAAGTCGCCTATGGTTTCGCGGCTCGTTCTGATTCTCGTCTGACCTTGCTTAATCGCGTTATTCATTTCATCATTGACAAGCAGACAGCGGTCAATCTGGACGATTTCATGGCTCTTCCCGCTGTAAAAGCCGACTTTCTTTCCGTCTGTTTTGAGCTGAATATTGTTTCTGTAGCCGTTTATTTTCCCTGTTGTTAATATGTCCTCAACCTCAATACTAACGCCGCCGATTCGTTTAAGCGTGTCGTTCACTCTTTTGCGCTTGGCGTACAGCTCTTCTTCATAAGAAATATGACGAAAGTCGCACCCGCCGCAGCTCCCGAAAACCGCGCAGTCAACGGGAATTCTGTGGTTTGAGGGCTCGATTATTCTTTCAATCCGCGCGTGACAAACACGCGATAAAGCCTTCGTGATTATGATTTCGCAAGCATCGCCTCTGACCGCGCCGTCCACGAAGACAACACAGCCGTCAAGCTTCGCAATACCCGCACCGTCAGCGGAATAATCGATGATTTGGGCTGTATGCCTGCTGTTAATTTCAATTTTTTTCATAAGTACATCATAGCATATTTTACGCCGCTTGTCCATACTTGAAATTTTCGCGTAAACACTGCATTTCATTGCAGTTAAAATTATTGACTTTCTGAAAACAATATGCAAAAATTAAAAATAAAATCAAAGAAATGAGGCTTAATATCATGAGCGAAAAATTAAGAATTACAATTGACCCGGGGCACGGCGAGCGCGACAACCCCTACCCTGCCGCGAAAGGCTTCTTCGAGGGTACGCAGATGTGGAGGCTTGCGGGCTTTTTGAAAGCCGAGCTTGAAAAGCGCGGCTTCGACGTTGCTACAACCCGCCCGAAAATCACCGATAATCCGTCGGTAGACAGCCGCGGAAAGTCAGCTGCCGACAACGGCTCGGTGTTCATGCTGTCGCTTCACAGCAACGCCACCGCCGACACTACGCAAACAAGCGTGACAGGCTCGGAGGTGTTTCTGAGCGTAAAAGGGCGCGAGCACAAGCCGCTCGCCGAGAAGCTTTTGACCGCAGTCTGCCGCGTTATGACTCATCAGACAAGAGGAGTAAAGGAGCGCACTCTTGAAAACAGCCCGAATAACGACTGGTTCGGCGTGATTCGCTCTGCCGCGAACAACGGCTGTACCTGCGCTATGCTCATGGAACACGGCTTTCATACGAATCCCAAGGATGCTCAGTTTTTGACTGTTGATTCAAATTTGCGCAGACTTGCAGAAGCGGAGGCGGAGGTAATCGCGGAGCATTTCGGTATTTCTGCAGAAGAGCCGCTGACTGCCGCCGATGCCGTGACTGCGCTGAGAGCCGCGGCAGGGCTCGAAGTCCTGTCGCCGAAAGAGCTTAAACGGCTTGATTTAAATAAGGACGGCGTGATTACTTCTGCCGACGCGCTGATGATTCTGCGTGTGGTAGCGGGATTGAATCCCGAAGGCTGACATGGTACACAATTGGCACGCCGCGTCTGTTATAATAAATCCAAGTAACTTTTGGAAATATTTGTTATGATTCTGATTTTAAGGAAGGGTAAAAATGATTTCAAATATGCTTGATTATATGCTTGATTTTTATAATATGACCAACAGTTGTAATGCCGATGTCATTTACAAGGGCGCGCTCTGGCATGAAAACATTGAAGAAATAGGTACGGTTATCAGGCGCAAGATGGATTCTGACAATCTGTCCAGCCGTGATTGCCGCGCTTATTTTTCTATTTTTGTAGAAATGATGAGCAATATGCTGAAATATTCTGCCGATAAAACAGACGGCGGCGTAACTAAGGGCGCGTTCTTCTCAGTTTATGAAAACGGCGCGTATTACGCGCTGTGCGGGAATCTGATGAAAATAGAGCACAAGGAGCTAATAAAAAGCCGTATCGACAACTTAAATTCTATGGATAAGATGTCGCTGCGCAGGCTTTATATAAACGAACTGAAAACCACGAATATCAATCCCGAAAACGAAGGCGCGGGGCTTGGTCTTATTGAAATCGCCAAATGCGCGAGCACCCCTATTGAATATGAATTCTTCCCTCATGATGAGCAACTGACGTTCTTTACAATGCGTGCGTCTGTCAGCTTAATGGAAGCAAACTAAAATTAAAACAAACGGAGGAGCGAAAGTGGCTTTTTACTTAGAAAAAAAGAAAACAAAATCGACACCTTATATATTAATTGACGAGGCGAAGAATTACATGAAGATTGATGGTGATTCTTTCCCTGAGTTTGCTGTGGAGTTTTACCGCGAGGTGAATGACTGGCTCGGCGATTATCTCGAAACGGATTTCAAGCTGTTCACGTTTGACTGCGCGCTCAAATATATTAACAGTTCTTCCACCAAAATCCTGTTTGATATACTTGCTCTTTTAGATGAAAATATCGCAGAAGATAAAAAAATAATAATAAACTGCTTCGTTGACAGCAACGACCACATGATGACTGAATTATACGAGGATATTCGTGACGAACTCGAAAATATTAAAATCAATTTGTTGAATACTTAATTATCATTTTAAATTTACGATAAGGGCGCGGCTTCCGCGCCCTAAATACTACGCAAACAGGAGAATTAAATGAAGCTTTCATCGAAACTCAAAAAACTTATTACCGACGTGATTTTAGCGGGACTGCTGACAGCGATGGTTCTGACGGGTATGCTTTCCTATTTTAACTACAGATTTCAGGATATGATGTTTCAGCGGCCCGATTTGCTTCATCCGGACATATTTATTATAGGTATTGACGAGGTCGCGCTTGACGAATTCGGTAACCCGCTTCAGTGGAGCAGGGATTTAATGGCGGAGGCAATCGAAATCCTCAACAGCGGCGAATACGGACAGCCTGCGGTTATTGCATTAGACGTTCTGTACACGGGTGCGAGCATATTCCCCGAAGCAGACGCGCATTTGGCAAAAGCCGCACGTGACGGCGGCAACGTTGTCGTTGCGGCGAATGCTGTCGTGGGTGACAGGCGTATCGTTTCTGACGAGCTGAGGACAGTCCGCTCAATTACGGGTGTTGAAAGACCTTATCGCGAGCTTGCGGAGTCCGCAGTTTACGGAATCGCCAACGGCATAATTGACAGCGACGGAAGAATCAGAAGCACGCGGCTTTTTTACGAGCACGACGGAGCGGTCATTTATAGCTTCCCATATGAAATCTACAGAATGTATATGGGGATTGAGGAGGACGAGCCGTGGGTTGATTATTCCGAAAAATATATAACCTACAACGGTGAGCCCGGCTCATATTTCTTCTTTTCATTTGCAGAAATTTTCGATGAATACTTCGAGCCCGATTACTTTGAGGACGGCATAGTTATGATAGGCGCGTATGCGCAGGGGCTGTTGGACGACTTCTATGTGCCTTTGTACTCCGAGCGTATGCACGGCGTTGAGGTTCACGCGAATATACTGCAAATGCTTCTTGACGAAAACTTCAAGGAATACGCGCCTTTTTCTATAAATCTGATTATATTTTTGTTTATTCTGGCAGCGGCGTTCGTGCTGGCTTATTTCTTGGAAATCCGCTGGCTTCTCGCGGCTTATGCCGGAATGATTGCGGCGTATCTCGGAGCGGCGTGGTTTACTTTCCAAAGCGGTTATATGCTTTCTCTCCTGTATCCTGTTTTTTCTGTGGTTGTGATTTATATATTCCAGTTGATTTACGGCTATGTAAAAGAAATGATTGAACGGAAGAAAGCGCAGTTAATTGCAGAAAAGCATCAGATTCTCGTTGAAAGCATAAACTATGCAAGCGTTATACAAAAAGGGCTGCTGCCTAAGGACAGCGCGTTTGAAGAAGCGTTCGCCGATTACTCGGTTATTTGGAATCCGCGCGATACCGTAGGCGGCGATATATACTGGCTGAAAAAGCTTGAAAAAGGGAGCGTGCTCTGCGTTTGCGACTGCACGGGGCACGGTGTCCCGGGGGCGTTGCTTACTGCTCTGGTAGTTTCCTCGCTTGAGGAAATTGTAAACGAAGAGAACTGCGGCGACCCCGCTTCGATTATATTTCAGCTTGACAAGAAGCTTAATCAGATTTTCGAGGCTGAAATACAGGAGAAAACAAGCAAGCGCGAGCTTCATATCAAGAACGGCTGTGACCTTGCTGTTCTGTTTACTGATAACGCGGGTAATGTTTCGATTGCCTCCGGAAACTTCAATATATTTATCTGCGACGGGAAGGAAGTCACACGCGTTAAGGGTCAGCGGATTTACGTCGGTGAGGGTAAAATAAAAGACAGCGAAGCCGTAAAGGTAACGTCAATCCCTGCGAATCCCGATAATAAATTTTATATTTCTTCGGACGGAATGTACGACCAGGTCGGCGGAACACACGGGCACTCGTTCGGATATAATATATTTAAGAAGCTGATTTTGGAGAATCACGGAGAAAGTCAGAAGTCAATATCCGAAAAGGTTTGGACAACGTTTGAGGAATATCGCGGGAATCAGGCGCGGTTAGACGACTTTGAATTAGTTTCCTTCAGAACGTGTATCATAGACAAATAAGAGGTAATATTAATGGATTTATTCGCGGAAGAGCAAAAAATATATGACGATGCGCTGGCGCTTTTAGAGGAAGCAGACAGCGGCTCGGCGGTTGAGCTCGGCAAGTTCAAAGAACTGACGAAAAACTACGGCAGACTGCTGAAGCATATCCGCAGAACCATGCGCCTGTCCGATAAAGCTACGGGCGGCTTGCATAAAGACAAGATGGAGCTTGCCGACAAGGTTTATTATGATACCTTGACGGGTATTTACAACAGGCGGTTCATGGAAGAAGCCCTGATAAGGGAAATCAAAAATCTTTCGCGCAGTGAAAGCGTGCTTAGTGTGTTGATTTTAGACGTGGATTTCTTCAAAAAATATAACGACACCTACGGTCACGGGCAGGGCGATGAATGTCTTAGGATTGTAGCGGAAACGCTCGCCGGCTGTGTGATGAGGGAGGGTGACTTCGCGGCGCGGTACGGCGGCGAGGAATTTGTCATTATATTGCCCTACACAGACGAAAAAGGTGCAAACGCCGCCGCCGAAAGAGTTCTCGAAGCTGTAAGAAGCTGCAATATACCTCACGAGAAAAACCCACCCGGTTATGTTACGGTTTCAATCGGAGTGACAACGGTGGTAACCAAACACACGCATAAGTGGGAGGACTACATTGAATGTGCGGACAAAGCACTCTATATGTCCAAGCAAAACGGACGCGACAGGTCGACTTTTTTGGAATTCGATTTATAAAAAATAAAACCCGCTTTTCAAGCGGGTTTATAATTTTCATTTTTTTTAGTTTAAAGTGTTATCCACATAGCAGGACGAACGCTGAGGAATCTGCTGTAGCAGTAGTAGCCGTCGATGTACAGAATACCGTCGTCGAAGACGAACGCGGCGTTAATATTATTTTCGCCGGGCGAGCGCAGCCACCACCAGTTGCCGGAATCCTCGCTGTTATAATCGTCGTCGATATGGCGGGTGATTCTGTCCGCGTTGTATTCGTCGGAAATGAACCAGTTGTTTTCTTTCGGTCTGCTCGCTAACTGCCCGCTGTCGCCGAAGTATTTCAGCACTTCGTCTATGCTTAGCAGAAAGATTTTATCGGTTGTATTGTTTCCGCCAGATGTCTCATACCACGGGTTGCTGCTGTTTACTACCTGTGTGTCTGCGATTTTCGCTCTGTTGGCGGCGGTGAAGCTGTTGAAAAACTCGCCGTTCAGATACGCGCGCATACTGCTGTTTTCCCAGGTAACGTCAACCCAGTCATTGTGATAAGCTCTGTTCTCAATTAGCTCGTTTGTGATGATTAAAGCTTTTCCGTCTCTGACCTCAAGCACCTGCCAGTTATAGCCGCCGAATTGAATTATATCCTGCGCTTTTATGCTCGGAGCAGGGACAGGCGTGTCTGTAATGACGAGCGTTTCGGGGGTTGCGGGCTGTCCCGCAGTGTCGTTCAGCACGGGAATAATAACAGGCTCAGTGTTTGCATTATTTACCGGAACTGCAATATCCTCGGGAGCTTCAGCAGGCTCGGGAATTACAGGCGGCTCTGAATTTATTACAGGTTCGGGGATTATTTCAGGTTCGGGCGTAAACACAGGCTCGCGCCCCTCAATCACTTCGTTCGCTTCTACCGGTGGGAGGTCTTCCTTTTCCGGTAAGTCACCGCCGCCGGAAAAAGCGAAGACAGCAACAGCGATTACGCCGACGAGCGTAACCGTTGAAACGAGAATCACAGCGAGAGGCTTGGTTTTCATTAATTCTATTATGTTCATATTCAATTTCTCCTTAAAGAAAAGCTTAAATTAAAGATAGTTACAACTACTCTACATTATATCACATATAAGAAATAAATGTCAATATAAAAAACAAAAATATTATAACGAAACGACTGTATCATTTAATTTATAAGCCATTCGGACAGTGAAGGTAAACTTCGCACCCCTTCCCGAATCAGATTCCACCCATATATCGCCGCCCATCGCCTGAACAATCTGCTTGGAAATATTAAGCCCCAGCCCTGTCCCGCCGTATGTACGCGTTGTGCTCAAATCCGCCTGTTCAAAAGCGTCAAACAGCTTTTCCTGCTGCTCGGGAGGGATTCCGATACCGTTATCCGTCACTTCGATACGCAGTTCGCAATCCTTTTCAGTTTTTTCCGATAACAATACTTCTAATCGGATTTGACCGCCTTCGTCCGTGAACTTAATCGCGTTGGATAATAAGTTAGTTATCACCTGCGTCAGCCGCTGGTCGTCACCAATAACAACAGCAGGTATTTTTTCATCTGTATTAACAATTATAGTTTGCTGTTTCTCATCTGCGCTTACTTTAGTTACCGCGAATATTTTATCAATAATGCTTTTGAAATCAAATTCAATGTTTGAAAGCTCCAGCTTACCCGATTCAATTTTAGCTATGTCTAATATATTATTTATGATTCCGAGCAAGTGCGTAGAAGCTTCTTCTATCTGCTTAAAAGCAAAGCTCTTTTTCTCTGCGTCGGTAGTTCTGTTTCCGATGGTGGTCATTCCTATAATCGCATTCATAGGCGTGCGGATTTCATGGCTCATGTTCGCGAGAAACTCGCTTTTAGCTTTGCTTGCGGCTTGCGCTTCTTCTGTTTTCTTAACAAGCTCGGTTATATCGACTGCGTTTTGCAAATGAACCCGTCTGCCGTCATACCAGTTTATATAGCAGTCCGAATGACGTACATGAACATCTAAGGCGGGGATATACTCGTTCCAAACGATAGTGGAATCCGGGTTTTTGTCAAGCTCATAGCAAGGGCAGAATTCACACCGCGATTTCGCGTTTCTGAATATTTCATAGCAATACTTCCCGATTGCTTCGTCGCCTGCAATCTCGAAGCCGTTCTTCATGTGCTGGTTAATGAAAAGCAGCTCGCCCGTATCAGGATTAGTGACATAAATATTTGTATCGATACTGTTCAGCACGCTTATCATTGCATTGAGCGTGTTGTTCTTCATCATGTTGGCTTCGTTTATTTCATCTAACAGCCTCTTTTTTTCGTCCGCTTCGATAATTTTAATTTGATTGTTTACCCGCATTTTAACGATTGCATTATGGAAAGGCTTGGTTATATAATCCGCCGCACCCAAGGTAAGAGCCTTTGCCTCGGATTCGGTGTTATTAAGACCGGTAATGAAAATCACAGGAATATCACGGGTTTTTTCAGAGCCTTTTAACGCTGTAATTACATCAAAGCCGTCCATATTAGGCATAAGAATGTCAAGCAAAACAACGTCAGGTATATCCCTTTCCGCTGTTTCAACAGCTTTACTGCTGTCTATCACAGCACAAACGGTATACGTCTCTTCTAAAATCTCCGTCAATGCGAGTATGTTGTTCGGTTCGTCGTCAATGATTAATACGCTGTATTTATTTACTTTATTCATGCTCAGATACCTAATTCCTTTCTCAAGTTTTCAAGTGACGTAAGTGCTTCCCAAAATCTGTAGCCTTCTATGTTGATTATCAGCTCATCTGTTTTTGGTATGCCATACAGCTTGTTAACAAAATTTAAGCATTTGGTGTTGTTGGCTTTCAGCAGAGGTTCTAATTCTTCAAACAATTCAAGCATTTGCTCTTTGTCAAGAGGAGCTGCGTTATTTTTCATTTCGTCCAGTTCCTTCAAGAGCGGAGCTAAATCTTCAAGGATTGATTTCAGCTCTGCTTTGAGGATTTGCATTTCTTCGCTGTTGAGAGCCGGCAGAGTTTTATCGTTTATAATCGAAGCCTCCACCTTAGCCGCTACCGCCTGAAGCCGCTTCCACCCGATTTGACCTGCATTACTTTTCAGTGTATGCACTAATCTGTGCAACAATTTTATGTCACCGACGCTCACAGCGGAAATAATTTCATCATACGTAGTTTGATTATTTTTCACAAAGTTTAGCTTCATTGCCTTTTGAGTTTTGCTTTCCTCGGCGGCTTGACGATGCTTGTCGATAGCGGTATAGCTTTCAACAGGAATATATTTCGCTAAGCACCTCCACAAGTCCTGCGTGGTGAAGGGCTTCCCTACCGTGTCGAACATTCCGCTTGTTTTGTATAATTCCATGTCGTTTGACATTATATTTGCGGTTAAAGCTATGATAGGCGTTTTAACACCGAGCTCCACGATTCTTGCCGAAGCGTCTAACCCGTCCATGACAGGCATATGAATATCCATGAAAATCAAGTCGAACATTTTTTCATTGTTTTTTACGCGCTTCGATACAATGTCCACAGCTTCCTTGCCGTTATGCGCCACAACGGTTTTTAATCCTACCCGCCCTAAGTGGTCGCAGATAACCTGCTGATTTAAGCTGTTATCTTCGCAAATCAGCACTTCGCCTTTGAAATTAGGTCTTTCAAACTCGTTAAGTACAATTTTTTCGTGAGGTATATCAGCTTCGTCAATTAAATCAAATTTTAATTCAAAGTTGAATTTACTGCCGACGCCGGGCGTGCTTTCAACATTGAGCGTGCCGCCCATAAGCTCGATAATATTCTTCGCTATCGTAAGCCCCAAGCCCGTACCGCCGAACCTGCGCGTTATGCTGTCCTCCGCCTGCGTAAACGGATTGAATATCTTTTCAATCTGCTCGGGAGTCATGCCTATTCCGCTGTCTTTAACCTCAAATTGAACAGTTACGCTGTCTTCCGTTGAGCCGGAAACAGACGCTAAAAACTTTACCGTGCCGGAATTCGTAAACTTAACGGCATTAGACAGAAGGTTCATGATAATCTGCCGCAGTCTCACCGGGTCGCCGAGCAGCTTCTTCCCGATAGACGGCTCCGCATAGCAATAGAACATGATTCCTTTTTCCGTGAGCTTAGGCATGATTGCCGCTTGACAATACGAAAAAATATTAGGCAAATCAAAAGGAATATGCTCAAATTCAATATTACCTGATTCGATTTTGGAAATATCAAGTATATCGTTAATAATTTTAAGCAGCCATTCCGCGCTGTCCTGAATATTGACAAGATATGTTCTTGTCATTTCGGGGATATTGTCATTCTGTGCGAGCTCGGAGAAGCCGATAATACTGTTCATCGGCGTTCTGATTTCATGGCTCATATTGGCTAAGAAGACAGTTTTTGAACGGTTCGCGCTTTGAGCGGCTTCTTCCATAGCCTTGCGCTTGGTAATATCGCGGGCTATTCCCATAAGCCCCGTCACTTCACCGTGCTGCTTCAGCGGGACTTTAATTGTTTCAAACATTCGTAAGCGTCCGTCAAAGGCGGGCACATACTCCTCCGCCACGAATATTTTATTCTCTTTCATAGCTTCGCTGTCGGCAATCTTGTAGCCGTCTGCTAATTGAGACGGGATTTTAAGCCCGGTAATATCGTCTTTTCCGATAATATTATCTTCTGTAAGACCGAAAAACTCAAGCATACTTTTATTGCAGCGCGTATAGTTTAAATCGGTGTCCTTACAGAATATAATGTCGGGAATCGAATCAAATATCGTTTGAAGCATGGCGCGCTCGTTCTCTAAATTAATTTGAAGCTTCTTTGCTTCCATGTTTATTTTAGCAAGCTCTGCCTCGTGCTCACGGATTTCCGTCACGTCATGAACATAAGCGGCAATAGCAAAGGTGTCCTCATACGGGATTCTTCTAAATTCCATATCAAGGTATCTTGGTTTTCCGTGCAGGTTTATCACTGTGCTGATTGCGTTCATGCCTTCTTCTGCAGTTATTTTGAGCCTTTCAATCAAGGGCACGGTGCGGCGTCCGTCCGGCTGAAATTCGGGGAGAAATACCGCCATACGCTGTGTAAAGCTTTCTAAAAGCTCATCTTTTGATTCACAACGCATGAATTTTAAGGACGCGGGATTGCAGTCAACTATATTAAATGTATCGTCGAAAAGTATATTTATATGCGGATTTGATTCAAACATTGCAGAAATAGTGGAATAAACCCTCTCTATCAAATGCAACATACGCTTATGCTCTCTTAAATCTCTTGTGTAGCCTATGACTATATCGTCATCGTCATATTTTGCACGAACAAGCGTAATTTCCGCAGGGAACGGAGTTCCGTCCGCAGGTATCTGATGCGTCCATTCAAAAATAATATGACCTTGGTCAAAGGCTTTTGTTACCATTTCTTTGGCTTTTTCTTCCGAACGCCTCCCGTCCGGCTGAAATTCAGGAGAGCAGGATTTCATGAAATTGTCGATATATTCCCGCTTATTGTTGAAGCCATACAGCTTTACAGCCGCTTCGTTACAGTCGATTGTCTCGATGTCCCTGTTAAATATCTGGGCACACAGCGGCGACGTATCGAGCATAAGCATTGTACGTTTATTCGCTTTATTCAAGCGTTCTTCAATAGCTTTTGAAATATATCGTGCAAGAATTACGCAAACAACAAGCACGAGCAGAGTAATCAACAATCCGCTTCCGCTGAAAATTAAGTTTTTCCGCACGTCTTCAGCCGTGTAATATCCAATGGCAACCATTCCCACGACTTCATCATCGACGCCGTACAGCGGGATATACGTTACAAGGATATTCTCGCCGAAAAGCTCTATTCTTCCCGAGAAGCGTTCGCCGCCGAGCACTATTCCGCTAATATCTTCGTCTGCTATCGTATTTAAAATATATGCTCCGTCTGCGTCCTTCAAAGTTGTCGATATTCGTTTATCGTTTAAGAAAAACGTTATTTCACAGCCTGTCGTTTCTTTCAGTTTATAAACAATGCCTTGTGAATCTAATCTGAACCCTAAGGATATTGCGCCGATGATTTCCCCATCAGTGTCATAAATAGGCGCGCCCGACATCGCCCCGAGAGGTATGGTGACGCCCGGAATGATATGCGTTATGGTTTCCCCTTGGAGGGCGGGTTTTATGTGCGGAAGCTCGAAAAGGCTGTCGCCGTATCTGTCGGGTTCGTGCACTCTCGACATTACAATGCCGTTTTTGTCAACAATTGTGCAAAAATCAATCCGCGCCATATCGTTCAGCGAGTTTGAAATTTGTGCAATTCTTTCGCGGTCGTTATTTAAGATTGCTTCAGTCAAGCCAAAATGTTCTCCCATTGCTATTGCTACTAAATTTGACTTTTCAGATAAATCCTTGATTTCATTTTCAACTATTCTTATGGCTGTATCGATTTCTCTGTGCATAGTATTGCGCAGTTCTCTGTTGTAAAGCAAAATAGACGAAACGAACACAGCAACACAGCAAATAATCGTCAGCGTTATCATAGAAAGAAAGATTCTTCTTTTAGTGTTCATAATATGTAAACCCCTATAAATGTATATTATATAATTGTACTACGCCGGGACGAGAAAGTCAATAGTTTTTTCTTTCTTTAAAAGTATTTAATAATTTTCAATTATTTTCAATTTAGGTATTGACAAATTTTTCTAATATGTGTATAATGGTTATATATGGTATATTATGGGTAAATTGTAAATTATCCCGCTAAAAATATAAAAACTGTTGGAGGTTTTGACATGAAAAGCAAATTCAGAAGGATACTGTCGCTTGTAATGGTGGTTGCATTTATGCTCTCGTTGCAGGCAGTTTTGGTGTTGGCGGCATACGCTAACGCTTCCGATTCGTCCGATTTAGGAGGAATGGGGACCTTCAGCGTAATCACTCGCGGAGACTTCACCGTCACAGGTGCTGACGCCGAGGGCCGCATAGCGGTCGGCGGGAATTTCTCGAGCTGGAGTGCTGACGCATATTCTGTGAACGTGAAAAACAATCTCCACAGAGCAGGCGAATACAGCGTGGCGGCAGTTATTGCCGGCGAATGTGTTTACTTACCTGTAAACAATAACAGAAATGACAGATTCGTAATCAGCGACAACGCGCAGAACACCGAAGCCTTGAGAACCTTCGGCAGAGGCGGTGAAAGAGGTAAGTACGAGCTGACAGACAGCGCAGTTGTGAACGGCTACTTCAACGATTTGTTTGAAAAAGTTGACGCGCTGAGTGCGGCACTTGCGGCTATGCCTGCGAACGACTACGAGCTCAAATGGGGCGCTATACATTTAACAGGCACAGATAAAGATGTAAACATTTTTAGTATTCCGAGCAACGTGTGGAACGGTCCCGGCTGGAACGGTATTATAGTGAATGTGCCGGCGGGTGCAACCGCAGTTATTAATATCATAGGCGCGGGCGGCGACGATTCCGTAGAACTGCGTATTGACTATGTTAATTACAATGGTATGCATACTCTTTCAGGCAACCAGCTGCTCGCCGAAAAAATTCTGTACAATATAACAGGTGTTGAAACTGTTAATATAAAAAATTCAATTGAAGGCACGATTTTCGCGCCCCACGCTGCAGTTACAGGAAGCGGCGGACATATTTACGGACAGTTAATCGCTGACAGCTTCATCGGGAACACAGAGTTCGGTTGGCAGCTCTTTGACTTTGATTCTCTGCGCGTGCCAGAAGATGAAATCGAAGACGAAGACGGCTTGAGCTTCACTATTACTAAAACCGCGGCTTTGAGCGGCGAGCTCAACACTGCTGAATTCCCTATCGACTTCACCTTTGGATATGAAATTTTTGAATACAGAGGCGCGCCCCGCCTGTTAGGAAGCAGAAGCAGCTATGCATTGGTCGGGCAAGGCACAGAAACTATTACGCTTAACAATTTTGACGAGCAGATGTCAGTTACCGTCCCTGTTTCCGACAAAGAACGCTTCACAGGATATGTCCTCGTTTGGGAGATTGACTGCGAAATAACAGGTTGGCAGTACAGCGACGCCGTTTATGAAATTTGGTATGTAAACGGCAACGAAGAGGGATTCTACAACACTTCTGAGGGCACAGGCTACTTTACCACACGCTCTGGCGGAAAAACTCCGGGCAGTAACGTAATCTTTGAAAACGTGTTCTACATACCTAATGACACAACACCCGGAAGAAAGCCGGAGGAGGAAGAGGACGACGAGCCCGATGACGATGATGACGGCGATGACGCTGACTCTGACGTTGATACCGACGCAGACGCTGACGCGGACTCTGACAGCGATACCGATTCTGATACAGATACGGACACAGATGTAGATACTGATGTAGACACCGATACAGACGGCGACGCTGACGCAGATTCGGATGATGATTCGGACGCAGACGCTGATACGGACGCAGACACTGATACAGATGCCGACGCAGACACCGACGCTGACGCTGATGCTGACACAGACGCTGATACCGACACAGACGCTGACGCTGATACGGACGCTGACGCTGACGCTGACGCTGATACGGACGCTGACGCTGATACGGACGCTGACGCTGATACAGACGCTGACGCTGATACGGACACTGACGCTGATACGGACACTGACGCTGATACGGACACTGACGCTGATACGGACACTGACGCTGATACAGACGCTGACACCGATGCAGACGCAGACACCGATGCAGACGCTGATACTGATACAGACGCTGACGCTGATTCGGACACTGACGCTGACGCTGATACCGACACAGACGCTGACGCAGACGCTGATACGGACGCTGATACAGACGCAGACACCGATGCTGACACTGATACAGACGCTGATACCGACACAGACGCTGACGCAGACGCTGATACGGACGCTGATACAGACGCAGACACCGATGCTGACACTGATACAGACGCTGATACAGACGCAGACACCGATGCTGACACTGATACAGACGCTGACGCAGATACAGACGCTGACACCGATACAGATTCCGACGCAGACACTGATACAGACGCAGACACCGACGCAGACACTGATACAGACGCTGACACCGATGCTGACACTGATACAGACGCAGACGCTGACGCTGATACAGATGCCGACGCTGATACAGACGCTGACACTGATACAGACGCCGACACAGACGCTGACACTGATACAGACACTGACACGGACGCTGATACAGACACGGACACAGACGCTGATACGGACGCAGACGCTGATACAGACGCAGACGCTGATACAGACGCTGACGCTGATACAGACGCAGACGCCGATACAGACGCTGATTCGGACACTGACGCTGACGCTGATACAGACACTGATACGGACGCTGACGCTGACGCCGATACAGACGCTGACGCTGATACAGACGCAGACGCCGATACAGACGCTGATTCGGACACTGACGCTGATTCCGACGCAGACACTGATACAGACGCAGACACCGACGCAGACACTGATACAGACGCTGACACCGATGCTGACACTGATACAGACGCAGACGCTGATACAGACGCTGATACAGACGCTGATACCGACGCAGACGCTGATACCGACGCAGACGCTGATACCGACGCTGACACTGATACAGACGCTGACACTGATACAGACGCTGACACTGATACAGACGCTGACACTGATACAGACGCTGACACTGATACAGACGCTGACACTGATACAGACGCTGACACTGAT